>VGAC01000005.1 GCA_016870865.1 Actinomycetota bacterium
GTCGTCACCCTTGCCTCGCTCGTCATGTTGTGGGCCACACCGCGTCGGCAGGCCGTGTGGGACTACATCGGCACGACGGTGGTCGTTCGCCGGTAACTGCTGACGGGGCGCTTCCGGCGCTTGCGCACCCACTCCGCGCCGCCACGGCCCGCAGCCGCAAGAAAGATGCCCAACGTCAGTCGTCGGTTCACCCAATCGGCTCGCTGCACATTCGGTGAAGGCACCGACGACGACGGAGAAGTCGACGACAACAACAATCAAGAAATGATGTTGTCGTGATCCGACACAGCCGTATCAACACGCGACAAGTGCGCCCCCTGGGATTCGAACCCAGAACCTGCGGATTAAGAGTCCGTTGCTCTGCCGTTGAGCTAGAGGCGCGACGCGAGAACTATACGACACGCGAGCGGGAAACAAATAAAGAGAGCAGCGAGCGGTTTCTCCCGAAAGCAGAGAACCCGACCGGCGAAGCGCCGATCGGGTTCCCGTTTGGGGTGAGCGAGGGGACTTGAACCCCCGGCCTTCAGGGCCACAACCTGACGCTCTAACCAGGCTGAGCTACGCCCACCAAGAATGAAAAGTGTGCCATGAAGGGTGGGCATTGCCAACCGCAAGAAGCCCCGGAACCACGAGGTGTGCAGGCACGGTATTTTCGCGTTCGGGGGGTGCGTATGGAGGCGCAGGAAATCGACTGGGAGTCACGGATTACGCCCGAGGCGGTCGAGCAGTTCCGGACTGATGGCGTGGTCTTTTTCGAGCAGTTGATTCATCCCCTGTGGCTGCAACTGGTGGAGATGGGCATCAGTCGCATCATGAACAATTCGAGCCGCAAGCAAATGTTCTTCGCGGGTGAAGAAGGTGCCTTCGTCGACACCGTACGAAACTGGGACCTGACGCCCGAGTTCCAGCGCCTGACCTACGACTCGCCGATCGCCGACATCCTCGGCCGACTGATCGGTTCCCCCCGAGTGTGGCTGTTGTTCGACCACGTGTTCGTGAAAGACGCCGGAAACTGCAAGCGCACGCCATGGCACCAGGACCTCACGTACTGGCCTGTCGCGGGAACTCAGATCGCCTCGATGTGGATCACGATCGACCCGGTACCCAAGCACGAATGCCTCGAATACGTCGCGGGTTCGCACCGCGGTCCGCTGTACGACGGGTTCGACCCGCCACGTGCAGGGGAGGACCCGACGTTGCCGTTCTACGGCGAGGGCTTTCCGCGCCTTCCCGACATCGAAGGCGATCGTTCGCGGTGGGACATCCGCTCGTGGGACATCACCCCGGGCGACGTCATCGTGTTCCATCCGGGAGTGCTGCACGGTGGCGGCCCGACCAGTCAGGGGCGCAAACGCCGCACGCTGTCGGTACGTGTGTTCGGCGAGGACGTCGTGTTCGCTTCCCGCCCGCCGACGCGACCCACCGCGCCACGTACCCCGGGGTTGCAGTTGCAGTTGAAGCCGGGCGACCCGCTGCGCCATCCGTACTACCCGCGGCTGCGCCCGCTCCCAGAAAACCAACGCGCAGACTTCTACGAATGACGCAGACTTTCGCCGAAAGGCGACGGTTCATGCACCTTTTTGGTCCCGTCGCGCGCCATTCCTTTGCCTGGTAGTCTTCCAAGGGAGAAATTCGGCGGAGAACGATATGAACGCGACGAACACAACGTTGCAATCGAAATCTCGGGTGCGCCCCGACCAGGAGCGGCTCGTTGAACGGGCCAAAGAGATCACTGCGACCGAGTTGCAGGTCTACGCACAGCGCACCCCCGGCTCGCAGAAGGCCAACGCACGGGCGCGCAGAGTGCTGCCGCTGGGTGTGCCCTCCAGCTTCCAGGCCTACGACCCGTACCCCATCGTGGTGCGCCGGTCGGAGGGCGCCTCCATGGAAGACGTCGACGGCAACCGCTACGTCGACTTTGACATGGGCTTCGGTGCTTTGTTCTCGGGTCACGGCAACCCTGCCGTGCGCGCCGCTGTCGATGCGCAGTTGGCCAACGGCACCCTCTTCGTGACGCCGTGCGAACTCAACGCCGTCGTCGCCGAACTGTTGGGCGAACGCTACGGATTGCCGATGTGGCGGTTCACGAACTCGGGCACCGAGGCCACGATGGACGCAATCCGTGTGGCACGAGGTGTGACCGGTCGTGACAAGATCGTGAAGGTCGAAGGCGGGTACCACGGCCATCACGACGAGGTGATGATTTCGATGAAGCCGCCGCTCGACAAGGCAGGTCCGGCCGACGCGCCGATTCCGGTTCCCTCAACCGCCGGCGTCACGCGGGCGGTTCTGGGTGACACGATCGTCGTGCCGTACAACGATGCCGCGGCGCTCGAGCGTGCTCTCGCCAACAACGACGTCGCGTGTTTCATCGTCGAGCCCGTGATGGAGAACATCGGCATCTGCCTGCCGCAGTCGGGCTACCTGCAGCAGGTGCGCGAGATCACGCAACGCCACGGGACGCTGCTCATTTTCGACGAGGTGAAGACGGGTATCACCGCGGGTTGGGCAGGTGCGACCGGTGTACTCGGCGTACAGCCGGATCTGGTTGCGCTCGCCAAGAGCATCGGTGGGGGTTTGCCACTCGGCGCATTCGGTGGCAAGGCCGAGTACATGGACGTGATCACTCAAGGCAAGGTCATCCATCTCGGTACCTACAACGGCAATCCATTGGTAATGGCCGCAGCGCAGGCCGTGTTGTCGGAGGTGTGCACGCCCGTCGCGACCGACGACGTGATTGCCCGCAACACACGCCTGCTTGCCGAGTGTCAGTCGGTCATCGATCAAGCGGGTCTACCGGCACACACCGTGCGGTTCGGTGCGAAGGGCTGCATTACGTGGGCCCCGCAGCAGATTCGTAACTACCGTGATTACAAGGCGACCGATTTCGACCTGGCTTTCGCGCAGTGGATCCATGGCATCAACAGGGGAGTCCTGTTGCCGCCCGGTCTCGACGAGCAGTGGTTGATCTCGATGATGCACACCGAAGCCGACGCGATGCACTACGCGGAAGTCTTCAACGACTTCGTGGCGGACCTCACACGCTGAGGTGACCGGGCCCCTCCCGCAGGCCCCGCGCGGGTCGGGCCGGCGGTTGAGCTCTCTGGGGGGCTCCCCAGCCCGATCGCCGGGTCGCTACGGCCGCCCCCCAAATGCTTGACCCGAACACCTGTTCGTAACTACAGTACGGGTGTTCGAACAGCCCCGTGCAACACCCTCTCCGTAGGGTCCGCACACACTCAACAAGTCCCACCGTCGCCCCTCGGGGCCGTTCCAGAGTCAATTCCAGCGAAACAAACACAGAAAGACGGGCACATCATGGCCAGCTCAGCAAGCAACCGCTCCGGCGACATCGTGAACAACTCGAACAACGCGGGCGACCGCGACAAAGCCCTCGACGCGGCTCTGGCCCAAATCGACAAGCAGTTCGGCAAGGGCTCGATCATGCGCATGGGCGAGAAAACCGGCATGGCGATCGAGTCCATCAGCACCGGAGCGATCCCGCTCGACATCGCCCTCGGCGTGGGCGGCCTGCCCCGCGGCCGCGTGGTCGAGATCTACGGTCCCGAATCCTCGGGAAAGTCCACCCTCGCGATGCACGTCGTCGCCGAGGCCCAGCGCAACGGCGGCGTCTGCGCCTACATCGACGCCGAACACGCGATGGACCCCATCTATGCCCGCTCCATCGGTGTCGACATCGACCAGTTGCTGATTTCGCAGCCGGATACCGGTGAACAGGCGCTCGAAATCGCCGACATGCTCATCCGCTCGGGTGCGCTCGACGTCGTCGTCATCGACTCGGTTGCGGCACTCACACCGCGTGCCGAAATCGAAGGTGAAATGGGCGACAGCCACGTGGGTCTACAGGCCCGCCTCATGAGCCAAGCGTTGCGCAAAATCACGGCCAATCTGAACAAGACAAACACGATTGCGATCTTCATCAACCAGTTGCGCGAAAAGATCGGTGTCATGTTCGGTTCGCCCGAAACAACGCCCGGCGGGCGTGCGCTCAAGTTCTACTCGTCGGTGCGTCTCGACATCCGTCGCATCGAGTCGATCAAGGACGGAGCCGAAGTGGTGGGCAACCGCACGCGCGTCAAGGTGGTGAAGAACAAGGTCTCGCCACCTTTCCGCCAGGCCGAGTTCGACATCATGTACGGCAAGGGCATCAGCCGCGAAGGTGCGCTGCTCGACTTGGCAGTCGAGATGGGGATCGCCAAGAAGTCGGGTGCTTGGTTCACCTACGAGGGCGAACAACTCGGCCAGGGGCGCGAGAACGCCAAGTCGTTCCTCACCGACAATCCCGAAATCATGATGGAAATCTCCGAAAAGATCCGCAACCAGGCGGGTCTGAACGGCGGTGCCGAATTCACCCCGGCCGACGACGAACCCATCGACCTCGACTGACGCCACAAGTCCTCTCCCCGGCTGCACGCCACTGTCTGTGCGGGAACATCGCGGCCCGGGCCCGACGGCCCGGGCTGTGTGCTGCTCGGTAGCCTGATTTTCAAGATGGCAGGCAAATACGTCGTACGCACCCACGGGTGTCAAATGAACGAGCACGACTCCGAGCGAATCGCGGGTCTGCTCGAGGCCGATGGCTACGCCCGTGCTGCGGGCGACGATGACGCCGATGTGATCGTGGTGAACACCTGTTGCATTCGCGAAAATGCCGACATGCGGCTTTATGGCCAGTTGGGTTGGCTGAAGTCGTGGAAGGACGAGTCGCCGGGACGCCAGATCGTTGTGTCGGGTTGCCTCTCGCAAAAAGACAAGGACATCGTGCTGCAGAAGGCCGGCTGGGTTGACGTTGTCATGGGAACGCACAACGTGCACCGTGCAGCCGAACTACTGCGTGAGTCCCGCACCAAGGGCCCGATCGTGGAAATTCTCGACGAGGCAGTCGTCGACGACCATGCAATGTTCCCGAGTGCGCTGCCCGCACGACGTGAAACAACGTACAACGCATGGGTCACCATCCAGATCGGATGCGACAACACGTGCGCATTCTGCATTGTGCCGGCGGTTCGCGGTCGCGAAATGTCGCGTCCATTCGCAGAAATCGTCGACGAGGTTCGTGTGCTCGCGTCGCAGGGGGTCACCGAGGTCACCCTGTTGGGACAGAACGTGAACTCATATGGTCGGGATCTTGCAATCGACATGCGGCGCTCAGGGGCGGACGCAAAGTTGCGGCCGATGTTTGCCGAACTTCTCCGGGCCGTCGGTTCGGTCGACGGCATCCGCCGCGTGCGCTTCACCAGCCCGCACCCAAAGGACATGCGCCCCGAAACTTTCGCGGCCATGGCCACCACGGCATCCGTGTGCGAGCACCTGCACTATCCGCTCCAGTCAGGCAGCAACCCGGTCCTGGCGGCGATGCACCGCGGATATTCCGCCGAGCGCTACCTCGAGCGGCTCGCCGAGGCGCGCCGGGTCGTTCCCGACCTTGCCGTGACGAGCGACATCATCGTTGGGTTCCCCGGTGAGACCGAGGCCGATTTCCAGCAGACCATGGCGGTGGCAGCCGAGGCGTGTTTCGACTCGGCCTACGAATTCGAGTTCTCGCCGCGTCCCGGCACCGAGGCGGCCGACATGCACGATCACTTCGTCGACCCGAAGATCGTCAACGAACGCTTCGAGCGATTGCGCGTGGTGCTCGAACACAGTGCCGCGATCAAACACCAAGGTCGCGTCGGTCGCATCGAAGAGGTGGTGATCGAGGGTGTCAGCAAGCGCAACGAGGGCGTTGTCACGGGCCGAACCCGACAGAACAAACTGCTGCACTTCCCGTCACCCGAACCGATTCGTGTCGGCAGCTATGCCGATGTTCTCGTCACCTCCGCAGCCCGCCACTTTCTGCGGGGTGAACTGCGGGAAGTCACTGCGGCTCCCACGCACAAGGTGCGACTGGCCGTCGCGTCGACCTGAGAATGCGACCCGCCGACGCACCACGACGCGTGGTGGTTCTCGGGCCGACCGCTTCGGGCAAGTCGGCGGTGGCGATGCAGGCGGCGTCCGAGTTCAGTGATGTCGACATCGTCGCAGTCGATGCGATGCAGGTGTATCGGGGCATGAATGTCGGTACCGCGAAGCCGACCGCCGATGATCAGCGACGCGTACCGCACCATTGCCTCGACCTGGTCGAGCCCTCCATGCGTTTCACTGCGACTCAGTTCCAAGCCGCGGCCGGTGTGGCCCTCGATGCGATCCACGGTGCAGGTCGGCGAGCCCTGCTGGTTGGTGGCACGGGCCTGTATCTCACCGCAGTGATCGACGAACTCGTCTTCCCGGGGGAGTGGCCCGAGATCCGAGCCGAACTCGAGGCCGACAGCGACACGCAGGGTTTGCACCGGCGTCTTGTCGAACTCGATGCACCCGCGGCGGCGAAGATCGAACCCAACAACCGGCGGCGCATCGTTCGCGCACTCGAGGTGTGCCTCGGAAGTGGTGTGCGCTTCAGCGACGCGGGGCCCGGCACCGCATCGTTCCCCGACAATGGGGTGGTTCAGATCGGCATCCGCCGGTCGCGCGAGGACCTGTCGCGGCGCATCGCGGCGCGTGTCGACCAAATGATCGCCGAAGGACTGGTCGACGAAGTGCACGGGTTGCTCGCGCTCGACCCGCCGATGTCGCGAACCGCGGCGCAAGCCCTGGGTTACAAGGAAATGATCGACCACATCGGGGGTCGCGTGTCACTTTCGGCCGCGCGCGACGAAATCGTGTTGCGCACGACGCAATTCGCGGTGCGACAAGAGCGTTGGTACCGCCGCGACCCGCGCATCCGGTGGATCGACGTCACGGGCGAGGATCCCGTGGCGTTGGTAAGTCCCGCGGTTGTCGCCGCCTTCGGGCAATAGGGTGTCAGCGTGCAGGTGACCCTCACGAAGCATCAGGCCCTGGGCAACGACTTTCTCGTCTATGACCTTCGCCAGGGCGCCCCGGCCGCGGCGTGGGACGACCTTGCGCGCCGGTGGTGCGACCGACGTTCGGGCGTCGGTGCCGACGGGTTGTTGATCCTCGAGAACCACGGCGAGCGTCACCTCGCGATGGTTCTCTACAACGCCGACGGCAGCCGTGCCGAAATCAGCGGCAACGGCATTCGATGTCTGGTCCAGGCAGCCCACCAATCCGATGGTCGTCCCCCCGGCGTGACGTACGTCGTTGCGACGGAGGCCGGCGTGCGCCGCGTGGAAGTCGTCGGTGACGACGGCACGAACACGATTCAAGCAAGCGTCTCGATGGGTGTCGTCGGCGATCTTTCGGTCCCGGAGGGATGGGAGAGGCTCGGGTGCCATCCCGACCGTCCCGTTGCGCACTTGTCGCTGGGCAACCCGCACTCGGTGGTCGGGGTGGACGACGTCGAGGGTGTCAGTCTCACGGAACTGGGAGAAAAAGTCCCGCAGATCAACCTCGAGATTGTCGCGCCGGGGCCGGAAAACGACGCCATCACGATGCGTGTCCACGAGCGTGGCGTGGGCATCACCCCGGCGTGTGGTTCGGGTGCGTGTGCGGGTGCCTTTGCTGCACTGAGTTGGGGCCTCGTGCCCTCGAATGCCAAGGCCGAGGTTCAGGAAGTCACCGTTCACATGGACGGGGGCGACACCCGTGTCCGCATCAACAGAACGACCCGAGAGGCGGTTCTCGTTGGTCCCTCTGCCTTCGTGGCCACGCTGACGGTCGACGCGTGAGCGATCCCTACCAGGAGGCGCTCAGCCAGACGCTCATCGAGCGCGCGTTCCGCGAGCGCATCGTGCTCGTGGGTGTCACGCTCCCGCCGCACAGTGATGAGGAAACCGACGCAAGCCTCGACGAACTCGCTCTTCTCGTCGACACCGCCGGTGCCGACGCCGTCGCAACGCTGACGCAGCGCCGCGACGCCCCGGACCCGGCGTGGTACCTCGGCAAGGGCAAGGCCGAAGCGCTGCGCCGCATCTGCCTCGACGTCGATGCCGACACCGTGGTCTTCGACAACGAATTGTCACCCGCGCAGCAGTACAACCTGGAAAAACTGCTCGGTCGCACGGCGCTCGATCGCACCGCGGTGATCCTCGACATTTTCGCCCAGAACGCCCACACGCTGGAGGGCAAAGCGCAGGTCGAACTGGCGCTTTTGCGTTACCGCCTACCGCGACTGCGGCGCGGCACCAAGGGTGCCTTCAGCCAGCAAGGCGCCGGCATCGGCACGCGCGGGCCGGGCGAAACGAAGCTCGAGGTCGACCGCCGCCGCATCACCCGCCGCATCGCAAAGCTCGAGGGTGAATTGCGCGAACTCGGTCGCACGCGTGAAAACCAGCGCAAGGGCCGCGAGCGCAGCGGGCTGTCGTCGGTGACCATCGTCGGCTACACGAACGCCGGAAAGTCGACCCTGCTGAACCGTCTCACGGAATCCGGTGTGCTCGTCCAGGACCGGCTGTTCGCGACGCTCGACCCCACGACACGTCGGTTGTCCTTGCCGGGTGGTGAGCCCGTGTTGCTCACCGACACGGTCGGATTCGTGCGTCGGCTGCCGCACGGCCTCATCGAGGCGTTCAAGAGCACGCTTGAAGTTGCCAGTCAGGCCGACTTTCTCGTCCATGTCGTCGACGCCGGCGCAGCCGACCCGCAGGGCCAGATCGAGGCCGTCCACGAGGTGCTCGACGAGATCGACGCCGACCGTGTGCCCGAACTTCTGGTGTTCAACAAAGCCGACCTCCTCGAGCCCGCTACCCTCGCGATGCTGATCGCGGATCATCCCGGCTCGCTCGCCGTGTCCGCCGTGACGGGCGAGGGTCTCGATGCGTTGCTACGCACCCTCAGCGACCGTCTGCGAGCCCTGTCGCGGGTCGTCGAGTTGCTGATTCCCTACGAGAACGGCGAAGCCCTTGCAATGGTGCACCGTGAGGGTGAAGTCGTCTCGATCGGCCACGAAGAGTCGGCCACCCGCATACGCGCCAGGTTGTCTGACGCGTCGGTGGGTCGATTGCGCGACTACGTCTGCGGTGGGGCAAAGTGACGGGGATGGGCGAGGGGACTGCGGTGAACAAGGGTTTCGTCCCGCCGCCGTACCCCTACGACCGTCTCGACGCTTTCGCCGCGCATGGTCGCGCGATGGAGGGTGGCTTGGTCGACCTTTCCATCGGTACTCCGTGCGACCCGCCGTTGGCCGCGGTGGTCGCCGCACTCTCGAACTCGAACACCGAACGCGGCTACCCCGCCAGCATCGGCAGTGACGCGTTGCGGCGCGCGGCCCTCGATTGGATGAAGCGCCGTTTCGACCTCGACGTTCCCGCCGCCGACGTTGCCGCCTGTATCGGCAGCAAGGAGTTCGTGGCAACGACGCCGCACTGGCTGCGCCTGCGCACCCCCGACAAGGACACCGTGCTGTACCCCGCGGTGGCCTATCCCACTTACGAGATGGGAGCGACGTTGGCCAACTGCCGGGCGGTCGCCGTGCCGATGCGTGCCGACGGAACGATGGACCTCGATGCCATCACCGCCGAAGACGCCTCGCGAGCACTGATGCTGTGGGTCAACAGCCCCAGCAATCCAACAGGCCACCTCGACGACCTCGGTGCGGCCGTTTCCTGGGGTCGAGCGAACGCGGTTCCTGTCTTTAGCGACGAGTGCTACGCCGAATTCACCTGGACCACGTCGCCCACGTCGGCACTTCAGTATTCGCTCGAGGGAGTGGTAGCCGTGCACTCGTTGTCGAAGCGATCGAACCTCGCGGGTCTTCGGGTCGGCTTCTATGCGGGCGACCACGACATCGTGGATTATTTGAAAGAGGTGCGCAAGCACGTCGGCATGATGCTGCCGGGACCCGCGCAAGCCGCCGGTGTTGCCGCTCTGGCCGACAACGCGCACGTGGCCGAACAACGCGATCGCTACCTGCGTCGCCTCGAGACCGTTCGCGCAGTGGTGGGGAAGTGGTCCGGGTTCGACATTGCGATGCCGGCGGGCGGGTTCTATCTCTGGTTCGATGCACATGATGGCTGGGCATTTGCCGAGCGTCTTGCGCGCGAGGCCGGCACGCTCGTGTCGCCGGGCGACTTCTACGGGGCAGGTGGTGCGAACAATGTGCGCATCGCCGTCGTGCAGCCCGACGACAAGATTGCCCTCATGGCCAAGCGCCTCGGCATCAGCATCTGAGGCGTCGGCACGACGATGAGCGACGTCCCGGCGTTTCCGGCACCCGACCCCGAGTCGCGGCGGCAGCCGCCATCACAGGGTCTTTCGCAAACAAGGCCGCGGCGGCGGCGGCGGTGGTTTGCGTTCGTGATGCTCGTTGTGACGCTCGCCGCGGCTGGTGCTCTCTTCACCGAGGGCACACGCCGCGCGGGCAACGCTGCCGCGGGAATGGTTCGCATCAGCGCGGGCTGCCGTGTGCCGGTGACGCTGCGTGATTCGGGTGATTTCTTCGTCTACATCGAACAGGGCCCGGTGCCGATGCCCGACAGTGCCAACTGCACGAACGCGGGTCTCCCAATGACGAACCCCCACGGCATTCCGATGATCGGCTTTGCCGTTGCGACCCCCGACGGGGTCGAGCGCCGTGTCACCCAAGTGCGCCCGAATCGTCGCTACGACCTTGGTCGCAACGACGGGTTGCTCACGTCGCGCTTTACTGGTCGCGCGGGCGAAACAGTCATCGTCGGACTGGTCGCCGACTCACCCGATGTGGCTGTCGCCATCGGTGAGAACGTGTTTTCCCTGCGTCTGCCGTGGCGCATCGCCTCCGGCATCGTTCTCGCGATCGGTCTGTTGTTGACGGTGGCGCTCTTTAGAGCCGGCGCAAAACGGTGACAACCTTGCCGAAGACCGACACTTCGGCGGCGGGGAACACCATGGGTTGGAGGCGCGGGTTGGCGGGGATGAGCGTGATGTTCGCCCCGGACTTCTTGAAAGTCTTGACCGTCGCTTCGTCGCCGGGAATGCCGGCCACGACGATGTCGCCGTTGCGCGGTGTCGACTCCTGGCGCACGACCACGTAGTCGCCGTCGAAAATGCCGGCCTCGACCATCGAGTCGCCGCGCACGCGCAACATGAACAGTTCACCCTCGCCGGTGAAGTCAACGGGCAGGGGAATCAACTCCTCGACGTTCTCGTTGGCCAGAACGTCGGTGCCCGCGGCGACATCGCCCACGAGTGGTATGTGGCGCGCCGGGCGGCGTTCCATGGCAACCCCGATGCTGGAGTCGAAGCGCACCTCGAGGGCGCGGGGCTTGGTGGGGTCTCGTCGCAGGTAGCCGAGCTTTTGCAGCGTTGCGAGGTGATTGTGCACCGTTGCCGGGCTGTTGAGACTCACCGCCTCGCCGATCTCCCGCACGGAGGGGGGGTAGCCCCGATCGCGCATGCTGGTGTCAATGAACTCGAGAATGGCCCGTTGACGGGCGGTGAGGGCTACGGCCATATGCCCAGCGTACGCCTGTTCGCCCCCCAAATCAAACACCTGTTCGCCCTGGCCTTGACAATCGAACACCTGTTCGGTAATTTGAGCGAACACCCGTTCGTTATCGTTCCCACAACCCACCCAAACCGTTTACCCGCCCCCCACCAAAGGAGCCCGATGATGGCCGTTGTTTTCAACACCCAGACGATTCCTTCCACCAGTTTTGGCCCACAGTTGGCTCGCCCCCGCCGGCCCCAGAGGGTCTATGTTCGCCGGCGGGTCGCCGTGGCGGCATTCTGCGCGCTCCTGGTGGCCGTTGGTCTCTTTGCCCGCGGCGCGGGTGCCGAAAACACCCGTCCCATCGGCGCGGTCGAGATGCCGCGCACGATCACTGCCGTACAGGGCGACACCCTGTGGGCCATCGCCCACCGTCTGGCGCCACGGGGTGATGTCATGGGGTTTTTGGATCGTCTCGTTGAATTGAACGGCGCCCGCCTCATGCCCGGCCAACAGATCCGTATCCCCTAGGAAACCCTCCCTACGATGGGGTGATGCGCTGTCCGGTGTGCGCCTCCGATGACACCAAGGTCATCGACTCTCGGGTGGCCGAGGAGGGAGCCTCCATCCGTCGGCGTCGGCAGTGCCCGCTGTGCGGTTTTCGATTCACCACCCGCGAACGCCTCGAAGAGGTCTCGCTCACGGTCACCAAGCGCAGCGGGTCACGGGTGCCGTTCGACCGGGCCAAGGTCACCGCAGGTGTCAGCGCCGCCACCAAGGGCCGGCCCGTCGATGCGGCGACCATCGAAGCGCTCGCCGATCGAGTCGAGGAAATCCTCCGCGCCATTGGCAACGAGGTGACTTCGGCGCAGGTGGGTCACGCCGTACTCGAACAGTTGCGGGGCCTCGACGAAGTTGCGTACCTGCGTTTCGCAAGCGTCTACAAGAACTTCGACCAGGCCGCCGACTTCCGTCGCGAGCTTGCGTTGCTCGAAAAAAATTGAACTTCACGCCCGCGAATAGCGGAGGAACAAGAACCCGTCGTCTTCGAGAACGTGTTGCAGCACGAATCGGCGGAGCAACTCTCGCGCACCGTTCGTTACGCGCGGTGATTCGCCGCCCACGACGTTCGGGGAAATCGTGAGGTTGATTTCGTCGACCAAGTCCGCATCGATCATTGCGGCATTCAACTGCGCGCCACCCTCGAGCTGCAGCAACCGTCCGCCCGCCGTGGATACGACGGAGAACAAGTCGACCACCCCGCTTGTCTCGGGGGTCACGAGGTATCCCGCACCCGAGGTAAAGAGGGGAGTCGTCGTGTCGACACGGCCCGAGCGGGACACCACCGCCACGCGCTGGCCTTGTTTGGACGGCTTGCCGTAGCCGTCGGAGCGGGCGGTTTGTGCCCCGACCAGGACGGTGTCGGCCACGCGTCGAAGCGCGAGCAAAACGCCCTGATCGGTAGGGCTGGAAAGCGGCCGTGAACTGCCGCCGACGGCGATCGAACCGTCGATGCTGGCCACCATGCACATGCCCACCCAGGGCCGCGGTCCGCGCGGGTCATTTGGGGTGGGGCGCTCGACGCCGTAGGCCTCGTCATGGGTGATTTCTCGTCCGACGCGGCCGAGAAAATCGTGGTAGGAGTAGAGCAGCTTCACAGTACGGCGAGGCTACAGGTGGCCGGTGAAAGAGCGGGGGCGAAGGCGACCATGAACGGATTCACGAAAAACGGCACGGCCTTGCGCACCTGTCCGCTCTGTGAAGCGGGCTGCGGACTCGAAATCACCGTGAAGAACGGTTCGGTCGCGCGCATTCGCGGTGACATCGACGACGTCTTTTCGCACGGGTACATCTGCCCGAAAGGAAGCACGCTCAAACAATTGCACGACGACCCCGATCGTCTCCGCAAGCCGTTGGTGAAGCGCGACGGCGTCCATGTCGAAGTCGAATGGGACGAGGCTTGGCGCGAGGTCGAACGAGGCTTGAGCGACGTCATCACGCGTCACGGTCGTGACGCGATTGCGACCTACATGGGGAATCCCTCCGCGCACAACCTCGGATCGATGACTTTTGGTCGCGTGGCGTTGCAGGGAATCGGCACGCGACAGCGCTACAGCGCCTCGAGTGTCGACCAGGCGCCGAAGCAACTCACCGGCGGGTTGATGTTCGGCACGGTGCAATCGGTGCCGATTCCCGACATCGACCACACCCACTATCTCCTCATGCTGGGAGCGAACCCGTACGCGTCGAACGGCAGTCTGTGCACCGCCCCCGACTTTCCCGGTCGCCTCGAGGCGATTCTCGCCCGCGGAGGAAAGGTCGTCGTTGTCGACCCACGACGCAGTGAAACCGCACAGAAGGCGAGCGAGTGGCTGCCCATCATTCCGAACGGCGACGCGCTGTTCCTCGCGGCGATCGCGCATGTGCTCTTCGCCGACGGGTTGGTGTCGGTCGGTGCGCACATTGCCCCGCATCTGAACGGTCTCGATGACATCCGCGCCGCAATGGAACGTTTCGCTCCGGAGGCGGTCGAGCGTGCATGCGGCATCGGTGCGCCGACAATTCGTCGAATTGCGCACGAACTCGCCAAGGCACCCACGGCAACGGTTTACGGGCGCATCGGCACCACGACCACGGCTTTCGGTTCGACGACTTCTTGGTTGGTCGACGTGGTCAACACCCTCACCGGCAATCTTGACCGCGAGGGTGGTTCGCTCTTCACGCTGCCCGCCGCAGGCGGCGCCACGACCAAGGGTCAACCGGGCCGTGGCAAGGGTTTCGCATACGGCAAAGGCCATTCGCGCATCAAGGGTCTGCCGGAACTGATGGGTGAGTTCCCTGTCGCGATTCTTGCCGACGAAATCTTGACCGCGGGCGACGGACAAATCCGCGCAATGGTCACGCTCGCGGGGAATCCCGTGCTGTCGAATCCGAACAGCGGAAAACTCGACCGTGCGCTCGCGTCGCTCGACTTCATGGTCAGTGTCGACATCTACCTGAACGAAACAACTCGGCACGCCGACGTCATTCTCCCGCCGCCCTCGCACCTACAGCGCGATCACTACGACGTGTTTCTCCTCGCGTTCGCCGTGCGCAACGTTGCGAACTACAGCCCCGCCGTGCTTCCCCTCGACGAAGGCCAACCCGACGAGTGGGAGATACTCGCCAAGCTCGGCATGATCGCCCAAGGTGCGGGTGCGAACGCCGACCCTGCCGTGGCCGACGACATGGCAATCGCCAGCCTTGTTGGTTCCGCGGTGCGGGACCCTTCGTCGAACGTCTGCGGGCGCGACGCCGAGGAGCTCGTTGCGTCGCTCTCATCGACGGGCCGAAGGGGTCCGGCGCGAATGATCGATTTCATGTTGCGCACGGGTCCGTACGGCGATGCGTTTGGCGCCGCACCTGAGGGCTTGTCGCTCGACGTGTTGCTTGCAAATCCGCACGGTGTGGACCTCGGTGCACTGCGTCCGCGCATTCCCGAAGTCATCCGAACCGCGTCGGGTCGTATCGAACTGGCGCCACCGCAGTTGCTCGCCGACGTCGATCGGTTGTGGGCGCATGCGACCGCAGTCGATGACGACAAGTTGATGCTCATTGGTCGACGGCACATTCGTTCGAACAACTCGTGGATGCACAACATCAAGGTTCTCGTGAAGGGCAAGCCCCGCTGCACGCTGCAAATGCATCCAACCGATGCCGATGCGCGTGGCATCTCGGCCGGTCAAGCGGTTCGTGTGCGCAGCCGCGTGGGTGAGGTGCTCGCGCCTGTCGAGATCACCGACGACATCAGACCGGGCGTCGTGTCGCTGCCGCACGGTTGGGGTCACTCGGTGGCCGGTACGCGGCTGTCGGTTGCCGGCGAATACGCGGGGGTGAACTCGAACGTGCTCACCGACGAAGATCTCTTCGACCCCGTGTCGGGGACCAGCGTCCTCAACGGCATCCCCGTGGCGGTGAGGGCCGGCTGACCCTGTCGAGGCCCGCCGTCCACACACGTCCACAGCGCAATCCCCCGAAAAACGGGGAAATTCACACGGTTTTCCACTTCCCCCACACAGGCCCGCCCCCGTATCCTGAGCCTCCGCGGCGGTGTGTCGGCCAACGGGCGACAATCGTTGACAAAAGGTGAACAACAATGCTGTAATTACCCAACCAGTTGTGGATCGCACCGCAATCGGGGGCGGAGAACCACAACATGTTGTGGATCCAGCGTCTTTGGAGACCTCTCCGGGGCGTCGGGGTCAACTTTGTTGATGTGGTGGTCTACTGCGCCCTCCTAGCGGAGTCCGTGGGTGACGCAAGTCACAAGCAATCGATTACCAAAGATAAAAACCAAGTCCGCACTCACGGAACACTCACAAAGTTCTCACGAAGAAAGCAAGGAAGGAACGAAATGTCCCTCGCACCTGATCGTTTGTTCATCGGTATCCGTCGTCATTTCACCGATGCCGCCATGCACCCGTACGACACGGTCGTTTGGGAGCGGCGCGACGCCCGTATCACGAACTGGAAAGACGGCTCCGTTGCCTTCGAGCAGCGCGACGTCGAGATCCCTGCTTCATGGTCGCTCAACGCAACCAACATCGTTGCCCAGAAGTACTTCCGGGGGACGCTCGGCACGCCCGAGCGCGAGACGTCGCTTCGCCAGGTCATTGATCGCGTGGCCGACACGATCGCCGACTGGGGCATCGAGGGCGGCTATTTCGTCGATGCCGACGAGGCCGAGGCGTTCCGCAACGAGTTGAAATTCATCCTCGTCACCCAGCGCGCAGCGTTCAACAGCCCCGTTTGGTTCAACATCGGTGTGAAGGGTGTGCCCCAGCAGGCGAGTGCGTGCTTCATCCTCGCCGTCGAAGACACGATGGCCGGAATTCTCAACTGGTACCGCGAGGAGGGCACGATCTTCAAGGGTGGCTCGGGTTCGGGCATCAACCTGTCGAACATCCGCTCCAGTTACGAGCACCTGCAGGGGGGCGGCACCGCGTCGGGTCCGGTCTCGTTCATGCGTGGCGCCGACGCGAGTGCGGGCACCATCAAGTCGGGTGGCAAGACGCGTCGTGCCGCGAAAATGGTCATCTTGAACGTCGACCACCCCGACGTCGAAGAATTCATCTGGTGCAAGGCCAAGGAAGAGCGCAAGGCCCGCGTGTTGCGCGACGCCGGTTTCGACATGGACCTCGACGGCGTCGACTCGTTCTCGATCCAGTACCAGAACGCGAACAACTCGGTGCGCATCACCGACGACTTCATGAACGCCGTCATAGAAGACCGCGACTGGAACATGAAGGCTGTCACCGACGGCTCTACCGTGAGGACCGTGCGCGCCCGTGATCTGTGGCGTGAAATCGCCACGGCCGCGTGGGAATGCGCCGACCCCGGTCTGCAGTTCGACACCACGATCAACAAGTGGCACACCGCGCACGCGACGGGACGCATCAACGGTTCGAACCCGTGTTCGGAGTACATGCACATCGACAATTCGGCCTGCAACCTCGCATCGTTGAACCTGCTCAAGTACCTAGACGAGAACGACACGTTCAACGTCGAGGCGTTCAAGCACTCGGTCGAAGTGATGTTCACGGCCCAGGAAATCCTCGTCGGCCGCGCCGATTACCCGACCGAGAAGATCGGCGAGAACAGCGGCCTGTTCCGCCAGCTCGGCATCGGATACGCCAACCTTGGCGCATTGCTGATGGCGCTCGGCCTTCCCTACGACAGCAAGGAAGGCCGCTCGTGGGCGGCGTCGATCACCTCACTCATGACCGGCCACTCGTACGCAACCTCGGCTCGCACGGCCAGTCGCATGGGGCCCTTCGCTGGTTTCGCCGAGAACGAGAAGTACATGTTGAACGTTCTGCGGATGCACCGCGACGCCTCGTACGAGATCGAGAATCCCGATGTCGTACAGGCCGATCTGCTCCAGGCAGGACGTGAGGCGTGGGAAGCGGCAGTCCGCGACGGCGAGGAATACGGCGTACGCAACAGCCAGGCCAGTGTTCTCGCCCCGACCGGCACCATCGGTCTGATGATGGACTGTGACACCACGGGTATCGAGCCCGACCTTGGTCTGGTCAAGATCAAGAAGTTGGTGGGTGGCGGCACGATGTCGATCGTGAACCAAACGATCCCGCGTGCCCTGCGCCGTCTCGGCTACACGCCCCAGCAGGTCGACGACGTCATCGCCTACATCGACACGAACAAGAGCATCATCGGAGCGCCGGCCCTCAAGGCCGAGCACCTGCCGGTGTTCGCGTGCTCGATGGGTGACAACACGATCCACTACGAGGGTCACGTCCGCATGATGGGAGCGGTGCAGCCGTTCCTGTCGGGCGCCATCTCAAAGACGGTCAACATGCCCGAAGAGGCGACCATCGAGGAGATCGAGGAGTTGCACGAGTTGTCCTGGCGTCTCGGCCTCAAGGCCGTGGCGATCTACCGCGACAACTGCAAGGTCGCCCAGCCGCTCTCGACTGCAAAAAAGGACGACGAGACCACCGACGATGAGACCGACGCACCGACTGCAGTGTCCGCGGCGACCAGCGTCGTCGAGCGGATCGTCGAGCGCGTCGTGGCCCAGCCCGTGCGCCAGAAGCTGCCCCGTTCACGCCGTGGTCGCACGTTCGAGTTCCGTGTCGCTGACTGCAAAGGCTTCGCCACGATCGGCGAGTACGAAGATGGTCGCCCGGGTGAGGTGTTCCTCACCGTGTCGAAACAGGGCTCGACCCTGTCGGGCATCATGGACGCCTTCGCCAAGAGCATCAGTTACGGCCTGCAGTACGGCGTGCCGCTGCGGGCGTTCGTCGAGGCGTTCACCAACATGCGTTTCGAGCCGGCAGGCATGACCGACGATCCGGACATCCGCATTGCTTCGTCGATCATGGACTACCTCTTCCGTCGCCTCGCACTCGAGTACCTGAACTACGACGAGCGCGCCGAACTCGGCATCTTCAGCCGCGACGAGCGTCTGCAGCCGACCTTGCCCGGTGTCGAAGAGACGATTGTCGAGACCAGCATGGGCTCGGAGGTTGTCGCAGACCCGAAGAGCGTCCCGACCGCCGCTGACCTCGCCGCGCAGTTGAAGTACGGTCTCGCACCGTCGGCGCCGAGTACAGACGACTCGCCGGCGGTGGGTATGCAGCGTCCGGCGGCCAAACTCAGCGATGCACCGATGTGCATGCAGTGTGGCATTCAGATGCAGCGCGCCGGCTCGTGCCACGCGTGCCCGTCGTGCGGTTCGACTTCCGGTTGCTCCTAACCCGAGCGTTCTCGTCACGCGGAGGCGTAGCTCTCGTCAAGGATTGCGCCGAAAAAAAGCACGTCTGAACTTGGCGGGAAGGCAAGGCCTTGTGCCTTCCCGTTTCCATTCGAATCCCGGGTGTGTCGCGGCGCGTGTCTGCGCAAAGCCCGCACCTGCGTGTGCCGAGAACCCTCGGTAGGGTGCGGGTGTGAAGAGAGAACTGCCGCCCGGCTACCGCGAGCAACTGGAGTTGGGTTACGTCTTCGGTAGCACGTTGACGTTCGCGCAGCGTCCTTTGGTTCCCGACCCCGGGATGCTCGCCGAGTGGGCTCCCGATGCCGCGATTATCGGCGCCCCGTTCGACCTCGGAACGACGAATCGTCCGGGGGCGCGGTTCGGGCCACGCGGGGTGAGGGTGAATGCGTACGAGTCGGGCACGTACCATCTCGACCTTCGCATCGAGATCTTCGATCATCTCGAGGTTGTCGACGCCGGCGATGCCCACTGTCCCCACGGCATGGTCGAGGCCAGCCTCGACAACGTGAAAAAAAAGATCGCCGAGGTCGTGAATCTCGGCATCACGCCGATCGTCATTGGGGGAGACCACACGATCACCTGGCCGTCGGCGACCGCGGTGGCCGAGAAGTACGGCTTTGGTCGAGTTGGCATGGTGCACTTCGATGCGCATGCCGATACCGCCGACACGATCGACGGGAACCTCGCCAGCCACGGGACGCCGATGCGGCGCTTGATCGAAAGTGGTGCGATACCTGCGAAGAACTTCGTGCAAATCGGGTTGCGTGGCTATTGGCCGGGTCCCGACGTATGGAAGTGGATGGGCGACCAAGGAATGAAGTGGCACATGATGGACGAGGTGCATCGTCGTGGTCTCGATGCCGTCATCACCGACGCGATTGCCGAGGCGATGGACGGCGTGGACCACCTCTACGTGAGCGTCGACATCGATTCACTCGACCCGGTCCATGCCCCCGGGACAGGAACGCCCGAGCCCGGCGGTATAACAAGTGTGGAAATGCTGCGCGCAATGCGTCGCCTCGCGCTCGAGACGCCCGTCGTTGCCTTCGACGTGATGGAGGTGGCACCCGCCTACGACCATGCCGACTGCACGGTGAACATCGCCCACCGTCTGATCATGGAGGTGCTGGCGGGTCTGGCCGCAAAGAAGCGCGGTTGAGAGCTATTTGAAAGAGCACGGCATGCGCTTGATGCCGTTGATGAAGTTGCTCTGCAGATACGCGGGTTCTCCCGTGATTTCCATGTCGGGCAGACGACGGCGGATCTCGTCGAACATGACCGCGATCTCGCGTCGTGCGAGGTTCGCCCCGAGGCAGAAGTGCGGACCACCGGCACCGAAGCCGACCTGGGGCGGCTGGATGTTGCGACGGACGTCAAAGGTGTCGGGGTTCGGGTACACGCGCTCATCACGATTGCCCGCGAGATACCACATCACCACCTTCTGACCCTCCTTCACGGGAAAGCCGTTGATGTCGGTGTCTTGCGTGACGGTGCGACGGAAGTGAATGACCGGCGTGGAATATCTCACTATTTCCTCCACAGCCGATTTGGTGTGGGTCTCAAAATCGCCGAACCAGATCTTTCGCTGATCACGATGGTCGGTGAGGAGCTTCATCCCGTGACTGATGGCGTTGCGCGTAGTCTCGTTGCCCGCCACGACGAGCAGAATGAAAAACGACCCGAATTCCTGGGAAGTCAGGCGTTGACCGTCGACTTCGGCATTCATCATCACCGAAGTGATGTCGTCGACGGGGTTCTTGATGCGATCCTCGCCCAGTGCCTGTGCGTAGTTGAACATGCTGAGGCCCGCATTGAGCAGGTCGTCGAGGCTGGTGACCAGTTCGGGGTCACCGACGCCCAGGATCGTGTTCGTCCATGTGAGGACCTGCTTGTAGTCGTCTTGCGGGATACCCATCATCTCGCAGATGATTTCAAGTGGGAAACGGGAGGCGATTTCCTCGACGAAGTCAAACTCCGTGCCCGAGAATCGTTCGATCGCGCTGTCGACGACTTCTCTCGCCTTCGTCACCACGTACTCTTCGACGCGCTTGATTTCACGTGGGGCGAAGCCGCGCGAGACGATCGATCGCAGGCGGAAGTGCTTCGGGTCGTCCATGTTGATCATCGAGCCGAAGAACTCGTTCAGTTCGACGGTGAGATCGCCGATGTTCGCGCCCTTGCCGCTGCAGAAAAGTTCGGGTTGCCGGCTGACGTGCCAGATGTCGTCGTGTCGCGTGAGGGCGATGTAGCCCGGGCCTCGCGGGATCGGCGAGTTCTCAAATTCCCACTCCTCGAAGAAGTGGTAGGGCGACTCGTCACGCAGCGTTTTGAACGCGCCGTAGCGCCACGCGCGATCCCGCAACCAGAACTCGGGGTCCGAGAGGTGGATGTCCGAGAGGGGAACTTTGGGCAACGATGGGGCCGGTGATGACATTCCGTGAGACTATTCGCTCGTGGAGAACGACCACGAAGCCCTCCCCGAGGTTCGACTGATCGAATTCACGTTCTTCGTCGACGCCGAGACATATCTGATGTCGGGGGGCGAACTCACCGCAACGGAAGACGAACTGTTCGACGCTGGTATCGAGCACATCGACGTACCCACGGAATTCGCCCGCGACCTCGGCGACCGTGTGCCTGTGCGGGTGGTCGGCTCGGCCCGAGGCCTGCGCTGGTACGCAGGTCTCTTGAACCTCCACGATCCGATCCAGCGAGAGGAACTCGACAGGGTGATCTCGGCGCAGAACCGTGCAGAAGGTGCACCTCGGCGCGCCAAGAAACCGTGGGGCGCGTAAGTTTTGCCGCCGCAGTTGACATCACGGGGAACCACGGCCCGAGCCGTCATCGTCGCAACCACTCGCGGCCCGGGCCAAAATGAGGGTCGACGACCTCGAGCGGCCCAGCCGCGTCAGATCAGGCTGTGACGCCGCGCCATGGTCTGTGCCACGAGTGACAGCGTCAACATCGCCAAAGAGATGACGCCGAAGGCCCAGACGGGTCCGTGTGCGCCGTAGATCCACGGGCTGACGAAGGCCGTTGCTGCAGCCCCGACGAGGTTGGCTGCCCCCGACAAACCTTGGGCAGCCGCAGCCCGTCCCTCGGGTGCGACATGCGACATGCTGGCCTGTGAAGCGGGGATGGTCACTGCTTGCACGACGCCTTCGATCACCGAGACGATGATGATCGCAAGTGGCGTGGCGGCCAGGCCGTAGCCCGTGACGACCGGCGTCAGGATGAAGATCGCATAGAGGGCGGTGCGCAGGGCACCCCACTTGTCGGCCAAGCGGCCGCCGAGCCGTGCGAGCAGGATGAAGGGAATGCCGTAGATCAGAAACGACAGGCCGACGACGAAATTCGAGGCACCGCGGTCGGTGAGGTAACGGTCCCACAAAGCGTCGTACACGCCGATCGGGAGGTAGAGGCTCATCGTGGTGAGTGCGACGGTGCGCACCCCGGGATACCGCAGCAATGTGAGGCTTATGCGGCGCGACTCACCCGATGAGGGGAGCATCGGAAGCGCCTTGGCGGCGAGAGCCAAGGATGCCACAGCCGCCACGATCGCGAAAAAGACGAAGGTCCAGCGCAAACCGAGGGGATCGAGCATGATGCCGCCGATGAACGGTCCGCCGACGATTCCCGCGGTCTCCACGCCGGCGAGTTTGCCCAACCGTTCGGCGGCGCGGCCCATGTCGAGGTTGGCCGCAATGGCGCGTGCAGCGGGTTGTGTGCAGCCAAACGAAACCCCCACGATGGCGCGTCCGATCACGAACTGCCACAACGAGTCACCGAGCGCAAAGACGAGTGAACCCAATGCGGCGAAGACGAGGCCGATCACCATGAGGTTCTTGGGCTTGTGGGTATCGGCAAGCGGAGCGACGAACACCTGCGTCACGAGGCCGGCAAGGAACCCGATGCCGGCAATGAGGCCCAGACCGAAATCGGCGAAACCGTAGTTGTCTTGGAGGTCGCCCAGCGCGGCGAAGATGATGCTGTTCGACACCGCCGTTGCACCCGAGGCAAACATCAAGACGCTCAGCGTCGCCCCGGCGTGATCGGTGGATGATGTCGACACTGACACCGGCTCAGCCCCGCTGGCTCGCCTCGGCGAGCACCGCATCGTTGAACGGTGGCCAGAACTCCATGCCCCATTGGGTGAAGTCGCGATTCGACAACATCACGCAGGCAACGTCGGCCACCGGGTCGACCCACAGGAAGGTGCCGGTGCCTCCGAAGTGTCCCCACGTGGCAGACGAGCCTGTCGGCGCGGTCCAGTGCGGGTGCTTGGTCCCACGGATCTCGGGGCCAAGACCCCACGGGCAAGGATCAAACCGTCCGAGGCCGGGCACGACGCCTTCGAGTGCGGGGAACTGCACGGAAGTCATCTCACCCAGGGTCTCGCGCGAAAGGAGGGTCGGTCGACGCAGTTCGGCTGCGAATTTTGCACAGTCATCCACGTTGCTCAGGACATCTTTTGCCGCCGAACCGTCGAGGGACGTCGAGGTGAGTCCGAGCGGCTCGCACACCGCTTCGCGCAGGTAGTCGGCAAAATCGAGACCGGCACGTTCGCCGACATGGGCGGCCAGAAGTTCGATCCCGGTGTTCGAATAGATGCGCTTGCGAGCCGGCGACGTGATGGGGTTGATGCCGTCAAACGAGTAGCCACCCGCATGGGCCAGCAGGTGACGGACCGTGCAGTCTTCCTGGCCGACCGGTTGCGAGAGGGAAGTGGTTCCTTCTTCGACGGCGATCATCGTGGCCCACGCCGCAAAGAGCTTGCTCACCGACGCGATGCGAACCATTCTTTGGGTATCGCCGTGGGTATGGAGCGTGCCGTGCCGATCGATCACCGCCACTGACGTGAACTCGACCGGCCAGCCAGAGACATGACCGAAGGCTTTGATTAGTTCAGGTTAGAACGAATCAGTTCGGCGACACGGAACGCCAGGTCGACGCTCTGGCGACCATTCAAACGTGGGTCGCACACGGTTTGGTACCGATCATCCAGGTCCTCGTCGGCGAGCGAGTGCGAGCCGCCGAGGCACTCGGTGACGTCGTCGCCGGTCAACTCGACATGGATGCCGCCCGGCCATGTGTGTTCGGCGCGGTGTGCACGCACGAAACCCGCGATTTCTGCCACCACGTTGTCGAGGTGGCGGGTCTTGCGACCCGTGGTCGATGTGAAGGTGTTGCCATGCATCGGGTCGCACGCCCACACGACGGGATGACCAGAGACGTGCACCGCGCGGAGCAGCGGACGCAGTTTGTCCTCGACATTCTCTGCACCCATGCGCGAGATCAGGGTCAGGCGGCCCGGTATGCGTGCCGGGTTCAATACCTGACAGAGTTCGAGCACGAACTCGGGCGTTGCCGTCGGTCCAACTTTGCAGCCGATCGGGTTGCCGACACCCCGCAAGAACTCGATATGGGCACCGTCAAGCTGGCGCGTGCGTTCGCCGATCCAGAGCATGTGGGCCGAACAGTCGTACCAATCGCCCGTCAAGGAGTCGCGCCGGGTGAGGGCCTCTTCATAACCGAGAATCAATGCCTCGTGCGACGTGAAGACGTCGACTTGGTGGAGGGCCGGGTTGTTCTCGGTGTCGATGCCACAGGCGCGCATGAAGGCGAGGGCACTTTCGATTTCGGTGGCGAGAGCCTGGTAGCGCTGGCCCTCGGGCGAGCTTTCGATGAACTCCTGGGTCCATGCGTGCACCCTGTTGAGGTGTGCAAAACCCCCCTTGGTGAAGGCGCGCAGAAGGTTCAGGGTGCTGGCCGACTGGTGGTAGGCCTGAACGAGGCGCTCTGCGTCGGGTCGGCGGGCCGCCTCGGTGGGCGAAGGGTCGTTCACGATGTGCCCACGGAACGCAGGCAGTTCGGTGTCTCCGAGACGCTCGAAGGGTTGCGATCGTGGCTTGGCGAACTGGCCTGCCATTCGTCCAACTTTCACGACCGGAACGCCCAGTGAGTACGTCAGCACGACGGCCATCTGCAGGATGACACGCAACTTTTCACGGATGTTGTTGGCCGAAAACTCCTCGAAGCTCTCGGCGCAGTCGCCCGCCTGCAACAAAAAGGCGTTTCCGGCGGCTACCTGCCCGAGGGCTGACTGCAGACTGCGTGCCTCGCCGGCGAAAACCAGCGGCGGCAGCGAACCGATCTGCTTGAGGGCCCGATCAAGTTCGCCGGCGTCGGGCCATTCCGGCTGTTGCTCGGCGAGAAGGCCGTGCCATGAATCAGGAGACCAGGATCGAGGCATGCGCTAGGCAGCGTAGATGCGCTCCGCGTCCTCACGCAGGCCATTTACGGCGCGGCTGACCAAACGACGTGCGGCTTCAGCCGTCACCCCGAGGGCTTCGCCGACCTCGCGGAAGGACTTGCGCTCGCCGTCGCGCAGACCGAAACGGGCCTCGACTGCATAGCGGGCGCGCTCGTCGAGCGTATCGAGGAGTTCGTTGAGCAGTTCACTATCGACCAACGCCATGACGACGTCTTCGGGAGTGCCCTGGCCGTTGTCGACGAGGTCGCCGAGCGTCGCATCGCCGTCGTCGCCGACGGTCTTGTCGAGCGAGACCGGGGTGGTGAGGATGTGCAGTTCGTGGTTGTTCGCGTCGAGGTTCTCGCCATCCCCCGACGACTGACGCAAGGCGGCGCGCAGGCTGGCCGAGCGGTCGCCCGGGATTCGAATCAGGGATGCCTTTTGATCGAGCGCACGGCCGATGGCCTGGCGGATCCAGAAGGTCGCGTAGGTCGAGAACTTGAAGCCACGGCGCCAGTCGAACTTGTCGACTGCGTGCTCGAGGCCAAGGTTGCCTTCCTGAATGAGATCCAGGAGGTCCATGCCCTGGGGCAGCGGATAGCGGCGTGCAATCGACACGACGAGGCGCAGGTTGGCGCGGATGAAGCGATCCTTGGCGGCGGCGGCAGCCTTCATGTCGTTGCGCAACTGCGCCGAGCGCCCACCGGCGGCAAGACAGGCTGCGGACTCGCGACCCTTTTCAATGGCCTTGGAGAGCGTGCGCTCGTCTTCGGCGGTGAGGAGGGCAACTTTGCCGATGTCGTTGAGGTAGAGACCTATTGCGTCGTTCATGTGTCAATCCGTGTTCTTTGTGATGGGGGGTGGGTGTTGCTCTGTCGGGGGCGACTTGGCTTGAGAGCGCGCAAAGCCAAGAGGATTCGTGAGATCAATCTGAGGGGATTTTTTTGGGGGTCAGGTTGGAATTCGCATCCGCAACTTGTAGGGGTTCGTAACTATAGCAAATGGGTGTAATGCTGTTAAGGGGTACGGCACAAAAAGTGCCGAGCCTTGTGCCGCAAGGCTTTTGAGGGTATCTCAGGGGGTTTTCACACCTAGACTTGGTCTCCGTGGCCTTGCGAATCGGTCTCTTCGGCGGAACTTTTGACCCCCCACATCTAGGGCACTTGGTGACCGCCATCAACGTCCGTCACGCACTGTCGCTTGATCTCGTGGTTCTGATGGTCGCCAACGACCCCTGGCAGAAAACGGGGGCACGCACCGTGTCGCCCGCTGCCGATCGGCTGGCGATGGTGCAGGCCGCTGTCGATGGAGTCGAGGGTCTTGAAGCGGGCGCTGATGAAATTCAGCGGGGCGGCCCCAGCTACACCGCCGACACGCTCAAGGTCCTCGGTGTGAAGCATCCCGGTGCCCGATTCTTCACCGTCGTCGGCGACGACGCTGCGACGAACATCCTCACCTGGGAGCGCGTGGACGAAGTCGCGGCCATGTCGACCCTCGTCGTGGTCGATCGCCCCGGAGCCCCGGTAGACCTTCCCGACAACTTCGATTGGCGTCGCGTGGAGGTCCCGCGACTCGAGGTGTCGAGCACGGACCTGCGTCGTCGCGTCACCGATGGCAGACCGCTCGACTATCTCCTTCCCGAGCCGGTCGTTGCCATCATCCGAAAGCGCGGGCTTTACGGCCTGCGTATCGGTGCGCAACTGTGACGGCGATCGAATCACGTCGCAGACGTCGTACGACAGGGGCGCTCGTGTGCGGTCTCGTCGGTGCGATCATGCTGCCGTCGGGGCTCGTTCTCTCCGCCAACTCGCTTCTGAACTCGACCGACGGTGAGAGCGTCGACGCATCCGACATCGTGCGCATTCCCTCCACACCCGCAGCCCTCCTCGCTGTTGTCGACGCGGGTGGTCTTCTTGCGTCGCTGCAGATGATTGCACTCGCGCCGGGTGGCATCGGTGGAACCGTCGTGTCGATCCCCGTCAATAGCGCCGCACTCGTCGGCGAAGGTGAAATTCCACGACGCCTCTACGACTCGTTCCTCTCCGGCGGAATCACGGCGCTCACCTCCGACGTCGAGGGCCTGCTCAATGTCACGTTCACAACCGGCGTCGCAGTCACCGCGGGCGATCTCGCCCCATGGCTGGCCGCGATCACCAACGTGAAGGTCGAGTTCGACCGGCCCATAAGGGGCGTGCTCGGGGGAGTCGTCACCGATGTTCTCCCGACCGGTCGCCAGTCGTTCACCGCCGAACAGGTGGCAGCGGCCCTTGCGGCAATCGAGCCGAATGCCGCCGAAGCCGACCGGCTGCCCATGTTGAAGTCCCTGTGGGTGGGGGTGGGGGCGAGTCAACGCAATCCGCAGATCGACCTGACAGCAACGGCCACGGGTGACGTTGCGGGTGACACGACAACCACCGCCCCCACCGCGCCGACCATCGGCATGAAGGAGTTCATCGACCGGCTGCTGGCTGGTCAGGTGCAGGTCTGGCAGTTCGCCGCGACGGCGCTCCCGCAAGGAGACACGAATCCGAACGGTCTTGACTGGTACGCACTCGACAGAGCCGAAATCATTCTCGTCACCGCCAGTGTCGTGCCGTCGTCGGTGTCTTCGCTCCTGGCATCGATCAACGTCCAGATTGACACCCCCTTCAACGACGCAGCCATCACTCGTGAGGCGATCCTGCGATTCATGTCACTCGGTGTGAACATCGTTCTCATTCGCGAAATCACCGACCCACCGGAGCAGGCCACCATCGCCGCCATCGCCGATGTCGCCCTCGAATCAGAGGTCGCCGGCTACGCTCCCGCGCTCGGTGCAATGGAAATCCACCGGCAGAGGGTTCCGGTCGAGGGTGTGGACCTGCGCCTGACCCTCGGTATCGACTTCGAGAACTTTGTTCGCACCAATCCCTCCGATGGATTGATTTCAGCCTCGACCGGCATGACAGCAGGCGAACAGTGACCGACGTCGAGTCCCGAGACTTTGCAGTCGAAATTGCCAGAATCGCCGATGACAAGAAGGCCGACGATGTTCTCATCATCGCCGTCGGTGACATTCTCTCGATCACCGAATACTTCGTCCTCGCCAGCGCAAGCAACCGACGCCTCGTCGCGACGGTTGCCGACGAAGTAACGGCCCGAATTCGCGAAACCCATGGTCGGTCGCCGCTGCGCACGGAGGGCACGGGCGAGCAACTGTGGGTACTCGTCGACTACGGCGATGTCGTTGTCCACGTCTTTGCAGAAGAGACGCGCCGCTACTACGAAATCGAACGTCTCTACAAAGACGTCCCCAAGATCGACTGGAAATCCCCCGCGGCCTGATTCCCCGTGGGTAATTGCGTAGCGTTGCGCTAGAGTCTCGGCACTTCGTACGGGGCTATAGCTCAGTTGGTAGAGCGCTTCCATGGCATGGAAGAGGCCAGGGGTTCGATTCCCCTTAGCTCCACGTTGCTCGCCTGTGCCTCGACAACTGGGCACCGCCAGTCCCGAAGCGCGGGGGATTGGGCCGGAGGGGTGCTAGAGCCCGAGGCCTATCTCTGGCCGCCCGGACCGGGATTCTGGCCGCCCGGACCGGGATTCTGGCCGCCCGGACCGGGATTCTGGCCGCCCGGACCGGGATTCTGGCCGCCCGGACCGGGATTCTGGCCGCCCGGACCGGGATTCTGGCCGCCCTGACCAGGCTGGGGTTTGGCGGTGTTCGGTTGCCCGGCTCCGCCTTGGCCACCCTTTTGCCATTTGAAGTGCGTCGAGTTCTTACCGTTGTCAAAGGCAGCCACGGACCATTGTCCGACCGTGGCACCAGCACCACACGATGTCGTGTCGGCGGTGATCTCGATGAAGTTGCTCGCGGCCGGGGTCGCATCGGTTGCAGTGTCGACGATCATGCTCCCCGACTTGCCCCCGACGTCTTTCGTCGTTGGCGTGATGGACGTTCCGTTGCTGAGTTTGGCCGACTTGATGGCGCACGGACCCGACGGACCCGCGAAGCTGTAGGTGAGCCCTCCGACATCCTGCCAGGAGGATTCGTCGTTCATCGGCGCACGCTGCGGGCGCCAGAACGTGAGTGTCACCTCGCCCGACGGGGATTGCATATCGTCGGGGACGGTGTAAGAACCACCCGACGAGTGAATAAGCGTTCCCTTCCATGACCGCACCGACGGGGCTGTTTGGATGACGCCTGAGATGACCTGGGTGGAGGAGTCGACGAGCGCCTTCGATGAGTCACTGAGCGCGAAGCGGATCGCATCACCCACTCGCAGGCCGTCGGGGCCGGCCATGCGCGGCTTGATCTCATTGACCCACTCCGCGCCGCTGTTGATCGTCCCCTTGGACGGAATGATGTTGGGCAACTTGTCCTCGTCGGGATCGCACGAACCGAACACCCACTCGTCCATCCCGCTGTCGTATGCCGTCGCGGTGCCCGCATCGTTCTTCGGCCAAGCCGAGGGCGCAACGCTGCTGTTGGCGAGGTCTTTTGCAATGACACCCGAACCGCACAGCGCCGTGTAGGACTTCTCACCATCCTTGAGTGGCAGCGCATTGTTGGCCGGCTGCGTGCCGTTGTCGTAATCAGGCGAGATTGTCACTGCCTTCGAGGTGGATCCGCTGCACCAAGCGATACCGGTGCAGTCGACGTTGAAGAAGCCGAAGTTGCGGTCGGGGCGTTTGGGGAAAGACTTCCCCACTGCCGAGCTTCCGTAGGCGAAGAACACGCCCTGGAACGTGTTGATCATTTGCTTCAACGCCTTGTCGGCTGCGGGACTGTCCTCGGGTTTCGTGATGCCAAAGGCATTCAGGTTCACGCATTCACCACCACAAATCAGGGCGGTGTAGAGGCCTGCGTCGCCATTGACGTTCTTGTCGGTGCTCACTGGGGTGTCAAAGAACTTGTCATCAACGAGATCGAGTTTGCCGTCGTTGTCGTCATCGACGTCCGCAAAGGCCATGATGCCGTCGGCATCCGCGTCGTCACCCAGAGCATTTTCGGTGGGATTGGCGAACTTTCTGATCCCAGTCGCCTTGACGCCGCTTGTGCGGCCCAGCGACTTGGCTGCCGGAGGGGCGCCCGCGGTGACCTCGACGGTCTTGCCCGACACGGCAACCGGAGGTTTGGCGACGTTCACGTAGGCAAACTTGGCCGTTGTGTTGACCGTGATCTTCTTGAGATCGACCGTCGCCTTTGTTGCTCTTTTCATGCGCAGGAAGCCGAACTTGGCAGCACCCAAGGACTTCGCAGCCTTCTTTCCTCCCGCATCGGTGGAGTACTTCAGAATCACCGGACCGACGTAGCCGCCGGACGTCGAGAGGATCGAGAAGCTCATACCATTGGTGTCGGCCGCCGCCACGTTGGCAATCGACACCTTGCCCGACGCGGCTGTCGCGAGATACGACTTACCCGATTTGGCCGTTGCAAGGAGGCGGTAGCCGGATGCAAGCTGTGCCCTGATCGTCACTTTTGCGGGTGCAGCCGCGGCAGGTGCGAGTGTCGTCATCGGCGCGGCAACAGCCAGCGCACACGCGATGCCCACCAATTTCGAAACGAGTCGACGTGATTGGCTCATAAACCCTCCCCCAAGTCGTGCGCAACAGCAGAACTTGAACAATGCTCAGAGTATTCACCACGAGAGGGGCATTACAAGGGTTCCGAGGAATGCGCAAGATGGCCTGAAGGGTCTCGAAACATCACTGAACGTTGGGTTTTTGTTCCAAATACACGTCACATTGGTCGACCCGGTGGTCATTGCCTACGGCCCCGCGGGCGGCTGGCACGGCGCAGCCCGACGTGCCAGCCCTCATTCGCCACCGATGACGGCACATCCATCCATGCCCTCTACCCCGGCCTCATGTCGCCGGGCGCCGGTGGTCCTCAAAGGACGAAGTTCACCAATCGTCCCGGGACGATGACCTCTTTTTTGGGGGTCGCACCGGCGAGCAACTCGATGACCTTGGGGTCGGACATCGCGACGGCCTTCGTTGTTGCTTGGTCGGCTCCGACAGCGACGTTGATGCGGTGCTTGACCTTGCCGTTGATCTGCACGGGAATCTCCATGGTGTCGCTGGCGAGCAGTGCCGGGTCGGCGGTGGGGAACGACTCGTAGGTGATTGTTGACGTGCGACCCAGGCGGCTCCAGATTTCCTCGGCAATGTGCGGGCAGAGAGGCGAGAGCATGATCGCCAGCGGCTCGGCGACCTCTCGCGGGCACGTGCCGCGTTCGGTGACGAAGGGAGTGAGGGCGTTGTTGAGTTCGATCAACTTGGCGATCGCGGTGTTGAAGCGCAGGTTGTCCATGTCCGCGCCGACACCGTCGATGCACTTGTGCAGGGCGCGGCGGATGTCGTCGGAGGCCGGGTCGTCGGATATGCGTGTTTCACCCGAATCTTCGTCGACGAGGTTGCGCCACACGCGCTGAAGGAAGCGCTGCATGCCCACGACGTCCCGGGTGTTCCAGGGACGGCTGGCCTCGAGCGGACCCATCGACATCTCATAGAGACGGAAAGTGTCGGCGCCGTATTCGGCGTACATGTCGTCGGGTGTGACGATGTTCTTTAGGCTCTTGCCCATCTTCCCGTACTCACGGGTCACCTCTTCGCCTTCGAAGAAGTAAGTGCCGCCGCGTTCCTCGACCTCGTTCGCGGGAACGGGCTGGCCGCGCATGTCGCGGTAGGCGTAGGCCTGGATATAGCCCTGGTTGAAGAGACGATGGAACGGCTCTTCTGACGAGACGTGGCCGAGGTCGAAGAGAACCTTGTGCCAAAAGCGCGAATAGAGAAGGTGCAGTACCGCATGCTCGACGCCACCCACGTAGAGGTCCACGCCGCCGGTGTGGCCGGGTTCTTTCGGGCCCATCCAATAACGCTCGACGTCCTTGTCGACGAACGCCGCCGAGTTGGTCGGGTCAAGGTAGCGCAGTTCGTACCAGCACGAACCGGCCCACTGCGGCATCACGTTCACCTCGCGGCGGTACGTCTGTGCACCGTCACCAAGGTCGAGCGTCACGGTCATCCACTCCTTGGTTCGGGCAAGCGGCGGGATCGGCTCACTCGCGGCATCGTTCGGGTCGAGGCCCTGCGGTTTGAAGTCGGCAAGTTCGGGAAGCAGAACCGGCAACTCGTCGTCAGGGACCGCGTGCGGGTTGCCGTCATCGTCGAAGACGATCGGGAAGGGCTCGCCCCAGTAGCGCTGGCGGGCGAAGAGCCAGTCGCGCAGTTTGTAGGTGATCGCAGCGGTGCCCTTGTTCTGCGATTCGAGCCAGGCATTCATCGCCGAGTTGGCTTGTGCGACCGTGGTGAACGTCTCGAGCGAGATCGCGTCGTTCTTCGAGTTCACGTACGGGCCATCGCCCACGTAGGCATCGGGCCACGCCGCGCAGTCGAGGCCTGCGGCGATGCCGTGGGAATCGAACCACTGTTGCGGTGGATGTTGCGTAGCGACGATGGGAAGCGAGTACCTGCGGGCGAAGGCGAAGTCGCGCTCGTCGCCCGACGGAACGGCCATGATCGCACCGGTGCCGTAACCCATCAGCACGTAGTCGGCCACCCACACGGGAACGTCGCCACCCGTGACCGGGTTGGTGGCCAATGAGCCGGTGAAGACACCGGTCTTCTCGCGCGGGTCATCGGTCCCGTCGTCATCTTTTGTTGCCCCGGCCTGCGCGCGGTAGGCGTCGACGGCCGCACGCTGGTCGGCCGTGGTGAGCGCATCGACGAGCGGATGCTCGGGTGAGAGCACCATGAACGTGGCGCCGAACAAAGTGTCGGGGCGGGTGGTGAAAACCTCGATGTCACCGGCCGGCGAGGGGAAACGCACGCGGGCACCTTCGCTGCGTCCGATCCAGTTGCGTTGCATCAACTTGATGGGCTCGGGCCAGTCGAGTCGGTCGAGGTCGTCGATCAAGCGGTCGGCGTAGGCGGTGATGCGCATCATCCACTGGCGCATGTTGCGTTTGAAGACGGGGAAATTGCCGATGTCGCTGCGACCTTCGGCGGTCACCTCTTCGTTGGCGAGGATGGTGCCGAGACCCGGACACCAGTTCACCGGTGCGTCGGTGAGGTAGACGAGGCGATGCGGGTCGACAATCTTGCGCTGCTCGTTGCGGGTGAGCGAACCCCAGGCCCGGCCATCGGGTGTCGGCCGCTTGCCCGAGGCGAATTCGGCCTCGAGTTCGGTCACCGGACGCGCTCTCTTGCTTTCTTCGTCGTACCACGACCCGAAAATTTGCAGGAAGATCCACTGCGTCCAGCGGTAGTAAGCCTCGTCGGTCGTGCTGATGCTGCGACGGGCGTCGTGGCCGAGGCCGAGGCGGCGCAACTGACGACGCATGTTCGCGACGTTTGCATCGGTGTTGACCCGCGGATGTATACCCGTCGCGATCGCGTGCTGTTCGGCAGGAAGACCGAAACTGTCGTAACCAAGGGAGTGGAGAACGTTGTATCCCGTCATGCGCTTGTAACGCGCGAAGACATCCGTGCCGATGTAGCCGAGTGGATGGCCGACGTGGAGTCCCGCGCCCGACGGATAGGGAAACATGTCGAGTACGAACAACTTTGGGCGACCTGCGACCTTGTCAGGTTCGGCAAGCGGTCCGGCCGGATTCGGTGCCTCGAAAGTACCGTTCGCCTCCCAGTGTTCTTGCCACTTGACTTCGATCGTGTCGGCGAAGGCGGCGCTGTACCGGTAGCGAGGGGTGTTGGCGGCCATGGCGCCCAATCGTACGGGCAAGCGACGGTAGCGTGACGCCCATGTCGCGGCCGAGAAAGCGTTCCACCAATTCCGCGGCGCACCGCTATCCACGCGAGGCACGGCTCAACGAGATACTGCGTGAGGTGATCGCCGATGAGCTCACTCGCATCGACGACGAGCGCCTCGAATTCGTCACGGTGACATCCGTCGACGTCGACGCGGAGCTCAACCGCGGCATCGTCTTTTTTGATTCACTCGCCGGCGAGGCGGGCGACAAGACGATTCTCGGGGTGCTCGAGGAGCATCGCCGGCGGATCCAGTCGTCGATTGGCAGGCAACTTCGCGCCAAGAAGACCCCGGTCCTCGAGTTCCGGCCCGACGAGGTCATCCGCGCGGCCGAACGCATCGACGAGGTTCTGCGCGCCGATCGCGAGCGTCGCGACCGTATGGCCCGCGACGACGACTGATGGCCAAGAGACGGCCCCCCGTCGTGCATGGCATGGTGGTCATCGACAAGCCGGCGGGGATGACCAGCCACGACGTCGTGGGAAAACTGCGCAAGGCATTGGGGGAACGGCGCATCGGCCACGCCGGGACGCTCGACCCCGACGCGACCGGTGTCCTGGTGGTTGGCGTCGGTCGTGCGACACGGCTGATGCAGTGGGTGACGGGTGCCGACAAGGACTACTCATGTGAGGTCGTCTTGGGTCTGCAAACGTCGACCCTCGACGACTCGGGCGAGGTTCTCGAAAGGATCGACATGTCGTCGGTGTCGATCGATGAGGGTCTGGCGGTGATCAGGGATCACTTGCTGGGCGACATCGAACAGGTGCCGCCGATGGTGTCGGCGTTGAAGGTCGACGGCAAGCGGCTGCACGAGTACGCACGCGAGGGCGTGGAGGTCGAGCGCAAGGCGCGGCCCGTGCGCATCGATCGCTTCGACATCGAACAAACGAACCAGGCCGGCGTGTGGAGGATGCTCGTGACGTGTTCCTCGGGCACCTATGTGCGAAGCCTCGGCGATGATCTGGGTCGGCTGCTCGGGGGAGCGGCACACATTCGCAACCTGCGACGGCACCGAGTGGGGCGATTCAGCGATGCAATGTGCTCCACACTCGACTCGCCCGTTCTGCTCGACGAGGAGGAAATGGTCGCCCATCTCGCGCGGGTCGATGTCGACGGCGCCACGGCCGCAAGGATCGCAAAAGGTGCGATGTTGGCGAGCGTTTTCGGCTTCGTCGGCGAAGGTCCCTGGCGCGTGCACGGCCCCGACGGCGCCTTGCTCGCGGTGTACGAATCAAGCGGCAGGGTGGCCGACGACGGCGGGGTCTTGGTGAAGCCATCTGTCGTGTTGAGCGTCGGGGGATAGCGTTGCGGGGATGCTCCTCGTGCGCGACCTCTCGAGATCACCGTGGCCCGGCCGACATGCCGTGGCCACGATCGGAGCCTACGACGGAGTCCATCTCGGGCATCAGTCGGTGATTGCGGCCGTGCGTGCCCGGGCGGCCGCCGACGGCGCGTTGAGTGCGGTCGTCACCTTCGACCGGCATCCTGCATCGGTCGTGCGGCCAGAGTCCGCACCGCTGCTCCTCACCGACCTGGACCAGAAGCTCGAACTCTTGGAGGCAACCGGGGTCGATGCCGTGGTCGTCGTTCCTTTCGACGCGCTGCAGGCCTCCGAGGAGCCCCACGAGTTCGTCAAGCGCGTCCTTGTCGATTGTCTTGCGGTCAGCCACGTTGCGGTGGGTGAGGACTTTCATTTCGGTCGCAACCGCGCGGGCGACGTCACGATGTTGCGTGAGCAGGGAGCCAGGAACAACTTCACCGTCGGCCCCCTGGAGTTGTTGCAACGGGATGACGGCGTCGACGAGCCGGTCAGTTCGACCGCCATCCGTCGTGCGCTCAAGGGTGGCGACGTGGCGGTCGCATCGCGGATGCTCGGCCGTTGGTTCGAGGCGCGCGGGCCGGTCGTGGACGGCGACCACCGTGGTCGCGCGATCGGGTTCGCAACCGCCAACGTGCAAGTGCCCGGTTTCATCTGTCTCCCCGCCGATGGCGTGTATGCGGGCGTGTACACCAGACCCGATGGTTCGCGGTGGGCCTGTGCCATCAACCTCGGTCGTCGTCCGACCTTCTACGAGCACAGTGACTCGTCACTGCTCGAAGCCCACCTCATCGACGCGTCGGTGAACCTCTACGGCGAGGCCGCACGCGTTCAGTTCACGCATTTCCTGCGCTCGGAGCGCAAGTTCAACGGACCCGATGCGCTGATCGCACAGGTCAAACTCGACATCGATCATGCGCGCGAGTTGGTCAGTTCCCTGCCGCCCGACGTGCGGCCATAGAGGGTCGTGCGCTGCTCGAGCGTGCGACCAAGCGGTGACACAACCGCCCCGAACGAATCCTCGCTCATCTTCTGGCCGTGGGCGGCGCCCGCTGCGCGCGAGATGTTCTCGTCCATCAGTGTGCCACCGAGGTCGTTGCAGCCCGCCTGGAGGAGTTGACGCGCGCCATCAACGCCGACCTTCACCCACGAGACCTGGATGTTGTCGATCAGGCCGTGGTAGGCGATGCGGGCGATCGCATGCATCAGGACGGTCTCACGGAACGTCGGTCCGCGTCGCGCTCCACGCTGCAGGTAGATGGGTGAAGCCATGTGCACGAAGGGGAGGCCGACGAACTCGGTGAATCCACCCGTCTCGCGCTGGAGGTCGCGCGTGACGACCATGTGGCGTGCCCACGAGTCGATGCCCTCGATGCTGCCGAACATGATGGTGATGTTCGAACGAAGACCAACCGAGTGCGCCACCCGATGGCATTCCAGCCACTCTTCGGTGTTGATCTTGTCGGGGCAGAGAACCGCGCGAACCTTGTCGTGGAGAATCTCGGCCGCGGTGCCCGGCAGTGAGGCGAGACCGGCCTGCTTGAGGCGGGTGAGGTAGGACTGCAGCGACTCCTCGAGTCGGCGGGCGCCTTCGGTGACCTCGAGAGCCGTGAAGCCGTGCACGTGGATGGCGGGAACCGCATCCTTCACGGCCTGTGCGACGTCGATGTAGTAGTTGCCGTCGAAATCGGGGTGGATTCCACCCTGCAGGGTGACTTCGGTGGCGCCCATAGCGGCGGCCTCGGCGGCGCGGTGGGCGATGTCGTCGAGGGTGAGCAGATACGGGGTGCCGCGCAGGTTCAACGACAACTTGCCCTTGGCGAATCCACAGAAGCGGCATTTGAAGGTGCACACATTCGTGTAGTTGATGTTGCGGTTGTGTACCCATGTCACCACGTCGCCGACGGCTTCGCGGCGCAAGTGATCGGCGAACTCGGCGATAGCGGTGACTTCGCGGCCGCGTGCGCGGAACATCCGTACGATCTGCGACTCGTCGGGAAGCTCGCCACGACCCACACCGTCGAAGATCTCCGCGAGGTCGAGAGGAGTCTTTGGGGCCCCGGGAAGAAGCATCGGTGCGGGGTTGGTTGCACCCGAGTACCACTGCGTGGACTTGTGTCCGACGAGGACCACCTCGGCGCCGTCCTGCACCACGTCGGCGGCACTGACCGTTTCGGGCCAGACAGAACCCGGATCGTCGCGCCCGAGCATTTCGGCGTCACAGCGGTCCTGCACCGCGAAGCGAAGCGAGGGCGCCAGCCATTCGTCGGGACGCGAGACGTACTCGGGGTAGATGGTGAGGCGCGGAGCGAGTTCGAAGCCACGCTCGTTGCTCGCCGTGCGCAGAAGATCGAGCGCGGGCCACGGGCGCTCGGGGTTGACGTGGTCGGCGGTCACCGGCGAGACACCGCCCCAGTCGTCGATGCCCGCATCGAGAAGAACGCCGAAGTCGTCAGAGAGGTTCGGTGGCGCCTGCAGGTGGATCGAGTCGGGAAGAAGCAGGCGTGCGACTGCTATCGACCACATGTAGTCGTCGGCCGGACATGCCGCGGTGTGCTGCATCGCGGTGCGCGGTTTGGGAAGGAAGTTCTGGACGATGACCTCCTGCACGTGGCCGTGTCGGTCATGCGAGGCCGCGATCGCCTCGAGCGCGGCGATGCGATCGGCGCGGCTCTCGCCGATGCCAACGAGGATGCCGGTCGTAAAGGGGATCCTCAGTTCCCCCGCCCACTCGAGCGTGTCGAGGCGACGCTGCGGAACCTTGTCGGGCGCGCCGCGGTGGCAGGCAAGGTCGTCGCGGAGGGACTCGACCATCATTCCCTGCGACGGTGACACGTCGCGCAGGAGTTCCAACTCGTCGCGGTACAGCGCCCCGGCGTTCGCATGGGGGAGGAGGCCGGTCTCGTCGAGAACCAACTTTGCCATCGCGTGGACGTAGTGCACCGTCGATTCGTAACCATTCGCGGCCAACCACTTCGCGGCAACGTCGTAGCGCAACTCGGGACGCTCACCGAGGGTGAAGAGCGCTTCGTGGCAACCGTTGCGCGCACCCTCACGGGCGATGGCCAACACCTGGTCGGCGGTGAGGTAAGGATTTTCCAGCCGGGCCGGTGGTTGGGCGAAGGTGCAGTAGCCGCACGTATCGCGGCACAGCATCGTGAGGGGAATGAACACCTTCGGAGAAAAAGTGACGCGCGAACCGAAAAGCGTGTTGCGCCGGGCGGATGCGAGGGCGAGCAAGTCGTCAAGCGAAGCGGAAAGAAGAAAGTCGTGCGACGGGCGCTGGGACGACATGTGAGAACCTCTCATGAGGATCGACTCGGATGTGAATGCCAGCGCCAGACGGAAGATGACCGGGAGCAAGAAATCCGGCCGACCCCCTAGATGTCGGACGGGTAAAGACTAGCCGAGGTTCAGCGATGAAGCGCAGTGAAGAGGGCCCGCACGTTGTGGCTGCTCATCGGCAGGCGGTGGCCGGTGCGGCTGATGAAGCCCAGTTGCACCCCGGTGGCCGGATCGAGCACCGTGAAGAGTTGCTCGTGGCCGTCCTGGTCGACGATGACGTCTGTCAGCAAAGGCACGCCCGTGCGGGCGAGGGCCTGCTGGGTGAAGCCCGCGTTGAGAACCTCGATCGCGATGTGCTGGACGCCCGAGCCGTATTCCTCCAGATGGGCGGCCACGGCCGGGTCGTTGCCCGCGCCGAGCAGGACAACGGTCACACCACCCGCCTCGGCGAGGAACATCGCGGGGTCGTCCGTCGCTTCGATGCGAAAGCCCATTTTCGCAAAAAACGTGCGTGCGGCATCGATGTCGAGGACGGCAACGACCACGTGGTCGATGCGGCATGCGACGGTGTCGAGTTCGGTGTCGCCGTTCGGTTCGGCAATCTTCACGGGGGCCGACTCGGGGCGTTCGTGGGCGACCTCGATGCGGTGCGTCTCGGAGAGCAGTGAGCGGAAGATCTGCTCGGCAAAGTCGGCGTCGATGCCCTCGTCGATGGCCCACTGTCGCCGGCTCGTCAAAACCTGACGCACGCGTTCGGGTTGAATCACCGATGTTGAGTTCCTCGATTTCACCTCGGCGACTCGACGGCACACATCGAGACGGCGTGCAAGCAATTCGACGATGCCGCGGTCGATCTCGTCGATCTCGTTGCGGAGCGCCCCAAGGTCGTCGTTGGTGCTCATGATGCGTGTGGTTCGATCAACCGTTCGATGTGCTTTGCGAGAACGTCCATTTCGATGTTTACGCGGTCACCGGCGCGGCGCACTCCGAGCGTGGTGACGTCGGTGGTGTGGGGGATCACTGCGACGTCGAAGGTGTCGGAACCGAGATTGAACGCGGTGAGACTGATGCCGTCGACCGTGACCGAACCCTTTTCGACGAGATAACGCATCAGGTGCGAGGGGATGCGGACGCGGAGATCGGGTGCAGGATTGACGACCGTGCCGACGCCGTCCACGTGTCCGAGCACGATGTGTCCGCCGAGGCGTTCGCCGAGTGCCATCGGACGCTCGAGGTTGACGCGATCGCCGGCCCGGGCATCGGCGAGGTTGGTGCGGGAGTAGGTCTCGTCGCTCACCTCGGCCTCCCACCAATCGTCCCCCGAGGCAACAAGGGTGAGGCAGCAGCCGTTCACCGCGATCGAAGCTCCCAGGCCGCTGCCGTCGAGGACGGTCGTTGCCGCGATGCGCAGACGTGACCCGTCGCGGGTGGCGATGGTGCCGAGCTCTTCGACAATTCCCGTGAACACGCGCCAAACCCTAATGCCGCGAACCCTCCCGCCGAAGGGGTTGGGGGAGGCCCACCCGTTCCGTAGCCTTTAAGGGTCCGTCACGGCTCCACCTGTGGCGGATGCCCGGGTCACCCGACCCGAGCGTCCCGTTCAACAAAAGACACGAGGCAGACATGCCGGAGAAATCCAGCAAGCAGACCACGATTGCTGCGCACCAGCAGCACGGCACCGACACCGGTTCCCCCGACGTTCAGATTGCGCTCTTGACCGACCGCATCGAGGAACTGACCGAGCACCTCAAGACCCACCCGAAGGACCACCACTCTCGTCGTGGTCTTTTGATGTTGGTCGGTCGTCGCCGCCGCATGCTCGACTACGTCCGCGATCGTGACGTCCAGCGCTACCGCGAACTCATCGCCAAGCTGGGCCTGCGCCGCTGATTCTCCGGGCGCGGGTATCCCACCAGGATGGTGGTTGCCCGCACCACAATTGAATTGCACCGAAGCACGTACGCATCGGTTGTCAGTCGCCGAACCCGCGGACACGAGTCGATCCGCGAGATTGCCGACTGGGAACCGACGCCCGCTCCGGTGCGCACGTTTCGCCAAGCCGGCGGAGCGCACACACACGTTCCGCCGAGGAGATCAACGAAGCGGAACCATAGACAAGGAGTAGACAGATGGCCGATGCCATACGCGTCTCTGGTGCCGTTTCGGGCACCGACAAGATCCTCGCCTTCGAGACGGGGAAACTTGCACAGCAATCACAGGGTGCCGTCGTTGCGAGCCTCGGCCGCACGACGGTGCTCGCCACCGCCAACGCGGCGAAGGGCGTGCGTGACGGGATCGATTTCTTTCCGTTGACCGTCGACGTCGAAGAGCGGGCCTACGCCGCGGGCAAGATCCCCGGCGCGTTCTTCCGACGCGAGGGCCGGCCGACCGAGATGGCGATTCTCACGTGCCGACTCACCGACCGCCCGTTGCGTCCCGCCTTCCCCGACGGCTACCGCAACGAGACACAGATCGTGCTCACAATCATCGGTGCCGACCAGACGAACCCGCACGACGTGTTGTCGATCAATGCAGCGTCGGCCTCGCTCATGATCAGTGGCATTCCCTTCGAAGGTCCGATCGGTGCGGTACGCGTGGCGTTCTCGACCGACGGTGAGTGGATACCCCATCCCACGTTCGAGGAAAGTGAAACTTCGACCTTTGAACTTGTCGTCGCGGGCCGTGAACTCGAAGACGGTGACGTCGCCATCATGATGGTCGAGGCGGGTGGAACCGAGAAGAGTTTCACGTTCTACGAGGCCGGTGCACCAAAGGTGAACGAAGGTGTGCTGGCCGGTGGTCTCGAGGCATCAAAGACCTGGATCAAAGAGTCGATCGCACTGCAGCGTCAACTTGTGGCCAGTGTGATCGCGACCAAGGGTCCGATCGAACCGCTGTCGTACACCCCGGTCCTCGACTACACCCCCGAAGTGTTCGCGGCGGTCGAAGCCTCCGCAACCGCCAAGTTGGGCCCGGCGGTCGGCATCTCGCTCAAGAGCGCGCGCAACGAGGCAATCGACAAGGCAACCGCCGAAACCGTCGCTGAACTGTGCGGTTCGTCCGCTGCCCCGGGTCGTTTCGCCGGCCAGGAAAAGGGCGTGAAGGAGGCCGTGCGCAGCCTCACGAAGAAACTGGTGCGCAAGCGCATCGTGGAGGAGGGCATGCGCATCGATGGTCGTGGACCGCGCGACCTGCGTGCGTTGTCGTCGGAGGTCGGCATTCTGCCCACCGCACACGGCACGGGCCTCTTCCAGCGCGGTGAAACCCAGGTCATGAACGTCTGCACACTCGCCATGCCGCGCATGAACCAGATGCTCGACACGCTGACGCCCGACACGGAGAAGCGCTTCATCCACCACTACAACATGGCTCCGTGGGCAAACGGTGAAACCGGCCGCGTCGGCTCGCCCAAGCGCCGCGAAATCGGCCATGGTGCGTTGGCTGAGCGCGCCCTCCTGCCGGTGGTGCCGAGCCAAGAAGACTTCGCGTACACGATTCGTCTCGTCAGCGAAGTGCTGTCGTCGAACGGTTCGACCTCCATGGGTTCGGTCTGCTCGTCGAGCCTGTCGCTGATGGATGCGGGTGTGCCGATCAAGGCACCCGTGGCAGGTATCGCCATGGGTCTCGTCTACGCCGAAGGCAAGTACACCACCCTCACCGACATCCTCGGTGCCGAGGACGCATTCGGTGACATGGACTTCAAAGTGGCCGGAACCGCCGATGCGGTGACGGCCCTGCAACTCGACACGAAGATCGACGGCATTCCCGCCGACGTTCTCGCTGCCGCGCTCGACCAGGCGAAGGAGGCGCGTCTCGCCATTCTTGACGTGATGAACCGTGCGATTGCGGCGCCCCGCGCCGAGGTCGCAGAGACCGCACCGAAGATCGTGTCCTTCACGATTCCCCTCGACAAGGTCGGCGAGGTCATCGGGCCCAAGGGCAAGGTCATCAACACCATCCAGCAGGAGACCGGAGCCGACATCGCGATCAGCGACGACGGAGCCGTGGGCATCGTGACCATCGGTTCGCCCGACTCGCTGAAGGTCAACGACGCGCGTGAGCGCATCATGAACATCGTCCAGCCCCCGACCGCCGACCTCGGTGCCACCTACAAGGGGCGTGTCGTGTCGATCACGAAGTTCGGCGCGTTCGTCAACATCCTCCCCGGCCGCGATGGCCTCGTGCACATCTCGAAGCTGGGCAAGGGCAAGCGCATCAACAACGTGGAAGACGTCCTGCAGTTGGGTGACGAGATCGACGTTCGTGTCGACGACATCGACGACAAGGGCAAGGTCAGTCTCACCCCGGTGGGCGAGGGTTACGAGAATCTGCCCGTGGACAACGGTGGCGAACGCCGCGAGCGTGGCCCGCGTGAGGATCGCGGTGGACGTGGTGATCGCGGTGGTCGTGGTGAGCGTGGTGAGCGTGGCGGCCGCGGTGGACGTGAGGATCGTGGCCCGCGCGAAGACCGCGGGGAGCGCCGTGCGCCGACGTCCAACGGCGGCGGCAGCGACGACGCGGTGTCGGTCAGTTTCGAGGACGAGTTCGAAAACGAACTCTCCGAGCAACTCGGCGACCTCGGCCCCGGCCGCGGTTCGGGACGCCGCCGCCACCGCTGACACCAGCGAACAAACCAAAACAAGCCTCCGACCCCGACCGACTACGGTCGGGGTCGTGGTGTCTTCCGGAACAATTCGCGTCGGTGTTGTCGGTGCGGGCGGGCGCATGGGTGCCACGGTGTGCGATGCAGTCGCGGCCGACCCGCAACTCGAGCTGGTCGCAGCCGTGGATCCCGCGCACGTCGGGGTGTCGATTCACGGTGTCACGGTCGGCGGTGAGCTGCGGGTGCTCGCCGACGCCAAGTGTGACGTTGTCGTCGACTTCACGGTTGCCGCCGCTGCGCGCACGACGTTGCCCTGGCTCGCACTGCACGGCATGCACGCCGTGGTGGGAACCACCGGGTTCAGCAACGACGACATCGACGGCTTTCGCGCGGTGTTCACGGCCAGCAATTGCCTGATAGCTGCGAACTTTGCGATTGGTGCGGTGTTGATGATGAAGTTCGCCGAGCAGGCGGCCCCGTATTTCGACACGGCCGAGATCATCGAACTGCATCACAACGCCAAGGCCGACGCCCCCAGTGGGACGGCGGTGGCCACGGCGCAGCGCATGGCGGCCTCGAGTGGCCAGTGGGCGACCGACCCGACGACCCACGAGGTCTACCCGGGCGCGCGCGGCGGCGAGGGTCCCGCGGGGATTCGCATTCATTCGGTGCGCATGGTCGGAATGACCGCACACCAAGAGGTCATTCTCGGTGGTGCGGGTCAGACTCTGACGATCCGCCACGACAGTTTCGACCGCGCCAGTTTCATGCCGGGCGTCGTCTTGGCGTGCAAGAAGGTCGCACAGACTTCGGGCCTCACGCTCGGCCTAGACGCCATTCTTTGACCGTCTAGCGCGTCGGTGGGGCCTCGTCGTTGGAGGGCGGGTTGAGTGGGCGGCGCTTGCGGGCCTGGATTGCCGATATGCCGAACAGGGCGATGACGACCCACCATTGGTAACGCTCGATCGACTTCAAGAACCACCGCACCTGGTCCTCGAAGATGTCGCCACCGATACGCAGCACGATCAACTTGATGATGATGCCCAGCACAAGGCAGGGCAGGTACTTCGCGAACGACATCTTGCGGTGGCCGAGAAGCACACAGACCACGTTGCTGCCCGGCATCAGGATGACGGCCAAGCCGCCGGCCTTGTCGACGGCGCGTTCGACCCAGCGATAGATCGCAGGAGTCTCGCCGACCGTCTTTTCGACCCACCGCACGGTGCGTTCGCCGTACCAGCGTCCGACGAAGAACAACGCGACACCCGCGGCAAGGACGCGCAGGAAACCGATGATGAACCAGGGAACGGGGGATGTGAACGGCACCGAGCCGAACAGATTCCTGTTGCGCGACGACAAGACGAGCATCGGCACCGGGTGTTCGTCGACCACCGCGGGGCCGATGTTGGAGCCGATGGTTCCCGCGATGAAAAGAAGCGATGTGATCGCGAGAACGGCCTTGCGCACGGGCGAAAACTAACCGACCGAACGCAATTCGACGCCATTCAACCCGCCGTTCGGGGCTGGCTACCCTTTCTCGCATGCGCGGACTCATGCAAAACACACCGTTGACGATCGTTCACCTCTTCGAGCGAGCGGAGAAGTACCACCGTGACAAGACCATCACCACTTCTTCGCCCCGCGGCAAGGAGACCGCGACCTACGCCGAGTGGGCCGAGCGCACGAGGAGACTCGGAGGTGTCCTCGACGACCTCGGCATTTCGGCCCACGGTCGCGTGGCGACTTTCGCGTGGAACACGCAGCGCCATCTCGAGCTGTACTTCGCGGCACCCTGCACGGGTCGCGTGTTGCACACGCTCAACATTCGTTTGTTCCCCGAGCAGGTGACGTACATCGTCAATCACGCCCACGACGAGGTGATCTTCGCCGACAGGTCGCTCCTTGGCCTGTTGCTGCCGCTGTTTCCGACGTTCGGCTGCGTGAAGGATCTCGTGGTGATGGACGACGCCCCAGGTGAGGTGCCCGTGCTGCCCGGCGTGCGGGTGCACGACTACGAGGAACTTCTGGCCAAGGCGAAGCCGGTCGACTTCGAGGTGGATGACGAGAACCTTGCGGCGAGCATGTGCTACACCAGCGGCACGACGGGCAACCCAAAGGGCGTGGTCTACAGCCACCGCAGCACCTATCTGCACACGATGGGGGCGATGACGGTGGACAGCCTCGGAGCGCGGGAGAGCGACATCATCCTGCCGGTGGTGCCGATGTTCCATGCGAACGCGTGGGGCCTCGCGCACGCGGCGGTTGCCTCGGGTGCCAGCCTCGTCATGCCCGGGCCCGACCTTTCCGGAAAGGCGATCGCGAACCTCATCGTCGGTGAGAAGGTCACGGTCGCAGCCGGTGTGCCCACGATCTGGATGGGCGTGCTGCCCGAATTGAAGGGCCGCGACACGTCGGCGCTGCGGGCGATTCCGTGCGGTGGATCGGCCGTTCCGAAGGCGCTCAGCGAGGCCTACCGGGAGCAGACGGGCCTGCCGATTCTGCAGGCCTGGGGTATGACCGAGACGAGCCCCATTGCTTCGACTTGCACGCTGAGCGCCGCCGACAGGTTGCTGTCGAACGAAGAGCAGGCCGAACTGCGCACGACGGTCGGACGCATCAACTTCGGCGTCGAGTGCCGCGTCGTGGAGCCCGACACCACCAACCTGGTGCCCTGGGACGGCGAGACGAGTGGTGAATTGCAGTGTCGGGGTCCGTGGATCGCGGCGACCTACTACAACGACGAGCGGGCCGGGGAGAGTTTCACCGCCGACGGCTGGCTGCGCACGGGTGACGTTGCGACATTGGACGCCCAAGGTCGAGTGCGTCTCGTCGACCGCACGAAGGATCTCATCAAGAGCGGCGGCGAGTGGATCTCGTCGGTCGACGTCGAGAACGAATTGATGGCCCATCCAAAGATCAAGGAGGCCGCGGTCATCGGCGTGCCGCACCCCAAATGGGCCGAACGGCCCCTCGCCTGCATCGTGCCAAAGGAAGGCGAATCGATCTCGAAGGCCGAAATCATCGATTTTCTCGTTCCGCGTCTGGCCAAGTGGCAGTTGCCCGACGACGTGGTGTTCATCGAAGAGGTGCCCAAGACGAGCGTCGGGAAGTTCTCGAAAAAGACCCTGCGCGACCGTTTCGCCGATTACGTGCTGCCCACGGCGTAACCGGCGGCGCATCCGCAGTCGCGGGCCGATGCTGCGCGTTGCTCACACGTGCGCGCAGGGGTCGCAGACCGGCCAAGCCGGATCCACGGCAGGACGTGCCACGACGAACAAGACGGCCGGAACAAAACAGGATTCTTGACCGTGAGACAAAAACGTGCCTAACGTCTCAGGGATGGGGCAGGGGGCCTTCCGTGAGTCGAGTCGCGATGAAGCGCGGGTGCTGGATGCGACGCGGGCCTGTATCGACGATCTGGGCCTCACGAGGGTGACCATCGACGACATCGTCACCCGATCAGGCCTGTCTAGGGCGACGATCTATCGCCTCTTTCCCGGCGGCCGAGAGGTGCTTTTCGAGGCGATGCGGGTGCGCGAACTCGAGGTGTTCTTCGAAAAGTTGCGTGGTGAAGCCGAGGGGGCGAGCGATCTGGGCGATTTGCTCGCGCGGTGCATCGTCCTTGCGAGCCGTGAACTTGCCCAGGACGACCAACTCGCGATGTTGCTCGCAGCCGAGCGCGGCGAGGTGCTCGGACAACTCACCGTCGACGGGGTTCCGCGCGTGGTGTTGATGGCGACGCAGGTTCTCACGCCACTTGCCGAGCAGTACATCTCGCACGAGGCGGCACAACAGATCGTCGAGGTGCTGTCGCGTCTCGTCATCTCGTATTTCCTCGCACCGAGCATGCAGGTCGACTTCACCGACTACGCCAGTGTGCGTCAATTTCTCGACGCGTTCAATTTTCTCACACATCCATCCGTGCACATCAACGACTGAAAGGCAGACGACAATGTCAATCACCGAAAGAGACAACCAGGACATCATCGGTCGCGGGGGCCTCGACGACATCGAGGCGATCCTCAGCATCACCAACACCGACGTCGACGAGGTGATGCATGCGGTTCGCGACGACTCCGACGCCCTCTTCACGTGGGACTATTCCCTCGCCCGACCGAACCTGCGTCGTCTCTACGAAAAGGCCAAGGTCGGGCAGTGGAACGGCACGACCGACCTGCCCTGGGAGACCGCGGTCGACGTGGAGGCGACGATTGCGGCCGACCAAGCGGCAATCGGTGCCGGCATCGACCCCGCGCAGTACGCGGGGACGCCGCTGGCCAAGTGGGGCGACAAGGAGTGGATCGAGTTCGGCATCGAAGGCCGACGCTGGAGCCTGTCGCAGTTCCTGCACGGCGAGCAGGGGGCGTTGCTGTGCACGGCGAAGATCACCGAAACCGTTCCGTGGTACGACGCGAAGTTGTACGCGAGCACACAGGTCGTCGACGAGGCGCGACACGTCGAGGTCTTCGCGCGCTACCTGGACGAAAAACTGGGCGGTGGCTACCAGGTGAACGCCCATCTGCGGATGTTGCTCGACGACATCATCCAAGACAGCCGCTGGGACATGACCTACCTCGGTATGCAGGTCATGGTTGAGGGGCTCGCACTCGCCGCATTCGGCTTCATGCACCAGTTGACGGGCGAACCGTTGCTCAAGCAGTTGCTGCGCTACGTGATGAGCGACGAGGCCCGCCACGTGGCTTTTGGTGTGTTGTCGCTCCAGGAGGCATACAGCGAGATGACCGATGCGGAGATCAAGGAACGCCAGGAGTTCGCCTACGAGGCGAGCGTGCGCATGCGTGACCGTTTCCTGCAACAAGAAGTGTGGGAGCGCATGGGGGTCAAGCCCAAGGAAATCGTCCCGCTCGTCCTGCAGGATCCGACCCGGACGATTTTCCAGCAGATGTTGTTCGCCAAGATCGTTCCGAACTGCAAGAAGTTGGGCCTCCTCGACCGCAACGAGGGTTGGCTGCGCCACCGCTACGAAGAGATGGGCGTCATCCAATTCGAGAACTGGGAGAACACCGGCGACGAGTACCTGCAGTTCGAACTGGGCAAGGACGCTCCGCCGCCCGTGCCGCACTGACGTTTTCGGTTCCCGAGCCGACTCCTCCACTCACTACGCTGAGCCGCTGATGGCGCATCAATCCGAACCCGCTTTCCGGGCGTTCCATGCCCTGCGCATCAAGGGCTTCGCCAAGCTCGACTCGGTTGCTGGCATCGCCGACCTCTCCGAGGCCGAAGCCGAGTCGCACCTCGGGGCCCTGCTCGATCGCGGGTATGCAATGTTTCGCGAGGCCCGTGCCCTGTGGCAGATCACCCCGGCCGGCAAGGAGGCGCATCGCGACGCGCTCGCCGCGGACTCTCCCGGGTCGGTCACGGCGGCCCTCCACACCCCCTACGAGAGGTTTCTCGGTATCAACACCGCATTCAAGGGACTCTGCGGCGATTGGCAATTGCGTGACGGCCAGCCCAACGACCACCTCGATGCGGCCTACGACAGGGCAGTCATCGAGCGGCTCGTGGCGATGAAGGACGAGACGGTTCCGGTGGTGTCGGAGATGGCCGGGGTACTCGGGCGACTCGCGCCCTACGTGCCGCGTCTCGAGTCGGCGGTCAAGTGCGTGGTCGCCGGCGAGCAGAACATGTTCACGGGCGTCATGTGCGACAGCTTCCACGACGTGTGGATGGAACTGCACGAGGACCTCCTTCTCACCCAGGGCATCGACCGCGTAGCCGAGGGTTCCTTCTGATGGCCGCGCGTTTCGGCAGCGTCATCACGGCGATGATCACGGCCTTCGAGGCGAACGGTCGGCTCGACGTCGCCGAGACCGTACGCATGGCGAAGTGGCTACAGGAGCAGGGCAACGAGGGTCTCGTCGTGTCGGGGACCACGGGAGAGGCATCGACTCTCACCGACGCCGAACGCTTGGCCCTCTTCGAGGCGGTCTCGGCCGCCGTCACGGTTCCCGTCATCGCAGGCACCGGTTCGAACGACACCGCGCACTCGGTGCACCTCACCAAAGAGGCATCGAAGTTGGGCATCGCGGGCATCCTCGCGGTCGGGCCGTACTACAACCGTCCCTCGCAGGCGGGAATCGCCGCCCACATCGGGGCGATGGCCGCAGCGACGAACCTGCCGGTCGTCGTCTACGACATTCCCATGCGCACCGGCCGCAAGATCTCGACGGCGAATCTCGTCAAGATGGCCCGCGAGACGAAGAACATCGTCGCGCTCAAGGACGCGGGTGGCAATCCCGGCGAGACGGCCAATGTCATCGCGTTGGCCCCGAAGGAATTCGAGGTCTACAGCGGCGACGACGGCCTCACCCTGCCGCTGCTCGCCGTCGGGGCCGTCGGTGTCATCGGGGTGGCGACGCACTGGTCGGCACCGGAACACCGTCGGATGATGGCGGCCTTCTTCTCGGGCAACGTCGTCGAAGCACAGCGCATCAACGCGGCGCTGCTCGAGAGTTACGCCTATGAAACGGGCGAAGAAGCACCGAACCCGCTGCCTTCGAAAGAGATGATGAAGCTCCACGGTTTCAGGACCGGCGACGCGCGCCTGCCGATGGGTGCCGCGCCCGAATGGGTGGCCGAACGCGCGCGTGTCGTCAAGGCAAACATCGAGTTGTTCAGGTCGAGTTGAGCAAGTCCAGCGTTCGCATCTACTTTCTCGGCGGTCTGGGTGAAATCGGCCGCAACTGCATGGCTGTCGAACAGGACGGGCAGGTCGTCCTCATCGACTGTGGACTCATGTTCCCCGACCCCGACATGCATGGGATCGATCTGGTGCTTCCCGACTTCACCTGGTTGCGCGAGAACGCCGACCGAATCGTGGGTTGCATCGCCACGCACGGACACGAAGACCACGTCGGGGGATTGCAGTTCCTGCTGCGGGAATTGTCGATGCCGATTTTCGGCTCGGCAGTGACGCTGGGTCTGGCCCGACACCGCATCGAAGAGGCGGGTCTTCTGGGTCGCACGGATCTGGTCACCGTCGCAGACGGCGAGACGTGTCGCATCGGTCCCTTCGACGTTGAGTTCATCGCCGTGACCCACTCGGTGCCCCACGCTCATGCCGTTGCTCTCCACACTGCGCAGGGAATCGTGCTGCACTCGGGGGACTTCAAGATCGACCTCACACCTGTCGATGGTCGGCGCACCGACTTGTCGCGACTCGGGGCGCTGGCCCATGGCCCGGGAATCCGGCTGTTGCTGGCCGACAGCACGAACGCCGAGGAGAAGGGCCACGCGCCGAGCGAAAGCGAGGTGGGACACGTCCTGCGGGGCCTTTTTGCCGAACACGTCGGTCGGCGCATCATCACCGCCAGTTTCGCCAGCCACATCCACCGTGTGCAGCAGATCGCCGATGCGGCCGTTGCAAACGGTCGTGTGGTGGCGACGATGGGCAGATCGATGAACAACAACGTGCGTATGGCGCGCGACCTCGGGATTTTGCGGATCCCCGACAGGTCGCTGATCGACATCGATCAGATCGACGACCATGCACCCGAGAACGTATGCATCATTTCGACCGGTTCGCAGGGCGAACCGATGTCGGCGCTCGCTTTGCTGGCTCGCGGTGACAACAAGTGGGTGAAGGTCGGCGAGCGCGACACCGTGATCCTCTCGAGTCACCCGATACCGGGTAACGAGATGTACGTCAGCCGTGTCATCGACGGCTTGTTGCGAGCGGGTGCCGAAGTCGTGCATTCGGGCATCGTCGACGTGCATGCAACGGGACACGCCCAGGCCGACGACCTCAAGACGTATTTCAACGTGACCCAACCCGAGTGGTTCATCCCCATTCACGGTGAGTTCCGCCACATGATGGCGAACGCCCGCCTGGCAGAGACGATGGGAGTCGCTCGCAATCGGATCACGATGTGCGAGGACGGCGACGTGGTCGAATTGAGCGACGACGGGGTGGAGGCCGTCGGGCGCATTCCCGCGGGTTATCTCTACGTCGATGGTGTCGTGGGTGATGTCGGCCACGGCGTGCTGCGCGACCGCCGGGTCTTGGCCGAAGAGGGCGTGGTCGTCGTCGTGGTGACGGTCGATGTCTCGTCGGGGCGGGTCATCACGGGTCCCGAGATCATCACGCGCGGTTGGGTCTACGCCCCTGAAGCGGAGGATCTCCTGGACGAAGCATGTGACACGGTTGCCGCGGCGGTGGAGGGCGCACTCGCCGAGGGCGAGCGAAATGTCGATGCGCTCGAACAGGTCGTGCGCCGCGCAACGGGCAAGTTCGTCAACACGCGTACCAAGCGCCGTCCGATGATCGTGCCCGTCGTCATGGAGACATGAGGCGCCATCTCCAAACGGCGATGATCGCGGCGGCCCTCATGACCGTCCAGGCGGCCTCGGCATGCGGCGGAGACGGGGATGTCACCCTGCTCGTGGACGAGATCGACGATGCGGTTGGTGCGGTCAGCGCGCTGACGGGTCGACCCCCCAACTTCTTCGAAATCAACGCCACGCCCGAGCTCATCAACCTTTTCCTCGATGACGGAAAGGGAAGTGCGATCAACTTCGTGTGGGAGAACGGGTCGCTGCGGGACGAGACCGAAGCAGCGAAGGCCGACGGGCGTGCGTTCGATGCTTCGAAGATGGTGTTCTCGCCCGGGGTGTACGCGCGGGTCGAAGCCGAATTGCCCGACTCGCTGTTGCGCGCCTTTACTCTGACTGCCGACGGCCCCAACGATGAAGTGCAACATCGCGTCGTCGTGCAATCCGAACGCGGCGGGCAGTTCGCGGTCCTTGTTGACTCGCTGGGCAAAATTCTGGGTTCGGATCCCCTTACGGGGCCATGACGACGCGCCGCCACCCGAGGGGTATTCCCGAATCGGTGGGTACCCCGTTGGTACCTTTGGTTCATGTCAAAACAGGCCTCGCGACCACGTCCCGCCGGCAAGGCGCGTGACGCCAAGCCGCGCGAGCATGCGGCCGTGAAGGCTGCCGTGGGGGGCCGCGAGAACGAGTTCCGCGGCATCGCCATCGTGGTTGCGGGTGTCCTGGCAGCCCTTGGTGTCTACCTTCAAATCGCTGGTCCGGTCGGCGACGCGATCGACACCTCTCTGGGCTGGGTTCTGGGTCTTGGACGGTTCTTGTTGCCACCCGCGCTGGTCGCGCTGGGGGTCGTCGTGGTCCGCCGCAGCGAATCAGAACATCGCCTACGTCTTGCGGTCGGGTCGGTCGTGATCGTGCTCGCGATGCTCGGTTTGTTGCACCTTGCGCGTGGCGAGGGTCGAGTGACGGCCTCGGTCGATGCTCTCAAGCCCGCAGGCGGTTGGATCGGAGCGCTCATTGGTGAACCGCTGCGCACCCTCTTGAGCGTCGTCGGGGCGGTCGTGGTCTTGCTCGCCGTCATCCTCGGCGGCGCCCTCATCGTCACCGGGATGTCGTTGCCGTTGCTGTCCAGGCGTCTGCGTGCCTACTTCGCGTCCGCTGCGCAGCCCACCGCACGCGTGGCGAAAAAGGTGTTCAGCGAGATGAAGACGACCGACGACGTTCGCGGTGTCGAGCCGGACGCCCCCATCTTTTTCGACCAGGCCGAACCCGATGTGCCCCCCGGATTCGGGGTGGGCGAGGAACTTGACACGTCCCACGTGCCGGTATTCGACCCCGGTGCGCCCAAGCCGATGCTCTACGACTTCGAAACCGAAGAGGGAGGGGCCACCAAGCCCGCCAAACCGCGCCGTCAGCCCGCTCATGCATCGGCCGAGGAGCAAGAGTTCCCACCGCGACCCAAGCGCCGCCTCTCCGACCGCGACGCCGCGTCGGTGACGAACGGCGACGAACTCGCCCTTGGACCCGCGGCGCGCAGGGGATCCTGGGCGCTGCCCCCCGCGAATCTGCTCACCGTGAGTCCGACGCAGGCCGTCGACCGTGCTGCGGCCCAAGAGCGCGGACATCTTCTCGAGTCGTCGCTCGCTTCACACGGTGTCGACACCCGGTTGGTCGGCATGACAGTCGGCCCGACCGTTACACGCTACGAACTCGAACTTGGCTCGGGTGTCAAGGTCGCCCGTGTCACGAGCCTCGACCGTGACATCGCCTATGCGATGGCCGCCACCGACGTGCGAATCCTTGCGCCCATCCCGGGCCGCTCGGCTATCGGCGTCGAAGTGCCGAACCCTTCGCGCCAACTCGTTTCGCTCGGGGACCTGATGACGTCGCCCGAGGCGAAGGCCGCGACGCACCCCCTCGACGTCGCCGTCGGCAAGGACATCGCCGGTCGTGCGGTCTTCATGAACCTCGCCACGACGCCGCATCTCCTCATCGCCGGAGCCACCGGCGCGGGTAAGTCGAGCGGACTCAACTGCATCATCACCTCGATCCTGATGCGCACGACGCCCGATCAAGTGCGCCTCATCCTCATCGATCCCAAGCAGGTCGAGATGGGCCAGTATGCACGCCTGCCGCACCTTCTCACCCAACCGGTGACGAACCCGAAGAGGGCGGCGAATGCCCTCGGTTGGGCGGTCAAGGAGATGGAGCGGCGTTACGACCTCCTCGTCGAGGTCGGCTTCCGCGACGTCACGGGCTACAACGCCGCCTACGACCGCGGCGATCTGGTTGCCGAACAGAGCGGCGAACGCGAGCACGAACGCCTGCCGTACATCGTTGTCGTCGTCGACGAATTGAACGACCTCATGATGGTGGCCGCACGCGACGTGGAGGATTCGATCACGCGCATCGCCCAAAAGGCGCGCGCCGTCGGCATACACCTGATCATCGCCACGCAGCGCCCCAGCGTCAACGTCATCACCGGGGTGATCAAGGCCAACATTCCCGCACGTGTTGCCTTTGCGGTCTCGAGCCTCACCGACAGTCGGGTCATTCTCGATCGCCCGGGTGCCGAGAAGTTGGTCGGCAAAGGCGACATGCTGCTGCTGCCCGGCAACACGAATGTGGCGCAGCGCGTTCAGGGATCATGGGTCACCGAGGAAGAGGTGCGCATGGTCGTTGCCCACTGGCGTCGTCAGGCACCCGAGGTGGTGTACGTGGGCGGTATCGAGGGCGAAGGCGCTGCGTCGGGGAGCGGACTCGTCGGCGGATCGACGGGCGACGACGATGACGACGATTTGTTGAAGCAAGCGATCGAATTGGTGGTCACATCGGGTCTCGGCAGTACGTCGATGTTGCAACGCAAGTTGAAGGTCGGCTTTGCGCGTGCAGGTCGTTTGATGGACCTGCTCGAAGAGCGCGGCATCGTCGGCCCGGGTGAAGGCTCCAAGGCGCGTCAGGTGCTGATGACACCCGAAGAGTACGCCTTCCTGCAACAAAGCAACTGACGGATGCCCCGAAGGGGCGCTCGGTAGACTCGCACACGTGTCAGATCCGGCGCAGCCGCAGCGCTTCTACGTCGAGACCCTGGGTTGTCCGAAGAACGAGGTCGATTCCGAAAAGATCATCGGTCTTCTCCATGGCGACGGACTTGAGCGCACCGACGACCCGTCGTGTGCCGATGTCGTCGTCGTCAACACGTGTGCGTTCATCGAAGAGGCACGGCAAGAGAGCATCGACACCATCCTGGCGTTGTCCGACCGCAGGAAAGACGGGGCACGGTTGGTCGTCACGGGTTGCATGGCCGAGCGGTACGGCGACGAACTCGCAACAGAACTCCCCGAGGTCGACCAGGTGGCCGGTTTCGGTGTTCCGGTGGCACTCGGACGCAAACCGGCGGGTCTCTCCGTCACGCCGGCGCCGGCCTTCGATCTGCTCAACCTGGCGCGTCCGAAGGCCTCGGCGCCCTGGGCCTACGTCAAGATTGCCGAGGGGTGTGATCGCAACTGCGGCTTTTGTGCCATTCCGTCGTTCCGCGGGCCGCAACGCAGTCGCGACATCGAATCGATTCTCCGCGAAGTCGACCAATTGGGTGCCCGCGAAATCGTGTTGGTCGCACAGGACCTGGCGAGCTACGGCAGGGATCGTCCGGGCGATCTCGGCGCCGGCGCCATCGTGCCGTTGGTGCGACGTGTCACCGAACGCACCGATCGTGTGCGGCTGCTGTACCTCTATCCCAGCGACCTGAGCGACGAACTCATAGAGGCGATTCTCGACACCGGGGTTGCCTATTTCGACCTCTCGTTGCAGCACGTATCGAAGGCCCATCTCCGTCGCATGCGTCGCTGGGGTGACGGTCGACGTTTTCTTTCGCGAATCGACGACATCAGGTCGCGCGAGGCCGACGCGGTGTTTCGCTCCAACTTCATCGTGGGATACCCGGGTGAAACCGAAGCCGACCACGACGAACTGCTCTCTTTCGTCGACGCGGCGCAGCTCGATTGGTGCGGTTTTTTCGCCTTCAGCCCCGAGGAGGGAACCCACGCGTTGAACCTGCCCGACCGCGTCGCCGACGACGTCATGCGTTCGCGCCTCGCGGAGTTGCGTGAATTGCAGGACCACATCACGGCCCGTCGACGCGACGACTGCATCGGGTCGACACAGCGCGTCTTGGTCGACGAGCCGGGGGTGGCGCGGAGCCACCGCGAGGCTCCCGAAATCGACGGAGTGGTGAACGTTCCCGAGAGCCTTGAGGCCGGGCAATTCCACGACGTCGAGATCGTCGATGCGATGGGGCCGGACCTTGTTGGTGTTGGGGTGGGGTGCTGACGTGCCCGTCGACCCGAACGCCGTCGCCACGTGGGCCAACATGGTCACGGTTGGCCGAATTCTCATATCGCCGATCCTCTTCGCGCTGATCCCGAGCGACTCGTACGGCTCGTGGGTTGCGTTCGTCATGTGGTTCTTTCTCTGCGTCAGTGACGGGTTCGACGGGTACCTGGCGCGGCGTCACGGCACCACGAAGTCGGGAGCATTCCTCGACCCGCTTGCCGACAAGGTGCTCGTTCTCGGCGCAATGTTCACGCTTGTCAGCCGTGGACTCTTTCCACTGTTGCCCGTCCTGATCATCGCTGTGCGAGAGGTTGCCATCAGCATCTATCGCGTGCTCGTCGGCTCGAAGGGCATCTCGGTGCCGGCGAGTCGTCTGGCGAAAGTCAAGACGTTCAGTCAACAAATCGCCGTTGGTTTCGCGCTCGCACCACTCACCGTCATCGATGCCGACTGGACGTGGAAGATACTGCTGTGGTTCTCGGTCGTACTCGCCCTGATCAGCGCCGGTCAGTACGCGGTGCGGGCGGTACGTCGGCGCCAGTTCCAGCGGGCTATCGGGGACTGATCGTGCGCTGCGACGTCATTGCCGTGGGGACGGAACTTCTGCTCGGCCAGATCGTCGACACCAATTCCAGCTGGATCGGTGAACAACTCGCGGCACACGGTATCTCGAGTCATGTGCAGGTGAAAGTGGGTGACAACATCGCTCGTATCACCGACCAATTGAGCAGGCGTTTGGACGAGGCCGATGCGGTGATCATGTGCGGCGGCCTCGGGCCGACCCACGATGACCTCACCCGTCAAGCAATCGCGGCAGTGATGGGTGTCGACCTGGTCCACGACGACGACGTTGCCGAAGTGATCCTCGGGATGTTTGCTTCGCGCGGTCGCCGTATGGCGGCCAACAATCTGCGCCAGGCACTCGTGCCGCGCGGCGCGGTGGTGATTCCCCAGAAGCGGGGAACGGCACCCGGACTCATCTGTCCTGTCGGTGAAAAAGTGGTCTACGCGGTTCCGGGTGTGTCACACGAGATGTACGAGATGATGACGCGGGCGATACTTCCCGATCTCGTTCGTCGCAGTGGCCGTACCTCGGTGATCCGCAGTCGCGTCTTGCGGACCTGGGGTGAGAGCGAAAGCGGCCTCAACGAGCGTCTCGATGCCGTCATTGCCGAACTCGACGAACCCGGTGATGGCAAGCCCACCCTTGCATTTCTCGCCAGCGGCTGGGAAGGGATCAAGGTGCGGCTGACCGCCGCTGCCGCGAGCGCCGCCGATGCTGATGCAATTCTCGATGCGTGGGAAGGGCGCCTGCGGGCGATCATCCACGACGTGGTTTTCGGGGTCGATGACGACACCATGGAGTCGGTCGTCATCGCCCTGCTCGCGGCGCGTGGTCAGACACTGGCCGTTGCCGAATCGGTGACCGGGGGTCTCGTGACCGGACGGTTGACCGCGGTTCCGGGTGCGAGTCGTGTTCTGCGTGGTGGAGTCGTCAGTTATGCGTCCGAGGTGAAATTCGACGTCCTCGGCGTGACTTCGGGTCCCGTTGTGACACAGCAGGCAGCGATCGAAATGGCGCACGGGGTGCGCATGCGTCTGGGCGCCACGGTGGGTTTGTCCCTCACCGGCGTGGCCGGCCCCGATGAACAGGATGGGGTCGCGGTCGGCACGCTCCACGTGGGATTGGTAACTGCTGATGGTGCCGAGCACGTCATGACCTACCGACTGCCCGCGACCCGCGATCAGATGCGCCAGATGAGCGTGATCTCGGCACTCAACTTCTTGCGCTTAGAGCTCGCAGCAAACTGATCAGGGTCGAGGAAAAGGGGTGGAAGTTCAGGTCGTCGAGATCGGTTTCGTACGACTCGACCAGCGACAATCCGAGGGGAATCGACTGCCCGCCGCGCGCCACGAGTCGAACCATTTCGCCACTCATCTTCGACTGCTCGTCGAGCATGTCGTGGTAGCGAACGATGCCGGCCGCATGCACCCTCCGGAGCGCGGCGCGCGGCTCTTTGCGTGTGCGCGCAGCGACGTAGGTCTCGAGCCTGAACTGGCGCCACGGCCGTCGCACGGGTGCGACCCCCAGGGAGTAAATCTTGCCGACCGATTCACCAAGGTCGCCCCCAGTGACCCCGTGTGCGGTCAATTCATTCGTGCCAGATATCGCGCCACCCAGGAGTGTGTCGAGTGTGTCGATGATGAGGTCGTCCTTCGAGTCGTAGCGCGTGTAGACGGCACCACCCGTCAACTTCGCACGTCGACCGATGCGTGACACCGTGGCCCGTTCGTAACCTGTTCGTCCGATGACGTTCGCTGTGGCGGTGATCAGCGCATCGCGCAGCGGCTCGCCGGTTCCCGGCGTCACCTCGACGTTGGGAAGTTCCTCACCGATTGTGGGCGGCTTGGCGAAGGTCGTCCCGGGGGTCTCGCGGATCGCCGTCGACATGATCCCAAAGACCCGGTTCCAGTCCGCCAACTTCGGCTCGGCGAATCCGTAGACGAAGGCTCCGAGGATCGTCGAGAGTGCCACCACGTTGAGGGCCCGCGCGGCGTGGTCGGCCTTCGCATCGAGACCCCATTTTTCGCACCATGTGGCAAAGTCGTCACCCACCTCTTCGCCCAGGGCGTCGTTGCGGCGTCCGACGACGAGGGCCTCGAGGGCGACAGCGAGGTGTTTCGGCGGGTTGGCCACCGTGGCAGCCACAGGTCCGACGCCCGGCGCACCTTCGACGCCGAGCATCGCGCCCATCGCATTCGACAGGAAGTCAAAGAGGGGAGTGCACAAACGCTCGGACCAAATCGACGCAAGGAAGTCGTCGGTGTCTTCGTAGCGCCCGTAGATCGCGCCGCTGGTCAGGTCGCAGCGGCGGACGACGGCACGCAACGCGATCCGATCGAGGCCAACCGCATGGGCCTCGGCGATGCCCGCGTCGAGAATCCGTGCGTCGTTTTCCCTTGTCGCCTTTGACTTGGCGCGCGGCTGGAGTGGCACCCCAATGTTTTAGCAGCGTCTCGGTACGATGGGAGTAGGCCCCCGTAGCTCAGCCCGGATAGAGCAACGGCCTTCTAATCCGTTTGGCGCAGGTTCAAATCCTGCCGGGGGCACAAGTGATGCGAACAACTTCACTCTGCGCCTTTGCCTGAGTAAAGACGACTCCCTGCGTCTAGCCTCACCTGTGTGAATTTCAAGAAGGGTGACACAGTCATCTACCCCCAACACGGTGCCTGCATCATCCACGGAATCAAGAAGATGAAGGCCTTCGGGGCGAACCAGGAATACCTCATCTTGAAGACCGTCATCAACGAGATGACCTTGTCGGTACCCACCTCAAAGGCCGCCGAAGTCGGTGTACGGCCTCCGGTGTCACAAGACGAGCTCGAGGACCTGGTGTCGCACCTCTCCAAGGCCGACCCTCGGGTGCCGTCGAACTGGTCCCGTCGATTCAAGAACCACCAGGAGAAGTTGAAGAGCGGCGACGTCTACCAAGTGGCCGAGGTCGTGCGCAACCTTGCGGCCCGCAATCGCGATGCATCGCTGTCGGCAGCAGAACGCACGATGTACGACCGGGCACGCATCAACCTGATCTCTGAAATTGCACCCGCGCTGAAGGTCTCGACCGAGGAAGCCGAGGCGTTCCTCGATGATGCCCTGGCGAAGGGAGTCCTCAAACCCACGAGGGCGAAGAAGACCGCGGCCCCTGCCCCCGTGAACAAGGCCGGTGCCGCATCGGCCGGGGCTGATGCCACGGCGAGCCACGGCAAGCCCCAAGCCCCAGCCAAGAAGACAGTTGCTGCAAAGCCGAAGGCGCCGACACAGACAAAGGTGGCTGCCACGAAGCCGAAGGCACCAGCGAAGTCCAAGACACCACCAAAGCCCAAGACGCGAGCGAGGCCGCAGGCCTCGGCGAAATCGGGCGGCAGGAAGGCCTGAGTCGGCTGTCGTACGGTGCGACGCGGCGGGGAGGGGTCATGGCGTCAGGTAAGGCACTCGACAGGGCGGCGCTCACGAAACTGATCGAGGCGGGTGACATCGACACCGTCGTGATGGCGTTCCCCGACCTCTTTGGCAGGCTCGTGGGCAAGCGCACCACCGGTCGGTTTTTCGTCGAGCACGTCGCCGAGCACGGCACCGAGAACTGCGACTATCTCATCGCATGCGACATCGAGAACAATCCCGTGCCGGGGTACCGGTTCGCCAGTTACGACCAGGGCTACGGCGACATGGTGGCGCGCGCCGATTGGACTGCGGCGTGGCGCGTGCCGTGGGTGGAGGCGACCGCGCTCGTCATCTGTGATGTCTTCGACGTCGAATCGGGTGCTCTCGTCAACGAAGCGCCCCGATCGATCCTGCGCGCGCAGGTCGATGCCGCGGCACGGTCGGGATATCGCCCGATGATCGGCAGCGAGATCGAGTTCTTTCTTTTCGACACCACCTATTCCGAGGCCCACGCCTCGGGCTACGGCTCGCTCACACCCTCAGGGGACTGGGTGCAGGACTACCACGTGGTTCAGACAACGCGAGACGAGCCTGTGATCGGGGCGATCCGCCGGGGTCTCGAGGCGGCAGGAGTACCCGTCGAATTCACGAAAGGCGAGGCGGGGCGCGGTCAACACGAGATCAACCTCGACTACACCGACGCGTTGGCGATGGCCGATCGCAACGTTCTCTACAAGACAGCTGCAAAAGAAATAGCAGCACAACACGGAAAGTCCGCGACGTTCATGGCCAAGTACGACTTCGCCGAAACGGGCTCGTCGTGTCACGTGCACAGCAGTCTGTGGTCCTCCGACGGGTCGCGCGCACTCTTTCATGACGACTCGACACACGGCACGAGTGATCTCTTTCGTCACTATCTCGCGGGATTGCTCGCCACGGCTCGCGAGTTTTCGTTGTTGTGGGCGCCGACGATCAACAGTTACAAACGCTTCCAGCCCGGCTCGTGGGCTCCGACGGGCGTCGCGTGGGGCATCGACAATCGCACCCTGGGTTTCCGGCAGGTTGGCCACGGCGCGTCATTGCGTGTCGAGAACCGGGTGCCGGGTGCCGACGCGAACAGTTATCTCGCCTTTGCCGGAGTGCTCGGAGGGGGTCTCTACGGCATCCGTCACGAATTACCCCTCGCTGGTCCATTCGTCGGCAACGGCTACGAGGCCGACCTGCCGCGTGTTCCCTCCAGCCTCGTCGAAGCGATCGAATTGTGGCGTGGCAGTTCGATCGCTCGCGAAGTATTCGGCGACGACGTCCACCACCACATCCTGGTGATGGCCGAGGCCGAGTGGCGGGCATTCAACAAGACGGTCACCGACTGGGAACGCCGCCGATACTTCGAACTCATCTAGCGACCACCGAAAGCAGACATTCATGGAACGACTCACCGGCAAGGTAGTGCTCATCACTGGTGCGGCCTCGGGTCTCGGCAGGGTCGCCGCGGAACTTTTTGCTGGCGAGGGGGCTCGCGTCGTGGTCGCCGACGTCGTCGACGGATCGGACGCCGTCGATGCGATCACCACTGCGGGCGGTACCGCCTCCTACACGTACTGTGACGTCACGAACGAGGACAGCGTCGTCTCGGCCGTGCGCCACGCCGTTGACACCCACGGTCTGCTCGACGTCATGTACAACAACGCCGGAGTCATGTTGTCCGATGACGACGACCCCGTGTCGACGCCGATGGCGACCTACGAACGCACGATGGATATCAACGTGAAGGGCGTGTTGCTCGGGTGTCGCGCGGCGATTCCCGTGATGCAGGCACAGGGACGCGGTTCGATCATCAACGTCTCCTCGTTCGTGGCGCACATGGGCGCGGCCACGGCCCAGATCGCCTACACCGCCTCCAAGGGGGCGGTACTCGCAATGACCCGCGAGATCGCCGTCATCTACGCCCGTCAAGGCATCCGGGCCAATGCGCTGTGTCCCGGGCCGGTCATGACTCCGCTCCTGGCGAAGTTTCTCTCCGATGACGCGAAGCGTGAACGGCGGCTCGTGCACATTCCGATGGGACGTTTCGGTGCACCCGAGGAGATCGCGAGGGGGGCATTGTTTCTGGCGTCGGATGACTCGTCGTGGATGACCGGTCAATCACTGATCATCGATGGCGGTATCACGGCGGCCTACGTCACCGCGGAAGGTTGAGCCTCAGCGTCGTGTGATGTCCCGCACAGGGTCGCTGCCGTCCCAGGTTTCGTGCGCCGAACGAACCATGGCATAGAAGCCCAACAGGCCGGGGCTCGATTCGTACAGCTCCCAATAGTGCCCATGGCGTGCCACATCGTCGACGAAGACGAATGTCGTCGCACCGGCTTTCGCGCTCTGTGCCACCTCGAGTCCGATACGCGCCGCCGCATCGAGTGCCCGGTCGAGATTCGGAACGATGCACGCCATGTGGTGCAGGCCCTCGTCGCCCACCGCGAAACGCTCGCGCACGGCGGTCATGTCCAAATTGTGCTGGCAGAACAACTCGACCATGATCGACCCCCACCAGCCGTAGGCAGACGTGTGGTCGAACACCGAAGGCCGACCGCGGTGCACCACGTCGGTGACGGGGATGTGGCGGTTCAAGAAGAACGGACCGGCCCCGAAGTTCCGCGCCCAGGCGTGTGCGGCCTGCTGCGGGTCGTCGACCACGTAGGCGATCTGGACCGCGGGACCAAAGATCATCGGATTTTCGCGACGAACAGGCTGAGGAGACCGACGAAGGCCCCGCCGAACGAGGTGACGGCGGTCGAGCGCTTCGTGACCAGGGCGTCGGGTCGGGTGTCGATGTGAAGAACGCAGGCGACACCGGCCCACCCGCTCGGCGGGCGGTGTTCCATCAAAGCACCGCACACGTCGTCACTCTAGACCCCTTGCTCATCGCCGCACAGGTGGTCGTCGTGTCGGGTCCGGGTGTGCGTTGCGGAAGGTCTGACAGACTGACGTCATGACGCGTGTGGGGTTCGTGGGTCTCGGTGTGATGGGCTATCCGATGGCGGGACATCTGGTCAACGCGGGCCACGACGTGAGCGTGTTCAACAGGTCGCCCGACAAGGCCGGGAAGTGGGCGCAGCACCACGTTGGTCGTGCGTTGCCCACACCGCGTGAGGTCGCCGCGGTGAGCGACGTGGTGATGGTGTGCGTGGGCAACGACGATGACGTGCGCAGTGTCGTCAACGGCCCGGATGGTGTGCTCGCCGGACTAAACAAGGGTGGGATCCTCGTCGACCACACCACGACGTCGGCGACCCTGGCCCGCGAACTAGCCGTCGTCGCGGCGGCTGCGGGGGTGGGTTTCGTCGATGCTCCTGTGTCGGGCGGGCAGGCGGGGGCCGAGAACGGCTCGTTGACGGTGATGTGCGGTGCCAACGACGAAGGTGTCTACGGCCGGGCGCGTGAAGTCGTCATGTCGTATGCGCGGGCCTGTGAACGTCTGGGCGGGGCGGGTAGTGGTCAACTCGCCAAGATGGTCAACCAGATCTGCATCGCGGGTATCGTCGAGGGCCTGTCCGAGGGGATCAATTTTGCGCAGCGCGCGGGACTCGACATCGAGCAGTTGATCGGCGTGATCTCCCAGGGCGCGGCTGGATCGTGGCAGATGGTGAACCGTTCGTCGACAATGGCGCGCAACGAATTCGATTTCGGGTTCGCGGTCGAGTGGATGCGCAAGGATCTCGGCTTCTGCCTCGACGAGGCACGCCGCAACGACACCCGTCTGCCCCTCATCGAACTCGTCGACGGGTTCTACGCCGAGGTCGAGGCGATGGGTGGCCGACGCTGGGACACCAGCAGCCTCATCGCGCGACTGCGCTGAGGTTCAACCCAGCGTCGGCTCGGGCAGACGAGTGGTGGGCTGGCCGGGAAACACGACCCAGTGGGCACCCGGGGTGGGTTCTGCGATCGCCAGCTGCGCGGCCTCGACAACGCGGTCGACCGTGAGAACCTCGAAGCCGGTCTCACGTATCTGCGCCTGCTGTTCTTTGGGTACGAGCGGCGTGTCGACGAAGAACGGGCAGATCGCCGAGAGGCACACACCGCGTTCGTGAAGTGCGGGCGCAAGGGACTTCACGAAACCGCTGACCGCGTGCTTGGAGAGCCCGTAGATGGGGTCCGCGGGAATGGGGTAGATGCTCGCCATCGACGCCGTGACGAGGATGTCCCCCGAGCCGCGGGCGACCATTGCCGGAGCAAGGTGAGCTATGCCGAAAACGACACCGTCGACGTTGACGCCGAGTGTTCGGCGGTAGGCGGCGAGATCAAACGACGAGAAGGGCGAGGTATCGGGGGCGCCGAAGACGAGGTCGCCCGTCGCGACGCCGGCATTCAAAAAGACGACGTCAAAGGCGTCGTTGGCCACCGCGAACCTTCGCCATTCCGTTTCGTCGCGCACATCGAGACGAAAATAGGCGCAGCCGAGTTCGGTGGCGAGTGTCTTGCCGTCGAAGTCGTTCACGTCGGTGATGGTGACGTCGTGACCGAGGTTCGACCAGTGTCTGGCGATGGCGGCTCCGATACCGCTGGCACCGCCCGTCACGAGGATGCGCGAAGTGCTCACTTGCCGGCCTCTGCGACCATCGTGGCCGTCGTGGTTGCAAAGACGTCGATCAGGCGGTCGAGTTCGCCGTCGGTGATGACGAGCGGGGGACAAAACGAGTTCGTATCGGTGTTCAGACCACGTGTGATCGCCCCGGCCGTGAGCATGCGGTCACGAACAACGAACGGGTCGACACCCGCTTTGTGGGCGGCCGCCCACACCGCCACACAACCGCGGGCATGGTCGATCGTCCCGTCGTCGGCGAGTGCGCCGAGGCCCGAAGCGAGTCGACAGCCGATGTGCACCGCGCGTTCGAGCAGCCCTTCGCGTTCGATGATGTCGAGGTTCGTGATTGCGGCGGCGCACGCGGTGGCGTGGCCCGAATAGGTGTAGCCGTGGCGCAGGAGGAAACCGGGGTCGGACTCGATGGGGTCGCACACGCTCCGCGAGAGGATGACTCCACCCAGTGGTTGGTAGCCCGACGTGACGGCCTTTGCAAACGTCAGCAGGTCCGGCGTGACACCGAAGTGCTGGGCACCGAACCACGTACCGAGGCGACCGAAGGCGGTGATCACCTCGTCGAAGATGAGGTAGGCGCCGTGCTGGTCGCAGAGACGACGCAGTTGCATGAGGTAGCCGTCGGCCGGTGGGAACACACCACCGGCACCCTGTACGGGTTCGCTGATGACGGCAGCGAGCCGTTGGGAGTTCTCGGACATCAGTTTCGCGAGTCCTTCGATGTCGTCGGGCTCGACGTGCAGCACATCGCCGACCAATGGTCCATAACCGGCACGGTTCGGTGGAATTCCCTGTGCGCTGGTTCCGCCGTAGTTCGTGCCGTGATAGCCGCGTCCGCGCGAAATGATGAGCGTACGTTCGGGCCGGCCTGACTGCACGTGGGCCAGACGCGCCAACTTCATCGCCGAGTCGACGGCCTCTGATCCGCTGTTGCACAGGAACACACGTGCCTGTTCGATGGGTGACAAATCGGCGAGGCGTTCACAGAGCTCGTCGGCAACGCGGGTGGTGAACGGGTCGAATGCCGAGTATGCCTCGATCGTTGCGACCTGCTGCGCGATCGCGTCGGCCATCTCGCGCCGTCCATGGCCGATCGCGCAGTACCAGAGGCTTGCCATACCGTCGATGTACTCGTTGCCGTCGATGTCGTAGATGCGCGCACCATCACCGCGCGCGACCGTGATGAATCGCTCCCGGGTGGGCTTGGCGAACGGGTGCAGGAAGCGGGGCAGGCCAAGCGGCTGGGGCATGTTCTGATGGTAGGTCGCCTAGGATGTCGGGCGATGAAGGGGCTCATTCTTTCGGGTGGCGCGGGCACGCGACTGCGGCCCATCACCCACACCAGCGCCAAGCAACTGGTGCCCATCGCCAACAAGCCGATTCTCTTCTACGGCATCGAGGCGATGGTCGGGGCGGGTATCGGTGAGATCGGCATCATCGTCGGTGACACGGGCGACGAAATCCGCGCCGCCGTCGGCGACGGCTCCCGCTTCGGCGTCAAGGTGACCTACATTCCCCAGGACGCCCCGCTCGGACTGGCCCACTGCGTGCTCATCGCCCAAGACTTCCTCGGTGACGACGATTTCGTCATGTACCTCGGGGACAACATGCTCCAGCAGGGTCTCACCGACTTCGTGAAGCGTTTCGAGGCGGCACGCGCGGCCGGGGGTGCCGCGGCGCCGAACGCTCAGATTCTCCTCTGCGAGGTCGACGACCCGCGATCGTTCGGTGTGGCCGAAGTCGACGCGCGGGGAGAAGTCGTGCGACTCGTCGAGAAGCCCAAGGATCCCCCGTCGAACCTCGCGCTCGTGGGCGTCTATCTCTTCGACAAGACCGTGAACACGGCGGTGCGCGCGATCAAGCCGTCGGCACGCGGCGAGTTGGAGATCACCGACGCCATTCAGTGGTTGGTCGACAACAAGCACCGTGTCCGTCACGAGGTGTTGCACGGTTGGTGGATCGACACCGGCAAGAAGGACCCGCTGCTCGAATGCAATCGCCTCGTCCTGGAGGTTCTCGAGTCACGCAACGACGGCAGCGTCGATGCCGGCTCGCAGATCGAGGGTCGCGTCGTCATCGAATCGGGCGCCAAGATCGAAAACTCGCGCATCCGTGGACCGGTTGTCATCGGCTCGGGCAGCGTCGTGCGTAACAGCTACATCGGCCCCTACACATCGGTTGGCAACAACTCCACCGTCACAGGCTCCGAAATCGAGCATTCGGTTCTCCTCGACGGAAGTTCGATCAGCGACATCAACCGCATGTCCGACTCGTTGGTCGGTCGCAACGTCACGGTCAAGCGTTCGGCACGGCGTCCGTCGGCCCTGCGCCTGATGCTCGGCGACGACAGCACCGTGGAAGTCGAATAGTCCCCCATCAATCGAAGAGGATCACATGGCAGTCATCACTCCGTCAGACGTCATCGAGGGCGTGCACATCGTCGAACCTGCGATGCACGGCGACGAGCGCGGTTTTTTCATCGAGACGTATCGTCGTGAGTGGTTCCCGCAGGGACGTGAAATGATCCAGGCAAACCGCGGTGACCGTCAGCAGGGCTGTCTGGTTGGTCTCCACTACCACCTGCACCAGGCCGATTACTGGTACGTGCCGTTCGGCAAATGTCGAGTGGTGCTGCACGACCTCCGCCAGGGTTCGCCGACCGACGGAGCCACCCAGATCATCGACCTCGGCGCACGCGACGACGCCACGCACGACCACCGCGGTGTCTTCATTCCACCGGGTGTCGCCCACGGGTTTGCAGCGCTGACGAAAATGACGATCACGTACCTCGTCGACGGCTACTACAACCCCTCCGACGAATTGGGCGTCGCCTGGAACGATCCCCAGGTGGGTGCGGATTGGGGGGTTGCGGAACCGCTGTTGTCGAACCGTGACCAAAACAACCCGCTGCGTCGTGACATCTCAGCCCAGTGGCAGCCGCACTTCAACCTTCGTCCCTGAACGCATTCACCGACACGGAGCACCCCTCATGAAGCAGTTCGTCACCGGTGCTGCCGGATTCATCGGGTCCAACTACCTTCGCTACGTCCTGGACAACACCGACGACGAAGTGACCGTCTTCGACTCGCTGACCTACGCGGGCAACCTCTCCACCTTGAAAGACGTCGACGACAACCCGCGCTTCAGGTTCGTGAAGGGCAACATCTGTGATCCCACCGCAGTTGCCGAGTCGATGAAGGGCCACGACGCCGTGGTCCATTTCGCCGCCGAAAGCCACGTCGACCGCTCGATCGACGGGTCCGAGGACTTCATCCTGACGAACTGTTTCGGCACCAACGTCGTCGTCGACACAGCCCGCAAACTCAACATCGGTCGCGTGCTGCATATCGGCACCGACGAGGTGTACGGGTCCGTCGAGGTCGGGTCTTCGCTCGAAACCGACCCCCTCGAACCGCGCTCGCCCTATTCGGCCTCGAAGGCCGGCTCCGACCTCATCGCCCTTGCCTACCACCACACGCACGGAACGCCGGTGTTGGTGACCCGCTGCACCAACAACTTCGGTCCGTATCAGTATCCGGAGAAGGCGATACCGCTGTTCACGACCAACTTGATCGACGGCAAAAAGATTCCTCTCTACGGTGACGGTCTCAATGAGCGCGACTGGTTGTTCGTCGACGATCACTGCTCGGGCGTCCATTTGGTGTTGACGAAGGGGAACGTCGGCGAGATCTACAACATCGGTGCGGGCAACGAAACCCCCAACCGCGTGTTGGTCGACAAACTGCTCGGCATCTTCGGTGTGGGCGAAGAGATGGTGCACTACGTCGAGGATCGCAAGGGCCATGACCGGCGCTATTCGGTGAACATCGACAAGATCACCGCCCTGGGCTGGAGGAAGAAGCGAACGCTGGACGAGGCTCTGGCCGAAACCGTTGGGTGGTACCGCGACAACCGCTGGTGGTGGGAGCCGCTCAAGGCAAGATCGTGAGGGTTCTCGTCACCGGCGCGGCCGGTCAGCTGGGAAACGAACTGGTCGGTGTGTTCTCGCGCGCAGATCATGAGGTCGTCGCCACGACGCACCAGTCCCTCGACATCTGCGACGTCACGGCGGTTGCGGCGATGCTCGACGCCGTGCGCCCCGACTGGGTCCTGCATGGTGCGGCTTGGACTGCGGTCGACGCCTGCGAGTCCGACCCCGACCGTGCAGATGCGGTGAACGGCGGGGGCACGCGCAACATCGTCGCGGCCGCCGAGCGCGTCGGAGCACGCGTTCTCTACGTCAGCACCGACTACGTCTTCGACGGATCGAAGAGCGGCCCGTACCTCGAATCGGATCTGCCCAACCCACAGTCGGCGTATGGTTCGTCGAAGCTTGCGGGTGAGCGCGCCATGCGACCGAACGACTTGATCGTGCGCATCTCCTGGGTGTGCGGCTACCACGGCAACAACATGGTCAAGACGATCCTGCGCATTGCCGGCGCACAACCTTCTCTCAGTTTCGTCGACGACCAGGTTGGCCACCCCACGTTCGCCGATGATGCGGCGGGGGGAATGCTGGCTCTCGTCGAGGCAGGCGCATCGGGACTCTTTCATCTCACGAACCAAGGTGCGGTCAGCTGGTGTGGTTTTGCCCGCGCCGTGCTGGAGGCCGCGGGCGACGACCCGGCGCGTGTCTCTGCCATCCGAACCGCCGACCTCCAGCCGCCACGACCCGCCAAGCGACCGGCCAACTCCGTTCTCGACAATGCGGCGATGCGCAACGCAGGCTTTGAACTCCTCGATGATTTCCGCGTGCCCCTGTCTCGGTTGGTTGGGCGACTGCTGGCAGACTGACCCGATGCGCGGCATCGGCACGATTACGAACTTTCTCACCATCATCGGTGGAACCGTCGTTGGTCTGGCGGTCGGTCGCTTCATCGCCGATCAGATGCGTACGACGATCGAACAAGCCGTCGGCATGGTCACCATCGTGCTCGGTGTTGCGACGGCGGCGCAGTCCGACAACATCGTTTTCCCCCTCGTCAGCGTGGTGCTGGGTGGTATCGCCGGCGAAGTGATGCGCATCGAGCACGGTTTTTCGGTTCTTGGTCATTGGGTGAAGGCGAAAGCCGAGTCGGCGCTTGCGGGTCGGTCGCGGGAGGCGTCCTTCCATCCTCGGTTCGTGGAAGGCTTCGTCACGGCGACCTTGTTGTTCTCGATCGGCCCGATGTCGATTCTCGGGTCGATCGATGATGGCCTCGGTCGTGGAGCCCAGATCCTCATCGTGAAGTCTGCACTCGACGGTTTGGTCTCGATTCTCTTCGCCGCGACGATGGGTTGGGGCGTCGCGCTCAGCGCCTTCGTCGTGGCCGCCTATCAGGCTGTGATGACGCTGAGCGCCTCGGGCCTCGACGCGATTCTCGACGACCGAATGGTCCACGAAATGAGCGCAACCGGAGGCCTCATGGTGTTCGGCATCGGTCTTCGGTTCATGGACGTGAAGCCGATCAGGGTCGGCAGTCTGTTACCGGGGCTTGCGATCGCCCCGGTACTTGTTGCGCTGTTTGCCCGCTGACGCGCCGCCCTTTCGGTGACCGCCCGGCTTGGCGTACCTGTGGCCCGAACCCGCGGGTTTGCCCGAGCCCCCGGATCGGCGCGGGCCCTTGGGCTTGCGCGGGGGCGAGGGGTGCAGGTCGATCGAGGCCGTCTCGACGAACACGCGGTCACCGGGGGCGAGCTGGTTGAGGAACGGATGGTTCGGGGCAACCTTGGTCGTGGTGGGAAGGATCCCCGCCTGCTTCGCGAGGGCGCGTACCGAACGGCGCTGCTTGTCGGTCATCAGCGTGACGACGGTGCCCGAAGCGCCGGCTCGGGCGGTGCGACCGGAGCGGTGCAGGTACGCCTTGTGCTCCTCGGGCGGGTCGGCGTGAATAACGAGGCTGACGTCGTCGACGTGAATGCCTCGGGCGGCGATGTCGGTGGCCACCAATGTCTCGGCCCGTCCCGCTGCGAACGCCGCGAGATTTCGCGCACGAGCCGACTGTGACAGGTTGCCGTGCAGTTCGACTGAGGGAACACCGGCCTTCACCAGCTGTTCGGTGAGGCGCGCAGCGCCGTGCTTGGTGCGTGTAAAGACGAGGGTCTTGCCCGGTGCGGCACAGAGGTCTCTCAGGATGCCGACGCGGTCGGCGTTGTCGATGTGCAACACATGGTGCGTCATTGCCTCGACCGGTGAATCGGCGGGGTCGACCTCGTGGGTGACGGGATTGGCCAGGTAACGCTCGACGAGGCGGTCGATGCCGCGGTCGAGCGTTGCTGAGAACAGCAGGCGCTGCGTGCCGCGCGGGGTGGCCGCAAGAATCTGCTCGACGTGCTGGAGGAACCCGAGTTCAGCCATGTGGTCGGCCTCGTCGAGGACGGTGATCTCGACCGCGGACAAGTCGACGTTGCGCGACTCCATGTGGTCGACGAGACGACCCGGACACGCGACGACGATGTCGACACCCTTGCGAAGGGCGTTGAGCTGACCGCCGTACCCGACGCCGCCATAGATGGTCGTGGTGAACATGCGCAGGCTGCGGGCGAGGGGCATGATGACCTCGTTGACCTGGTTCGCAAGTTCGCGCGTCGGCACGAGAATCAGCGCACGCGGCTTGTTGGCCCTGCGCGGTTTGTTCGATTCGGCCAAGCGGGTGAGGAGCGGCAAGGAGAATGCGAGCGTCTTGCCCGAGCCGGTGCGACCGCGACCAAGAACGTCACGTCCGGCCAGTGCATCGGGGATTGTCGCGGCCTGAATGGGGAACGGTTGCCTGAGGCCCTGTTCGGCGAGGTGGCTCTTCAACGACTTGTGGATCTCCAGGTCGTCGAAAGACGAAACGGGACAAGACGCAACAATTGACATGGCGGGGGCTCCGGGCGGGGGAATCAGCCACGGACGCCGGTGTGCACCCATGGGGACTCGCAGACGACCTGCGAGACCAATGACCCTAGCGCCGATTCCCGCCAGAAATGGCGATCTTGGCAAGTTTCTAGTTCGATTCTCCCCATGGCTTCGTTTCTCGACCGCGCAATGGACACGTTGGTGGTGCCCGGCTTTAGCCGCGTTGGCTACGCGGTGCGCTCGCGGTCCTTTACTCCACTGTCAGAAATGTCACTTGAAGGCAAGACCGTCGTTGTCACGGGACACACCTCCGGACTCGGTCTCGCCGCCGCGAAGCAGTTGCGCGCCACGGGCGCAGACCTTGTTCTTGTCGGTCGCGACGCGACGCGCAGCACCAGTGCGGGCGAGGTCGTGGGTAGAGAGCCGGGTAGCGGGTCGGTGGAGGTGATGGTGGCCGACATGGGTGACCTCCAAGCCGTTGCAAAACTCGCATCGACCATCACCGCGACGCATTCACGTGTCGACGTCGTCGTGCACAACGCGGGTGCACTCTTGAAGGTGCGCGAGCGAACCGCCGCCGCCCACGACATGACCCTCGCCGTTCATGTTTTCGGTCCGTTCCTCCTCACACACATGTTGCTCCCTTTGCTTGCGGCGTCGAATGGCCGGGTCGTGACCGTGGCGTCGGGCGGCATGTACGCGGTGCCGCTGCCCGACTTCTCGCGGGGACACTCCTTGGAGCTGCCCGACGACAAGTTCGACGGCACGCGGCAGTACGCGATTGCCAAGCGCGCCCAGGTGACGTTGAACGAAATATGGGCAAGCGAACCGTCGGCGCACGGAGTTTCCTTCCACGCGATGCACCCGGGCTGGGCCGATACTCCCGGTGTGGCATCGTCGATTCCGGTGTTTCGCGCCGTGACCCGACCGATCCTGCGCAACGCGGCGCAGGGCGCCGACACCATCTCATGGCTTGCAGGAGTCGAAGCATCGACGCTGGGTTCGGGCGGGTTCTGGTGCGACCGTGAACGGCGGGCAATTCATCGCTTGGCTTCGACGCGACGGGCCGATACGGCTGCATCGCGCCGTGCGTTGTGGGACCAGGTGCGGGCAGCTGCGCTAGGGTCGAGTGCGTGAAAGTGCAGTTGGTCGAAGGTCGTTGCCAGGGCCATCAGATGTGTGCAATCGCCGCACCCGAGGTGTTCGGGAGTGACGACATCGGTAATGCGACGATTCTGGTCGGGGGCGAACTGCCCGCCGATCTGGAGGCAAAGGCGCGGCGCGCCGAGGGCAACTGCCCCGAGCGGGCGATCGAGATCGTCGAATGAGGCGATCCCGGCTGCTGATGGGGGGATCATGAAGCAGGACGTCGACTACGACATCTTCAACCATGATTTCATCTGGAACCCGTTCCCGATGTTCGAGGCGGTGCGCGAGTCGGAGTCCCCGATCGTGCACTCCGACAAGTGGGGAGGGTCGTGGATGCCGACCCGCTACGAGGACATCGTCGCACTCGCCCAGGAACACGACGTTTTCACATCGCGTGAGATCAGCGTGGTGCCACCGCCGCCCGGCCAACTCGAGGGTCCATACGGCGGGGTCAAAGCACCGCCGATCACCTCTGATCCACCGGATCATCACTGGCACCGTCGCGCCATTCTTCCCGTGTTCTCTCCGCAATCGGCGGCCACCTACGAGACCGCCATGCGCGAGTTCTGCAACGTACTCATCGACGGCTTCATCGACGCCGGCCGCGCCGACGCCGCCGCCGACTACGCGCAACGGATTCCCGTCAACGTGATCGCACGCATCCTCGGCGTTCCCGTCGAGATGTCTGAGACGTTCACGGAGTGGGTGCGCGGTGTGCTCGAGATCGGTCTCACGAACCCGGAAGTGCGTCGCGAGAACCGTATGAAGATCATCGAGTTCTTCGTCGGCCAGATCAACGAGCGCAAGGCCAATCCGCGTGAGAATGATCTCATCACCGATTTGCTGCGTCTCGAAGTCGACGGTCAGCCCGCTCCGCTCGAATACGTCATCGGTGCGTGCAATCTGATGCTCGTCGCGGGTATCGACACCACGTGGTCGGCCATCGGTTCGTCGCTGTGGCACCTCGCGGGACACGCAGACCACCGCAAGCAGTTGCGTGAAAAGCCCGACCTGTGGCCGACCGCAGTCGAAGAGTTCCTTCGCGCCTATGCGCCGGTGACGATGGCACGCATCGTCGACCGCGACATCGAATTCCAGGGTTGTCCGATGAAGGCCGGGGACCGCGTCTTGATGACCTTCCCCGCGGCGAACCGCGACCCGCGACAGTTCGATCGCCCCGACGAGGTCGTCCTTGACCGCCAGAACAACCGCCACGTGGCCTTCGGCGCCGGTATCCACCGGTGTGCGGGTTCCAACCTGGCACGTCTGGAGTTGAAGGTCGCGTTGCAAACCTGGATGGAGCGCATCCCCGAGTTCACCCTCGTCGACCCGACGGCGGTCACCTGGGCGGGGGGCCAGGTGCGCGGACCGCGTCAATGTCTCGTGTCGTTCTGATCGTCCGTGTGAGATAGGAGACCCACAACATGGTGCACGTTCCCACCCGCGGCTCTCTGCCCGCCCGTGTCGGCCCGCAAATCGACAACATGCCGCACTACGGTCCGACGAAGATGAGCCGCCAGCCCTACACCGATCCGGTGCAGTACGAACTCGAACGCGAGCACGTGTTGGCAAAGCACTGGATTCTCGGAGGCCATGCGTCGAGCGTCGAAAATCCGGGCGATTGGATGACCTTCGAGGGCCACGGCGAAACGGTCGTCATCACCCGTCAACCCGACGGGTCGCTCTCTGCTTTTCAGAACGTGTGTCAGCACCGCGGTTCGGCATTCGTCTCGGAGATGACGGGCTGCAAGGCGCGACGCTTCACCTGCCCCTACCACGGTTGGGTGTACGACACCACGGGCAAGTTGGTCGGCGTTCCTGAGCGCGAGGATTTCTCCGAAGAGCACCTGCGCGACGTGCGTGCCCCGAAAGTCGCCGTGGGCGAGTGGGGTGGCTGGGTGTGGATCAATCTCGCCGGTGACGATGCCGTTCCGCTCGAAGAGGGTCTCGGTGCCGAGATCATGGCCGACCTCGGTGCCTACAAGATGGAGGACATGGTTCTCCACGAGGTCGTCGAATTCGACGTGCCCGTGTCCTACAAGGCGGTCGTCGACGGTTTCAACGAGATTTACCACGTGACCGAACTGCACCACGTTGCACCCGAGTTCACCAAGGCATGCCGCAAGGCAGCCTTCCACGTGGTCGGCGACAACTACATGTGTTTCGTCCCGAAACCCGAGAACATGGACAAGTGGGACGAGAACTACGACCACCACAAATGGGCGATCTGTCACTACGTCGTATTCCCGAACACGGTGTTCAACTGCAACCCCGAGCACATCCAGGTCTTCAACCCGATTCCCATCGGTGTCGACCACACCCGCTTCCTGTGCTGGCAGATCATCTACCCGGGTGACAAGTCCGATCCTGAGTACGCGGCGTATTTTGCCAAGACCGAGCGGCTGTGGGCCGGGCTCAAGGTGGTCGTGGGCGAGGACATCGCCATCTACGAGCAACTGAAACGCACGAAGAACTCTTCGGGCTACAGGGAGCACATCCTCTCCGAGCGTGAGTGCAAGATTCACCGCTACCACGAGACCATTGCACTCAAGATCCGCGGCCTCGGCTAGGCCGCACCAAACCCCAAACTCCAACCTGCGTGGCCCGTGGGGCGTGTGGCAAACTGACAGGGCAGTCGATCCCTTCGGAGGGTTTCCATGGTTCACGTCCCCACTCGCGGCACTTTGCCTGCCCGCGTCGGTCCGCAGATCCGAACCATGCCCGAGTACGGGCCGAGCAAGATGAGCCGCCAGTCCTACACCGACCCGGTGCAGTACGAGCTTGAGCGTGAACACGTGCTCAACAAGCATTGGCTGCTCGGCGGCCGATCGGAGGACTTCCCGAACCCGGGTGACTGGATCACCTTTGAGGGCCACGGCGAAACGATCGTCATCACGAGACAGCCCGATGGCGGTGTCGCCGCGTTTCACAACGTGTGTCAGCATCGTGGACCGGCAATCGTGGGCGAGTTGAAGGGGTGCAGGGCGCGCCGTTTCACCTGCCCCTACCACGGTTGGGTGTACGACACGACGGGCAAGTTGGTTGGCGTTCCCGAGCGTGAGGACTTCTCCGAGGAGCACCTGCGTGACGTGCGTGCCCCGAAGGTCGCCGCTGATGAGTGGGGTGGCTTCGTGTGGATCAACCTCCTTGGTGACAAGGCGCCCTCACTCGAAGAAGGTCTCGGGGCCGACCTCATGGCCGACCTCGGTGCGTTCGGAATGGATGGGATGACCGTCTACGAGGTCGTCGAGTGGGACGTGCCCGTGTCGTACAAGGCCATTGTCGACGGTTTCAACGAGATCTACCACGTCACCGAACTGCACCACTCGCCACCCGAGTTCACGAAGGCCTGCCGCAAGGCCGCGTTCCATATTTCTGGTGACAACTACATGTGCTTCGTGCCGCGGCCCCAGCACCTCGACAAGTGGGACGAAAATTTCGACCATCACAAGTGGGCGATTTGCCACTACGTGGTGTTTCCGAACACGGTGTTCAACTGCAACCCCGAGCACATCCAGGTCTTCAACCCCATCCCGCTCGGTGTCGACCGCACCCGGTTTCTGTGCTGGCAACTCATCTATCCCGGTGACATGGCTGACCCCGAGTACGCCGAGTATTTCGCGCGAATGTCCGAACACTGGATGACGCTAAAGGGTGTCGTGGGCGAGGACATCGCCATCTACGAGCAGTTGAAGCGCACCAAGCAATCATCGGGCTACCGGGAGCACATCCTCTCCGATCACGAGTGCAAGATCCATCGTTACCACGAGACGATCGCGCTCAAGATCCGCGGCAAGAACTGGGACGACGTCAAATAGCGAGCATTTCACGGGCCTCGGCGATCGCCCTGGAGTGGTCGTCGACGCACACGGTCGCAAACCCAAGAGCCCCGGCTGCTGCGACCATGTCGGGGGAGTCGTCAAGGAACAGCACTTCGTTCGCGGTCACACCGCAACGCCCGAGGGCGAGATCAAAGATCGCGCGGTTCGGCTTGCGAACGCCCTCGACGCAAGAGTAGATCACGACGTCAAAGCGCCCGGTGTGATTCGTGATTTCGTCCCATCGCTCGACGTACTCGTTGAAGATGTTCGACACGATGCCCGTCTTGTAGCCGGCGGCGCGGGCGTCGTCGACGAGGCCGTGCATGCCGTGGTGAGCGGTCATGTGCACGAAGAGAGAGTGGGGCGAGTCAGGGTGCATCAGACGCCACAGGGCATCACGGGCCTCACCGAAGCTGTCGAGAAACTCCATGATCCCGACCTCACCCCGCTCGAGGCGGTGGGAGGGAGCATCGCCGTCTTGGCCACCAAAGAAAGTGTCGCGAAACTGCGACCCGACCGTGGAAACATCCATCATTCCGTCGGCTGCGATTTTTGTCAGCGTCTCTCGGAGCGGAATGGTCAGGACGCCACCGACGTCGAAGAAGACGGCCTTGATCGCTGCGTTGGGGGGCACCCCCCGAGTGTGGCACATGCCGCCGGGTCGTGACCTCAGGCGGGGCGAACCCGCGCAATAGAATTGCGGTTGTGGTTGAGCATTTCGACGTCATCGTCGTTGGGGCCGGACTGTCGGGAATCGGTGCTGCCTACCACCTGACAACACGCTGTCCCGACAGGTCCTTCGTGATTCTCGAAGGCCGCAGCGACATCGGTGGCACATGGGATCTCTTTCGGTACCCCGGTGTGCGATCCGACAGCGACATGCACACCCTGGGCTTTTCCTTCAAGCCCTGGACACACGAGAAGTCGATCGCTGACGGGCCTGCAATCATGGATTACCTGCGCGAGACCGTCCACGAGCACCACATCGACGAAAAGATCCGCTTCAACAACCTCGTCTCGTCCGCATCATGGTCAACGGCAGACGAGCGATGGACGCTCGTCTCGCATGACGCCGCGACGGGCACCGAAACGTCGTACACGTGCAATTTTCTCTTCATGTGCTCGGGCTACTACTCGTACAAGGGCGGTCATGAACCCGAATTTCTCGGACGCGAGCGGTTCCGTGGCACCGTGGTGCACCCGCAGAAGTGGCCCGAGGATCTCGATTATGCGGGCAAACGCGTGGTCGTCATCGGTTCGGGCGCAACCGCAGTCACCCTCGTGCCCGCGATGGCCGATCGCGCGGCAAAGGTCACGATGCTGCAGCGCACGCCGACGTGGATGGTGTCGCGGCCCGACACTGATGCGGTGGCAAACAGATTGGGCAGGCTCTTACCCAAGCGTGTCGCATACGCGATCACGAGGCTCCGCAACACCACGTTCCAGCAGATCGCCTACAAGCGTACGCGCACCAAACCCGACCGGGTCCGTGCGTTTCTCCTCGATCAAGTACGCAAGGAACTTCCCGATGGTTTCGATGTCGACAAACACTTCACACCGCCGTACAACCCGTGGGACCAGCGGCTGTGCCTGGTGCCGAACAGCGACCTCTTCCGCGCTATCAAGGCCGGCAAGGTCGATGTCGTCACCGACAAGATTCTCAACTGGACCGAATCGGGAATCGACCTGGTTTCGGGTGAACACCTCTACGCCGACATCATTGTCACCGCGACAGGTCTCGAATTGGTCACGTTGGGTGAGATGGATTTCGTCGTCGACGGTGCACCGGTCGATTTTGCAAAGACATGGACGTACAAGGGCCTTGCATATTCGGGTGTGCCGAACCTTGTTTCGACCTTCGGGTACATCAACGCCTCCTGGACGCTTCGTGCCGATCTCATCTCCGAGTACGTCTGCCGCCTGCTCAACCACATGCGCGCGACGGGAACGCGGATCTGTCGGCCCACCCTGCGTCCCGGCGATGCCGCGATGCCCGAACGCCGGTGGATCGAGAACTTCAGTGCGGGCTACATGGAGCGCGTCATGTATCTGTTTCCCCGGCAGGGTGATCGCGAACCGTGGATCAATCCGCAGAACTTCGCCCGCGACAAGAAGATGTTCCGCAAGTCGCCGGTCGACGACGGGGTGATGATCTTTGGATGACAACGACCGCGTCGAGCTGCTCGAGGGCCTCCGCACCACGCGTGCGATCCGACGGTACCGACCAGAGCCCGTGCCCGACGGGGTCCTGCGCGACATCCTCTTTGCCGCGACGCGTGCGCCGAGCGGATCGAATCGCCAACCTTTTCGCTTCATGGTGTTCACCGACTCGGAACGATCACGCGAAGTCAAGGAACTCATTGCGCGCGGCGCGCGCGAGATCTGGGGCGGCAAGCGCACGAACGAGGGTTACGACGAGGGGAGTGGGCGGGTAGCCGACTCCCCAAAGGCGCGTATGGCGGCCACGATGCAGCACTACGTCGAGAATTTCGCCGATGTTCCCGTGCTCGTGCTGGCCATCAACCTGCGCTACCGCGGCAAAGTGCAGATCGAGGGTGCGTCCATTTATCCGGCCTGCCAGAACCTGTTGCTCGCTGCGCGCGGGCTTGGCTACGGAGGGGCGCTCACGGGATTTCACGGCCCCGTCGAGGCTGAACTGACCACGCTGCTCGGCCTGCCCGACCACGCCCAGATTGCCGCCACGATCACTCTCGGCAAGCCCGCGGGTGGCCACGGGCCGGTACGTCGCGCGCCGATCGCCGAACTTGTCTTTGGCGACACCTGGGGTGAGGCACCGATTTGGGCAGTGGACCCGGAGGGCACCCGCTTTACCGCCAAGATGCCCTTGTAGTGGAGCGGGTGACGGGAATCGAACCCGCATAGCCAGCTTGGAAGGCTGGAACTCTAACCATTGAGCTACACCCGCGTGACGCGAAGTCCGCGCCGCAAGGATAGCGGCGAAGAGTCTTGTCGCTCAGCCGCGGGAGGCTCTGGCGTGCCGGTTGTTTCGACGTGCTCGGACGACAATGACGGCGAGGCCACCGATGACGACGGCAACGACCCCGTACTGCAGGTAGTCGCCCCACTTGCCGGCTCTTTCCCATTGGTCGCCGAGGCCCCAACCAATCGCCACCCACACGGTGTTCCATGCCAGCGAACCCGCCGCAGTGAGAAGCGTGAACCGAGATAGAGGCATCTTTTCTGCGCCCGCGGGAATTGAGACCACGGAACGCACGACGGGGATCAGCCGACCGAAAAGGACGACCGCCCTGCCGTGACGTTCGAACCACCGGAAGCCCTTGTGAACGTCGGTCTTCTTCAGCCCGAGGTATTTGCCTACACCGGCGAGCAGCGTCTCGAGTCGATCCTCGTGAACGAGTCGGCCGAGCGCGTAGAGAAAGTAGGCGCCCACGACCGAGCCGATGGTCGCCGCAATCACACCGCTGACGAAGTCGAACCGACCCTCGCTGACATTGAAGCCGGTGAGAAGAAGGATCAGTTCGGAGGGGATGGGCGGAAAGACGTTTTCGAGCGCGACGAGAACCGCAACTCCGACCAAACCGACCGCGTCGATGATGTCGGCAGCCCAATCAATCACCCCTCAATTGTAGATGCGCGCGCAGTGTGGGGTCGTAAACTGATCGCATGTCGCGTTGCGGGTCTCTGGTGGGCATCTGACGTGTTGTCCCGTCCCGTGGAGCGTTTACGTGAGGGCTTCGATGTCGTCGTCGTCGGTGGTGGTGTAACGGGCGTGTGGGTGGCTCGCGAGGCAGCGGCCCGCGGCCTGAAGGTGGCGCTGGTCGACCGGGGCGACTTTGGAGCCGAGACGAGTGCGGCCACGACCAAGTACATCCACGGGGGTATTCGCTACCTCGAGCAGTACGACTTTGCGGTGGTGCGTGAGAGTCTGCGTGAGCGGCGCATTCTGGCCCTGGGTGCGCCGCACCTGGTGGAGCAGACGAAGTTCATCATGCCGGCGTGGCGATGGAGCAAGCCGAGCGCACCGCTGTTGGGCGCGGGCATGGCGCTGTACGACCTGTTGTCGTTCGACCGCAACCGCGAGGCTCCGGCGTCGCTGCGCATTCCGCATCCACGATGGATGTCGAAGAAGAAACTTCTGCGGTCGGTGCCTTGGCTCGAGCCGTCGGGTTTGGTCGGAGCGTTTGCGTACCACGACACGCTGAACGTGCACCCAGAGCGGCTGTTGTTGGCGTACGTGAAGTCGGCCGAGGCGGCAGGCGCGGTGATGGTCAATCACTGCAGTGCCGACGGTTTCCTCGTCGACAACGTGGGAGACCGATTGGTCGTCGAGGGGGTGTGTGCGACCGACGTGCTGACGGGCGAGTCGCTCGAGGTGCGCGCGAAAGTGGTTGTGAACGCAGCCGGGCCGTGGATCGACAGGGTCCTTGCGACGCTCGGCCGTGACGCAGGTGTGGGTGTCGACCGATCGAAGGGTGTGCACATCCTCACCCGGGCGTTGGGTGGGGGTGTGGTGCGCGACGCCGTGTTCGCCCGGGCCAAGTCGGGACGTCATGTCATCGTCTCTCCCTGGATGGGCAAATCGTTCATCGGGCCGACCGACACTCTGATGGGTGGTGAAGAGATTCGTGCCGACCGCGATGACGTGCAGTCGATCATCGACACGGTGAACTCGACGATGGGCCGTGCCGAGCGTCCACTCGAAGAAGCCGATGTCGAATTGACCACGGTGGGTGTGCGCCCCTTGATCAAGGCGCCGGGCACCGAGGGCACCTACACGGCCAGTCGTCGGCACGAGCTGTACCACCATGTCGATCAGGGCATCGACAACGTGTGGACGATCGGCGGTGGCAAATGGACCACTGCCCGCGCAACGGCCGAGGAAATGGTCGATGAACTCTTCAAGCACGAGCTCAAACGTGTGCGCGAAGTAAAGGGCAACTCGCGGCGGGGGGCCGCATTCGGCGCGTTTGCTTGGGCGCGTGACGCGGGTCCGTATCTTGCTGATGCCGGCAGGGAACTGGTCGAGGCGGGTCTGTCGACGAAGTCGGCCGAGTTGATCGCACGCCTCTACGGCACCGAGTACATCGAGATTCTGCGTCTCGTGTTGGAGGACCGCCGTCTTGCCGAGGTCTTTCCGTCGGGAGATGTTGCCGCACAGGTCGTGTTTGCGGTGTCACGTGAAGGTGCCCGCACTTTGTCCGACATCGTCGACCGTCGTTTGGTTGCCGGGACGGTGGGCCGTGTCGACGGGGCGGTTCTGGACCGAATCGCGCATTTCGCTGCGCCGCTGTTGGGATGGGACGCAGTACGCGCCGAGGCTGAAGTGGCGCGCGAGGATGCCCGCCGCAAGACTTGCGAATTCAGTCGAACAGTGTGATCGACACCACGACGCGACGCTCTGCGTCGGGGCCCGTCTTGGTGGTCGGCGGGTGTCGATGCGGGGTTTCGGCTCTGCGAGGATGGGTCCGTGGTCGGTCCAAGAGTCGTTTTCGTCGGGGCAGGGAGCACCGTCTTTGCTCGCAATTTGATGGGCGACATTTTCAGCCGTCCGACGCTTGCGGGGGTGACGGTGGTGCTCCACGACATCGACCCAGGGCGGCTGGCGACCTCGGAAGTGGTGGGACACAAGGTTCTCGCGACTTTGGGGGTGCCGGGCCGGGTTGAGGCGACGACCGACCTGCGGGCGGCCCTGGCGGGTGCCTCGTACGTAATCACGATGTTCCAGGTGGGCGGCTACCGGCCGTCGACCGTGGTGGACTTCGAGATCCCGAAGCGTTTCGGGCTCGAGCAAACCATCGCCGACACCCTGGGAGCGGGTGGCATCATGCGCGGTTTGCGGACGATTCCGGTGCTGCTGGATGTGTGTCGCGTGATGGAGGAGGTTTGCCCGAACGCGGTGTTGTTGAACTACGTGAACCCGATGTCGATGTTGTGTTGGGCGGTGTCGCGCGCATCGTCGATTCGCACCATCGGCTTGTGCCACAGCGTGCAGCACACGGCATCGCAGTTGGCGGGCGACATCGGGGTGCCGGTGGACGAGATCTCGTATCTGTGCGCGGGCATCAACCACATGGCGTTCTACTTGCGCTTCGAACGCAATGGCGCCGACTTGTATCCGTTGATTGCCAAGCGTGCGGGTGAGTTTCCGCTGCCATCGCGCGGAGATGTCGAGCGATCCGACGGCGGCTTCGAAGGGTTGTCGGATGCGGTGCGCTACGAGATGTTCCGTCGTCTGGGCTATTTCGTCACCGAGTCGAGCGAGCACTTCGCCGAATACGTGCCGTGGTTCATCAAGCGCGACCGGCCCGACTTGTTGGATCGTTTCGGTGTTCCACTGGACGAGTACCCGCGGCGGTGCGAACGCCAGATTGCCGGTTGGGAGAAGTTGCGGTCGCGGTTGGAAGATCCTTCGGCACAGTTGCGGGTCGTCCCGAGCGAGGAATACGGGTCTTTGGTCATCAATGCGATGGAAACCGGCGAGTCGGTGACGGTGTACGGCAACGTGCCGAATACCGGATTGATATCGAACCTTCCCGACGGGTGCTGCGTGGAGGTTCCCGTGGTCGTTGATTCTGCTGGTTTGCATCCGCAGGTGATCGGTGCGTTACCGCCGCAATTGGCGGCGTTGATGCAGACGAACGTGAACGTGCAGTCTTTGACGGTCGAGGCGTCGTTGACGGGCAAACGTGAGCACGTGTACCACGCCGCAATGCTCGACCCACACACCGCGGCCGAGCTTGACCTCGACCAAATTTGGGCGTTGGTGGATGAGATGATGGAAGCCCACCGCGGCTGGATTCCCGAAGCGCTGTATGCCTGAGACGTTTCGCGCGATTGCGCCGGGGCGCGTGAACCTGATTGGCGACCACACCGACTACACGGGGGGCCTGGTCTTCCCGATGGCGATCGACCGTTCGACGGTGATCGAGTTCTCCGAATCCAACGTTGTCGACTTGGTATCCGGTGATGTCGAAGGTGACGGGTGGTTGCGGTACGTCGAAGCAGTGCGTCGGTTGGTTCCGGGTGCGCGCGGGGTGTCGGGTCGGGTGTCAACCTCGATTCCAATCGGCGCGGGGCTCAGTTCCAGTGCGGCGCTGGAGGTGGCTTCGGCGCTGGCCTTTGGATATGCGGGTTCGGCCGTCGACTTGGCGGTGCTGTGCCGTCAGGCGGAACACGACGCGACGGGTGTGCCGTGCGGAATCATGGACCAGTTGTGCATCGCGGCCGGTCAGGCGGGCCGGGCGACAATGATCGACTGTCGAACGCTCGACGTGACGCACGTGCCGGTGCCGGATTCGGTGAGGGTGGTGGTGCGTTTCGTCGCATCGCGCACACTCGAGGGCTCGGAGTACGCGACGCGAGTGGCTGAATGCGCCGCAGCGGAGGCGGCCGTCGGTCCGTTGCGGGATGCGTCATTGCGCGATGTTGCCGGAATCGGTGATGAACGGGTGCGGCGGCGTGCGGTGCACGTGGTGTCGGAGAACGCAAGGGTACGGTCATTCGCCTCGGCGTTGGCCTCGTATGACTTTGGCTTGGCTGGTGAGATCATGCTCGAGGGGCACCGCAGCTTGGTGGAGAACTTCGAGGTCTCGACTTCAGCGATGGATCGTGTGGTGCGAGAGATGGCAGAGACGCCCGGTGTGTACGGAGCGCGGATGACGGGCGGTGGCTTCGGCGGCTGCGTCGTGGCGCTGTGTGACCCCGAGGCGCGCGTTGACGGTTGGGTCGTGACCGCTGCAGATGGGGCCCGGTTGGAGCGTTGTTGATGGGTATCCCCGCTCCGTTCGGGCCTCGCGGGGCGAAGTAGTCTCGTTTCGTAAGCACACGTCAGGGGGGAATTTCATGGGTGCATTGGGTACTCCATATCCGCTTTTCCAGCAGGCTTGGTTGGTCAACGACCTCGACGCCTCGATGAAGTATTGGCACGACACGTTCGGTGCGGGTCCGTTTTCGGTCACCGAACACCACAAGTGCGACGAGTTCTGGTACCGCGGCACGAATCAGGAAGCCGATGTTTCGTACGCGTTCGGCTACCTCGGTGACACGATGATCCAGTTCATCGTGCAGCACGACGACACACCGTCGATCTACCGCGACATGTACAAGGCCGGCCAAGAGGGTTACCATCACCTCGCGTATCTCGTGACCGATTTCCAGGCCGAGCGTCAGCGCCTCATCGACCTGGGCATCGAGCCGGCGTGCGAATTGTTCGCCGACGGGGTGCATGCGTCGTACTTCGACACGCGCCACATCAACGGTGGCTTCACCGAGATCCACGGCGACCCGCCGCACATTCTGCAGATCTTCGCCCAGTGGCGTCGCGCACATGAGATTCATCGTCCCGGTGACTCGCTGATCTGGCGCCGCAAGCAGGGCCAACGCACCAGCTGAGGGTTTTCGGCGTACTCAGGTGCAGTTTTCGTCAAGATGCGCCCCGAGAAAGGTAAGACATGGCTCGTGATGTGAAGGTTCTGGCCGAAGGGATCTACTTCGGTGAGGGGCCGCGATGGAGAGATGGTCGGCTGTGGTTCAGTGACTTCTATGCGCATGCGGTGAAGTCGGTGTCGCTCGCCGGTGACCTGCGAACCGAGTTCGAAATCGATGATCAACCGTCGGGGCTCGGGTGGATGCCCGACGGCTCGATGCTGATCGTCGGGATGACGAAGCGCCAGGTCCTGCGCAGAACCACGGATGGCAAGGTATCGGTACATGCCGATTTGTCGGATATCGCGACCTTCCATTGCAACGACATGGTGGTCGATGCCCAAGGGCGGGCATTCGTCGGAAACTTCGGGTTCAACCTCGACGAAGAAGTCGCCACACGACCCGTCGAAGACGTGATCGCCAATCACAAGACCGCCAAGTTGGCCTGTATCTCACCGTCGGGCAAAGTGAGAGTGGCGGCCGACGACATGCACTTCCCGAACGGATCGGTGATCACCCCGGATGGCAAGACCCTGATCGTCGGCGAAACCGTTGGGTTCTGTCTGACCGCGTTCGACATCGCGGATGACGGTTCGCTGAGCAATCGTCGAACGTGGGCGCCGACGCTGCCGCGCATTCCTGACGGTATTTGCCTCGATACCGAGGGTGCGGTGTGGTTCGCGAACCCGATGGGCACGGAATGTATTCGCGTCGCCGAGGGCGGTGAAGTGCTCGAGGTCGTCGAGACGGGTCAACTGTGCTTTGCGTGCATGCTGGGTGGAGATGACGGCAAGACGCTGTTCATGCTGACGGCCGACTCGGCCGACGCCCACTCAGCTGCGGCGAAACCAACGGGACGCATCGTGACCTGCACCGTTGACGCCGCGCGCGCGGGGCTGCCGTGATGTGACGGTGCGCCGAGAACCCTCAGCGGGGGTGGTGGCAGGCGACGAAGTGGCCCGGTGCGACTTCGGTGAGTTGCGGCTCTTCGACCGCGCACTCGTCCGTAGCGGCGGGGCAACGCGTGCGGAAACGACAACCCGAGGGTGGGTTGGCCGGTGACGGCGGCTCGCCTTCGATCGCGGTCCGGACCCGCGGAGCGTTGGGGTCGGGGAGAGGAATCGAACTGACGAGCGCATGCGTGTAGTGGTGCCGTGGTTGCGCATAAATCGTGTCGGGGCCCGCTACTTCGCACACTTTGCCCAGGTACATCACCATGATGCGCGTGCTGACAGCCTTGACGACGGCGAGGTCGTGCGAAATGAAGACCATTGTGAGCCCGTAGCGCTCTTTCATGTCCTGCAGGAGATTGAGAATCTGTGCCTGGACGCTCACATCGAGAGCCGACACGGGTTCATCACAAACGAGAAGCATCGGTTCGAGTGCAAGTGAGCGGGCGATACTGATGCGCTGGCACTGCCCACCAGAGAACTCGTAGGGCTTGCGGTCGCGCACCAAATGGGCGTCGAGGCCGACGGCTTCGAGCAGTTCGTCGACACGCTTGCTGCGCTCCTCCACGGTGCCACGGGCCCAGATGGCGAGAGGTTCTTCGACGAGACGCGCAACGCTGAACCGGGGATCGAGTGACGACACCGGGTCTTGGAAGATCATCTGCATTGCCGGGCGCATCTGGCGTAGTTCGTCGTCGGGCAGGGCGAGCAGGTCACGGCCCTCGAAGGACACCGAGCCACCCGAACTCGGGATGAGCCGGAGAATCGCCTTGCCGAGAGTGGACTTGCCGCACCCCGACTCACCGACGACGGCGAGGGTTTCGCCGCGGATGAGGTCGAACGAAATGCCGGAGACCGCCTTGATCGATTCGCGGCCAGCCGCCTTGAACTCGACTACGAGATCCTCGACGCTGAGAATCGGGTCGGAGGAGGGGCGCAAGTGCGCCTTGCCGCTGCCGGCCATCAGCCGTGTCCTCCGATTGGGTAGAAGCACCGATAGACGTGACCGTCGGCTGCCGTTGTGAGGGGTGGTACTTCGGAACGGCAACGGTCCTGCACGTACGGGCATCGCGGCGCGAAGGGGCAACCCGGTTCGGGATTCGTGGGGTCGGGCAGGCGGCCGCCGATCATCGGCATGCGTCCACCTGACGGCTGGTCGAGTCGGGGAATCGACTTCAGCAACGCCTCGGTGTATGGCATCCGCATCGATGTGAAGAGCTTGGTGGTCGGTGCCTGCTCGACGACTAGTCCGGCGTAGAGAACCGTGACGTAGTCGGTGTGATTCGCCACGACACCGAGGTCGTGGGTGACCAGAGCCATCGCCATGTTCAGGTCGCGACGAAGGTCGGATAGCAACTCGAGAATCTGGGCCTGGACGGTGACATCGAGCGCGGTGGTGGGCTCATCGGCAAAGAGCAACTTGGGTTTGCAGGCGATGGCAGTCGCAATGACGACACGTTGGCGCATGCCGCCCGACAACTGTCCGGGAAACTTGCGCAATGTCGCTTCGGGGTCGGGGATGCGGACCAAGGCCAGCAGCTCCGCGGCCCGGTCACGCGCGGCCTTTTTGTTCATGCCGAGCCGAATCACAAGGCTTTCCGCGAGTTGCGAGCCGATACGGCGCACGGGGTTCAACGCCGTCATAGGGTCCTGAAAGATCATCGCCATGCCCGTACCGAAGTACTTGCGGACGTCGGCACTTGGGAGATTGCCGATCTCGTCGCCATCGAAGACGACCGAACCGCTGCTGCGCACGTTGCCTCCCCGAAGCAATCCCATGGCAGCACGGCACATGACGGTCTTGCCCGACCCCGATTCGCCGACGATACCCATGCTGGAGGCCGCTTGCACGTCGATATCGACCCCGCGCACCGCCTGGAGCAACCCGCGGGGCGTGTCGAACCCAACCTCGAGGTTCTTGATGGAGAGGAGCGAGTTCAGATCTTGCCCTCCCGCTCGTCGAGTTGCGCGCGCAGATAGTCACCGATCTGGTTGCAGGCGATCACTGTGAGGGCGAGAACGGCGACCGGCATGTACATAGAGTGCGGCGCGTAGGTGAAGTCACCCGAGACACGCGCGATTGCGGCACCCCAACTGACACCGTCGGTGATGCCAACCCCGAGGAGTGAAAGAGCCCCTTCGGCGACGATCACAACGCCGATGGCCAAGAAACCGATTGCATAGATGGAGGGCAACACGTTCGGGACAACGTGTTTGAGAACGATCTGATGGTTCTTGAGTCCCATCGATCGCGCGGCTGTGATGAACTCGCGGTTGATCCAAGTGAGGGTGGCTCCTCGGGCGATTCGGCCAAGAATCGGAATGATGACGATCGTCAGCGAGAGCATCACGACAACGACACGTCGATTACTCGACACCGCTTGTGTCGGGTCGGGGCTCGTGGCCAACACCGCGACCAACGCAAGACCCAGAACGAGGTTGGGGATCGACAACATGATGTTGAAGGACAGGCTGACGACGTAGTCGAACTTTCCGCGCACGAAGGCGGAAACGATGCCAAGGGCGGCACCGAGAAACCCCCCGAGACCAACCGATACGACGGCGATGAGGAGCGAAAGGCGAGATCCGTCGACAATGTTCGCCAAGACGTCGTAGCCGTTGGTGTCGGTACCAAAGACGTGACCCGAGGAGAACAAGCCGACCCCCATCGACTCGACGTCTGCCTCGCGAGGGTTGACAAGAGGGAGGAGGGGGCCGAGGACCGCCATCAAAATCATGATCGTCAACCACGACGAGCAGAGTTTGGTGAACAGGTCGAGGGAACGGAATCTTTCAAGCACCACGACGCTCCCTCGTGCGTGGGTCGACGATGCCGACGATGACGTCGATGACGGAGTTGAAGACGACGTAGCCGACGGCTACGAGGGCAACATAGGCCTGAAGGGCGAAATATTGTCGGCCAAAGATTGCAAACCCGATTTCGGTGCCGAGTCCCGGGATAGAGAAAACCCGCTCGATCACGAGTGAGCCGCCGATCAGTGCGCCCATGTTGAGTGCCGCCGCGGTGAGCAGAGTGACCGACGAGGGGCGCAGCACGTGCGTAAAGAGAATGCGTCGGTCGCTGAGACCCTTGGCGACCGCCATCGTGACGAAGTCCTCGCGCAGCGTGGCGATGACGTCGGTGCGCAGCAGGCGCGTGTAGGAAGCGATGAGGGGAATGCCCAGGGACAGAACGGGGAGCACCATGCCGCGTATGTGATCGACGAAGCTCTCAGAGATCGGTACGTACCCGAGTGGGGGCAACCACTCGAGCTTCGCACCGACGATGAGCGCCAGAAGGAGCCCGAGAACGAAGTTCGGAACTGATGCTGCCGTGAAGAGTCCGTACGACACGAAGCGGTCGGTGCGTCTTCCCGCTCGGTAGGCGCTGAGAATTCCCAGCGGAATCGCCACGGCGAGCGCGAAGATCTGCGTGTAGAACACGAGCTGCAACGTCTTTGGAAGCGCTCGACCCACGTGGCTCGCGACACTCTCACCTCCACCACCGGGCAGGACGATGCGACCAAAATCGCCGCGGACAAAGTCCCAAAGCCAGTGCAGGTAGTAAGAGAACGCGTTGCGGTCGAGGCCAAGTTCCTTGATTTGGCGTTGACGATCCTCTTCGAAGAGACCGGTGACATACAACTCTTTGAGACCGACGGGCAGCAGACGCAGGAGAAGCGATAGCAGAAACGTTGCACCGATGACGACGAGGAGAAGCTGTGCCAGACGCTTCAGTACATCGACAATGCTCGTGGTTTTGGCTTTCATACGGTGACAATTCCCCCCTCAAAATCTACCCGCAGGGACCCCATCGGTCGGAGAAAACGAAAGTGGGCGGGTCGCTTTCGCGACCCGCCCACTGTGTCATTCGGTTTAGTTCGCGGTCTTCACTTAGCGACCCAGATGCCGGTCCAGTTGATACCGGCGTTGGTCATTGGTATGCCGGTTTTGCCGGCCGCGAGTTCGAAAGTGTCGTAACCGCGGAGTTTCTTTCCGAAGCCGAAGGAGTACATGAGGGTCGGTGTCGGGATGACCACCGCGTTCTCTTGCACGTACTTGGTGAGGGCCTTCAGCTTGGTCGTGCGGGCCTTCGTGATGTCCTGCTTGGCAGCGTAGACGAGGCCGGTCAGGACGGAATCCGTCTGCCGCGTGAGGTTCAGGGCGGTTCCCGCGATGGGAAGCAGCGGACTGCGCTCTGTCACGGCATTGTTGCCGGGCTCTTTGAAAACGTTTTGCTGGAGGAACGGCAGGATGAATCCGGTTCCCTCACCTTCGAACAGGAGCACTGCGTACGCTTGATATGGGTTCAAATTACCCGCCGCAGCGGCGGCGAGGCCGGGGAACGCCTTGCTGACCTGTGTTGCGCCGTCTTCCTGGTTGATGGTGGTTGTGATACCCGACTTGGCAAAGATTTGCTGTGCTGCCTTTGCATTGTTCAGCGATTCGTCGCTGAGCGTGGCGTTGAGCGAGAAGGTCAGCTTCTTGCCGGTCTCTTTTTCGTAAGCGTCCTGATACTCCTTGGACTTTGCGGCGCTGTACTTGATGAAGCCCTTGGTGTTGTACATCACGTTGCCTGGGCCAACGATCGACGTTGGGATGTTGCCGAGGCACTTGCCCTTGAAGCAGTTACGCAACTTGTAGTAGGTCTCGTTGTCCCAGGCCGCCGCCATTGCCAGACGTGCGTTCTTGTTGTTGAACGGTTCGATCGCTTGGTTCGGCCACCAAGTTGGATAAAAGGTGTCTTTGCTGTCGACCGAGCCGAGTTTTTTCGAACTCTTGACCGACAAGATCTGCTTCACTTCACCGGCGCTGGAGAACTGCGCCGCATCGTATGTGCCCGAATTCAGAGCGGTGAGGCGCTGCGTGGGCTGTTGCTGGACGTCGAAAGTGATCGAATCGAGGTAAGGCAACTTCACGCCGGCCTTGTCCTTTCGCCAGTAGTTGGGGTTTCGCTTCACCTTGACGTTGGTCGCGGTAACCGTCTCGAACATAAAGGGACCGGTACCGACACCCTTGGTGGCGCACTCGTTCTTGTCCTTGATGGTCGACGGGGCGCGCATGAAGAATCGACCCGACGCGTAGAGCGTGTCGAGCCAATCAAACTGCGGCGTCCACAGCGTCATGACCACGGTGTCGGCGCCCGAGGCCTCGATCTTGCGCAGGTTTGCTGTGAATGGAATACCCGACCCTGCCGTGTGCCCGGCTGTCGCCATGTTTTTCAGGTAGTAGTCACCATTGATCGCCTGGAGGTTGAGCACGACGGCAGCGGCATCCAATGCCTCGCCGTTGCTGAACTGGATGTTGGGACGCAGGGTGAGCGTCCAGGTCTTGTAGTCGGCACTCGCCGTGATGGACTTGGCCAGGAAGGGAACGAACTTGCCGTCACTGCTCTTTTCGACGAGACCTTCGTAAACGGTCTTCAACACGCCAAGCGCCGAGTTGGGAACGTTAGGCGTGTAGCAGGTGGTGAGCACCTGGTCGAAGATGCCGACGGTGATGTTCCCACCTCGGACCGGCTTTTCTGCAGTTGCGGAACTGGCGGACACTTGTGTTGCAACTGGAATTACCGACGCCGCGACCGCGATGCTCGTGTAGAGGGCCAGACGCCGCGCCCGCCCCGATCTCTTCGTCCCCTTGATCGACATTGTTTCCCCTCTTTTGACTGTGGGCACCCTCGTCCGGTGTGCCGCTGCTCACGATACTGCCACGCCCGATAGGTGACAAAGGCATGAGAGGTCAGTCGCCCACCATCGTTGCCACATGCAACCAAAAGACCTGATTGATGGTGTCCGTGTGTTGTGCCCTGACCGCGAATCTGAGCAAGAAACAGACCTCAGTGCGGCGCGCCGAACTGGCGGTCGCCGGCGTCACCGAGCCCCGGGACGATGAAGGCGTGTTCGTTCAGGCGTTCGTCCACCGATGCGGTATAAATGAGGAGGTCAAGGCCAACTGATTCGAGGTAGGCGATTCCCTCCGGGGCGGCCAGGGCACACACCACCGTGATGGGGCCCCCGGCGCCGCGTTCGAGGAGGAGACGACAGGTGTGGGAGAGGGATCCGCCTGTGGCAAGCATCGGATCGAGCACGATGCAGGGGCGGCCCGCGAGTGTCTCGGGCAACTTGTTGACGTAGGGCTTTGGTTGGAAGGTTTCTTCATCACGGCTGATGCCGATGAAGCCGACGTCGGCGTTGGGCATCAGATCCTGCGCAGCCTGCACGAAGCCGAGTCCCGCCCGCAGCACCGGGATGACGACAGGCTGGGTCGCGAGCATTTTGCCCGCGGCCACCGTGAGGGGTGTTTCCACGGTGATGTCGGTGGTGCCGAAGCGACGGGTCGCCTCGACGAGAAGAAGCAAGCCGATGCGTTCGAGTTCCTGGCGGAAGAGGGCGTTGGGCGTCGATTTGTCGCGCACCCGTGCGAGCGAATCCTGAACCAGGGGATGGGATACGACTTCGACGCGAACCGGCATGGCACCAGTCTTGCCGAAACCGCCTCAGGCAAAAATTTTGGTCGGGGAAGGGGGACTTGAACCCCCGGCCTCCTGCTCCCAAAGCAGGCGCGCTACCAAGCTGCGCCATTCCCCGGCGTAGACACGTCTCGTAGGCTAGCGGTGCAAACGGTGGGGGGTATTGCCGTTTCGCTATCCCCGCTTTGCGATGCGCGCCAGACGCTTGGCGGTGCGACCGGTGGCGGCGATCTGCCGTGCATCGAGGTCGCCAATTTCGGCGCCGTTGGCGAAGAGCACGCGGTAGCGCTGCCAGTTGAAGCCGTTGGCGAGGATCACCTTGCCGGCGGTGCCGGCGGGCACGCCGTCAAGGTCGGCCGTGGCGACCACTTGATCGCCGATGCGCAGGTTGATCTGGTCGGCGTGCGGTGTGGCGAGGGCGTGTGGCTTCCAGAACGGCATGCCTTCATCTTTGCCGATCGCTGCGCCCAAAGCCCACTTTCGATGCAGGTGGATACACTCCTGAGCCTGTGAAAACGACCCTTGAACCCCTCGATGGCAACAAAGTCAAGCTCACGGTCGAGCTCGACCAGTCGGAGTTCGATGCCAGTATCGATCTTGCGTTCAAGAAGATCGCCCACGAGGTGCGCCTGCCCGGCTTTCGCGCCGGCAAGGCGCCCCGCAAACTGCTCGAGGCCCGCATCGGCCTCGACGCGGCTCGCCGCCAGGCCATCGAGGACTCGGTGCCGTTGTACTTGTCAAAGGCGGTCCGCGAACACGACATCGACCTCATCGCAACACCCGATGTCAAGTTGGTGTCGGGTGAAGAAGAAGGTGCGGTTTCCTTCGACGCAACCTGCGAGGTGCGTCCCGTCATCACCGTGCCCGGCTACCAGGGTCTGCGCATCGAACTCGCACCCATCGAGGCCGGCGAGGCGGAAATCGAGGAGGTTGTCTCAGCCGAGCGTCGCCGTCACGGCAGTCTCGTCGATGTCGACCGGCCGTCGGAGACGGGCGACTTCGTGACACTCGATCTGCGGGGTCTGCGCGACGGAGAACCCGTTCCCGGTTTGAACACCGACGATTGGGTGTACGAGCTCGGGCGCGGCTGGGTGGCGCCGACCTTTGATGAAGAGGTCACCGGTGCCGAAAAGGGGGCGGAGCTCAAGTTCAGCGCCACGCCGAACGGAACGGAGCAGCCCGCCGATTTCGAGGTCACGGTTCAGCGTGTCCAGACTCTCGAGCTCGCCGACCTCACCGACGACTGGGTGGCCGAGCACGTCACAGAACACGACACGATCACCGCTTGGCGCGAGGCAGTTGCCGCGCGTATTGCGGAGATGAAGTTGAACCAGGCACGCAATGCCGTCATCGACAAGGTCACCGAGGCGCTCGCCGCGCTCGTCGACATCGACGCACCCGAGGCAATGGTGAACAGCGACCTGCAGGCCCGTGTGCAGAACACGGTGCAACAGTTCCAGTCCCAGGGCATCGCCCTGGACCAGTGGTTGTCGGCCACCGGTCAGGACACCAACCAATTCGTCGACGCGTTGAAAGAGCAGTCGGTGAAAGCCGTCAAGGTGGACCTCGCGCTGCGGGCCATCGTCGTTGCCGAGGGTCTCGGTGCCACCGAGGACGAGATCGACCTCGAGTATGGGCGCATCGCCGTGCGGGTAAAAAAGGAGCCCGGGGAGGTGCGCAAGGTCTACGAAAAGAAGGACGCGGTTGGCGACCTTGCGTCGCAAATCGCCAAGTCAAAGGCCCTCGACTGGTTGTTGCTCAATGTCACAATGGTCGACACGAACGGCAAGGAACTCGACCGCGAGCACGTTCTGGGCCGTGACCGTGTCGATGATGGTGATCAAGATCTTGCGCACAATGGCGATGCGGGTCACTCCCAAGGGGCAGAATGATCAGCGTGCCGAACCAGTACCGCAACTATTACGTTCCGAACGTCACCGAGCAGACCAGCCGTGGCGAGCGGGTCTACGACCTCTACAGCCGTCTGCTGAAAGAGAACATCATCTTCCTCGGTACGCCGATCGACGACACGATCGCGAACCTCATCTGTGCGCAGTTGATCCACCTCGAGAGTGAAAATCCCGACAAGGACATCAACATCTACATCAACAGTCCCGGTGGTGACATCACCGCACTGTTCGCGATCTACGACACGATGCAGTTCATCAAAAACGACATCGCAACGATCTGCCTCGGCCAGGCCGCTTCTGCTGCGGCCGTCCTGCTGGCAGCCGGCACCAAGGGCAAGCGCCTCGCCCTGCCGCACTCGCGTGTCCTGCTCCACCAGCCCTACGGACAGGTCGGTTACGCCCAGGTCACCGATCTGGAAATCGCTGCCCGCGAAATCCTGCGGATGCGCGACCTTCTCGAGGAAATCCTTGCAAATCACACCGGCCAGCCGATCGACCGCATCCATGCCGACACCGACCGGGATTTCGTAATGGAAGCTCCCGAGGCCCTCGGGTATGGCATCATCGATGACATCATTTCGAGTCGTCAGTTGACCGACCGCTCAGGGGCGATCCGCTGACACCTTTCAGAGGAGGGCCGCGTGGCCAAATTCGGTGATTCGGGAGAATTGCTGAAGTGCTCGTTCTGCGGCAAGTCGCAGAAGCAGGTGAAAAAGCTCATCGCCGGTCCGGGCGTGTACATCTGCGACGAGTGCATCGAGCTCTGCAACGAAATCATTGAGGAGGAGTTCGCCGACCCCGGTGACGTCCGCTTCGAGGAGTTGCCGACTCCCCGCGAGATCCGTGCGTTCCTCGACGAGTACGTGGTCGGCCAGGAACAGGCGAAGAAAGTGCTCGCGGTGGCCGTGTTCAACCACTACCGCCGCATCCAGTACCAGTTGAATCAGGGCGCCGCCCGGCGTGAAGATGTCGAACTGCAAAAGAGCAACATTCTCCTGCTCGGCCCGACGGGTTGCGGCAAGACCCACCTCGCCCAGACCCTTGCGCGCATGCTCAACGTGCCCTTCGCCATCGCCGATGCCACCGCACTCACCGAGGCCGGCTACGTGGGTGAGGACGTCGAGAACATCCTCCTCAAGTTGCTGCAGGCCGCTGACTTCGACGTGAAGAAGGCCGAGACGGGCATCATCTACATCGACGAAATCGACAAGGTCGCACGCAAGAGCGAAAACCCGTCGATCACCCGTGACGTTTCGGGCGAGGGTGTGCAGCAGGCGCTGTTGAAGATTCTCGAGGGAACCGTGGCCTCCGTGCCGCCCCAGGGTGGACGCAAGCACCCCCACCAAGAGTTCATCCAGATCGACACCACCAATGTTCTCTTCATCTGTGGTGGTGCGTTCGCCGGCCTCGATTCCATCATCGAGTCGCGCATCGGCCACAAGGGCGTGGGCTTCCATGCGACCGTGCGCTCCAAGACCGAGAAAGATCTGGGCAAGTTGTTCGCCCAGGTGCTGCCCGAAGACCTGCTGAAGTTCGGCATGATCCCCGAGTTCGTCGGTCGTCTCCCGATGGTCGGCGCGGTGCACAGCCTCGACCGCGAGGCATTGACGAGCATTCTCACCGAACCGAAGAACGCCCTCATCAAGCAGTACGCCAAGTTCTTCGAATTCGAAGATGTCGAACTCGAAGTCGATGCCATGGCACTCGGTGCGATCGCGGATCTTGCACTCGAGCGTGGCACGGGTGCGCGTGGTCTGCGTGCCATCCTCGAAGAGGTGTTGCTGACCACGATGTTCGACATTCCGGGCAAGGGTGACGTCGCCAAGGTTGTCGTAACCGAGCAGTCGGTCAAGGAAAGGGCCGCACCGCTCGTCGTGATGCGCGGAAATTCGCGTGCCCCGCGCCAGCGGCGCGCTGCTTCGTAGCAACGGGCAGATTTTGTGAACTACGCCGAGGCATTGGCGTTCCTCGACGAGCACACGAGTTATGAACGCACGGGTCGGGTCGCAGAGCCTTCGCTGCGCAACATCACAGCCTTGACGACCGTCATGGGGGACCCTCACCTGGACTATCGGGTGGTCCACGTGACCGGCACCAACGGGAAGGGCTCGACCTCGCAGATCATCACGAAACTGCTGATGGCCCACGGTTTGCGCGTCGGCACCTATGCGAGTCCACACTTGCAGCGAATCAACGAGAGAATTCTCGTCGACGGTGCGCCGATCGACGACGAAACCTTCGCCGAAAACATCGCGGCGGTCGCCGACGCCGAGGTTCTGGCGGGGGTGAGACCGTCGTTCTTCGAGATCCTGACGGCCGCGGCATTCCGCTGCTTTTCGGACACGCCCGTCGATGTTGCGGTGATCGAGGTCGGCATGCTCGGGCGATGGGACGCGACGAATGTCGTGGAATCCGACGTCGCCGTGATCACCAACATCGCCCTTGACCACACCGAATACGCGGGACCAACGGTCCTCGACATCGCGCGCGAAAAAGTGGGTATCGCCAAGGAGGCTTCGGTGGTCGTGATCGGTGACGTCACACCCGAACTCGCCGATTTTTTCACCGACGCCGTGTCCGAGGGAGTCCGACGCGGAGAGCACTTCGAGTGCGTCGACAACCATCTCGCTCTGGGCGGCCGGATGATCGAGGTGCGCACAGCGCACGGCAGGTACGTCGATGTCTTCGTACCACTCCACGGTCGACACCAGGGTGACAACGCGAGTGCCGCCATCGCAGCAGTCGAGGCGTTCTTCGGCCATGCGATTGACAGGAACATTCTCGAAGAGGGGTTGAATTCGGTGGTGATGCCGGGGCGTTTCGAAGTGGTGCACCATCAACCGCTCGTCATCATCGATGGTGCACACAACCCCGCGGGTGCCGATGTTTGTGCGGAGGTTTTCTTCTCCGATTTCGATCCCGTCGGTTCGCATCGGCTCGTCGTGGGTACGTTGCGCAGTCGGGACCCGCTCGCATTGTTGTCGGCGTTGCGTGCGGACGAATTCGACCAGGTCATCTGCTGCACGGCACCGAGTCCACGCGGCCTGCCCGCAACCGACCTGGCAGAGGTGGCTCGCGCAATGGGCTGTGACGACGTCGTCGTTCGTGAGTCCGTGGGGGCGGCCATCGACCGTGCGCTCACCGATGCAAACGCCGACGATGCAGTTCTCGTCACTGGATCGCTTTACGTGGTGGGCGAGGCGAGGGGTCATCTTTCCCGCGTCTTGCCGTAGGCTTCTCGGAATGTCGAACCGTACCCTTGTCTTGTTGAAGCCCGATGCGGTCGAACGCGGACTCGTCGGGAACATCCTGTCGCGTCTCGAGACGCGGGGCCTCAGGATCGTGGCGATGGAACTTCGCAGGCTCGACTCGGCGATCCTCGCCCGTCACTACGAGGAACACCAGGGAAAGGGTTTCTACAACGACCTCGTGGCATTCATGTCGCGCAACCCCGTCGTCGCGATGGTCGTCGAAGGCCCGGAAGACACCTGGGAGATCGTGCGCAACATGATGGGTGCCACCAACCCGCGAACCGCGGCGCCGGGAACGATCCGCGGCGACCTGGGAACGATTTTCACCGAGAACCTCGTGCACGGCAGCGACTCGGCGGAGTCGGCGGCGCGAGAGATCAAAATCTTCTTTCCGTCTCTGTAACGTCAGACTCGACGAAGCTGCAACGCAGGAGGTCACCACTTGGCTGGAGGAAACCCACTCAGCCTCGGCCGCGACATCGCGATCGATCTCGGCACCGCGAACACCCTCGTGTACGTGCGCGGGCAGGGCGTGGTGCTCAACGAGCCGTCGATCGTCGCCGTCGACATGCGTGACGGAAAACCGGTCGCGGTCGGTTGGGAAGCCAAGCGGATGCTTGGTCGCACACCGTCGCACATCACGTCGGTTCGACCGCTCAAGGACGGTGTGATTGCCGACTTCGAAGTCTGCGAAAAGATGCTCCGGTACTTCATTCAACAGGTCAATGCCAGCCGATGGAGCCGGCCCCGCATGGTCATCTGTGTCCCGTCGGGCATCACCGGTGTCGAGCAACGAGCCGTGCAGGACGCGGCCGAGTATGCCGGTGCGCGCAAGCCGGTCCACATCATCGAAGAACCCATGGCGGCTGCCATCGGTGCGGGTATCGCGGTGCACGAACCCGCGGGCAACATGATCGTCGACATCGGTGGCGGAACCACCGAGGTGGCCGTCATCTCGCTCGGTGGCATCGTGGTTGCCCAGTCGGTGCGCGTCGCGGGCGACGAGATCACCGAGGCGATCGGCGACTATGTCAAGAAGGAATTCGGCCTCGACATCGGCGAGAACACCTGCGAGGAAATCAAGATCCAGATGGGTTCGGCTTGGCGGCTGGAGGAGGAATTCACCGCAGACATCGGTGGGCGGGATTCGCTCTCGGGTCTGCCGCGGCGCGTCGAGTTGACCACTGAACACGTGCGCAAGGCGATCGCCGAGCCGATCGCGGCCATCGTCGACGCGATCAAGGCGACACTCGATCGCACGCCACCAGAACTCGCCGCCGACATCATGGAGAACGGCATCGTGTTGTCGGGCGGTGGCGCACTGCTTGCGGGTCTCACCCAGCGAGTCACGCATGAGACGGGCATGCGTGCCGTCGTGGCGCCCGACCCGCTGTACGCCGTGGTGCTGGGGTCCGGCCAGGCGCTCGAGAACATCGAGGCGATGCGCGGTCTGCTCACCCAAACGGGAATCGACTAAGGAGTAGTTCCTCTCCGTGCAGTCCTTCACACGTCGGCGCATGATCGTCGTGCTGTTGCTCACGTCGATTCTGCTCGTGACACTCGACCTGCGTGACAGCGGGTTCGTCGCGGGGGTACGCGACACGTTCGGCACGGTCTTTCGTCCCGTCGAACGCTTGACGAACGTCGTCACCAAACCGGTCTCGAATGCCTGGCGGGGGGTTCTCGACTACGGAGATCTGCGCAAGGAGAACCTCGCCCTGAAGGATTTGTTGGTGAAGCAAGAAGGAACGGCCATCGCCGCTGCGGCGAGCGTGCGCGAAGCGCAGGAACTACTTGCCTTGAACGGATTGCCCACTCTGGCGGGCATCGACAGCGTGACTGCCCAGATCGTGGGCCAATCGCCGTCGAACTTTTCGCAGACTTTCGAATTGAACCGCGGCAAGTCGAGTGGAATCCGCGTCGGGATGACGGTCACCAACGGAGCGGGGCTCGTCGGCAAAATCACCGATGCGACACTCGAGCGCTCCGTGGTGATGCTCACGACCGACCCCGAATATGTGATCGCGGTCAAGGTCGGCAACTGCCCGACTCCCGCGACGACGGCTCCCGAGCCGCCGCCGACAACCCTCGCCGAGACCACCACCTCCACGGTCCTGGTGCCGCCAACGAACACCGATGGAGTTACGACAACGACCCTGCCCGGCGAGACAACAACCACCACCTCGACCGTGCCGCCGACGACCACGACGACCACGACCACGACGACCACGACCACGACCACGACGACCCTGCCGAGGCCCACGACGACAACGATCAAGGGGTTCACACCGTTCCCCACGACGCTGCCGCCGCGACCCGGTGGTGCGGGCTCGCAGATCACCATTCCCGACACGGGTGGCCTCGTCCCGCGCGAGACGGGTGCCCTCGAAGGCAGGGGTATCGGCAGGACGCCCATCGTGCGGTTCGTGCAGGTCTCGGAACGATTGGGTGCGCTGTGCGAAGGGGTCCCCGTGGTCACCGCGGGTGGATCGCAAAGCCTCGCGCCACCCGATCTCGTGGTGGGAATCGTGGCGCGCGTGGTGAACCGCAAAGGCACCGCGGGGCCGTTGCTCGAAGTTGATCTCGCGGCCAATCTCGAGAGTCTCAACTTCGTGCGCGTCTTGCTGTACCAGCCCGCGACGGAGATCCCGCGATGAAACGATTCTTCGCGATCATCGAATCACCGATCACGCGCACGTTCCTGCTCGGTCTCGTCGTGTTGAGTTTTCAGACGACGCTCTTCAACACGTTGCGTCCCTTGGGTGTGGTGCTTCAGGTCATGCTGCTCTTTGCCTGCGCGAGTGGCATCGCCGCAGGAAGCGAAGCAGGTGCGGTGACGGGATTCATCTTCGGACTCATGTACGACATGGTGCTCACGGCGCCGATGGGCTTGTCGGCGGTCGTGTTCGGTTTCGCCGGCTACATGGCGGGGGGAGTCAACGCATTCGTCCACGAGGCGCGGTGGTGGGCGAAGATCATCGCCGTCGCACTGTCGACGGCAACGGCAGTTTTGTTGTATCCGGCAGCGAGTCTCGTCGTTGGCATCGACGGTTTGCTCGGCTCACGGATCCTGACGGTGGCTCTCACCTGTGCTGCTTTCAACGCTTTGCTTGCCGTTCCTGCAGCGCGTATCGCCAAGTGGGCGCTGGTGAAGCCTGTTCGCCAGGCCATCTGGGCAGAATAGGGGAATGCCGGCGACGATTTCGGGAAAGCGACCGGGCGTACTCGGTGGCCTCGCGCTCATCCTGCTCGGTCTCGTGTGCACCCGTACCTGGTTCCTTCAGGTCGTCGACGCCGAGGGCTTGGAGTCGCGCGTCGCCGAGGTGCGTTCCCGAACGGTCTCGCTGCTACCCGAACGGGGGCGCATCTTCGACGTCGACGGTCGCGTGCTCGCCGACAACGAGCGCGTGCTCATCGCCACCATCGATCGCGCCGTGGTGCGCAAACCCGCAGAGAGGGCGGAGTTGTTCCTGCGCCTCTCGGGCGCCCTCCAGACACCCGTCACCGAACTTGAGCGTCGCTACCAGAGCAAGTTGTACGACCCGCTGCGTCCCTTGCCGTTGCGTGAGGGCATTTCCGAGCAGACCGCGTTGTTCCTGCGCGAGCGCTCGGAGGACTACCCGGGTGTCGACGTCGAAGAAGGCTGGAGGCGCGAGTACCCCTACGCCCCAATCGGGTCGCACGTGGTCGGGTTCATGGGCGCGATTCTCGAGCGACAGTTGCCGTATTACAAGTCGTTCAAGTACTCACCGAACGAACGCGTCGGCCAGTACGGGGTCGAACAGACCTACGAGAGTGTGCTGCGCGGCAAACCGGGTTACGTGCGCTTCGAGGTGAACGCCCTCGGCCAGATCATCCGAGAGATCGAGCGGGTCGAACCGATTCCCGGTGACGATGTGCAACTGTCGATCGACCTCGACTACCAGCAGTTTGTCGAGCAGGCACTGGAGACGATGTTGGGCCTGCGTCGTCAGGTCGACGCAGGGACGGTGAAGTTGGAGAATGGCGAGCCGGACCCGCAATACGCGGAGGTCAACTTCTACAAGGCCCCGGCCGGATCCGCGCTGTTGATGAACTACGAAACCGGTGAAGTCGTCGCAATGGCGAGCTACCCGAACTTCGACAATCGATGGTTCAACGCGGGGATTTCCTCGTCGAAGTTCAAACAGTTGTTCCCCGAGACCAAGGACCCCGACAAGGCGATCATCGTGAACCGCGCGGTGAGCGGCCGTTACAACCTGGGTTCCACCTTCAAGCCGTTCACTGCGTTCGCGGCGCTCGATTCGGGGCAGATTGCCGAGCCAAAAAAGTTCAAATACCGCGACGAGGGCACGTACAAGTTGGAGTCCATTCCCAACGGCAGGTGTCAAGAAGGTGTCAAGTGCGTGTTCAAAAACGCCTTCTGTTCCGCGACGAATTCGCCCTGCCGCTACGGACCGGTCACGGTCGAAGACGCACTCGCCGTTTCCTCGGACGCGTTTTTCTACAAGATCGGCGAGCAGATTCTCACCCAGCGTGGTTACCGCCCAATTCTTGAAGAGGAGGTGCGCAAGTTCGGGTTCGGCGCACCGACGGGCGTCGACCTTCCGTTCGAATACGGCGGGGCACTACCGAGCAAAGAGCTGAAAAAGTCGCTCGCCGATGCGGGTGCGATCCCCAAGGAGGAGGGTCGTGCGTACTACGTCGGTGACAACGTGCAGTTCGCGATCGGTCAGGGTCTCCTTGCGGCCACGCCGCTACAAATGGGCGTCTCGTACTCGGTGTTGGCGAACAACGGGCGTGTCGTCACCCCTCACGTCATCAAACGCATCCTCGAATCCGGAACGCCCGACGGGAACGCCGGATTTGCAGACCTGTCCGGGGCGATTGTTGTCGAAGACCGCACCCGGGGCAAGGTCGTCCGCAATGTCGAGATGTCACCCGACGTGCACGACCCGATCGTGCGCGGCCTCACACGTGTCGTCAACGGGCCGGGAGTGGACTGGGATTTCTACCACAAGGCCACGGGCGAGTTTCTCTTCAAGAACTACCCGAAGAAACTGTTGCCGATCGCCGGCAAGACGGGCACCGCGCAGGGCTTCAAGAATCTCCCGTGGAACGACTCCTCCGCGTTCACGGCCTTTAGCCTCGACCCCACGCGGCCCTTCACCGCCGTCGCCTATCTCGAGAAGTCGGGCTACGGATCACAGGCCGCGGCCCCCGTCGTCAAGTGCGTGTTTTCGGCGCTCGCCGGTGTCGTCGACACCCAGGAAGTGATCCCGAGCAATCCACTCGACATCAACAGCACCGCAGTGGCGCGTCCGCAGCGCCTGGTGAGTCCGTTGTGCCTTTCGGGCTACGGCGGAGGGGTGCGCGACTGATGGCGGTGCTCGATGCGATGCGTCGCCGACCGTCGTTGTCGGGGATGGGGAACATCCGGCGCAGCATGGCCGACCCCAGTCGGAACATCGATTGGCTGCTGGTCTTGGCTGTCTCGGCCCTGTCGACAATCGGGGCGTTCGCGGTGTATTCGACGACGCGGCCGCGGTTGCTTGCCCGTGGTGTCGACCCGTACTACCTCTTGCAGCGACAGATCATCTACATCATCGCGGCCGCGGTGGTGATGGCACTCGTGATGGCCTTCGATTACGAATGGCTGCGGGGGAGGGCGGAGTTCCTCTACGGTGCGTCGCTCGTTGCGCTGATGCTCGTGCTCGTCGCGGGTGCGGTGCGTGGAGGCGCACGCCTATCGTTCGACCTCGGCATCGTGTCACTACAGCCGGCCGAGTTGACGAAATTCGCGTTGTTGTTGCTACTGGCGGGCTATCTGTCCGAAGAAGAGAGCGAACAGTTGCCGTATCACCGGTTCGTGACGAGCCTCGTCATCGTCGGTGCATCAGTGGCTCTCATTTTGTTGCAGCCCGACCTCGGCTCGGCGACGGTGTTGCTTGCCTGCATGCTGGGTCTCCTGCTCGTTGCCGGCAGCAAAATCCGCTACATCCTGTCCTTCGCGTCGCTCGTGATCCTCTCGGTGACTGTTGCCGTGTGGAGCGGGCTCGTGCGTGGGTACCAGTTCCGTCGCATCGAGGCATTTCTCAACCAGAACTCGACGGAGTCGGCGCTCAAAGACGTGGTGCTCCAGGTGCGCTTCGCCAAGCGTGCGGTCGCCACCGGGGGCGTCACGGGCAAGGGCTTCCTGCAGGGTCCGCTCACCAATGGGGCCTTCATCCCGGTGCAGTCGACCGACTTCATCTTCTCCGCGATCGCCGAACAGTTCGGCCTGATCGGAGCGGGCGTGACCCTGTCGATCTTCACACTGCTGTTGTGGCGAATCTGGCGGGTCGGTCGCCTCTCGCGCACCCGTCTCGGACAGTTCATCGCCCTCGGAGCTTTTTCCATGATCCTGTGGCAGACGTTCCAGAACATCGGCATGACCCTTGGCATCATGCCGGTGTCGGGCCTGCCCCTGCCCTTCGTCTCCTACGGGGGCTCGCACATGGTGGCGTTCGCCGCCATCGTGGGCCTGGTTCAAAGCGTCCACATGCGCCGTTTGCGTTGACGCCCCGGGCGCGCACAGGTCACGGTTTGGGTGGAAACCAGGCGATAGCCTGAGGCGAGAGTGGCTTGTAGCCGCACAGGATCGAGACATCATGAACCAACCTTCCGAGGGCGCGAATCAGTCCGCCAGCCCCGGGCCGAACAAGAAACGGCGCCGTGGGTCGCGCGGTGGGCGCAACCGCAACAAAACAAGCCAAAACGGGCAAAACGCACGCCCCGCCGCCGAGGCTCCGGCAGCGGGTGGCGCCGTTGTCGAATCGAGCGCGGCCAACCCCGCCCCGCCCCGCCGACCGCAAATCGGCGACACCCGGCCTGCGCCGGCGCGTCAAAGTGCACCACCAAGTGCTCCGGCGACACCCAAGGCAGGAGGCGGCAAACGCCGCCGCGGAGGTCGCGGTCGTAGTCGCGGGGGGTCGGGGAAAAAAGGTGACCAGGCGGGTCGCCAGCGCCAAAGCCAGGCCGCAGTCGAGGCCGAGATCGTCGAGCGTCGCCGCGGTCGCACCCGCGATGGCCGGCCCGTCGGGCGTTACCTCATGTGCGTGCAGGTTCGCGAGGGGCTCACCCAGGTGGCCGTTCTCGAGGGTCGCAAACTGATCGAGCATTACGTCAGCCGTCCGGCCGACGACATCTCTCAAATCCACGGCAACATCTACCTGGGTCGGGTGCAGAACGTGTTGCCGGGCATGGAAGCCGCGTTCGTCGACATCGCAACACCGAAGAACGCCGTGCTGTACCGGGGTGACGTGCAATACGACGCCGAGGACATCGTCGAGAAGTCCGCGGATCGCCGCATCGAGGACATCTTGAGGGCGCGGCAGTTGATCCTCTGCCAGGTGACCAAGAACCCCATCGGGGCCAAAGGTGCCCGACTCACCCAGGAAGTGTCCCTACCCGGTCGGTTCGTCGTCCTGATCCCGAATTCAAAGACGTACGGCATCTCAAAGCGCCTGCCCGACGACGAACGTCGTCGTCTCCGTTCGGTTCTCGATCGGGTCAAACCGGCAGAACACGGGCTCATCGTGCGCACGGCGGCCGAACATGCCACCGAAAACGAATTGCGCGCCGACATGGCACGTCTACTCGACGAGTGGGCGCGCATCGATGAAGCGGCCAAGGGCGCCAACGGACCGAAGTTGCTGTACCGCGAGCCCAGCCTTGCCGTGCGCGTCATCCGCGAAGAGTTCAACGCCGAATACCGCGGTGTCGTCATCGACGACCCGCAGTTGTACGAGGACCTGAAGGATTACGTCCGCGATTTCAACCCCGAACTCGCCGATCGCGTCGAGTTGTATGCGTCGGGTGGAGCCGATGCGTCGGGTGACGAGGACGGCGACTCACCATCGGCAACGGGTCTGCCGATCTTCGAGCAGTACCGCGTGCACGAGCAGATCCACAAGGCGCTCGACCGCAAGGTCTGGCTGCCGTCCGGTGGGTCGCTCATCATCGAACACACCGAGGCGCTCACGGTCATTGACGTCAACACCGGCAAGAACGTCGGCAAATCGAACCTCGAGGAAACGGTGTTCCACAACAACCTCGAGGCCGCCGAGGAAATCGCCCTGCAACTGCGTTTGCGCGACATCGGGGGCATCATCGTGATCGACTTCATCGACATGGAAATAAAAGAGAACCGTCGCAAGGTGGTCGACGCTTTCCGTGCTGCCTTGGCTCGCGACAAGACGCGGACCCAGGTGCTCGACGTGTCCGACCTCGGCCTCGTCGAGATGACCCGCAAGCGCATCGGAGAGGGACTCCTCACCAGTTTCGCCGGTCAGTGCCCCGACTGCGAGGGTCGCGGCATCAAGGTCGACTATTCGCTGATTGGCTGATCCCTCGGGTTGGGGTCGCGGGGCCAGCCTTGTAGGCTCGGGAGCCGTTATGTACGCAGTCATCGCCTCCGGTGGGAAGCAGGAAAAGGTCGCCCAGGGCGAGACCGTCAAGGTTGACCTACTCGGTGTCGACCACGGTGCCGAAGTGAAGTTCACCCCGGTTCTCGTCGTCGACGGCGTCACCGTGCTCTCCACCCCCGAGCAGTTGAAGAACGCCTCGGTCACCGGCCGCGTCATCGCCACGGCCAAGGGACCAAAGATCGACGGTTTCATCTACAAGCGCCGCACCAACCAGCGTCGTCGCTACGGTCACCGTCAGCAGTATTCCGTAGTCGAAATCACGTCCATCGCGAAAGGCTGACCCATGTCGAAAACCAAAGGTGGCGGCTCCACACGCAACGGCCGCGATTCGAACGCGCAGCGCCTTGGTGTCAAGGCATTCGACGGAACACAGATCACCGCCGGGGCAATACTCGTGCGTCAGCGCGGGACGCGGGTGCACCCGGGCAAGAACGTGGGTATCGGCAAGGACGACACCTTGTTTGCGCTCGTCGGTGGCAGCGTGAAGTTCGGAGAGCGCCGCGGCCGTAGGGTCGTTGACGTTCTGCCCGCCGGCAACTAGGGCGCCTCAGCGGAAGTCAATGCCGACCGGAAGGTCGGATTCGCTCCAGTTCAGCAGGCTGATCGCCTGCTGGAAGGCGTAACGGTCGGTCATGCCGCCGACGTATTCGACGATCGCCTTGAGCATGTCGGGCGACTTTGCGGCTGCGTCGAGGTGACGTGTGGCGGGACACGCCGCCGGCCGGGCCGCGTAGTACTCGACGAGGGCCTGCAAGACGCGGACGACCGATGCAGCCTGGGCCCGTGATTCGGGTCGCAGGTACACGGCTTCGTAGTTGAACTGTCGGAAGGCGCCGAGTGCCTCGGCCATGTCGGTGGTCATCGCGACGCGCCCGGTGCTCTGCGTGGCGTCGAGCATTCCAGCGATGAAAGACGCAAGTTGCTTGGCGCGCGACGTGCCGCAGCGTTCGCTCACCATCGAGGGCAGGTCCACGGACGACACGACGCGCGCATCGACTGCATCCTCGAAGTCATGGCACACGTAGGCGATGCGATCGGCCCACGAGACGACCTCGCCCTCGGGCGTCATCGGCGCCGGTCGCGACCAAGAATGGTTGCGGATGCCGTCGAGTGTTTCGCGGCACAGATTCAACGGGGCGAGGGTGACGTCTGCTCCCCACAGGGCGTGGTCGTAGCCGCCCTCGACGAAAGGACTGAGCGCATCTTCGCTGGCGTGCCCGCCCGGTCCGTGCCCGCAGTCGTGACCGAGTGCGATGGCCTCGGTGAGAGCGACGTTGAGGCCAAGAGCCCGTGAAATGGACGTGGCGACCTGGGCGACCTCGAGTGCGTGGGTGAGGCGTGTGCGTTGATGATCATCGGGGAAGACGAACACCTGTGTCTTGCCGGCGAGGCGACGGAAGGCGGCTGCGTGCAGAATGCGGTCCCGGTCGCGCTCGAAACACGTGCGCAATGCATCGGGTTCCTCGGGTCGACTGCGGGCGCCCGCACCGATCGAGCGCGTGGCATTCGGGGCAAGAAGATTGTTTTCGTGGTCCTCGCGTTCGTCGCGCGACACCAGCCGTTGTGCGCCCGTGGACGCGTGCGAGTCGGAGTGTGCGAAGCGAACACTCGTCGGCGAGTGGGAGAGCGCATGTCCCGCCATGGTGGAGGCCCACACCTCGGCGCGGCGCGCGGCGTCGGAGGGGGATGGCGAACCGCTCACAAAAGAGACGATAGGTGACAGGTGTGCGCCATTAGCCTGATCCACACCATGAGTGCCTTCGTCGACGAGTGCCAACTGAACGTGCGCGCCGGCGATGGCGGGGCCGGATGCGTGAGTTTTCGCCGCGAGGGCCCGGTCGCATTCGGAGGCCCGAACGGCGGTGACGGCGGCAACGGAGGCGACGTCTGGCTCGTCGCCGACCACAACGTGGCATCGCTGCTGGCTTTCCGGGACCATCCGCACCGACGCGCCCAGGACGGCGTGAACGGAATGGGCAAGGACCTTCACGGGAAGTCCGGCCGCGACCTCGAAATCAGGGTTCCGGAGGGGACCGTCGTGCGCGACATGTACACCGACGAGGTGCTGGCCGACCTTGTCGCCCACGGCGACCGTTGGAGGGCCGTCGAGGGAGGGCGCGGCGGTCGCGGCAATGCGAGATTCCTCTCCAACCGCAGACGCGCCCCGAAGTTCGCCGAGCAGGGCGAGTACGGCTCCGAACGTTGGCTGAAACTGGAACTGAAGTTGATGGCCGACGTCGCTCTCGTGGGATTTCCCAATGCCGGAAAGAGCACCTTCATCAGTTCCATCTCCGCCGCCAAACCGAAGATCGCCAACTATCCCTTCACGACCCTCGAACCGCACCTCGGGGTCGTGCGCATCGACGAGTCGACCGAATTCGTCGTCGCCGACATCCCGGGAATCATCGAGGGCGCAAGCGAGGGTCGGGGTCTCGGCCACCAGTTCCTGCGTCACATCGAACGGGCCCGGGCACTGTGCATCCTCGTGGATCTCGCGTCGGTGGACGGCCTGGCGCCCGACGCGCAGGAGAAAATTCTCCTGCGCGAGCTCGAGGCCTACGACGAGGCCCTCGTCGGTCGTCCGCGCATCGTGGTCGGCAGCAAGGTCGACGTTGCCGACCCGGCGGTGCTCTCGGATTGGTCGGGCCTGACCATGTCGGCCGTCACGCGCCAGGGTGTTCGCGCCGTGGTCGGCAGACTCGCACAGTTGGTGTCGCAGGCACGCGAGGCGATTCCGCCACGCCAGGCGACGGTCATTTTGCGTCCCGAACCCGAGGGAACGTGTGTCGAACGCGTCGGGGACAACGAGTTCCGCGTCCTTGGCCGCAATGCGGTGCGATCGGTTGCGCTCAACGACATCACATCGCCTGAGGCCTTGAATTACATCGACGAACGTCTCAAGAAGATGGGCGTCGGTCGCCTGCTGTCGCGTGCCGGTGCGCGCGACGGCGACGTCGTCCACATCGGTGCCTTCTCCTTCGAATACACGGCGGAGGTCTGAGTTGCGCGTCGTCGTCAAGGTTGGAACCAGCTCGGTCACGCACGCAGATGGCGTGCTCAACGCCGACATGTTCACCTCGTTGGCAGCCCAGATCGTGCAGCTGCGGGGCGAGGCTCACGAGGTGCTGCTCGTCACCAGCGGTGCGGTGTCCGCCGGGGTTGCGGCCCTGGGAATGGCTCAGCGTCCCGCAGACGTCGGCACGCTCCAGGCACTCGCCGCGATCGGCCAAAGTCGCCTGATGGAGCGTTACAACGCGGTCTTCGCAGCCCACGGGGTGGTGACGGGTCAGGTGTTGCTCGTGCCGCACGACTTCGGTGACCGTCGGCAGTACCTGCACGCGCGCCAAACCATGCTGCGCCTGCTCGAACTTGGGGTGCTGCCGGTCATCAACGAGAACGATGCAATTGCCAACGACGAGATTCGTTTCGGTGACAACGACCGCATCGCAGCGTTGGTGGCACACGGTGTCGCCGCCGATGTCCTCGTTCTGCTCACCGATCAAGAGGGTCTCTACACCAAGGATCCCCGTTCCAACCTGGATGCGACCCTCATCGATGTGGTGACGACCGACGACGACCTGCTCAGCGTCGCCGCCGGCAGCGCGGGGAGTGCTCGTGGCAGTGGCGGGATGGCCTCGAAACTCTCGGCCGCGCGCATCGCGTCATGGTCGGGTGTGCGGACGGTGATCGCCCGTGCCTCGCGCGACAACGTCCTGGTCGACGCCGTCGACCCTGCCAGGGTGGTTGGCACGACGTTCCTCGGTCGTGACCGTCAATTGTCGGCCAGACGACTGTGGATCGCCTTTGCGGCGCAGTCCGAGGGTCGCGTCGTCATCGACGCCGGAGCAGTGGCCGCCCTCGAATCGCGCGGAACCTCACTGTTGTCCCCGGGGGTGACGGCGGTCGAGGGTGACTTCGCGGCCGGTGACGTGATCGACGTGGTCGACGGCTCGGGTGGTCTGGTGGCGCGCGGAGCGAGCGCCATGTCGCATGCCGAAGTTGCCGCCCTGCGGGGAAGGCGCGCTTCGGATTTGGCCGAGGGTGTGTCGACGCTCGTCGTGCACCGCGACGAGATGGTTGTTCTCAGCGCCCTGCGTTGAGGCCGCGGAGCCGGTCGGCCAACGCAGTCGTTTCGCGCACGCGCAACAGTCGCAAGAACCCGACGTACACGACAACGCCAACCGCGTACGACGCCGCCGTGCGGGCCACGGCGCCGAGGCCCTCGGTGTCGCCGAGTGCACGACCGATCGCCCAGGCAGCGAGGCTTGCGGGTGCTGTCGCGGCCAACATCGGGCACAGCGACCGCATCAAGGCGAGCGACGCAAACTCGGGGTGGCGGCGTTCGATGACGACTAGGGCGACGATTGCACTCACGAGGTAGGCGATACCGAACGCGAGCCCGAGACCGAGCACGCCGTGGCGGTCGACGAGGATGATCGCGAGCACGACATTGACTACGTTCTCGAAACAGTTGATGACGAAGGGCGTGCGGGTGTCCTCGCGGGCGTAGAAACCTCGGAGCACGAACAAGTAAACAGAAAAGCCCACGAGACCAACGGAGAAACCCATCAGCGCTCGAGCGGTGTTGTGGGCGGCTTCGGCGGTGAAATTCCCGTGTTGCAGCAGGGCGCCGATCATGGGCCGCGATGTGACGAAGAAAAGTGACGCAGCGGGGAGTGTGAGGAGGGTGATCAGGCGAACACCCAGCGACAGACGCCCGACGAAAGCCTGGCGGTCGGCGGACGCAGCAGCGCGGGCGAGGTCGGGTGCGAAGGTCGTGGTGATCGACGCGGCGAGGAGCGCGTGCGGCAACTGGAAGAACGTGAAGGCCTTCGTGTAGGCATCCGGTCCGCCGCTTCCGGGTTCCGCCAGGTTGCGCACGACCACGAGGGCGACCTGGTTGGTCAGGACATAACCAAAGGTCCACAGGGACAGACGTGCGAGGCGCCTCACCGCGGGGTGGCGGAAGTCGGCACGCAAGCCGAACGACGCCCCCGAGGCCCTCGCCACGGCCAGCACGATGACAGCCGTGGTTGCGATGCCGAGCGTCGCCCCGCCGCCCAGGAGCCACCGCACCGTGGAATTGTCGGCGATGGTGTCGAGGCCGGGACGGCCGTCGATCGAGAGAGGGATGAGGGCGAGGAGAACCACGATGACGACGTTGGCCGCGACCGGGGCCCACGCGGCTGCGACGAATTTACGGCGGGCATTGAGTGCGGCAGTGGCGAGTGCGGTCAATCCGTAGAAGAAGATCTGCAGCAAAAAGACCCGTGCAAGCATCGTGCCCAGGTTGCGGTAGGCGACCACATCGATGCCGGCGGCCGGGTTCAGGGAAAAGAGTCTGAAGATCAACGGGGCGCAGGCGACGGCAACGGCGGTGAGTGCGGCAAGTGAAACGAGTGCAGTCGCAACGACCGCACGTTGGGCTTCGTCGTCATCGTCGTGGAACAACCGTGTGAAGACCGGAACCAGTGCCGCGGAAAAAACACCGCCCATCAGAAGTTCGTAGATCGAGTTCGGTGAATTGTTCGCGCCGTCGTAGGCGTCGGCCACTGCGGTCTGGCCGATGACCATGCCGAAGACCACGATTCGAGCGAGGCCTGTGACGCGCGACACCGCGGTTCCCGCAGCGACGGCAACGTTGGTTCGCAGCAGATCGCGCGGCGCATCCATTCGTGACCCAAGCCTACCGAACGGTAGGGTGCAGGCATGGGGAACCGCTTCGATTCGGTGCAGGCCGTGCGTGATGGCCTAAAGAGGGTCAACTATCTCGCCGACGACGGCATTGCAAGCGTGGCGTTCCTCGCCGACCGCTTGGGCAAGCCCGTCCTGGTCGAGGGTCCCGCCGGAACCGGCAAGACGCAGCTCGCCAAGAGCATCGCCGATATCACCGGTGCGCGTCTCATCCGCCTGCAGTGTTACGAGGGTCTCGACGAGTCCAAAGCCCTCTACGAATGGAACTACAAGAAGCAGTTGCTGCGTATCCAGGTCGACAAGAACAACGACACCTGGTCCGAGGTGCACGACGACATCTTCAGCGAGGAGTTTCTCCTCACGCGGCCTCTCCTCGAGGCCATCCGCGCCGACCAGCCGGTCGTCTTGCTGATCGACGAAGTCGACCGCGTGGAAGTCGAAACCGAGGCGCTGCTGCTCGAGATCCTGAGCGAATACCAGGTGTCGATTCCCGAGCTCGGCACCATCACCGCCACGCAGATTCCCCTGGTGTTCCTCACGTCCAACAACACACGGGAACTATCCGAGGCGTTGAAGCGGCGCTGTCTGTACCTGCACGTCGACTACCCCGACATGGACCGCGAAAAGGAGATCGTTCTCGCCAAGGTCGAGGGGATCACCGACCACCTGGCCGACCAGATCGCCCGCATCGTGCGCAGCATCCGTCAGCTCGATCTCAAAAAGGCGCCGTCGGTCAGTGAAACCATCGACTGGGCGCGGACCCTGATGCTCCTTGGAATCGAGCACATCGACGCGGAACAGGCCAAAGAGACCCTGCACATTCTCCTCAAATACCAGACCGACATCGCCAAGGCGGCGAAGGAACTGTCGTCGGACAAGTAGTCGGAAGCGCACGATGCTCGACCTGATGTCCGGCTTCGTTGCCGAACTGCGCAATGCGGGGTTGCCGGTCAGTTTGACCGAGAACCTCGACGCCATGGAGGCGATCAAACAGATCCCACTCGAAGACCGCGAGGCCTTCAAGTGGGCCCTGGGTGCGACGCTCGTGAAGAACGCCGCCCACTGGCGCGCATTCGAAACCGTCTTCGAGGTCTACTTCAGTCTGCGCGGGCCCGAATACGCCCTGAAGGACGACGAAGACGCCGGCGACTTCTGGCGCGAGATGCAGGAACAAATGCGCCAGGGCGAGGGCAAGGGCGGGGCCGGAGGGATGGACTCACTCACTCAGGAAGAGTTGATGAACCTGCTGATGCGGGCCCTCATGGACGGTGACCAGGCGATGATGCGCGCGCTTGCCAAGCAGGCGGTGCAAAGGTTCGCGGGAATGGAGCCCGGGCGGCCCGTTGGTGGCACCTACTACCTCTACCGCACGCTGAGAAACCTCGACCTCGACAACATGATGAGCAAGATCGAGCAGGCCAAGTCGAACGATGGCCAGGAGCCGCTCGAGGATCTGGAACGTCGTCTCGAGAACGACGAGATGCAACACCGCATCGAGAAGTTCAAGCAGGAAATCGAGGCCGAAATTCGCCGTCGTCTGGTCGCCGATCGTGGCGCGGAGGCAATGGCAAAGACGCTACGCAAGCCGTTGCCCGAGGACGTCGAGTTCATGCACGCGTCGCGCGACGAAATGCAGAGCCTGAAAAAAGCGCTCTATCCACTGACACGAAAGCTGGCCGCCCGTTTGGCCCGCAAGCGCCGTCACGGGCGCAAGGGACCCCTTGACTTCCGCAACACGGTGCGTCACTCGCTGAACTACGGCGGCGTGCCCGCCGAACCGAAGTTCAAGTATCCGCGACCGGCCAAGCCCGAACTCATGGTCGTCGCCGACATCTCGGGCAGCGTCGCGGCGTTCGCGCGGTTCACGCTGATGCTGGTGTACGCAATCCAGGGTCAATTCTCGAAGGTGCGTTCTTTTGTCTTCATCGACGGTCTCGACGAAGTCACCGAGTACTTCAAGGCGACCGAGGACATCACCGAGGCGATCCACCGGGTCAACACCGAGGCTGACGTCGTGTGGGTGGATGGACACAGCGACTACGGGCACGCCTTTGAGGTGTTTTGGGAGCGCTACGGCAAGGACGTCGGCCCGAAAACCACCGTGCTGCTGCTCGGTGACGCGCGCAACAACTACCACGCGGCCCAGAGTTGGGTCGTGCGTGAGATGAGGCACCGCGCACGACACGTGTATTGGTTGAATCCCGAGCCCCGCTCGTACTGGAACACGGGTGACTCGATCGTAGGTGAGTACGGCTCGCACACAGATGGTGTCCATGAGTGTCGCAATCTGCGCCAGCTCGAGGCGTTCGTGGAGAAGCTGGCGTGACAGGAACCCGCATCATCCTCGTGCGCCACGGCGAGTCCCAGGTGGCCGTCGACAAGATGATCGGCGGGCCACGGAAATGTTCGGGTCTCTCGGCGCTCGGCCGCAAACAAGCCGAAGCCCTCAACGCGCGTTGGCAGGCCGAGGGCATCGAAGCGCCGACGGCTTTCCTGGCGAGCAACTACAAGCGCGCGATCGAGACCGCGAACCTCATCGCACCGTCGCTCGGACACCCCGAACTCCTCACCGACGCCGACTGGGGTGAACATGACCCGGGCGAGGTGTGCGACGGCATGACGTATGCCGACTTCGCCGAGAAGTTCGGGCACCGTGATTGGTCGATCGACCCCTACGACGAGACCTATCCGGGCGGGGAAACGGTGGCCGCTTTCCAGTTTCGCGTGGGCGGCGCCCTGCGTCGCGCCGTCGACACCTGGGCCGGGGGCACCGTCGTCGTCGCCTGCCACGCCGGCGTCATCGACACCTGTCTTCGCTACGCCCTGCGCAGTGCGCCCGTGGGTGAGTTCGAGGTGCATACGCTCAACACCTCGGTGACCGAACTCGTGCACGTGCGTCCCGGCCGTTGGCAGATCGCTCGTTACAACGACGCCGGGCACCTTGCGGGCCTGCCAAGAAGCACCAATTAACGGAGAGTCGGCCGCGAGGCGATCGGGGGAAACATGGGTCAGTTGGATCAAAGGGTCGCCGTTGTCATCGGCGGACACAGTGGTTTCGGTGAGGCAATCGTGCGGCGCTTCGCCGCGGAGGGGGCACGCGTGGCGATCGCGGCACGCCGGACGGATTTGGTGAATCTCGCGGCAAACGAGGTTGGCGGCAGGGGTTACACGTGCGACATCACGCTCGACGACGACGTCGCGGCGTTGGTGTCGGCGGTCGAGGCCGATTTCGGCCGCATCGACATCGCGGTCAACTGTGCGGGTTACGAACAGAGCACGCCGATAGCCGACCTCACACCCGAGAAGTTGACGGCGATGCAGGCCGTGCAGTTCACCGGTGCGATCTACTGCATGCGACGTTTCGGCAACTCGATGGCTGCAAGCGGGGGTGGGTCGTTCCTTTCGATCTCCTCCCAGACGGCCCACAGTCCGGCGGTCGGTCTTGCGGCTTACGGCAGTTCGAAAGCCGGCGTCGAGTACGCAACGAAGATCGCGGCCGTCGAGTACGGCCCGATGAACGTCAGGTTCAACTGCGTCGCCTCGGGTCTCATCGAAACCCCCATGACTGCGCGCATATTCCAGGTCAAGCCCGCGATTCAGGCCTTGCAGGAGCTCACCCCCCTGCGACGCATGGGTTCGTCGCACGACATCGCAAAGGCGGCCTTCTTCTTCTGCAGTGACGAGGGCGCCTTCGTCACCGGCCAGACGTTGTGCGTCGACGGTGGTGCGACCCTCCACGGCTTACCAACCGCATTTCACTACGCAGATGCCGCCCGCAGGTACGCGGAGTCGGCGGACAACGACGCGGGGGGCGCCTCCTGACCCGCCGCGTCGTGGTCGTCGGTGCGGGCGCCGGGGGCTGCGTGGCTGCAGCGTGCCTTTTCGATGCGGGTTACGAGGTTCATCTCTTCGAGGCCGGTGAGGCGTCGGCTGCGAACACCTCAACGCACCTTGCCGTGTCGACTTCGCGGACCGACCTCTTGGATCCGGGCGTCTTTGCCTCGACCTACACCGGCGGCCCGCGGTACCCGTACCTGCGTGGACGTGCCCGCGGCGGCACGACTGCGATCAACGCGTTGGTGCAGATGTCGGGTACGAAAGACGACTGGGACTCCTGGTCGACCGTGCACGGTTGCGCCGGCTGGAATTGGCGTTCGGTGAGTGCGGCCATTGCGTCGCTCGATTTTCCCTCGCACTTCGCCTCGCCCGCCCAGACGGGTCCGCTGACGGGTGCCGTACTGGCCGCGGCTCGCGGAATGGGTGCCGGCGAATGTCGCCATGTCGGCGAAACCTACGACGGTGCGGGACCGGTTGCCCTGTCGCTGCGCCGGGGTCGCCGTGCCGACGTGTTCAGCGTGTTCATCACCCCGCGAGTGCTCCAGGACGCCGCGCGCATGGTTGTCCATGCTGGGCGGATGGTCGCAGAAATCGCCGTCGAAGCCGATCGGGCACGGGGTGTGGTGGTCGACGATGAAGAGTTCGTTGCCGACGGCGTGGTACTCGCCGCGGGAACGGTGTGGAGTCCGATCCTCCTGCGTCGCAGCGGTGTGTCACGGGCGGGGATCGGCCGGAACCTCAAGGATCATCCGGCGATCTCGTTGTGGCTCCGACTTCGCGACGGTGTGGGTGCCACCGCCGACACCCTCGACGTGACGGGTCTCGTCGTAGCGTCTTCGCTCGACGACTCAGACATCAACCTCCTGCCCGTCGAACCCGACCAATTGGTCGTGGCGGTGACCAAGGTGTCCTCCGTCGGCCATGTCGCCGAGGTCGATGGAAACGCCGAGGTGGTTCTCGGAACGATCGAAACCCACGACGATGCGACACGGATGCTCGCCGCGCTGCGACTGGCCGCGGATCTGTGTGCGACGAAGGAGTTCGGGGACGTCGTCGAATCGGTGTCGATCGATGCCTCGGGCACACCCCTCGACGCTTTGCTTGCCCATGACGACGACACGATCATCTCCTACGTGCGTCGCGTGCCCGGCGCCTATTCGCACGCCGTCGGCACTTGTCGCATGGGTGTGGAACGTGACAGCGAAGCGGTCGTGGACAACACGGGCGCGGTCTTTGGCGTCGATGACCTGTGGGTGGCCGACGCATCGGTCTTCCCCGACATCCCACGGGCCGCCACGCAACTCCCGGTCATGGCTGTGGCCGGCCGGATTGCCTCGGGCGTCGCCGAACGACTGCGTTGAACGCGTGTCAGACTTGCCGGCATGGCCTACCAAGGGGTTCCGTTTGCGCTCGGCCTGCACGAGGTTGCCGAGGGTTGCCATGCCTACCTGCAGCCCGACGGCGGCTGGGGTTTGAGCAACGCAGGTCTCGTCGTGGGTGACGGGGTTTCGTTGCTCGTCGACACCCTCTTTGACCTCGACCTGACCGCGGCGATGCTCTCTGCGATGGCCGATGCAACGAGCACCGCGCCGATCGGCACCGTGGTGAACACGCACGCAAACGGCGATCACTGCTACGGCAACCAGCTCGTCGCGGATCGCGAGATCATCGCGTCACGGGCCGCCGCGGAAGAAATGAAGCTCGTGCCTCCGGCAATGATGGCGAAATTGAACGCGGCGCCGGGTGAAGTTGGCGAGCTTTTCCGTTCTTTCTTCGGGGACTTCCGCTTCGACGACATAGAGCCGACCGCCCCAACGCGGACATTCGAGGGTCGGCTCGAGGTCGATGTCGGTGGTCGGGCGATCGAATTGATCGAAGTGGGCCCCGCGCACACGAACGGTGACACCATCGTCGTGGTGCCCGACACGAGAACTGTGTTCACGGGGGACATCCTCTTCAACGGGGGAGCCCCCATCGTGTGGGCGGGTCCGCTCGAGAACTGGATCGCTGCATGCGATCTGATGCTCGGGATGGATGTCGAGACGGTGGTGCCGGGTCACGGTCCGGTGACCGACAAGGCAGGCGTCGTGGCCGTGCGCGACTATCTCACGACCGTTCTCGGGGCGGCGCGGGAGCACCACGCCAACGGGGTCGACGCCTTCGATGCGGCCAGGCAGATTTTGCGCGAGATGCAGGGCAATGCGGCGACGCGTGATCTGCGCGAATTCGGTCGCATCGCGGTGAACGTCGACGCGGTCTACCGCTGCACCGATACCGGTTACGAAACACCGAACGTGATCGAGCAGTTCAGGCGGATGGCCGAGATCGAGTCGCGCGCCGCACGAGGATGAACCACGCGACGATTGCGCAGGCCGAGAAGATGATCCACTGGATCGCATAGGACAGATGTGAACCCTCGGTGAGCTCCGGGTTGGCCACCGTGGCGATGCCGTCGATGACGCCGTCGCCCGCCGACGTCAACTGCAGAAAGTCGACATAGAAGGGCACGAGCGTTTGATCGTCGGTCGCCCTCATCTGGTCCGCGAGACGCTCCACGTCGACGCGCTGGACCTCGCGCAGCACACCCTGCGAGGGGTCGCTGAGACCGCCGAGGCGACGTTGTTGGGATTTGCGCGCCCGGGCAAGAAACTCCACCCCGCCATCGGGGGGCGGTGGAATCTCGCCGGACAGGGGTACGAAGCCGCGGTCGACGAGAACGACGTATTGCCGTCCGTCGATCGTGAAGTCGAGCGGGGTCAGTGCGTCGACGCCCGCGGTGAGGTTCTGGCTGCGATTGAGAACGATCACTTCGTCTTTTGGGCGGAACGTTCCCCCCACCACCACCGGGCGCCACTCAACTTCCTCGGGTGAGAGCCCGACGAGGTCGGCGATGGGGGCGGGTGGCAGGCTCGCGCGGCTGCGCACCTGCTCGTTGAACGCGCGACGGTCCCCGAGGCGTCCGAACTGCCATGCGGAGAGGTTCGCCATGACGACGACAAGCACGATCACCAGGGCATGGAGGGCGATCATGCGCGGTCGCAGGAGGGGTTTCACACGGTTCATCGCCACCACCCCCGACGCTAGTTTGTGCCGGTGCGTGATCTCTCGTCGCTGACGCGTGCTTTCTGGGAGCAAGTATTCGGCCCGGGTGTGTCGACCGGCGAACCCGACCGCATCGGTGAGGGAATGATTGGCGCCAACTACCGCATCACCATCGAGTCGCACAGATCCGACGTACCGAGGTCGGTCGTGGTCAAACTGCCGTCCCCTGGTGAGGAGAGCCGCGCGGCGGGTGTTGCACACCGTACATACGAACGCGAGGCGAAGTTCTACATGCACCTCGCCGGTACGCTCGACGTCCGCCGCCCACATTGCCACTGGGTCGAGTTCGACGAGTCGAGTCACGATTTCGTGCTTGTACTCGAAGACCTTGCGCCTGCCGTGCCGGGGAACCAGATCACCGGCTGCACGGTCGATGAGGCTGCACGGGCAGTCCTGGAGTTGGCGAAGCTGCACGGCCCGCGCTGGGGTGACCCGACGCTGTACGACGTCGACTGGTTGCAGCGCCGCACGGCCCGAGCCGACATCGAGATGCTCCAGGCCGTCTACCAGCAGCTCATGACGCCGTTTCTCGCCACCTATGCGAAGTATTTCACCCCGCGCCAGCACGACCTCGCGGTTGCCTTCGGGCCTCGTCTTGCCGATTGGATCGACGGTCGCGGCACCACGCTGACGCTCGGCCACGGCGACTACCGGCTCGACAACCTTCTCTTTGGATCCGCCCAGGGTGGTCCACCCGTCGCGGTGGTGGACTGGCAGACGCCGAACCACGGACCGGGTTCGGTTGACGTGTCGTACTTCATGGGTGCGGCCGTGATGCCCGACGTGCGACGTTCGATCGAGGATGGTCTCATCGACGAGTACATCGCGGCGATTCGTGTCTATGGGGTCGAAGTGGACCGTGCGGCGTTCCACGGCGAATACGCCCATGCCAGTTTCGCCGGCTTGGTGATGGCGGTCATTGCTTCGACGGTCGTCACCAAGACCGAACGCGGTGAGGCAATGTTCGCGGCCATGGCCACCCGCGCTGCGCAGCACGCCCTCGACCTGCATGCGTTCGACGTGCTGTGAAACAGGAGTTGACGTGACCGCCGATCTGCCCGACTTTCACATCCCTCACGACGAGAAGATCGCATGGATGGTGGAGACGAACGGCTGGGCGATCGAGTCGGTGCCGCCCGGTGCCTCAACGACGGCGGATGGCGTGCCGATGCCGACGTATTCCTACACCGTGAATTTCCCCACGGCCTTTTCCATGCCCGAAGTCGTCATTGTCGGCCTGACGCCGGTGGCCTGCCGCGGGTTGTTCGATCTGGTTGCCGACGTCTGCGGGTCCGGTCAGTCGATCGAGCTCGATTCCGAGATCGTCGGTCTCTTCGACGGGGAACAGCGGGCCAGGTTCGTGCTCGTCAACCGATCCGCGTACGGCCATCTCTTCCCGAGCGCGGCCTCGTGGCACAAGGGCCGGGCATTCGACGTGGTCCAGATGCTGTGGCCTGACCGCAACGGTTTCCTTCCGGGCGAGGCGGGCTTCGACCAACGCCTGCGCTTCACCCAACCGTTGTTCGGCTGAGTCGGCCTACGACCCGGCGAAACCCCTCGCCTCGTTGAGCAGTGCCGCGAGTCGATCGATCGCGTCGACCCGTCCGGCGAGCAGGCCCGTTCGCCACGCCGGGTCGAGCGGCGCAAGTCGCACGAGGGTTTCCAAGCAAGCCCGTGGGCGGCCGAGGGCGATTCGCATTGCGACGGTCAGTGCGCCGTGCGGATCGTCGTCGATCGTGGTCATCAGCGTTTCGACGTCATGTTTCGAGAGTCGGCGGGCGAAATGCCGCGCCGCGATTCGGCGCGTCAGGTACGGCGTGAAGTACCCGGCGTATCGATCCTGCAGGTCGTCGCGTTTCCAGTCGTCCCCGCTGATGCGTGACCGACACTTCGTAGTTCCACATACACAGTCGAACTCGTCGTAGTTGCTGCCGTCGGACATTGCGTAGTCGAAGGTGAGTGCCTCGCCGACGGCGATGTCACGCATCGCAACCACTTGTGCCGCCCCGCACATGCCGCAGTTCGGCTCGCAGGAGTGGTTCACGGCATCCCCGGGTTCGCGCACGACGGGTCCCAACAGGAAGGTGTCGTCGTCGATCTGTATGGACCGTGATCGACGTTCGGGGTCCTGGCGGTCGAAGGTGGCCCTGTCCATCGGCGTCCCCCCGAAGGCCGCAACAATGGTTCCCGCGGGGATCGGGGCAATGGCGTACGACCCGAATCCCGCCCCTTTGGCCGGCCGCACCTGGGCAAGCGGTGTGAGGAAGTTGACGGGCACCGGGCGCAAGATAACGGGTCGAGGCACCCGCCAGAAAAGTTCCGTTGCCGTCCGGGCCGCCGCGGCTAACATGAGAGTGCTTTTGCATCACGAGTGACCGGGAAACCGGTCCGGCAACCGGGGTCGGTCCACGGTGCCAACCCAACCCGCAACGGTTGGGGATGTGGCGGGAAACCGCAACGGGCCCTGTCCCTCGTTCTGCAGAGCACAGCGCGGAAACCTCAGCGCTCGAGCAGAAAGGAAAGGGACAGTGGCGGGACACGGACGTGACTACCCGGCCTCGGGCGCATGGCGCGCCGGCGACGCCGCGGGCGGGCGCAGGTTCTTCTCGCTGGCCGTCAATCGGGCGGTCGCCCTCGACGTTGGTGCGACGCTGACGGGTGTCACGGTCGCCTACGAGACGTGGGGCTCGTTGGCCGCCGATGCAAGCAACGCGATCCTGCTGTGTCATGCCTGGACGGGCGACTCACATGCCGCGGGTTCCGCCGCCGACGGACACCCGACACCGGGCTGGTGGGAGGGACTCATCGGCCCCGGTCTGGCCATCGACACGAACGAGTTCTTCGTCGTGTGCGCGAACGTGCTGGGTGGTTGCCAGGGCAGCACCGGACCCGCGTCCCTGCATCCCGACGATGGTCGACCGTACGGCTCGCGCTTTCCCGTCATCACGATCCGTGACATGGTGCGCGCCCAGGCCCGACTCGCCGACCATCTCGGGGTCCGTACGTGGCACAGCGTCATCGGTGGGTCGATGGGGGGCATGCAGGTACTCGAGTGGGCGGTCATGTTCCCGGATCGTGTGCGGTCGATCATCCCCATTGCCACCTGCCTGCAGGCCAGCGCACAGCAGATCGCCTGGGGTGCGATCGGCCGTCGCGCCATTCGTCTCGACCCGCAGTGGCGGGGTGGCGACTACTACGGGGCTGCGCCCGGTGAGGGTCCCTGGGAGGGGCTCGCCATCGCCCGAATGGTCGCACAGGTGACGTTCCGCAGTGACAACGTGTTCAGTGAGAAGTTCGGACGTGAACTCGCCGACGGCAATGCCGACAAGAGTGGCATTGACATGTGGGATCGCTTCGAAGTCGAGCGTTACCTCGACCATCACGGTGACAAGTTGGTGCGTCGGTTCGACACGAACAGCTATCTCGTCATCGGCAAGGCGATGGACCTCCACGACATCGGTCGTGGACGCGGGGGGGTGGTTGCGGCGACCCGTCGCATCACCGTTCCGGTGCTTTCGCTCGGGATTTGGAGCGACATCCTGTATCCCAATTATCAGCAGCGCGAGATCGTGCGTCTCGTGGGAGAAAACGGCGGTCGTGCCGAGTACCTGGAGATCGACTCACCTCATGGCCACGACTCGTTTCTCATCGAACTCGACCAGGTTGGCCGAGCCGTGAGGTCCCATCTCACTAGGGTGTGAGCATGTTCGCCGAAGTTGGTGTCGTGACCCTCATCTCGGCCCTCCTGATTCTCGGTGGGCTCGCCCTCTTCGGGTTGACGATTTGGTTTTGGAGGACCTCGCGGCCCGAGCCGCGGGCGCTGGCCCGTCTCGAAGTGATGAGCGAGCGTGCCTACCGCAAGAGCAGGGGTGTCGACCGCCAGTTTCTGCTGAAGATGGCAGAGCGTGAGGCCCGCGAGTCGATGGCCGAGTCAGCCACGCCCGATGCGACCGCCTCGTCTGGGGTGGCAGAGCCGAAGTAAATTTCACCCGTGGCTACTTTCAATCCCGAGGAAATGATCGTCCGGTTTCGTGAGCGTGCTGCCTCCGTGAAGCGGCGTCCGTTGCCCCCGGTGGCCGGAGAAGAGCGTCAGTTGTTCTTGCAGCAGGCGCAGGTCGACTTCCAGGACTTCGCAATCATCGGTGACGCGACTGCGACGGTCGAAGACGGTGTGCTCGTCCTGCGCGTCGACATGCGCGGCGACGGCGCGTGACCGAAGCGCACGGTCATTCCCACGACTGGGCGCTGGCCGCCTGCTTTGTTGGTGTCATCGCTTGGAGTTGTGGCCCGCTGATGGTCCGGGGCATCACGGCCCCGGTTGCGGCATTCACTTTCGTGCGGCTGGTCGTCTCGGTCCCCGTCATGGGCGGGTCCGCCGCCATCGCGGGGCACCGTCTGACATTGTCGGTCTTTCGCGGCAGTTTGGTGCCCGGGATCTTTTTCTTCCTGTCGATGGCGACCGGTTTCACTTCGTTCCAGCACACGTCGATCGCGAACGCGACGCTCATCTCGTCGATGCAGCCCGTACTCATGCTTCTGGTTGCGCCGCGACTCTTTGGTGAGAAGCCCACTGCACTGCGGGTTCTGCTTTCGGCCGTGGCCCTGGGCGGAGTCTCGATGGTTGTTCTCGGCGCGGCATCGGACGGTGAGGCGTCGTTGGACGGTGACTTGTTCGCTGTCGCGAACCTGGTCACCTGGAGTGCCTACTTCGTCTTTGCCAAGCAAGCCCGCGACAAGGGTGTTCACCCCTCGGCCTTCCTTGCGGGAACATTCACGACGGCGGCGATTCTGGGTTTGCCGTGGGTGCTGATCGCATGGCCCGACTTCGGCGCGATCGGAGAAAAGGACCTGTTGCTGATCGCAGGGCAGGTTTTTGTTTCGGGCTTGTTCGGTCACACGCTCATGACCTGGTGCGCCCGCTTTCTCGACATCACGCTGGTGTCCTTGATCAATCTCTTGAGTCCCGCCATCTCGATGGCGGGGGCGTGGCTGATCTACGACCAGTCGATGCGGGCGGTGCAAGTCGTCGGGGCAACCGTCATGCTGGGGTCGATTGCATTCGTGGTTGCAACGCGTTCTACGACGGTGGTTCGCGCTGACGAGGGACTGCTGGCCGATTGAAAGAGGCAGTCGACAAGCCGTCACATCCGCTCGCGTTGTGGGCCGTGTTCGCCGGGGTCTTGTGCTGGGGCTGGGGCGCCGTCATCGTCCGCGGCATTTCCGCGCCGTTCATGGCGTTTACGCCCGTTCGCATGTTGATCGGGCTTCCCATCATGGCGACCATTGCCTATGCGTCGGGCGGTCCCCTGACGCGCGCGGTGTGGCGCGTGTCCCTGGTGCCGTCGCTCTTCTACACGGCCTCCATGTTGTGCGCGTTCGCCTCGTTCCAGAAGACATCGATTGCGACGGCGACCCTGATCGTGTCGCTGAACCCCATTGCACTGCTCGTCATCGCGCCGTTTGTCCTCAAGGAACGGGTGACGAAACAAAAGGTCCTGTGGTGTCTGGTCGCCGTGGGCGGTGTGTCGCTGGTGGTCGTGGGCAAAATGAGCGGGGGCGCAAACACCCTCGAAGGAGACCTCTACGCAGTTGGGAACCTCATTTTTTGGACCGCCTACGCAGTTGGCACGAAGCGTGTTCGCGACACGGGCGTCCACCCCTTCGCTTTCCTCACCGTTGCCAGCGCCGTCTCGGTCGTGTTGCTGTTTCCACTCGCATTCGCCACGGGTGCCGACTTCCATGAGATCGGCGGCAACGATTGGTGGCTGATGCTGTTGCAACTTGTGGTGGCCGGTGTGATGGGTATGGGCTCCATCGCGTGGGCAAATCGCTACATGGATGCGACCCTCGTGGCGCTCTTGGGCCTCGGGAGTCCCGTGCTCTCGAGCATCTTTGCCTGGTGGATTTTCGAGCAGTCGATGACCGCGGTGCAGATCCTCGGGGCCGGCGTGATGCTCGGCGCCGTCGGTGTTGTGGTGACCCGCAAGATCTGACCCCCGACAGGCCCATGGGCACAGGGCTCCGCAGGGTACCGACCCGGCGGCCATGCGGGGAGTGCGGTCCGACGCCCGCGTCTCCCGCTTTCCCTTGCGGGGAGGGGTCTGCGTGACTGTCGTCACGGAAATCCACCACTTTCCCGGGAGGCCGGCGTACAGTCGGTTTCAGGCGGAGCTTCCCCAACCGGCAGAGCCGGGAGGGTGTCTAAGGAGGTAACGCCCATGTACACGATGGCACTCGTCATCCTGATCGGTCTCGTCGCTCAGACGGTTGTTTCCGTCGCCACGGACCACATTCCCTTCCTCAAGAAGATTCCGATCATCAACAAGGGTGAAGGTTGGCTCATCGCCGCCTGCATCCTGCTCGTATGGCTGATGGACGTTTCGGTGCTCGGCACATTCATGGGCGCTGAGGGTGCCCGTCTCGAGGCATGGGTCGACATCGTCGGCTCGGGTCTTGCGGTTGCGGGCTTCACGCACGTGACGACGAACTTCCAGAGTTTCCTCGCGCGCCTGCGCTACTGATCCACACACAAACACGCACCTGACCAAGGGGCGGTGTCGCGCGGGTTCCCCCCTCCGCGCGGCACCGCCCCGAGGGTTTTGTGGGCTTCGATCGGGGTGGCGGCGCGGCGTTTCGGGGCTACCATTTGCGCCGTTACGCGGACGTGGCTCAGTTGGTAGAGCATCACCTTGCCAAGGTGAGGGTCGCGGGTTCGAATCCCGTCGTCCGCTCCAGGTCGGAAGTGGGAATATTGGCGGGTGCGGCCGAACGTTTTGCTGATCACCCTCGACCAGTTCCGAGGTGACTGTCTGTCGGTGGCGGGGCATCCGCTGGTCAAGACACCGAATCTCGACGCGCTGGCGGGACACGGTGTGCGACTCTCACGCCACTACAGCCAGGCGGCACCCTGCGCGCCCGGCCGTGCATCGTTGTACACGGGCATGTACCAGATGAATCACCGGGTGCTCGGCAACGGGTCACCCCTCGATGGATCATTCGACAACGTGGCGCTGATGGCCCGCCGCGCAGGGTTTTCACCGGCCCTCTTCGGCTACACCGACCAGGCCGTGGATCCGCGCGACACGACGGGCCCCGACGATCCGCGGTTGTCGACCTACGAAGGGGTTTTGCCGGGCTTTGACGTTGCACTAGATCTCACGGGGCCGCACGCACCCTGGACACGGTGGCTGGGGGAACGCGGTCACGATGTCACGGTTGGTCACGTGAAGTTGTTGTCGACGGAGAACGAGCGTGCCGCCGAGCACAGCGTCTCGAGCTTCCTCACCGATTCGTTCGGCGAGTGGCTCGATGAGCAGGGTGCGGGCTGGTTCGCTCACCTCAGTTATCTGCGTCCACACCCGCCGTACCGCGCGGCCGGCGAGTTTGCGACCATGTACGACCCCGACGAGGTTGGCGACCCGATCGAACCCGCGTCCCAGCGCCACGAACTGCACGACTTGATGTTGACGGTCAAGGAGACGGCTGCACCGGCCGAACAGTTCCGTGTGCGACGCATGCGCGCTCAGTACTACGGAATGATTTCAGAAGTTGACTCCCAACTGGGTCGTGTGTGGCAGATGCTGCGTGCGCGGGGGGACTGGGATTCGACGATCATCCTTGTCACATCCGACCACGCTGAACTCTTGGGCGACCATGGTCTGCGCAACAAGGGAGGTTTCTTCGAGCAGTCGCAACACATTCTCGGCATCCTGAGCGCACCGGGGTGCGCTTCAGCGGGTCACGTGGTTGAGTCATTCAGCGAGAACGTGGACCTGTTTCCCACGCTGTGCGACCTGTTGGGTCAGGAAATTCCCCTGCAGTGCGATGGGCGCAGTCTGGTCCCGCTGCTGGCGGGTGAGGAACCCCCGTATTGGCGTGATGCGGCGCACTGGGAATACGACTGGAGCCCGATCGTGCTGCCCCTCGGGGATTTTCCCTGGCCACATGACCGGCGGTTGTCGACGTACTCGCTCGCCGTGCGTCGTGATGCGACGCACGCATACGTGCAGTTCGGCGACGGGACATATTTGTGTTTTGACATCGCAACCGACCCCACGTGGCGAACGGTGGAGACGAGTCCTTCTGTGGTGTTGGAAAAAGCACGGGCGATGCTGCAGTGGCGAATGAACCATGCTCGACGGGATCTTGCGCACATGTTGGTCGGTGAGAACGGCGGCGGACGGTGGCCCGCGGGTGTCGCCTGGCGCGACTGAGACGAATCACATGGCGATGGAGGTCGCCGGCACCCAGCTGCCGTGCGCACCGTACGGCACGCGTTGGGGCAGGTGCACGGTGGCCAGCGGTGGTGCCGAGAAGTTCTGCGCGTCGATGATCACGAGACGGGACCGCTCGGTTGCCGTGTCGTGCACGATGGTGATGACGTACCCCTCGTCTTCGGCGCCACCTGCGCGTGACGGCGCGAAGACGGGTTCGCTGCCGCGGGTGGTGGCACCGAGGTGGTGCTCCCAGCACTGGCCGGTGGTGAGGTCGTACTTCCACAACGAAGAGCCGTAGACGGGCTCTTCGGCATTGCCCTCGCCGGCCAGCGACATGAGGTACCCGTAGCGCGCCGCGAGGCCCACGTACGCGTCGTTGACACGACCGAAGTCCCCCGGACGGTCGTCGACCATCTCTTCGGTGACCTTGCCGGCTTTGGTGTCGATCGTCCACTTCCACAGGCGACCGACCTGTGCGTAGTCATCGGAACTGCTGCCAAAGGCCTCGGGCTGACGCGAGACGTGGAGCACGACGTTGTCGCCTTCGTCGTGTGCATTGACGGGATGGAAGACAAAGCACGGGTCGATGTCGAACCACTTGATATCGGAACCCTTTCCTTGGCGGTCCATGACGCCGAGCCGTGCGCCGTTGTCGCGCTTGAACTTGAACGGCACACCCGAATCGACTTGGCTGAGGTCGAACACGAGGGGCAGGTCCATGAAGATGACCCTGGTCCGCGTCACGTTGAAGTCGTGCATCATCACCATGGCGGGAACGTCGACACCTTCGATCTGTTGCAACTTCCCGTCGGGGCTGATTCGCACGTAGTGGACGTAGGGTGGCTCGAAGGCCATGTAACTAAACGCGAGGAGCTCACCCGTCTGGGGGCAGATCTTCGGGTGCGCGGTCATCGAACAGGTGAGTGCACCGCCGTAGTTCTCGTATCCGATGGTGTCCAATTGGCCGTCGACGAGCCAGGGCCAATGTGCCTCCTCGAGGGCCATCAACTTGCCGTTGTGGGCAAGCACATGCGTGTTGCCCTTGCCACGGGTCATGTCGCCCATCCCGTCGAATTCGCCGGCCAGTGGCTGCGTGATGTTCGGGGTCTTCACGAAACGATTGCGGTACCACTCGGCACGACCGTTGCGCAGCCGCACACCGTGGAGCATGCCGTCACCAAAGAACCAGTGAACCGAGGCGCCCGAGGCCGGGTTCGGCCCGGTGCGGACGTAGAGCCCGTCGAGGGCGCTCGGGATGGTTCCCTCGACGCGGAGTTCGTGGGAGGTGATCTCGTCGAGGACGGGCGCCCAGTTGCCCCGCAGGTGCCAGGGAAGTGTCGACTCGGGCGGATTCAGTGTCTGGCTCATGTTGTTCAATCGTAATCCATGCCGCCGTTCTGAATTACCGTGATCCCATGGCCATCGCGAATCTGAACGGCACAGAGATCTACTTCCAGGACAACGGTGGCAAGGGTCCGGCCGTGATTCTCAGTCACGGTTTCCTCATGGACCACTCGATGTTCGATGCGCAGGTGGCGGCTCTCGGCGACAGGTACCGCGTCGTGACGTGGGACGAGCGTGGTTTTGGCCGAACAAAGGCCACCGGTCCGTTCAACTATTGGGACTCGGCCAACGACGTGTTGGGACTCATGGACCACCTCGGCATCGGTGGCGCCTACATCGGCGGGATGTCGCAGGGTGGCTTCATCAGTCTTCGCGTCGCGTTGTTGTCACCGGCGCGTGTGCAGGGTCTCATTCTCATCGATACGCAGGCCGGTACCGAAGACCCGGGAACCGTCGACGGCTACCAGCAGTTGCACGACGTGTTCGTGGCGCACGGACCCGCACCGGTGCAAGAGACGATCGCATCGATCATTCTCGGCCCCGGCGAGTGGTCCGAGTGGTACGCGAAGTGGGAGCAACTCGACCGCGGCGGGTTCAGCCACGCGTTCGACTGCCTCATGCATCGCGACGACGTGACCGGCGACCTCGGGTCGATCACGGCACGTGCGTTGATTGTGCACGGCGATGCCGATGTCGCGATACCACTTGCCAAGGCCGAGACTTTGCGGGCCGGTTTGGGCGGACCGGTGACGATGTGCGTCGTGCCCGGAGCACCCCATGCGGCGAACATGACCCATCCCGAGATCGTGAACCGGGCGATCGTCGACTTCCTCGCCAATGTCGAGCCACGAGCCGCTGTCCACCCGACGTACGAGAAAAAGTAGGTCGAAACGGCCGTGCATCTCGAGACCGTCCTCTACGAAGTCGACAACGGGGTTGCTCTCGTCACTCTCAACCGTCCCGAGGCGATGAACTCCTGGACACCACAGTTGAGCGATGAGTTGATGTTGGTGTGCGGGGCGGCCGATGCAGATGATGAGGTGCGCTCACTGGTCGTCACGGCCAAGGGGCGCGCATTTTGTGCCGGAGCCGACCTGAGCGGCGGTGAATCGGGTTTTCTGGGCGGTGGACCAACCGCCCAGCAGGGACCGCGCCTCTGGCCGCACCAGGTCCGCAAGCCGGTCATTGCGGCGATCAACGGCCATGCGGTGGGCGTCGGTATCACGTACCCGATGCTGTGCGACATTCGCATCGTGTCCGAGACTGCGAAGATCCAATACGCGATGGTCCGTCGCGGCGTCATTCCCGAACTTGGATCCCATGCGCTGTTGCCACGGGTCGTCGGATTCGCCAAAGCAGCCGAGTTGATGCTGACCGGGCGACAGTTCCTGGGTACAGAGGCCGTCGAGCTGGGTTTGGCGTCGCGCGCGGTACCGGCGGACCAGGTCCTGTCGGTTGCGATGGGGATCGCCCGCGACATCGCAGTGAATGTCGCCCCGGTGTCGGCCGCGCTTGCAAAAAAACTGATGTGGGAGGGCTTGAACACCCCAATCGACACGATGCTCGCCCTCGAATCGTCGTTGCTCCCCAGGCTGGCCGCGATGCCCGATTCGGGGGAAGGCGTGCGCGCGTTTTTCGAGAAGCGCGAACCACGCTGGCAGGGTCGGGTGTCTAGCGACGTGCCGGATGTATGTTGGGGAGTCGAAGAGGGGAAAACATGGCGGGAGACACGAGGAACGTCGGGCTGACCTCTCGTGAGGTTCAAGATGATCCGTTTCCCTACTACCGGGAGCGCATGTCGAAGTGCCCCGTGTGGCACGAGGAAGACATCAACCTCTACGTCATCGGCGGCCACGAAGAGGCCCGTGCTGCTCTCGGCGACCTGAGGACGTTCTCGAGCAAGCCCGCAGCGGGCAACCGGGCCGTTAGGCCCGAGGTTGTCTTGGCGTACATGGGTGTTCTGGAGGAAAAGGGGTGGGTGCACACTCCGATACTCCAGCGTGTCGACCCGCCCGAGCACGCCCGCGCCCGCAAGATTCTCAACCGAGTGTTCACCCCGGCGCAGGTGAGGGCCTACGTGCCGGAAATCGAAGAGATCACGAATCGACTGGTCGATTCGATGCTGCGGCGTGGCGGGTGCGAGTTCGTCAAAGATTTCGCCCTGCCGTTGCCCGGTCGTTTCATCGCACGGCATCTCGGATTGGACGATGACGAATACCCGCGCTTCCGACGCTGGGCCGAGGCGATGCTGTCGCTCGCGCAACGCAACGACATGACGGTGGAAGAAGCCGTCGGCGAGGCGAACATCGAGGTCGAAGAGCAGCACTTCGTCGTGGCCGAGTTCGAAAAACGCCGACGTAACCCCGGTGGGAACGACCTCATCTCGCTGATCGTCCATGCACACGGCGAAGACGAGGAGGCCTTCACCACCACTGAGTTGATCACCCTGATGCACCAACTCATCACTGGCGGCTTCGAGACCACCACTGGCGCATTGTCTGCCGCGATGCTCCTGCTGTTGCGTCATCCCGACCAGTTGCAGTTGTTGCGCGACGACCGGTCGCTGATGCCGAACTTCATCGAAGAAGTGCTGCGTTTCGACGCCCCCGTGCAGGGGCTGTGGCGGTCGGTGCAGTGCCCGGTGAACGTCGGGGGAGTCGACATTCCCGAGAAGTCTGCGGCGATGGTTCGTTACGGCGCCGCCAACCGCGACCCACGGGTGTTCGAGAATCCCGACGTCTTTGACATCCGCCGGCCGAACGCCAAGAACCACATTTCCTTCGGGTTCGGCGTGCACTTCTGTCTGGGGGCGGCCCTGGCCCGTCAACAGATGTCATCGGCCTTCAACATCCTTCTCGACAAGGTGAGCGAGTTCGAACTGGCTCGGCCACTCGAGTTTCCCGTCTATGACCGCAGCTTCTTCCTCCGACCCATGAGGGAGTTGCACCTGACGGTACGGTAAGGAAGGGACAAACGGAGGATCAAGATGGCGGACAGCCGAGACGAACTCATTCGCATGGCCAAGCGCACGATGCAGGGTCTCGCAGAGAACAAGGGCGAACTCGTCGATGCCCAGTACCGGGTGCCCGTCGAGTACTACTTCGATCAGGACCGCTGGCAGCTGGAAGTCGACCGCATATTCAAGCGTCTGCCGTTGGTGCTCGGATTCTCGTGCCAGGTACGCGAGGTCGGGTCGTACCTGGCCGTCACGGTGCTCGGCGTTCCCGTCCTCATGGCGCGTGGCAGTGACGGTGAGATGCGCGCATTCCTCAACGTCTGCCGTCATCGCGGTGCGCAAGTTGTCGAAGAGGGTTGTGGCAAGGCCCGCCGCTTCAGTTGCCCGTACCACGCGTGGAGCTACAACACCCAGGGCGACCTCGTGGGTATTTTCGAAGCCGCGGCATTCGGCGATGTCGACCGCAACACCCACGGCCTGACCACCCTTCCCGTCACCGAGCGCGCAGGCATCATCTGGGTGACCCTGACGCCGAACTCACGCCTCGACCACGACGCCTTTTTCAGGGGCTACGACAAGATGCTCGAGCACCACCACTTCGCCGACTGTCATTATGCGGGTGGCCAGACGATCACCGGTGCGAACTGGAAGATCGCCTACGACGGTTATCTCGACTTCTACCACCTGCCGATTCTTCACAGGAACACTTTTGGCCCCGACACGTCGCCGAAGGCGTTGTTCGAAGCGTGGGGTCCGCATCAGCGTCTGATGGCGCCCGACAAGCGCACGTCGGTGAACACCCTGGAGGGAACACCCGAGTCGGAGTGGCCGGAAGAGAAGTTGGTCTTCGGTGTGTGGACGATCTTCCCGCACGTGTCGATCGCCGCCTTCGATGCCGAGGGCAAGGTGTACATGATCTCGCAGTTGTTCCCCGGTGAGGGCCCCGATGAATCAGTGACGACACAGCATTTCCTGCACACCCAGCCCCTCACCGACGCGGTGAAAGAGTCGATGGTCAGCCGCATGGCGTTCATGGTCAAGGTCGTCGAGGACGAGGACTACAAGACCGGCAAGGAAATCCAGCGCGGTATGCGCTCGGGTGCCATGTCGCACGTGACGTTCGGGAAGAACGAGGGTGGTACGCAGGCGTTCCACAAGTGGGTGCAGGCCATCATCCAGGCCGACGACGATCAGTTGTCGGACATGTTCTCGACGGGCATCGGAACGAAGTCGAACTGACGCCTGCGATGTCCGACGCCACATTCAACTTCCAGGACCTCTACCACGTTGGTGTTCGTACAGCGAACATCGACAGGGCGATGTCAGAACTCGGCAAGAGCCTGCGCCTGACATGGGCCGAGGTGCAGGTGCGCGAGCAGCCCTGCTATCTGCCGGGCACGGGCATGACCTCGTTCCCGTTGAAGTTCACGTACTCCTGCGAGGGACCGCAACACGTCGAACTCTTGGAGAGCGTGCCCGGCGCACCCTGGTACGGCAACGACGCACCGGGCGTGCACCACATGGGCATGTGGGTCGACGACGTGAAAGCAACCACCGACCGATTCCTCGCCGAGGGCTGGACTCTCGAGGTGTGCGGTGCCGCCCCCGAGGACGGCTACGGGGCGTTCAGTTACGTGCGTGCGCCCTCGGGTTTCCTACTCGAGCCCGTCACCAGCGCGGCCAAGGCGATGTTCGAACAGTGGTGGGCGGGCGGCCCGCTGGCGCCGGTCAAGAAGTAGGCCGGCCGGGCGAGTTCAGTCGCGCGGTCCGCGAGGCTTGTCGCCGCGCACGGTGATGCGGTGCATGAGGCGTGGCTCGACGTAGTCGGCTGCCGCATAGTGCGACGTCGAGCGGTTGTCCCACATTGCAACGTCACCTTCCTGCCACGCCCATCGCACCACGCGTTCGGGTTGGACCGTGTGCTCATAGAGCATGTGCAACAGTGCGCGACTCAGGTCGATACCGAAGCCGTCGATGTAGGCGGTGAATGTCGGGTTCACAAAGAGGCCCTTTTCGCCCGACTCGGGGTGCACGCGCACCACGGGGTGCCGCACGGGCCGGAGGTTGGAGAGTTTCTGGCGGTTCTCACCGGTTTTGTCTTCCTCGCGGAAACGACCGAAGGTGCCGCTCGAGTCGTGCACGGCGTGCAGCCCATCGAGCATGTCGCGAAGTTGCTCGGGCAAGGTGTTGTAGGCATCGATGAGGTCGGCCCACAGCGTGTCACCGCCGAAGGAGGGGATTTTCTTGGCTGAGAGGATCGACGCAAGCGGGGGAGTCTCGGAAAATGTGACGTCGGTGTGCCAGCGGTTGTTGTAACTGGTGCTCTTGCCGTTCGATGTGCCACGATCTCCGACGCCCAACTTGTAGTCGAGGCTGTCGAGGACGAGCACTTCGGGGTGCGCCTCGTCGAGGCCGCCGACCAACGGGTGTGCGGGGGTGAGTTCGCCGAACATCCGCCCAAAGGCCACCTGTTGGGTGGGTGAGAGGTGCTGGTCACGGAAGAAGATGACACGGTGGCGCACCAGGGCGGCGCGCACATCGGCAACCGTGGCAGGGGGCAGATCGGCCTTCAGGTCGACTCCGTCGATGCGAGCACCGATCGTGCCGGTGAGTCGAACCACATCCATGGATCGAAGGCTACTGTCGGAGCATCGGACGGACTTTCCTACGTCGTTTTGTCTCGATCACGGGTCTCACCGTGCTCGGCCTGCTCATGCTCGGCGCGTGGCCGCTGTGGGCTGTCGGCTCGGCACTCTTTGATGCCGTTCGTCGCAAGTGGCGTTTGCCGACTCTCCGACTTCTCGCCTTCGCCCTGGCATGGGCATGGATCGAACTCGCGGGTCTGGTCGCCGCATCGGTGTTCTTTCTCTCGGGACAGGGCAAGAACCTGCGGGTCCACTTCGCGCTTCAACGGTCGTGGACGAGGGCCCTCATGTCGGCGTTGCGAGCAACGGTCGGAATCCGGATCGAGGTCGAGAACCCCGGGGTGCTTCTACCCGCACCGATTCTCGTGTTCTCGCGGCACGCCAGCCTCGCGGACTCACTGGTCTCGGCCTACGCGATGGGCAACGTTGCGGGCTTGCAGCCGCGCTACGTACTCAAGCGCGAGCTGATGGCGGACCCGTGCCTCGACATCGTCGGCCATCGGCTGCCGAACTACTTCCTGGATCGCGGGTCGAACAACCAAAGCGAGGAACTGCGCGGCATCGCAGCGTTGGGTCACGACCTGGGACCGAACGACGTCGCGGTCATCTTCCCCGAGGGAACGCGTGCCAACCCGAAGAAGCGGGCCAAGGTCCTCGAATCGATGGCGGAACGCAGCCCCGAACGCGCGGCGCGTCTGGCGGTCATCGAGCATCTCTTGCCACCCAAACCGGCGGGTGCGCTGGCCTTGCTCGAGGCGGCACCCCAAGCCGATGTCGTGATCGCGGGTCACACGGGTTTCGACGGCCTCGACACGTTCGGGGGCATGCTCAAGCGTCTCGAGTCCGGCGCGGGTGTGGCGCGCATGTGGTTCGTGCGCATACCCCGTGCGGAGGTGCCGACCGACGGTGTGATCGAATGGCTCGATGAACAGTGGCTGGCGCTCGATCGTGCCGTTGCTGACCACCTGGGTCAGGGGCTCAACGACGAGCGAAAGGTGGGGCCATGAGTAGCAGTGCCGACGTGATGGTGGCGGGTGCCGTGGCGATTGCAATCCTGATGTTCTCCACGTGGGTGATCAGCGTGATCGTGAAGAACGCGTCGATCGTGGACATCGTGTGGGGTCTTGGCTTCGTCGTGACGGGTTGGGTGTCGTTCGCGGTCGGTGACGGTGACGAGACCCGCAGTTGGGTGCTCGTGATCCTGGTGTCGTTGTGGGGCTTGCGACTCGCCGGCTATCTCGCGCGGCGCAACCTCGGCCACGGCGAGGACTATCGCTACAGGGCGATGCGCAAACGCTGGGGCCCGAGGTTTCCGATCATCAGCCTCGTCACCGTGTTCGCCCTCCAGGGTGTGTTGATGTGGATCGTTTCGCTTTCGTTGCAACTGGGCCAGGTGGAAGAGTCCCCGGGCTTCGGGCCCATCGGCACCATGGGAGTGCTCGTGTGGGCGGTCGGTCTTTTCTTCGAGTCGGTGGGCGACGCTCAGTTGCGTCGCTTCAAAGCCGACCCGGCGAACGAAGGCAGGGTGATGTCGTCGGGACTGTGGCGCTACACGCGGCATCCCAACTATTTCGGTGACGCAGTGGCGTGGTGGGGGACTGCGCTCGTGGCGGCCGAGGCCGGTGTCGGGGTTTTCGGTCTCATTGGTGCGGCCGTGATGACGTTCCTTTTGGTGCGTGTATCGGGAGTCGCGCTGCTGGAGAGGAGTTTGCGTAAGCGCAAACCCGAATACGAGGACTACGTGCGACGGACGAGTTCGTTCGTACCAAGACCACCAAAGGTGGGCTAGCCAAAGAAGACAGACTCCACCTCGTCGTAGAGCGACAGGTCGATCGTGCGGGTGTTGCCCTGCGTGAGGGCCATCGGAACCCGTTCGATGGTGGCTCCGCGCAGCACCACCATCTTTCCGAAATCGCGCGCGGCCACTGCGTCGACCGCCGCAAGGCCGAATCGAGTCGCGAGCACACGGTCGTAGGCGGTGGGTGTGCCGCCGCGTTGAATGTGCCCGATCTGCACGACGCGGACGTCGTAGCCCGTGCGCTCTTCGATCAGCGGCGCGATGGCGGCGCTGATGCCACCAAGCCGATCCCGGCCGAACTGGTCCTTGGCGTAGTCCATGTCGGGCGGCGTACCCGGAAGGGGCCGTGCACCTTCGGCAACGACCACGATCGACGCGAACCGACCACGAGCGTGCCGCCGCTCGATGTGCTCACACACGCGCCCGAGGTCAAAGGGGCGCTCGGGAACCAGGATGACCGTCGCGCCACCCGCGGTACCCGCCATCAACGCGATCCATCCGGCATCACGGCCCATCACCTCGACCACCATCACCCGGTCGTGGCTTTCGGCCGTGGTGTGCAGCCTGTCGATCGCGTCGGTGGCCACCTGGACGGCGGTCTGAAAACCGAATGACACGTCAGTGCCGACGATGTCGTTGTCGATCGTCTTGGGCACGCCGACGATGGGCAGGCCGGCTTCTGCGTACAAGCGGGAGCCGACGGTCAGTGAACCATTGCCGCCGATCACGACGAGTGCGCCGAGATTCAGGTTGGCGAACTGCCGGCGAGTGCGCTCGATGCCGTCACCCACGTCGTAGGGACTTCCGCGTGTGGTACCGAGAATCGTGCCACCCCTGGGTAGCAGCCCGCGCACGTTGTCGGTGGTCAACTGCACGTAGTCGTTGCCGAGGAAACCCTTCCATGCGTCGCGGAACCCGAGCACGCGGTCGCCCCCCTTTTCCGCCTTGCGTACGACCGCACGAATGACGGCATTCAAACCGGGGCAGTCCCCACCACCAGTGAGAACGCCGATGTTCACGACTGGCTTTTCGTCAGAGCACGCTCAAAATCGGCGATGAGGTCGGCCGGGTTCTCGAGTCCGACCGAGATACGCAGCAGTCCGTCACCCGCGGCCGATGCCGACAGCGATTCAGGGTCCAGACCGTGATGTGTGCTCGATGCCGGATGGCAAACGAGCGTTTCCGGACCGCCGAGCGACGTTGCGGGCCGTACCAATTCGACGGCCTGCAGAAAACGCGCGCAGGCCGCGGAGCCGCCGTTGATCTCAAAGGACAGGACCGAGCCGAAACCTGTCATCTGGCGGGAGGCGAGCGCATGCTGCGGATGTGTCGCCAGACCGGGGTAGTGAACCGCCGTGCAGACATCCCGTGTTGCGAACCAAGATGCAAGCATCGCCGCAGTCGTGCATTGGCGTTGCTGTCGCACCGCGAGAGTGCGGATTCCGCGCAGTGCGTTGTGCGCGTCGTAGGGGGATGCCGCCGCTCCGTGGAGAACCGAGTGGGCCCATACGGCATCGATGATGTCGGTGTCGGCGGCGATGACACCGACAAGTGCGTCGTTGTGACCCCCGATGGCTTTGGTGGCCGAGTGCAGCGAGATGTTGACGCCATGGCGCAGTGGCTGCTGACACAGGGGCGTGGCGAGCGTGGAATCGACCAGCGTGAAAGGTGCGCCGATGGCGCCAACTTCAGCGAGGTCGGCCACGGCGAGAGCGGGGTTCGCCGGCGTTTCGGCGATGACGAGCATCGTGCGCGGTTTGTTTGCGGCTCCTGCGAACGCCCCCGGCATCGTGGCGTCGACGAACGTTACTTCGATGCCCATGCGTCGCACAGGCCCCGCAAGCAAGGCGAGTGTTCCTCCGTACAGCTGCTGTTGGGCGACGATGTGATCACCCGGGGAGCAGAGCGCGAAGATAACGGTCGCGATCGCACCCATGCCCGAGGCGAATGCGAGGGCATCTTGCGCACCTTCCAACTCCGCCACCGCCTCTTCAAACTGGCGGACGGTGGGATTCGTGTACCGGCTGTAGGCCTTGCCGCGACGACCCCGAACGATCTCTTCGTGCGTGCTCGACAGCCCGTCGCTCGACCAGACCGTCGAAGTGGAAATTTCCGCCGACAAACCACGCGCACCCCGACGACCCGCGGTGATCGCCGTGGTGTCGAGATGTTGGTTGTCAGACATTGTCGCATTCTACCGAGAAAAACCCGACCGATTTGGTCGCATTTAGGGTAACGTGGTCATTCATGCGGTCCGGCATCACCGGTCTCCAAGACGAGGCCATCACGATCATCCGCGAGGTCGCCGCATGTTTCGAGCGTCCGGTGATCCTCTTTTCGGGCGGCAAGGACTCGGTCGTCGTGCTCCACGTGGCCGCCCGGGCTTTTGCGCCGGCGCGGCTGCCCTTCGCGGTCATGCACGTCGACACCGGCCACAATTTCCCCGAGGTCATCGATTTTCGTGACCGCTGCCTGGCGGGCCTCGGCTTGAACCTCACTGTCGCCTCGGTGCAGGCGGCCATCGACGCCGGCAAAGTGGCCGACGCTGCGTCGCGCAACCCCCTCCAGACAGTGGCCCTCCTCGATGCCATCGCCGAGAACAAGTTCGACGCGGTTCTAGGTGGCGCCCGCCGCGACGAGGAGCGGGCCCGTGCCAAGGAGCGGGTGTTCTCGCACCGGGACACCTTTGGTCAATGGGACCCGAAGCACCAGCGGCCCGAACTGTGGAACATCTACAACACCAGCCACAAGCAGGGCGAGCACTTCCGTGTGTTCCCGCTGTCGAACTGGACCGAGCTCGACATCTGGACCTTCATCAAGGAATACGACATCGAACTTCCCAGCATCTATTTCGCCCACAAGCGTCGCGTCTTCAAGCGTGGGGGAATGCTGATGGCCGACACCGAGTTCCTGCGACCCGACGCAAACGAAGAGGTGTACGAGGAAACCGTGCGCTTCCGCACCGTTGGTGACGCCACCTGTACCGCGGCCGTGCCGTCGACTGCGGCGGGCATCGACGACGTTCTCGCCGAGACCGCCGTCGCCCGCATCACTGAGCGTGGTGCGACCCGCGCCGACGACAAGATCTCCGAGGCCGGCATGGAAGACCGCAAGCGGCACGGGTACTTCTGATGCGTCAACTGCGCTTCGCCACCGTGGGTTCCGTCGACGACGGCAAGTCGACACTCATCGGGCGCCTCCTCTACGACTCAAAGAGCATCTTCGAGGATCAACTCGAGCACGTCGAGGCAGTCAGCAAGCGCCGCGGCGACGACTACGTGGACTTGTCGCTGCTCACCGACGGTCTGCGCGCCGAACGCGAGCAGGGCATCACCATTGACGTCGCACACCGCTACTTCGCCACCCCCAAGCGCTCCTTCGTCATCATGGACTGCCCGGGCCACGTGCAGTACACACGCAACATGGTCACCGGGACCTCGACGGCCGACCTTGCGATCATCCTCATCGATGCCCGCAACGGTGTCGTTGAACAGACGCGTCGCCACAGCATCCTCACGTCGCTTCTCGGTGTGCCGCACCTCGTCGTGTGCGTGAACAAGATGGACCTCGTTGGCTACAGCGAGGAACGGTTCAACGAAATCCGCGACGACTTCGAGGACTTCGCTTCACGCTTGCAGTTGCGCGATGTGACCTTCCTTCCCATCAGCGCACTCAAAGGCGACAACGTCGTTGAGCGGTCCGACGACCTGAAGTGGTTCGAAGGACCGACTCTCCTGCACCACCTCGAGAATGTCTACACCGCCAGCGACGACAACAGGATCGATGTGCGTTTCCCCGTGCAGTACGTCATCCGTCCACGTACCGCCGAGCACCACGACTACCGTGGCTACGCGGGCACGGTGGCCGGTGGCGTCCTGCGTGTCGGTGACGAAATCGTCGTTTTGCCCAGCGGTCTGTCATCGAGGATTACAGGCATCGACTCGGCCGACGGACCCCTCGACGAGGCCGTTCCCGGCTCGGCCGTGACCATTCTCCTTGCCGAGGATCTCTCGATCACCCGCGGCGACATGTTCTGCCGACCCAACAACCGCCCCCGAGTGTTGCAAGACCACGACGCAATGCTGTGCTGGCTCGACTCGGACGCCCATTTGAACCCGGCCAAGCTGTACACACTCAAGCACACGACCCGCTCCACGCGTGCGAAGATCGGGGACGTGCGCTACGTGCTCGACATCTCCGATTTGCACCGCAAGGTTCCCGAGGGGCCGCTGTCGATGAACGACATCGCCCGCGTCACGGTGCACACGGCCGAGCCGCTGCTGCGCGACGATTACGAGCACAACCGCGTCACCGGCTCGTTCATCCTCGTCGACGACTCCACGGGTGCGACCGCCGCGGCCGGAATGTTGTTGCCGCCCCGCGAGTGAGCGACATTCGCTGGCACCCCCAGTCCGTCGCCCGCGGCGAACGGGCCGAGCGTGTCGGCCATGTCGGTGCAACCATCTGGATGACCGGGCTGTCGGGCTCGGGCAAGTCGACCATCGCCAACGAAGCCGCACGCATACTCTTCGCCGCGGGAGCCAACGCGTACGTGCTGGACGGCGACAACCTGCGTCACGGGCTCAACTCTGACCTTGGTTTCTCCGACGCCGATCGTGCCGAGAACGTGCGCAGGTGCGGTGAAGTTGCGCTCACTCTCGCCGACGCAGGGCTCGTCGTTCTTGCACCCCTCATCAGTCCCTTTGCCGCGGGTCGCAACGCCGTGCGCCGACGCCACCACGATGCGGGCGTTCCCTTCGCCGAGGTATTCGTCGCGACGCCGTTGAGAGAATGCGCCGAACGCGACCCGAAGGGTTTGTACGCAAAGCAGCAGAAAGGTGAACTCACGGGTCTCACCGGGGTTGATGCTCCCTACGAGGCCCCCGAATCGCCCGAACTGCTCTTGGTAACATCGAACCGCAGTGTCGGCGACTGCGCCGCAGAACTGGTCTCGGCTCTGTCCCGGCTGTGGAAAACCGACATCCGATGACTCAGCGGCGCCCCTTCAGCTACACGCAAAGAGCTCATTTCGTCGGCCATACACTCGTGGCCCCGCGGGTCAAGGTTGCCTACGTGCCCACGACAAAGGCGGCATGCAGTTCGATCAAGTTGATGCTGGCCGAGGCGAACGACTCATACCACCCCGAGAACGCCCGTTATCTCCACAGTCCGAACATCTCGATCGCGCAGGCAATTCACCAGGTGGAGGTGAGTGGTCTCACCTACTTCCGTTACCTTCCCGCAAGCGAACAGGACGAAATCTGGGAGTCGCCCGACTGGTGGCGTGTTGGGGCGCTACGACACCCCTATGCCCGCACGTACTCGGCTTTCGAGAACCGCATTCTCATGCGGGCACCGAGCGGGCTCCCCGACGAAGTGTGGGATCTCTGTGCCGACGACCGGGTCGATGGAAACATCGACGTCGCTTCGACCTTTCGCCGATTCGTTCATACCCTGCGCGGCAAGCCCGAACTGTTCTTCGTCGACGATCACTTCACCGCCCAGTGGGGTGCTGTCCGCGACGATCACGTGCGCTACACACACTTCTTCCGGGTTGACAAGCCGGGGGAGATCGACCGTTTCGCGTCAGAAATCAGCGAAAGGGCCGGCATGGACATCCGCCCCAAAAGACTCAATGAAGGTCTCGGAATCAAGTTCCGTGATGTCATGGATGCCCACACCGCGGCGGTCATCGAAGAGGTCTACGCCGAAGATTTCGCGCGCTACGGTTTTGAGAAGGAATCGTTTCCCGTCGAGCCGGTCAAGTTGGTGACCACGACCCGCGAGACGCGTGCGATCGACTACGCACGCGACATCACGCAGCGGCTGCGCCAGATGTCCCGCCTAGCTCGGTTTCGGCGCGGGTGGCGATACGGTGCGGGCCAAGTATTGCTCGACCTTCGCCTTCGCCCTCTGCCGCCACGTGGCTCGACGAACCTCGACGAACCACCCGGCCACTAGTCACGTGCACGGCCCAAGACCAAAAGTGCGGGTAGACCGATAGCCTTCGAGGCGCGTGGCCTTCGGGCTCGCGCTGGCGACGTGGCGGAATGGCTTACGCAGCGGCCTGCAAAGCCGTTTATCCGGGTTCGATTCCCGGCGTCGCCTCCAG
>VGAC01000006.1 GCA_016870865.1 Actinomycetota bacterium
ACTCGGTGAGTCCCGATCTCAGGTACTGCTCGAAACAGTCGACGACCAGCAAATCACGTGGGTAGGTGAGGCGCTTGCGCACCTCGTTGGGTGACAACCACTCGACGTCATCGACCTCGATGTTGGGGGAGTGCGCACCGCTGACCACCGTCATCGTCCAGTAACGCACGCGCTTGGGGCGGCCCTTGCGGTCGATGTACGAGACACGGGCGATCTCGTGGCCGAGTCGGCAGTGCAGGCCGGTCTCTTCGAACACTTCGCGAAGGGCGCAATCGTCCTCGCTCGAGTCGGCATCGTCGCGCTTGCCCTTTGGAAAGGTCCAGTCGTTGTAGCCCTCGCCGGGGCGGTGAACCAGCAGTATTTCGGCTTTCGTGTTGCTGTTCCCGGCCCAGCGCCACACGACACCACCGGCCGCGCGAATGATTTTGTCCGTCATTGCGCTACATGCTGGCAGAGACGAACGCTTTGCGGCGAACCCGTGGGCCCGCCGACGCGACCGTCGTCAAGGGCCAGCGGAGGTCGCCGATGCGACTTCTCGTCTCGCCCACCCTGGCGAATGCATCATCGAGCACACCGGCGATGAGTCGACGTATGCACAGCTGGTCGACTTCCTGGCACGAATCTCCCCGACGAGGCCGATGGCCGCGTTGAAGACGACCACAACGAGGATGACAAGAACCTTCTTTCATTCATCCGACACCGTCATGCACACCGGCCCCGCGACGATCGGCAAGACGATCCGCATCCTCGCGGTCCAAACGAGAAATCTCTTGCAGGCGGGTGGCGTCTGGGCGGCGGGAGTGAGGTCCGCGCCGGCCTGTTCGGGCAGGCGCACGGCTCGAGTTGTGGAGTGACCGGTGCGCAGGTTGGTCGGGGTTGTACCCGGGGGATCGTTCAAAAGGTCATCGCGCGAAGACGTGCAATGCGCTCGTCGGTGTCGGGGTGGGTGGAGAACAGGCGGGCGATGTTGGGTCCGCCCGAGCGCTTCTTCTGGAACTCGGCGAGCGGATTGTGGATGTAGGCCTGCGCCTGGGCAGGTGCGACCTGCATCGGAATCTGGCGTGCGTGGACCTCGATGCGTTCGAGTGCATTCGCCAAGGGAAGGCCCGTGCCCAACAGTTCGGCCGCCGAACGGTCGGCTTCGAATTCGCGTGAACGCGACACCGCCATCTGTATGAGCGATGCCGCGATGGGGGCGAGCATCGACACCAGGATCAAGGCGAACGGATTGGGACGGTCGTCGTCGTTGTTGCCGCGACCGCCGAACATTGCGGCCCACATCGCCATGTTCGCGATGAACGAAATCGCCGTGGCAATCGCCGCGGCAACAGAGCCGATGAGGATGTCGCGGTTGCGTACGTGCATCAACTCATGTGCCATTACGCCGCGCAGCTCGTCTTGAGGCATCGTGCGCAGCAGGCCTTCGGTGGCGCACACGACCGCGTTGCGCGGGCCACGTCCGGTGGCGAAGGCATTCGGCTGCTCGTTGGGGGAGATGGCGACCTTGGGCATCGGCATGTTGGCGCGGGTGGCGAGTTCTTCGATCATTCCGTAGAACATCGGCGCCTCGGCCTGGGTGATGACACGGGCCTTCGCGGCCTTGAGGGCCAACTTGTCGCTGAACCAATACGACCCACCGACCATCACAAAGGCAAACAGCAGACCGATGGTGAGTGAGCCGCTGCTGCCGCCGCCGAGAACACCGGCAATGGTCACGATCAGGCCGCCCAGCGCAGCCAGGAGAACTGCTGTTTTGGCTGTGTTCTTGAACATTCGGGTCTCCCTTCGACTGGTCCCCGTGGGGACATTCCTGCGTCGAAGGTCTCTCCCGCCCGAAAACGGGCCCACGGTGCCGGGTCCCGCTTGGGCGGGCCCGTGATGACGACACCGGAGTCGAGGGATACTCCCCTTCGGACCAAATCCTACGAGATCGTGGGCGATCTTGCCAACAACTAGACGACAAGGAGAAGATGCGGGAGTGAAGATTCTCGCTGCGGTGCTGCCGTCACACGATGCGCCCTTTGAGATCCGTGAACTTGAAATTGCCGACCCACGACCGGGCGAGGTGCTGGTGCGCATCGTCGGGGTGGGTATGTGTCACACCGACCTTCTCGCTCGCATTCCGGGGGTGCCCTTCGCATCGCCGATCGTTCTCGGCCACGAGGGCTCGGGCATCGTCGAGCGCGTGGGTGAGGGCGTGACGAAAGTGGCGCCCGGCGACAAGGTCGTCTTGTCCTATGCGAGTTGCGGCAAGTGCATGCACTGTGAAACCGGTCTGCCGCAGTACTGCGAACTCTTCGGCGCACTGAACTTCATGGGCTCACGCCTCGACGGTTCGGCCCCGCTGTCGGGATGTGACGGGTCGCCGATGGGCTGCTGCTGGTTCGGCCAGTCGAGCTTCGCAACGCACGCCATGGCAACCGAACGCAATGTCGTCAAAGTGATGGCCGACGACGTGAGGCTGGAGATTCTCGGACCACTCGGCTGCGGATTTCAAACCGGCGCGGGCGCGGTCGTCAATTCACTCGGAGCCCGACCGGGAACCTCGATCGTCATCTACGGCGCCGGAGCCGTGGGTCTCGCGGGCCTGATGGCAGCGAAAATCGTCGGCTGTGGCACCGTTGTCGCCGTTGACCTGCACGAGAACCGTCTCTCACTGGCGAAAGAACTCGGTGCGACGCACACGATCAACGCGAAGACTACGCCCGACGTCACCGCCGAAGTGCGCGCGATCACCGGTGGCGGGACACAATACGCACTCGACACGACCGGTGTTCCCGCGGTTTTGCGCGGTGCGGTCGATGCGCTGCGTCCGACCGGAACACTCGCTGTCGTGGGCGTCGTGATGGGTGACATCTCATTCTCGTCGTCGGGTTTCCTCGACGGCAAGACCATCAAGGGCGTCATCGAAGGAGATGCGTATCCAGCCGAGTTCATTCCGAAAATGATCGAGTGGCACCGACGCGGTACGTTCCCAATCGAGAGGCTGGTGAAGACGTACCGTCTCGACGAGATCAACCAGGCGCAGCACGACAGCGAATCCGGCGTCACCATCAAACCAGTCTTCGTTTTGTAGCCGACGCAAAGCGCCGATGTGCGGACGTTGCGGCAGCCAGCCGGCCCCGGGTGTGGTTCGCGCCGGGCCGGGTGGTTACCCGCCACCCATTCCTTTGCGCCATTCCTTGGGGTCACGGCCGAGTTTGGTGTAGCGGTCTTCGATCCAGATCGGCAGGCCGATGTCGCCGCCGTCGGCGACCACGCGGGCCTGCTCGCCGTTCTCGTCCCAGATGTGGCAGGTGTTGAGGTTGAAGCTCATGCGGGAGAGTCGTTCTTCGCGTGTCTTTGGTTCGGGTTCGGGCTGCATCGTGCCCGCAGCAACGTTGAGCGCCCGCATCGACCAGACACTCTGGATCGCGACGGGTGCCATGGCCTGGAGTAGCGCGGTGGTGTGCGTGCAGCCACGCGGCCCACCAAAGAGTTCGCGCACCTTGTGGGTGAAACCGCGCGCGATGCTGAGGCCGACGAGTTTCTCGTAGTGCGACGTGATGGCGGGGCAACCACCGTGCGGATACACCTCGAACTCGACGCGCGCATCGGTGATGGTCATTTCGGGGATCGCGACCGTGAGCACGACGATCATGTGGTGCAGCGGCAGCGGCTCGGGGTCGTCGGGAATGTAGAGACCGGCGGGTTTTTCGTCGCGGACGGCGCCGCGCAGCACGACCGTGCGGTCGTCCTTCCTGTACGACTTCACGACGTAACTGCGATCGTGAATTTCCTCGAGGCTGGTGTCGAGCGGCGGGGGGAGAATGTCGGTCACTTGATGTCCTTTACTATCTCGCCCACGTTGTGATCCATGGCGGCGATGAGGGGTCGCATGTGCAGTTCCTCGAGCAGTTCGTCTCCGCGCTCGTTGCCACCCCGCAGATTTGACGTGATGACCTGTGCAACACCCTGTTGAAGAAGTGCGGCGCGGTAGTCGTACCACAGGCGGTCGAGCGAGTAACCCTTGAAGCCGGGCTGGTCGGCGGCAAGTTCGCTGACCACCTTGAAGTAGTGGTTGATGAGGTGGTCTTCGTGCTCACGGCGCATTTCTGGTGTTAGCGATGCGGCCAGAAGGTTGCACACGTCCCATGTGCCGACGTGGCGGGTGCTCAATTGGAAGTCGATCATCGTGATGGTGTCTGCACCCGCGCTGCCACCGAAGAGATAGTTCTCGGCGCGACAGTCCGTGTGGGTGAAGGTTTGGTGACCCTGCTTGACCCACCAATCAAGCATGTCGGGGTAGAGGTGGCACGCCTTGTGCAGGGCGTCGAGCATCGTGCCATCGAGTCGCGGGCCGAAGTGTTCTTTGAAGTGTGGCCACTGCGCCTCGGCCATCGCCTTACCCGCCTTGTAGAGCGGATTGTTCATCGGCGGCAACCACGTCAGTTCGTAGAGCTCCTTTGTTTCCCAGAAAGCGGCGTGCAGGCGGGCGGCAGTTTCCAGGATGCGTTCGGCCTCGTTCAGGGTGAGGCCGGTGATCTGGTCGGGACAGTGCGCGTCGGTGATTTCCTCGATGAGAATCACGAACGGCAAACCATCGGCGCCGCAGTCTGCGTAGTACGGCTTGGGGACGCGGATCGACAGGCGCCCTGCGACACCCCGGTAGAAGTTGACCTCGCGCAGGTAGAAGCCCATGGCTTGTGCGAGGAACTGGTTTTCGGGTGCCGGGGACTGGCACTTGGCAACGATGGTTTTCGGGCCGGCACCCGGCCCGTCGGCATAGTCGAGCGTCAGACGAGCAAGTTCGCCGAGAATGCCGACACCGGCACCGAAACGCTCAACGTCGAAACCCTTGAGGCGACCGAAGTCGGCGGGCAGAACCTGGTTCAGCCAGTCGACGGAAATATCGGCAATTTGTGCAGGTATCTGTGGCATGCGAGTCCCCCGGTCGCAGTTGCGGAGAGTCTGTGTGTCAGATCGACTGGTCCAGGCCGTCGAGCAAAGTGTTCCATGCAAGGGTGGCGCACTTGATGCGCACCGGGAATTTGACGACACCGCGCAACGCCTCGAGGTCGCCGAGAGGCTTCGACTCGTCGAGTGGCGGGGTGCTTTCGTCGTCTTCCTCGATCGACATCATGTTCTTGAAACGACGCACGAGGTTGCGGATTTCCGCGATCGGTTTGCCCTTCACCGCGGCCGACATCATCGAGGCGGAACTCTGGCTGATCGAGCAGCCCTGGCCACCGATCTTGATGTCGGTGACAATGCCGTCCTTCACGTCCAGATAGACCTGGATTTCGTCGCCGCACAGCGGGTTGTGACCCTCGGCGCGAACGGCCGGTGGAGCCAGCTCACCACGGTTACGGGGGGAACGATAGTGGTCGAGAATGATCTCGCGGTAGAGGTCTTCCAATCCTGGCATCGGTGCTCCGGTCGTGGTCTCTTGCTTGGGGTCCAGAAAGCGTCGTCTAGAAGCCGAACAGATCTCCGGCGTTCGCCAGCGCGTCGGCAAGTGCGTCGGCGTCGGCCGTCGAGTTGTAAATATAGAAACTTGCGCGGGCGGTGGCGTTGGCACCCAGCAGTTTCATGAGGGGCTTGGCGCAATGGTGGCCGGCGCGGACGCAGACGTTGGATTGGTCGAGAACCTGTGAGACGTCATGCGGATGCACGTCCTTGAACTTGAACGACAACGTGGCTCCACGCACGGCGGGGTCGACGGGGCCGTGAATGGTGATGTCGTCGCCGTAGCGGGTTTTCAACTTGTCGATTGCGTACGTCGTGACTTCCACCTCGTGTGCACGTACGTTGTCCATGCCGAGTGACGAGAGGTAGGAAATTGCGGCGTGCATACCGACTGCTTCGGTGATGGCCGGTGTTCCGGCCTCGAATTTGGCCGGCAGTTCGGCGCAGCTGAAACCGTCCAGTCGCACGTCGGCGATCATGTTGCCGCCGCCGAGAAAGGGTGGCATCTCCTCGAGCAAGGTTTCGCGGCCCCACAAGACACCTATTCCCGACGGGCCACAGAGTTTGTGTGACGAGAAGGCAACGAAGTCGGCACCCCACGCCTGAACGTCGGTGGGGTTGTGCGGCACGTACTGACAGCCGTCGACGATGGCGATGGCGCCGGCCGCATGTGCGGCATCGACAAGTTGTCGGACGGGCGTCAACGTGCCCAGGACGTTGCTCATCGCGGTGAACGAGAAGATCTTGGCGCCGTCGAGCAGCGTCGGCAGGTTGGTGAGATCGAGCAGGCCGTCGGCGGTCAGCGGCACCCAACGCAGTTCGACGCCACGTTCAGCGGCCAGCATGTGCCACGGAACGATGTTGGCGTGGTGCTCCATGTGGGTGAGCAGGATGGCGTCGCCGGCGCGAAGATTAGCCACACCCCAGGACTGCGCCACCAGATTCAACGCTTCGGTGGCATTCTTCGTGAAGATCACTTCTTGCACCTTCGGAGCGTTGATGAACCGTCGCACCGCGGCGCGTGCAGCTTCGAACGCATCAGTGGACTCGGCGGCCAACTGATAGGCACTGCGGTTGATCGGCGCATAGGAAGTCTCCGTGAAGCGCGACATCGCATCTATGACCTGGCGAGGTTTTTGTGAAGTGTTCGCCGAATCCAGATAAACGATGGACCGTCCGTTGATTTCGCGCTCGAGGAGGGGAAAGTCCTTCTTGACGACGATGGGATCGAAGCTCATCGCGAGTTGCCGGCCTTCAGCGGTACGCCTCGTAGCCCGACTTCTCGAGCTCGGCGGCAATTTCCATGCCACCCGACTTCACGATGCGACCGTCGACCATGATGTGGACGAAATCGGGCTGCAGTTCGTCGAGCAGACGCTGATAATGGGTGATGAGGACGATGCCGAGGTTCGGCCGGTCGGCGCGCACCTCGCGAATGCCCTTGGCAACGATGCGCAGCGCATCGATATCGAGGCCGGAGTCGGTTTCGTCGAGAATCGCAAGATCAGGTTCGAGGATCGCCATCTGCATGATCTCGTTGCGCTTCTTCTCGCCACCCGAGAATCCTTCATTCAGGTATCGGTCGACGAAGGACGAGTCCATGCCGAGGCGTTCCATCCAGCCCATGACGGACAAACGCAGTTCGAGCACCGACAGGTCGATGCCTTTGCGTGCTGAGAGCGCCTGACGGAGAAACTGGATGACCGACACGCCGGCAATTTCCTGCGGATACTGGAAGGCGAGGAAGATCCCGGCCTTGGCGCGCACCTCGGTTGACCAGTCGGTGATGTCTTCGCCCTTGTAGATGAGACGGCCTCCGGTGACCTCATATTCGGGGCAGGCGAGAAGCGTGGAAGCAAGTGTGGACTTGCCGCAACCGTTCGGGCCCATGATGGCGTGGATCTGACCCTCGTCGACGCTCAGGTCGACGCCGCGCAGAATCCCTTTCGGGGCGACGCCGTCGTCTTCGTCGGTGACGGGTGCGGCGTGGAGGGACTCGACGCGAAAAAGATTCCTCACAAAGCCAAGTCTAAGAGCCTCCCCGGGGGTTTTCACTACGCAGGTAGTGGTAATTCCGCACCACCTCACGGGGTCCGCCAGGGGCGCGGGAACCGGGCGATTTCTCGCCCCCGGGGAGACGTGGCCGGGGGTGGGCGGCACTGCAACCACGGTCGTCGGCAGCGAGGGGGGATGCGCGAACCGACGCCTGCAGATCGCGTGGGTTCCCGGATGCCGCCGAGTGCCTGATGTCATACCGCCGCTGTCGGCGATCGAGCGCGGACGTTCGTCGAACCGCGACTTGGTCGAACTCGGCCGCAACCCGAACCGTGGGCGGAGGCCCGAGGCGCCGTTCACGGCTCCTGCATCGAGCATCGCGATCCGGATCGACCGGACTTTGGTTGTTCGCGGCGCACTCTTTCGTCGGATGTCCGCAGGCGTGCGGGTGTCACGGGGTGGTTTGCATCGAGCGGAGACGTGCCCTCGGGAGCCAATTATCGGCCACAGTTACACTCGGCGCGTGGGTGAGGGGCGGGTTCGTCACGTGCTGGTCGTGAACCAACACGGCGACAACCGTGGCGATGAGGCGGCTCTGCACGGAATGCTGTCGGGCATCACCCGCGCGAACGACGGCCCGCTGCGCTTCACCGTCATCCACCAGTTTGCCGACGACCGTTCGGCACGGAAACTTGCTGCATCGTCTGGCTTCGACGTCGAGTGGATGTCGCTCAAGTTGTCCCCCATCGAAGGGTTGCGGCTCGTCCTGCATCTGTTGACCCGAATCAGCGCCGTCCTCGGCCGGGCCGGCGCGGCCACCATCGCGGCGTACCGCAGCGCCGACGTGGTGGTGTCCGCCCCCGGCGGGCCCTACTTCGGTGACAACTACATCGGTCACGAACCCGTGCATTGGTTGTACGTCTGGATGGCGCGCATCCACCGCAAACCTGCCGTGCTGTACGCCACTTCCGCCGGGCCGTTCGACCGCACGTGGGCGAACCCCTTCCGGCGCTTCACGTACCGCTGTTTCGACGCGGTGATCGTGCGCGAAGAGATTTCAGCCGCGCATATCCGCGCGCTGTTCGGCACGCGGCGACGCAACGTCGACGTTCGTGTCACCGTCGATGCGGCGATGCAGGTCTCGGTGCCGCCGGTCCTGCGCGACCCCGCACTGCGACGCGTGGTCGTATCGGCGATTGACTGGAAATACGACGGTACCGCCTCACCCGAGGCGCGTCGGGCGAACTACGACGCCGCGGTGTCGGCCGCGGTCAAAGAGTTGTGCGCGGGTGTGGCTTGTGAGGTGGTCCTGGTGCCCCAGCTCCACGGCACTGCTCACCGTGATGCGCCGTATCTCGAGCGGTTGGCGTCGTCGATTCGTGATGCGGTGGACAACGACGTGATGGTGAGTGTGTACGACGAGTCGCAGGAGATGTTGGCCCAGCGTGCACTCTTCGCATCGGCGGATTTCGTCGTTGCGGGCCGGTACCACCCAGCGGTGTTCGCCCTTTCGGCCGGGGTGCCGCAGATATGCATTCCCTATGAACACAAGGCCACCGGTGTTTTGCAGCTCGCCGGTCTGTCCGATGTCGTGGTGCCGATCGACATGGTGACGACACAGCGTCTGGTCGATGTTGCGCGCACCGTGCGCGAACACGCCGATGACGTGCGGGAGCGCTCGCGGGCCGCGGCGACGCGGCTTGCCGAGCTATCGGCGCAGACTTCTCGCGCGGTCATCGACATCATGGATGGCGCGCTGTGAAGACACGCCGCATGCTGATGATCGGCACGTTCGACCCCACGTTCGGACGCAATCGGCAACTGGTGCGCCTGGCCACGATGCTCGGTTGGCAGGTGTCGGTGCGCAGTCTCGGCGCATGGGGTGACGACAAGGTCGCCGCCGCTTCGCGCGGTCGTGCGTTGACCGCGTTGCGAGTCGGTGTCGCCTACGTGCGTCTCGTGGGGGTCTTGCTCGCGGCTGCGGTTCCGGGCCGCAGGCCGCACGTCGTCGTCGTGCCCCACCCCTCGCAGATCGACGCCGTCGTCGTCGGGCCGCTGTGCAAGGTCCTGCGTTTGACGCTGGTCGTCGATTTCTTCGTCTCCTTGCACGAGACGGTGGTGACCGATCGCGGTCTGGTCAGCGAACGTTCGCCCATTGCCGGCCTGTTGCGCCGTTGCGACACATGGGCAGCACGCCTTGCCGAGGCGGTGATCACCGACACGCCCGAGGACGCCGAGGCTTTCTCCGCTGCAACCAACACGCCGCGCGCGAAGTGGCACGTGGTGTGGGTCGGGGCGGACCCGGCGATCTTCACCGAACGACCCGATGTCGCCGTCGAGCCACGGTCGGTGTTGTTCTACGGCACGTACATCCCGTTGCAGGGCATCGAGCACATCGTGCGCGCATCGTTGCTGATGCCCCGCGACTGGCGTGTTCGTTTGGTCGGTGGTGGTCAGGTGCGCCCCGACATCGATCATCTGATCCAAGAAACCGGTGCGCGGGTCGAAATGGTCGACCAGGTCCCTGAGTCGCAGCTGCCGGTCTTGATCGCATCATCGACGGTGTGTCTCGGAGTGTTCGGCTCGCGCGACAAGACGCGCCGTGTGATTCCGAACAAGGTCTTCCAGTGCATGGCCGTGGGTCGTCCCGTCGTCACGGGTGATACGCCTGCGGTCGCGGCACTTGGTGCCGGTGTCGAACGTGTTCCGCTCGGCGACCCCGCCGCAATCGCCGCCGCCGTGCAGAAGCTGATGGACGACCCCGTGCGCCGTGAGGCCGTCGCGCGTCGCGCGCGGCAGATCTTCGTCGACCGCTTCGACGACGTCGCGCTTTCGCCGTTGCTCGATCGGGCCCTCGGGGTCTGTGATGCGCCGTCAATCACACTGCCTCCTCTGACGACGATGGCGCGCCTGCGTCAGCCGTTCATCGATGCGGCGGTCCGCAGGGTACGCCCAGGCTCGATTCTCGAAGTCGGCGCGGGCCAGGGCGCAACAGGTGCACGGCTCGCGGCACATGCGCCGTACGTTGGGGTCGAACCCGACATGTCCTCCGCGGCCGTTGCTGCCTCACGCATGGCGCGCATCGGCAATGCCGAGTTCCGCATGGGTGGCATGGAGCGCGTGGGCAACGACGAGTATTTCGACTTGCTGTGCGCATTCGAGGTGTTGGAGCACATCGACGACGACGCCGGTGCCCTGCGCGGCTGGATGGCACATCTCGGCCCCGAGGGGCACGTGCTGTTGAGTGTGCCCGCGCATGCCCGGCGATTCGGGCCATCCGATGAGGCCGTTGGTCATTTCCGTCGCTATGACGCGGTCGACATCGAACGACTGTGCGCATCGGCGGGTCTCGAGATCCTCGAGCGACGCGCATACGGTGCAATCGGTGGTCATGCGCTCGAGTTGGCACGCAATGTCGTCATAGGCCGCGGCGGCGGCAACGTGTCGGCCGTTGCGGCACCCGAGACCAAGTCGGCTGGCAGCGGCCGTTTGTTCCAACCCACCACGCGCGCGGCAGGCATCCTGACCGCCTTGCTTGCCGCACCGATGCGGGTCGTACAACGCCCGTTTGCCGCTGGTCAGTTCGGCGTGGGTTGGGTCGTTCTCGCCCGCCGTAGGCGCGGCACCGTGTATGCGTAACCGGCCACACCCAGCACCACGGCCGAGGCCAGCATCACGCCACGGTCGGCCGTCGCTGCGAGCAGGCCGTCGTCGAAGCTCGAGCCCATGCCGACGGCGGCGGTGGTGACGAAGAGTTCGCGGAATCCGAGTGCGCCGGGCGTGAAGGCGATGATGCCTGCGATGGCGGCGGCCGGTGCGACGACGAGGAAGAACCAGAACGATTCGTGTACCCCCAGCAGACCGAAGGCCAACTGAAAGCGCCAGGCCGTGAGTGCATACTTCACCACGTCGATGACGACGACCCGAATCGACGTGCTCGGCGTGCGTTGGATCTCGCGCCAGCCCTCGTTGAACGACGCAGCGAACCGCGCGGGCTTGCCGCGCAGCACCGACCAGTTGGGCAGAGGAAAACGCAGAAGCACCACGCACGCCGCACCGATGGCGACCAACACTGCGAAGACGACCCAGGCGAATTCGCCGCCGCCCGCGGCGTACGCAACGACACCGACAATGCCGACGATGGCGGACGAGCCGAGGCTGATGACGAGGTTGGCACCGTAGTTGCTGCCGCTCTTCGCGTAGGACGTACCGTGGACCGCATTCATGTAGCGGAACTTGTAGACAGTGCCGACCTGCCCCGGCAGCAGGTTGCCGAGGAGACCCGCGGTGAACACCATCCAGTTCTCGATGAATCCGACACGCACGTCCGTTGCGCGGTAGACGACCCAGAACTCCGACGAATTGAGAAAGTGGCCAGCGACGACGAGCACCGCGATGAGTGCGAGATCCCAGGACGGGTCTTCCCACAGCGGTCGCAGATCCTCTCTGCGCTGCCACACGAGTACCAGGAGCACCGCGACGACGGCGATTGTCAGCGGCCAGCGGAGCAGGTTCTTCACGTGCCCGGGTTCCTGTTGAACGACGCATAGGAGGAGAGAAGACCGATTACCTGCATCGTGTGGTGACTGAGCGACACCTTGTTGCGGTACCACGCTTCGGCTGCCTTAGGTGCGAGCAGGTCTTCGACGTAACGCTCGTTCCACCCGAACGGAAGGTCACCCAACTGGTCGAGGATCTCCGTGCGCAGTTCGTTCATGTACCAGCCGTCGACCGGTGAATCACTTGGTGACTGCTTGGGTTGGTCGATGATGACGTCGGGCAGAAGGCCGTGACGCCGCACCATGTCGACGAGAATCTCCTTGCCGGCCGAGGAGGCCGACGAGCCCGCCGAGCGCAGGTATTCGAAGGGAATACCCGAGACGAACGTGCGTAGGCGGGCGTGCATGAACGGACTCGCCTGGGCCACGCCCGTCGCCGCAACGGCACCGTCGACCTTGACCTTGCTCTGACCGTTCAGGCCGTTGCCGTTGAAGGCCAACTGCGTGCGGTTCAGGTGCTCGAGACCCGTGGCCAAACGTGTGCGAATGGCAAGCACCGTCTCGGCCTGGGCGGGTCCGATGGATGTTCGCAGACGACCCAGAGCGGCGGCGTCGAACACTTGTGTCGGGAGGTGCGCGCCGACGGTTTCGCCGAGAAGCCTGTTGCGCAGCGTGCCGCGCGCCATGCGTGCCACGTGACCCAGACGCCGCTCGACAATGCCCGTCGAGAGGGTCCCCACGGCAAGTCGGGTGAGCGCCGACGGCATGCGTTTGGTTGCTGCTGCGATGGCGGCACGACGACTCACCGTCGGATAACCGAGAAAGATCGCGTCACAACCGTCGCCGGTGAAGATGTGATTGTGTCCGTCGGCTGCGATCTGTCGCGCAGCGTGCAGCGTATGGATTTGGTAGTGCGGCTGCGCCCCGGGCTGGGTGAAGACCGCGGCGAATCCACGGAGATTTGATGCGATGACCGACGAATCGAAGTCGACCCAGTGGTGACGTATGCCAAGGTGGTCGGTGAGCATGTCGACGTTGCGTTGGACGTACGTGGGATCGGCGAAGCGAAACGTGTAGGTCTCGACCTCGTGGCCAAGGCCGACGAGCACCGCGGCAACGAGCGCCGAGTCGAATCCACCGAGGAGCACGGCATGCCGACGTTGGTTGCCGGCTTGATCGGCGATCGTACCGATCAGGGCCTCGTGCAGCGAGTCGATGATCTCGTTGCGATCGCAGGAGGCGTTGGCTGCGTACGTCAAGGCGGTCACGTTCGCGCTGGTGCCCGTGTGGGTACGCGTTCCGGGCTTCATTACCTCGACACGCTGATACATCGAATGTGGTTCGGGCACGAAGCCGAATCCGAGGAGAAAATCCTCGTACGTGCGATCGAGCGTGAGCCCCGGTGCAACACGACGTAGTACGTGAAGTGAACTCGCAATCCATGTGGCACCATTCGCGGTGCGGTGGACGAAGAGACGATGACTGCCCCGGCCCGCGGCGGCGACGAGTTCACCATCGGCACCAAAGCCGACTGCAACGACGTCGTCGGGGCCGGCATCGAGCAGCGAGGTTGGGTTCGACGTGCAACCTTGCGCAGCGGAGCCGAAGAAGGCCGCCGCCGAGCCGTTGGTGGCGGCCAGTTTGGTCGTGTTCCCGGAGCCGAGGGTGGCGACGATCGTGCGGCTGTTGTGCGACACGGCCACGTTCAATGCAGGGGTGAGGGTCTCGATGGTGCGACGTGCTGCATCCGGGTCGGGGCCCGAATAGGCGACCAGGCCGTGCACAGTCGCCGCCGTCAAACGGGATCGACGTCTAGGCGTCGGCGCGTGGCGCGCACGACCAGGTCGGCGAGAAGACCGAGGGTCGTCACCTGCAGTGCGGCAAAGAAAATGAGAAGAGTGTTCGTGGACAGGCGGAAGTCGCGACTCGACCAGTCGAAGCCCAATTTCACGACTGCGAGCGCGAAGAGCAGACCTCCGAGGGGGAGGAACACCTTGAGCGGGTTGTACGACAGCGTCATGCGGATGACCTGCAGGACGTATCGCTTGGTGTCGCGCCACCAGTGGAACTTCGAGCGGCCCGCACGCGGGAAGTAATCGATCGGCACGAAGCCGACGCTGTAGCCGTTGGCGAGGAACGACATCGTCAGTGTGGTGACGCAGGAAAACCCATTCGGCAGGTGGTGGGTGTACTGCACCGCGACGTCACGTCGGAAGGCCCGTAGTCCCGAGTTGAGATCCCTGATGTCGGTTTCCGTGAGGTAGCTGGCGAGTTTGCGGATGAACCACTTGGCCGGCCTGCGGAAGAGCTTGAGCGTTCCCGCTTCGGTGCGGCGCGCGCCGACAACATGGTCGTAGCCCTGCATCTGGTCGACGAGCCACGGGATCTCGTCGTTGGGGTAGGTCATGTCGACGTCGGTCCACACGACCACGCGGCCGACCGCGGCATTCGTGCCGGTGCGACGCGCCGCACCCGAGCCACGGTTCGAAGGGTGGCGGATGAGGCGGATCCCGTCGATCGATTCCAGGTCGCGCTCGGACCCGTCATCGGACCCGTCGTCGATGACGATGATTTCGTAGGAGTACTTCGAGTCATCGAGAGCCTTCTGGATGCGGGTGATCTCCTCGCGCAGGTGTCCCCGTTCGTTGTAGATGGGGAGGACCACGCTGACATCGCAGAGGTTCTCGGAGGGACTCATGTCAGCACGAATCTACTCCCGAGCGCATCCAGAGAACGATGTTTCCTCGCTCCTGCCTGCCGCGTGACGCGGCGTCATTCTCTTGTGCAACGATCATCCAACCCGAATCCTCGGGCGGTCGATCGACGGCGCCGATGACGCAGTGCAGGGGTTTCCGGTCGATCCAGCGCACGTCGGCGCGTGACACCTGGGTCGGATGAAGAAGGTATCTGTAGTCAAAGAAGGTTTGACCGCCGAGTCCGCCGGAGTCGAAGGTGATCGTCGTCCCACGTTTCTCTCCACCAACTCGTTCGCGCACGTCGTCGTCGAGTGTCATTTGATCGAAGTAGTCGCGATAGGGAACCACCGTACGAGCGGCGGTGAATGTGGTGAAGAAGAGAGAAATGACCGCGAGGACGACGAGAAAGACCGACACACTCCTCCGGGCCATCACGAACAGCGCGAGCGCGAGCACGACGAAAGCGACCGTGAGCGACAAGTAGCCTGCGGGTTTCGTCAACTTGAGCGCCCAGTCGAGTGCGACCGCGTTGGGGATTGCAAAGAAGTTTTTCTCCGACGTCATGGCACGAAGCTCGTCACGTCCCGCGGCAGCCGCGAGGGCTGCCGCACAAGCGACGACACCGACGATGCCGACTGCCCAGGCTCGACGCGCAACATTCGACCCGCCAGTCACCGCACTGAGGCCAATCAGCACGAACACCGGAGTCACGGCTTCGAGGTAGCGACCGTAGACGAGGTGGTCGGGGCGTATGACGTTGAGTACCTGCAGAGCAGAGGCAAGTGCGACGCTTCCCGCAGACAAAGTAAGGAAAGCGGGTGCCAACCATTGCAGATTTCCTGCACGACGCAGACCGAGCAGTACCGAGCGCACGTTCATGGCAAGGCCAACGGCGGCAAGACCGAACGAGGTTGCGAGCACGTACCACAGCTGTCCGACGGCTGATCGTCCGAGGCTCGGCAGGTTGGACGGTGTCGTCAACCTGTCGATCATGCGGCCCTCCTTGCCGTCGGCCGCGGGGTACAAATCCCGACGCAGGGACACGTTGATGCGGGTGAACACCCACCACGACACGACTGCGGCAACGCCGCCACCGAGGGTGACGGCGAGCAACCGGCGCGGGGCGCGCGTTGCGACGACGACCAACAGAAGGATGGCAAGAGCGGGAAGCAGCGTGAAGCGACCGTGCACGATGACCGCGAATGACGATGCGGTACCAATCGACAGGGATGTCGACCATCGCGGACGCATGACGTGTTCGTGGGCCAGCAAGACGACTGCGACAAAAACAAAGCGATTCAGTGTCTCGGACCACGCGAACAGGGAATTTGCCGCCACGGCCGGTGCGAGTGCAACGACGATTCCGAGTGCGCGCGCCGTGTTGCGCGCGACGGCAAGGTGGCGAAAGGCGAGTCGTGCAAGAGCAGCGCAAGTGGCGACGACGAGGGCGAGGTTCACCAGCAGCGACAGTCGGTACTGCGCGTCGATCCCCCGGCCGACGACGGCCGCTGCTGCGGTGACGAATCCGTATCCGGCCGTGTAGAACGGGCGGAATTCGGCCCCGAAGAACGTCTCATGGTGACCGGTCAGGACCCAGCCGTTGAGAAGAAAGCCGAGTTCGTCGGGTCGTACCGATGCGCCGCGTGATGCGAACGTCGCCCAGATCAAAACGCCGAGGCAAGCGATCCCGAGACCGTGAATGCATCGATGAAATGTTCGGACCTGCATCGACCGAGGCGTGCTCACCAGCCGCGCTCGACCCACTCGGCGAGGCGCGGTCGCTCCGTGCCGATGGTCGTGTCGAGACCGTGTCCCGGCAGGACGATCGTGTCGACGGGGAACGTGAACAGCTTCGTGTCGATCGATTCAATGATCGTGCCGAAGTCGCCGCCCTCGAAAGTCGTGTTGCCGGGCCCACCCGGAAACAAGGTGTCACCCGTGAAGAGAAGGGGCGTGTCGGCGACCTTGAAGGAGATCGAGCCCTCGGTGTGTCCGGGGTTGTGGATCGTGTGCAGGCGCAGCCGGCCCACTTCGATCACTTCCCTGTCGTCGATGAAGACGTCGTAACCCACGTCCACCAGGCGCGGTGCATCGAGCGATGACACGCCGACTTCGTAGCCCGCTTCGCGCATCGCGGGTACGGCCTGGATGTGGTCCCAGTGGCCGTGTGTTTCCAGAACGCGGCGCACACCGAGTGACCGGCACATGTCGAGAAGCATCTCGTGCTCGTTTGCCGCGTCGATGAGGACGGCATCACCCGTTGTCCGGCAGCGCACGACGAACACGTTGTTGTCGTAGGGACCCACGACGGTCTTGTGCACTTCGACATCGGCGTTCGACCAGTGCAGCACAGGGGTCTTCATGCCCTCATTCTCGCACGGCGCTTCACGACGAGATGATGTTCACGCTTTGGCCATCGGCCTGCAACCCGAGTGCGACGGTGATCTGCCCGGGGTCGAAAGTAACGAGCGATACCGGCCCGGGCAGGCGCTGCACGGCAGCCAGATGCAGCGCCGACCCGAGCGTCACGGGCTGGGCACGCGAAATGAGGGATGCCTCGTCAATCGACCGTTGGTCGACGGGCACGACGTGGATGTAGTCCCACGTGCGACGCAACGAATCCTCCAGTTCTTCGCGGAGAACCGGTTCTTCGGTCATTCGGTCGATGCCGGCGAGACACTCGGCGAGGGCCATAGCCGAAGCGCACCACGTGCTGTCGGCGTTCATCGCATCGACGACGATTTGGCGCTGTGCACACGACACGTGAAGGGCGAGCAACGCCGTCGTGTCGAGAACGATCGTCATCGGAGATCCCGCACGATGTGGTCGAAGCGCATTCCGCTGTGGATGTCGATCGCCGGGGGAAGCGGGTTGGCGTGTGTGCGTGCGGCGCGTCGGGGCGGCACGACCAGGCCGCGGGCCACGAGCTCCTCCATCGTCGTACCGGCGGGCGCGTCGACAGGGCCCAACTGGGCGATGGGGCGCCCCGATTCGGTGACGATGACCCGTTCCCCGGCAGCCGCACGCCGCAGGGTGGTGGCCAGGTTGGCCCGTAATTCGCGGGTTCCGACCTTCGCGCGCGCCATGTCGGGCAGGATAGCCGCCGAGCCGACCAAGTGTGTACACACCAGTACACACACGCCGTTGCATGCCTTGCTCTCCCTGCGGCAGGCTTTGCCCATGAACTTTGCATTCAGCGAGGAGCAAGAAGAGCTCCGCAAAACCGTCCGGGCCTTTCTTGAGGCCAAGTCCGCCGAAGAGGCCGTGCGCCATCAAATGGAAACCGACCAGGGCTACGACGCCGCAGTCTGGAGCCAGATGGGTGAGCAGATGGGTCTACAGGGTCTGCACATTCCCGAGGAGTACGGCGGTTCGGGTTACTCGTATGTCGAGCTTGGAGTCGTCCTCGAAGAAATGGGCCGCGCGCTTTTGTGTGCACCGTATTTCTCGACGGTTGTCCTCGCCGCCAACACTCTGCTCCACAGCGGTGATGAGGCAGCCAAGAAGGCGCACCTTCCTGGCATTGCCGCCGGCACAACGATCGCCACGGTTGCAACGGCCGAGCCGTCCGGCAAGTGGGACGAAGCAGGTATCCAGATGTCGGCCTCGGGTTCGGGTTCCGACTGGAAGTTGTCGGGCACCAAATCGTTCGTCATCGACGGCCACGTCGCATCGCTCATCATCGTTGCGGCGCGCACCGGCAAGGGTGTGAGCTTGTTCGCAGTCGACGGCGGGGCGGCGGGTCTCACGCGTACGCAACTCTCGACGATGGACCAGACACGCAAGCAAGCAAAGCTCGACTTCAACAACACGCCGGCCACGCTGATCGGCGAGGAGGGCAAGGGTTGGAACATCTTGTCGAAGGTGTTGGATCTCGTGTCCATCGGCCTTGCAGCCGAGCAGGTGGGTGGCGCGCAGAAGGTTCTCGAGATGGCCGTCGAGTACGCCAAGGTTCGTGTGCAGTTCGGTCGTCCGATCGGTTCGTTCCAGGCAATCAAGCACAAGTGCGCCGACATGCTGCTCGAGGTCGAGTCGGCAAAGTCGGCCGCGTACTACGGCATGTGGTGCGCAGCGGAGATGAATGACGAACTCCCGTCGGTGGCCTCGCTCGCCAAGGCCTACTGCTCGGAGGCGTACTTCCATGCAACCGCCGAGAACATTCAGATCCACGGCGGCATTGGCTTCACCTGGGAACATCCGGCGCACCTGTACTTCAAGCGCGCGAAGTCCAGCGAGCTGATGTTCGGTGACCCGACCTACCACCGCGAGATCTTGGCCCAGCGGATCGGAATTTGACCACCGGCGTCTTCATCGCCGCGGCGGCGGTTTGCGTTTTTGCAATCGCCGCAATCGTCATTGGTCGCGAGGCGCGACGGCTCGATGCCGTTGCGCCTCGTGCCGTTTACAACCTCGACCAAGCCTCCGACTTCGTCGCCGATCGGCTTCCCGGGGTCACCCAGGCGCGACTCACGCCCGAAGAACTGCAGGCCATGCTCTCGCTGCACTTGCGCTGGTTGCATGCACGGGGCCTGCAACCCGACCGAGCCGTCGACAAGCGCCAGGACATCGCCGAACTGTTGCTGATCTCGGAAGACCAGTTGTCCGCCTACCTGTTGTCGGAGGCGGAGAAGTCGGGTGTCGAACTTCTCGACGACATCGACGTCGTGCACGTGGTGCGTGCGCACCTCGCCTATTTCGACGCGATCGGAGCAGTGGGCCCGACGGCCTCGTCGACCGACCTCTGACCGGGACGGTTCGACTTCCACACGAACTGGTAGCGCTGCAGCGCGGGATGCCCGTACGGATCGCGCTCGAGCATGTCGCGCCAACGCGCACCGAGCTCGGCAACATCGGCGGGCTTCATGACCGGTTCACGGGTCTTGGACTCGAAGTGGTGGCAGGCGGCCAGTGGTGTCCAGATCGTGCGCTTGCCGACCATGCGCAACTTCAACGCGTAGTCGATGTCGTTGTAGTTGCCCGGGAATTTGGTGCACAGCCCGCCGACCTTTTCGAAGAGCAAGCGGGGCGTGAGTGCACATGCAGCGATCACCGATGACACCTCGCGTGCGACGCGCAACATGTTCGACGCACCGGGAATGTCGGCGGAGTGACCGCGGTAATAGTCGTAGGGGACGGGGTTGAAGAAGTGCCCCGCGCTTTGGATGGTCCCGTCTTCGTAGAGAAGGGTCGGACCCACGAGACCCACGTCCCGGTCCTCGAAGTACGAAAGCAGGGTTTCGACTATGTCGGGGGAGACGATCTCCGTGTCGTCGTTGAGCAGCAAGAGGTAATCGGCGTCGGTGTGCAGCGCCGCGATGTTGACCTTCTCCGCGAAGTTGAAGGGTCTGTCGTAGTCGATGCAGGTGAGTGCTGCACCGCCCGCGGCTTCGATCTCGCGCCGCGCGTCGGCGGGTGTGTCGTGGTCGAGCACGGCGATGAACTCGAGATGCGGATAGGTGCTCGTTGCGCGCAGCGATGCAATGGCACCGGCTGCGAGAATCCGATCCCTGCCCCACACCTGGGCGTGGGTGCCGCGTGTCGGAACGATGACCGCGACGCGGGGTCGGGTCGTGAGCGTGCGCCGCACCCGGACCGCAGAAGCACCGTCGACTTCGCACGCCCCGGTGATACCAAGGCGCAGGCAGTGCTCGCGCACCGCAACAACGTCGGCCCCCGGGGACGCATGTCGCCAGTCGGCGACGTACAGAAAACGCGCCATGCGTTCATGCCGCTGTGCGCGTTCGGAGAGTCTCAGGGACCGATCGTGGGCCGACAGGGCAGAGAGAAACTCCGCACCACCGGCGGCCGCGACGACTTCCTCGGTGGCAAAAACGACATCGCCCACGTAGTTGTGACCACGCAGTCGTTCGGGCGACCAGCCGGGCCGCAACACCTGCATCGGTTCCTCGTAACGGTCGTCGGTGGTGTGCAGTGAGTCGCCGTAGACGAAGTCGGCACGCGTCCTTGCGGCGAACTTCGCCACGGTGCGCCGCATACCGCGCCGCAGGTCGCAATGCTCGGGTACGAAGCCGACGAGGCCACCGGTCCATGCAATTTTCATGTCGCAATCCGTTTGATGCGCGACCTGATGCCGATGGGCAGGTGACGGTAGAAGAAGCGAAGAGGCCACACCCACCACTTGTGTACCCAGACCTTTTTCTCCTCCGCCGAGCGGTAGGTCGGGAATGCGTAGGGCTCATCGGAGATGCCGTGCTCGGCGCGGTAACGGGCGGCATTGGCCTTTGCGCGATCGGCGAGCCGCGCATCGACTGCGGCAAGTTCGGCGAGACGTGCGTCGATCTCGCTGCGGCGCAGACCCATGTGCGCGAGCCTACTGCCGCTACTCTTGGCCGCATGGAGCGCCCCGGACGTTTCGAGCACACTCGCTTCCTCGGTGACAAGAGAACCCAGCTCGTCTACGACCTCGATTCGTGGACCGACGAGTCGGTCATCGACGACATCGTTGCCAATGAAGTTGGACTTTGTTTCGGTCCCGACACGCTTGCCGAGGCACGCAACCGCGGCTACACGCTGGCCACACCCGGTGCGTCGCGTCGGCATCACAAGCCCCGCGCCTGATCATGGTCACCGGGGAGGACGCTCCCGTCTCGACGATGGTGAGCAACGACTCGTTCCTGTCGGCTGGACTTCGTCTTGCCAGTTACTACGCGCGACCAAACGGCGTACTCGGACCGTTGCGAGGATTGATTCTCTGTCACGGCTTTCCGATTGGCCCCCTCGATGCGCGACAGTCAGCGGGGACCTTTCCGCAGTTGATCGACCGCGTCGCGAACGAAGTCGGCTACGCGTCGCTCACCTTCACGTTCCGTGGATGCGGCGCGAGCGAGGGCGACTTCTCGCTGCAGGGCTGGGTTGACGACCTGCGCGCAGCGGTCGATCATCTCGTCGAAGTGGGAAATGTCGACGGCGTGTGGCTGGTCGGTACCAACACCGGTGCGTCAATCGCTCTGTGTGTCGCCGTCGACGACCCCCGCGTGGCCGGTTGCGCGTCACTCAGCGGTCGCGCCGACTTCGACGACTGGGCAGAACAGCCCCGGCGCTTCTTGGAACACGCGCGCGAGATCGGGGCCATTCGTCGGGTGGGTTTCCCTCCGAACTTCGACGAGTGGACGCGTGAACTGCGCCGCTTCCGCCCGATTGATGCCGTGCGACGTTTCGCCCCGCGACCCTTGCTGGTCCTGCATGGCGATGAAGACGAAAGTGTCCCCGCGGCCGACGCACGCGTGTTGGCGCAGGCCCACGGCGCGGCCGAACTCAGGGTGATTCCCGGTGCGGGTCATCGTCTGCGTCACGACCCGCGCGCGCTGGCAGTTCTTCTCGGCTGGCTCGACCGTCAGCGCACCGGGTACTGAATCGTCAGTAGCCGTCGACGTGCGTGCTGTGCCATGTCCAGGCCGTCTGGAGGATCTCTTCGATGCCGTAGCGGGCCCTCCAGCCAAGTTCGCGTTCCGCGAGTGACGGATCGGCGAACACGACGGCAGGGTCCCCCGCGCGGCGTGCAGAAAACACATGCGGCACTCCGCAGCCGGAAATGCGCTCGGTTGCCGACAGTACCTCGAGAACGGTGCTGCCCTTGCCGGTACCGAGATTGCACGTGAGCGACGGCTTGCCCACATCGAGGTAGTCGAGTGCCTTGACGTGGCCTTCGGCGAGGTCGACGACATGGATGTAGTCGCGTTCACCCGTGCCATCGCGAGTGGGGTAGTCGCTGCCGAACACCTCGAGGGGAGGCCGCTTGCCGAGCGTCGCCTTCATCACGATCGGTACGAGGTTCGTCGTGACCGACCAGTCTTCACCGATGGCCGAGTCGAAAGAGGCACCTGCCGCGTTGAAATAGCGCAGACACACGCTGCGCAGACCACGTGTTTCACCGATCCATGACAGCACGCGTTCGACCATCCATTTCGTTTCGGCATAGACGCTTTCGGGTCGCGGCAGGAGGTCTTCGGTGACGGGTACCCGCGCGGGGCTCCCGTACACGGCGGCCGACGAAGAGAAGACGAACTGTTCGACACCCGCGGCGACTGCGGCATCGATCAGTGCAGTCGAACCCCCGACATTGTTCGAGAAATACCGCAACGGGTGCGACATCGACTCACCAACGCTTTTGTACGCGGCAAAGTGGACGATGCTCCTCACGTTGCGCTCGCGGCAGAGCTTCGTCACGAGATCGAAGTCGGCGATTTCACCCACGACGAGGTCCGCTCCGAGGAGGGCCTCGCTGTGGCCCGTCTCGAGTGAGTCGAGAACCACGACTTCGCGACCCGATTCGCCCAGCGAACGCACGGTGTGCGAACCGATGTAGCCGGCTCCACCGGTGACAAGGACCGTCACGACTACTTCTTCAGCGGTCGCGATTGCTTGTCGCGCTCGGCGGCTTTTTCCGCCTTTTTCCAGCTGCGCACGAGCAGCAACGTCTCGGGTGAGGTGATATCGGCGACGGTGCGCGGGTTCGCGTCACTGAACACTCCGGCTTCGGCTTTCCAGTTGCGCGGCTTGACACCCATGCGCTTGCCGAGGAGCGCAATGAAGATCTGCGCCTTCTCCTCGCCGAATCCGGGCAGGACCCGCAGACGTGCGGTGAGTTCCCGCGCGTCGGTGATGCCCGCCCAGAGGTTTTCGCCCTTGTTTTTGTATTGCGCGGCGATGATGCCGCAGAGTCCGTGGATGCGACGACCCATTGCGGCGGGGAAACGGTGAACGGCGGGCTTCTCGCAACAAACGGCCACGAAGTCATCGACGCCCATGGCTGCGATCCTCTTCGGATCGAGGTGACCCAGTCGCTTTTTCAGCGTGGCCGGTCCGTTGAACGCCCACTCCATCGGGACCTGCTGGTCGAGAAGCATGCCGATCAGCAACGCCGTGCCGCTCGCATTGAGCAGTTTGTCGGCGGAGGTGTCGCCCGTGATGTAGAGGGTGCCCATCAGCGATGAATCTACTCAGTGTTCGAAGAACGGGGCCGGTGTGCCCGGCGACAGTTGGTACATGGCGAGTGCCTTGCTGACGGTTTCTACGGGCACGAGACCGTCCTGGCACAGTGAATGCAGCACGGTGACCACGATGTTCGCGGTGTCGATTTCGAAATGTCGGCGCAACGCCGCGCGCGTGTCGCTACGGCCCATGCCGTCGGTACCGAGTGGGGTGAACCGACGTGCGGTGACGAAGCGCGCAACTTGTTCGGGGACGATGCGCATGAAATCACTGACCGCAACGATCGGCCCCGCGGCGTTGTCGAGCAGCCGCGACACGAGTGGTGTTGCCGGCGGGTGGTCGGGGTTCAGGCGAGCGATGCGTTCGCATTCGAGGGCCTCTTCGCGCAGCGCCTTGTACGACGTCGCGGACCACAATTCGACACCCACACCGAAGTGCGTCAGCAGGTCGTCGGCTGCCGCCCGCGCGGCCGAATGTGCCGAACCCGAGAACACGATCACCGCCTTGGTCTTTGCCTCAGCGGGTGCCTCGGCGAACTTGTAGAGACCACGCGTGATGTCGTCGCTGGTGACATGGGCGGGCATCGCCGGCATCACGTAGTTCTCGTTGTAGAGGGTGATGTAATAAAAAATGTCCTCGGGGTTCGCCCCGTACATCCGATTGATGCCGTCTTCGACGATTGCCGCCATCTCGTAGGCAAATGCCGGGTCGTATGCTTGGCACGGCGGCACGGTGCTGGCCAGCACGAGGCTGTGGCCGTCCTGGTGCTGCAGGCCTTCGCCGAGCAACGTCGTGCGTCCGGCGGTCGCGCCCATGAGGAATCCGCGCGTGCGAGCGTCGGCCGCCTGCCAGATGAGGTCGCCGACGCGCTGGAACCCGAACATCGAATAGAAGCTGTAGAACGGCACCATCGGAACGCCGCGCGTCGAATAACTGGTGCCCGCCGCGATGAACGACGACATCGAACCGGCTTCGGTGATGCCCTCTTCGAGGATCTGCCCGTCCGACGACTCGGCGTACGACATCAACAGGGCATGGTCGACCGGTTCGTATTTCTGGCCTTGGCTTGCGTAGATGCGCAGTTCACGGAAGAGCGAGTCCATGCCGAACGTGCGTGCCTCGTCGGGAACGATGGGAACCACGCGCGGGCCGAAGTTGTCGTCGCGTGCGAGGCTGCGCAAAAGTCGGGTGAAACCCATGGTCGTGCTGACCGCCTGTTCGCCACTGCCGGCCTTTAGTTCGGTGAAGGAGTCGGCGGACGGCAAGGTCAGCGGCCTGCGGTTGACGACGACGCGCTTTGGAATCGCTCCGCCGAGCGCGCGGCGGCGTTCCATCATGTACTGGTATTCGACGCTTTGTTCCGAGGGTCGGTAGTACGGGGGCTCGTCGGCTTCGAGTGCGCTGTCGGGAATTTCGTCCTCGAGGTGCAGGCGCTCGCGCAGCGTGCGCAACTGATCGGTCGTCATCTTCTTGATCTGGTGCGTCGCGTTGCGACCCTCGAAGCCGGGTCCGAGTGTCCAGCCCTTGATGGTCTTGCACAGGATTGCGGTGGGCCGACCCGAGCCAAGGTTCTCCTGCGCCGCGCGGAAGGCCGCATACAACTTGCGGTAGTCGTGTCCGCCGCGCGGGAGGTTGAGCAGATCATCGTCGGAAAGATGGGCCACCATCTGGCGCAACCGCGAGTCGGGTCCGAAGAAGTTCTCGCGAATGTACGCACCACCCTCGACCGAGTACCGCTGGTATTCACCATCGACGGTGTCGTTCATCTTGTTCAACAGCACCCCATCAACGTCGCGGGCCAGCAAATCGTCCCATTTCGAACCCCAGATGACCTTGATGACGTTCCATCCAGCACCGCGGAACGATGCCTCCAACTCCTGGATGACCTTGCCGTTGCCGCGCACCGGCCCGTCGAGGCGCTGTAGGTTGCAGTTGACGACGAAAATCAGGTTGTCGAGGTGTTCGCGTGACGCCAGGGACAGGGCGCCGAGTGTTTCCGGTTCGTCACATTCGCCATCGCCGATGAATGCCCAGACGCGGCTGTTCGAGGTGTCGTCGAGCTTGCGGTTCAGCAGATAACGGTTGAAGCGCGCGTGGTAGAGCGCGGTGATCGGGCCGAGACCCATCGAAACGGTCGGGAACTCCCAGAAGTCGGGCATCAGGCGCGGGTGTGGATAACTCGACAGTCCACGACCGCCACGGCCGATCTCGCGACGGAAGTGATCGAGGTCGTCGGCGCTGAGCCGACCCTCGAGGAACGCGCGCGCGTACACGCCCGGTGCCGCGTGGCCCTGGAAGTAGATGTGGTCGCCGGCCTGCCCGTCGTCCTTGCCACGGAAGAAATGGTTGAAGCCGATCTCGTACAGCGATGCCGATGACGCGAACGTCGAGAGGTGACCACCGATTCCCTCGGCACGGCTGTTCGCCCGGATCACCATGACCGCCGCGTTCCAGCGGATGCAGGCACGGATGCGACGCTCGAGGTAATCGTCGCCTGGGAACCACGGCTCCTGCTCGCGCGGGATCGTGTTGACGTACGGTGTCGACACCGTGGCGGGAAAGCTGACTTGGTTTGCGCGGGCGCGCTCGAGCAGTCGCGACAAGAGGTAGCGGGCGCGCGTCTTGCCCTGTGCGTCGATCACTGCATCGAGGGACTCCATCCACTCCTGCGTCTCTACCGGGTCGGTGTCGGGCAGCTGGTGGACGGAACCGTCGAAGATCATGGTGGCATTCTCGCAGGAACCGGGGGTGTCCGCGCATCGATGCACGATCAACAAAGATGGAAAGGCCCATGGAACTTCCCTTTGATGACCTGCCGCCCGCGTCGAAACCGGCCGATTCGCGCAACCTTGAAAAAAGGCTGCTGTATGAACTGCGCGCGATGCAATGGCCCGACCGCGCCCCACGCACGGCAAGGCGCGTGTACACCGACGGCGCGTGCTCGGGAAACCCCGGTCCTGGAGGCTGGGCGTGGGCGGTCGCGCCGGAGGGCGAGCCGAACGGGTCGGGCGGCGAGCGGTCGAGCACCAACCAGCGCATGGAAGTCCGCGCAGTCATCGAGGCCTTGCGCGCGCACCGCAACCACGGCGAACCACTCGTCATCGTCTCCGACAGCACCTACGTGGTGAATTGTTTCCGCCAGCGGTGGTGGGAGGGATGGTTGTCGCGCGGCTGGAAGAACAGTCAACGCCAGCCCGTCGCAAATCGCGAACTCTGGGAGGACCTGTTCGACGAGCTCGTGGCACGCGGCAGCGGAAAGACGGTTTTCGAGTGGGTCAAGGGCCACTCCGGAGATCCGATGAACGACCTGGTGGACATTTTGGCGGTGCAAGCGACCGGGGCATAGCCTCACCCGCATGGACATCTCAGGTGCAAGTGCAATCGTCACGGGTGGAGCCTCGGGAATCGGTGCGGCCTCGGCCCGCCTGCTCGCCAAGCGTGGCGCAAAGGTAGTGGTCGCCGATCTCCAGGCCGACAAGGGCGAGGCCCTGGCCAAGGAAATCGGTGGGGCGTTCTGCAAGGTCGACGTGACCAACACCGACGACATCATCAACGCCGTCGAGATGGCCAAGTCGATGGGTCCGGTGCGCGTGCTCGTCAACTCGGCCGGCATCGGTTGGGCACAGCGCACGGTCGGTAAGGACGGCTCGTACGACTCGGCCGCCAATCTCGACGCCTTCAAGAAGGTCATCGCGATCAACCTCATCGGTTCGTTCGACTGCATCCGCATCGCCGCAACCGCAATGAGCACGACCGAGCCCCTCGCCAACGGTGAGCGCGGCGCAATCGTCAACATCGCGTCCGTCGCGGCATTCGACGGCCAAATCGGCCAGGCCTCGTACTCCGCATCAAAGGGCGGTGTCGTCGGCATGACCCTGCCGGTCGCACGTGACCTCGCCGCCATCGGCGTGCGCGTCAACACCGTCGCACCCGGCCTCATCGACACGCCGATCTACGGCGAAGGCGACAACAGTGAGGCTTTCAAGGCCAATCTTCAGAAGGGCGTTCTCTTTCCCCAGCGGCTCGGTACCGCCGAAGAACTTGCATCGATGGTCGTCGAGTGCATCACGAACAGTTACATGAACGCCGAAAGTATCCGTGTCGACGGCGGCATTCGTATGCAGCCCAAGTGACGCACTGACGTCACTGCGTTGACAAACCGCTTCATACAAACAAAGTGTTGAACGTCCCCCGCGAGGATCTCCTTCCGAGACCGACCGGGGGACGTCTCGTTGTCGGGGCAAGACCGATCACTGAAGAGGAGTGGTTGCCACCTGATGCGGCGATGCTGCGCGAGCGCACCATGGTCCGCTCGGCGCACCCGGCGGAGGTCTTTGCTTGCATGGATGGCTGGGGAGCAACGGTTGCCGCGGTGTTCGATGCGTTGCCGCTCGCCACCCCCGACGACATCTGCATTCTCGGAAAAGTGAACGACCGTTGGGTTCTCGTTGGCGGTGAGCTGTGCTTTCCCAATCGCTGGGTTCTGCACGAAAAGATCGGTCTGCCCGTTCTCGACATCCATGGTCCGGTTCCCACCTATGCCGCGCAGGTCGGTGCCGGGGTCGACTCTTTGATCGATCGACTCGCCGACGGCCGCATCGTCGAGCGCGCCAACTGGAGCATCTCTGACTCGGGCAACTTCTTCGAGCCCCGCACGCCACCGCCGATTCCCGACATCGACCCGGCGCAACTGTTGTTGCGAGTCGAACGTCAGACGTTGCGTCGGTTGGGCGAGGTCGTCGTGTTCAGCATCCGCACCTACATGGAACCGATGCCCACGTTCGTCACGCGTCCCCGCGAACGGGTCGACGCGTTCGTGCAGGTGCTCCGCGAGACGCCCGCCGAGGTTCGCGCATACAAATCGATCACGACCTACGTCGACCCACTCTGCGCCTATCTGACGCGGTGAAGTAGTTTCGGGTCATGCCGAGCATCCGTGAAATTGTCATCGACTGCAATCACGCCGATTCGCTTGCCGAGTTTTGGGCGGCAGCGTTGGGCTTCGAGTTGCTTGGTGCAGCGGGCGCGTACAGGGCGCTGAAGGATCCGGCCGGTGGACCGATGTTGATCATTCAGGAAGTGGCCGAGGAAAAGACGATCAAGAACCGCGTGCACTTCGACCTCGAGGCGCAAGACATTCGCGCGGAGGCACGTCGGCTGGAGGGGCTGGGTGCGGTGCTGTTGAACGACCGTCGTCCTATTCGAGAACACAAGACGCAGTGGATGGTGCTTGCCGACCCCGAAGGGAACGAGTTCTGCATTTGTCAGATCGGCAAGATTCCCGAGGGTGACGACGGGTATCCCGCGTAGGCGGGGCTTACGTCGTGTAGTCGGCGTTGATGCGGACGTAGCCGTCGGTGAGGTCGCAACCCCACACGGTGGCCGATGCATTGCCGTTGTTCAGCGACACATGGATGACAACGTCGTCGCCGCGCATGTAGGCAGAGAGTCTTTCAAGGCCGGCTGCGTCGACCTGGCGCGGGTACACCTCTTGTTCGCCGAAACGAATGACGACCTTGCTCTGGTCGATGTCGGTGTCGTTGCACTTGCCGACGGCCATCGCGACACGGCCCCAGTTGGGGTCGGCGCCATGCACGGCGGTCTTGACGAGGGGTGAGTTGACGATCGACTTGGCGACTCGTTTGGCCTGTTCGCCGTCGCGTGCCATGTCGACGGTGACTTCGATGAGCGTCTCGGCACCTTCCCCGTCGCGGGCGACCTGTTTGGTGAGTGAGAGCGCGACATCGTGCAGTGCGGCCTCGAACGCCGCCCCGTCGACGTTGCCGGCGGCGCCGCTGGCGAGAATGACCGCCGTGTCGCTGGTGGAGGTGTCGGTGTCGATCGAGACACAGTTGAACGTGAGGTCCATGACGCGACGGAAGATGGAGTCGAGCTCCGCCGGTTCGATTTTCGCGTCGGTGAACATCATGGTGATGAGTGTCGCCATGTTGGGTTCGATCATGCCGACACCCTTGGCGACGCCGACGATGCGTGCAGTGGACCCGGTGACGGTGGCTTGCGCAATCTTGTGAATCGTGTCGGTGGTCATGATGCCGCGCGCGATTGCTTCGGCGTCGGTGCCGACGATGGACTTCGGAATCGTGGCCAGCCCGGCGCGAATGCGGTCCATCGGGTAGGGCCGGCCGATCACGCCCGTCGACGCGATGAGAACGTCGTTCGGCTTGCAGCCGATCGCAGCGGCGATGCCTTCGACGACCTCATGGGCGTCGGCGAGGCCCTGCGGGCCGTTGGCAACGTTTGCGTTCTTTGAGATGACGACCAGCGCGCGCGCCGTGCCGTCGCTGAGATGTGCGCGGGATACCACGACGCTGGGTCCCGCGAAGCGACTTTGTGTGAAGACACCGGCCGCGGCACACTTTGTGTCGGCCACGACGAGGGTGAAGTCGTCGGTCGAGTCCTTCATGCCGATGTTCGCGACGTGCGAACGAAAGCCGCGGGGAAGCGAGGTGGCCACCCCTTCAGGTTATTTGTTCGCGAAGTGGTCGCGCATGCGAATAAGCGTTTGCTCCATCGACTTGTGATTCTTCGAGAAGGCGTTGATGACCTTCAACATCAGCTTCGAGCGGTTCTTCTTCCAGTCGAACTCCTCGGTCACCTTGGTGCCGCCATCGGCCTGCGGCTCGAGGATGTAGCGCCAGATGTGGCCCCCGAAGTGGCGCCAAGCGATACGCGCGTTCTCGTCGAACTCGACGACCTCGTTGGTGATCTTGTAGGGGACGCCCATCTTCATGTCCATGCCGAACTTGGTGCCGAGAGAAAGTCGATCCGGGGCTGCTGACTGAGGTGAGCGCACGGTGCCCGAACCATCGATGACGGTGTGACCGGCGGGACTGGCAAGAAGATCAAAGATGTCCTTTGCGGCAGCCGGCACGACGAGCGACACGCGGATCACCTCGTTCTTCGAATCGATGCTGCTCTCGAGGAACGGTGAAGTTGTCATGCCAGGTATTCGAGCACAGCCGCGGCGCAGCGTCTACCCGAGTACATCGCGCCCTGAGTCGAGCCCGTGTCGCGGTGGTCTCCGGTCACGAACAGGCCGTCGCCCAGCGACACGGCCTTCTTCGGAGAAAACGGCGGGGTTTGGTCGGGCTGGCCGTGGGCGATGTTGTACGTGCGCAGGTGCCGCCACTGCGCGACGTCCTTGCCCCACCACCAGCGCAACTGTGCCAGCACGGTGTCACGTAGGCCGGGGTGCGTGTCCTCGGTTGCACCGGGACACGCTGCAGCGATGAGGTGCTGGCCGACGGGCGCGTACTCGGGGGCGACGTTGCTCATCACCGCGAGGTTCAGCACGGGACCACCCGAATAGCCGTCGAGGGCGATGAGTTTGTGGGGCGTCGGCGGCTTCGGTGCGGCGAAGTAGAAGCAACTGACAGGTCGTGAGCCGGGCTCGGGGATGCCGGTCAGTTTCGCGGCAGCGGGTCCTTCTGTTGCGACGACGACCGCGCGCGACTCGATGCGTGTTCCGTCGCTCGTAACGACGCCGTTGGCGTCGACGCCGGCGACGGGGGAGTTGAGTCGCACGACCGACGGGTGCAGGTGCGCGGCGAGCTGTTCCGACAGTGCACCCATTCCCAGCGCGGGAACGCCGGTTTCGCCGTTGGAGAGTGATTGGAAGATGACGTCAAACATTCGCCGTGACGTGGCGAGGTGTGGGTCGAGTTGGATGCCCCCGACGAGTGGTTTGAAGAAGGTGTCGACGATGCGCTTCGAGAATCCGGCCTCCGCCAGTGCCTCGGCAGTGGCGACGTCCCGGCCGCGCAACAACGTGCGGGCGGGAGTGCGTTGCATGCGCAGACGAAACAGCGCAATGCGGGCCTTGTCGGCGATGTTGCCGATCGGCGCGAATGCGGTCGACGCGAGATGTGCGGGATCGCGAAAGGGATCGGCTACGACGTGGTTCTTTTCCCTTGTGCGCACAAGTGCGCCGGGGGAGAAGTAGCGCATCGACAACTTCACCAGGTCGACGTCACTGCGCACTTCGGGATAGGCGGTGAGAAGCACCTGGAAACCACGGTCGAGACGGAAACCATCCACGGTGTCGGTACGCACGCGACCACCGACACCGTCACTTGCCTCGAGAACCCTCACGCGGCGACCCGCGCGTTGCAGGTGACGGGCACAGGAAAGCCCCGCAAGGCCCGCGCCCACGACTACGACGTCGTAGGTTTCGCTCTTGCCTTGTGCCGGGGGCATTTACTTACGGAGAAGATCGCGCAGTGCCGCTTCGAGGGTCGGGTGCGTGAACACGTAACCATCGGCGAGCAGGGCCTTTGGCACCACGCGCTGACCGGTGAACAACAGCGCCTCGGCCAGTTCCGAGCCGAGCAAAGCCCTGGGTCCGAACCCGGGGATCGGCAACACGGCGGGACGCTTCATGACGGAGGCAAGCACCGCGGTGAACTCGGCGTTGGTGACCGGGTTGGGGGCGGTGAGGTTGGCCGCCCCGCTTAAGTTGCTCGACAGCAAGTGCGAGATCGCACGCACCTCGTCGGTGATCGAGATCCAACTTTGCCACTGCCGGCCGGTTCCGAACTTGCCGCCGAGGCCGAGCTTGAAGAGGGGGAGCTGCTTCTTCAACGCACCACCCGCGGTCGACAAAACGATGCCGGTGCGCAGATGGACAGTGCGGATACCCGCAGCCTGCGCGGGACCCGTGGCGCGTTCCCACCGCTCACAAACATCGGCGAGAAAGCCGGTCCCGTGCGAACCCGCCTCGTTCAGTTCCTCGTCACCGCGGGCTCCGTAGACGCCGATCGCCGAACCCGAGAGGAAAACCGTCGGGCGCTTCTCGGCCTCGGTCATGCGCTGTGCCAGGAGTTCGGTGCTGCGCGTGCGACTTTCGAGAATCTCTCGTTTGTATGACTCGCTCCAGCGTTTGTCGCCGATGCCCGCACCGGCGAGGTGGACGACGGCATCGACGCCCTCGAGGTCATGGGCGTTCAACTTTCCGTTGGCCGGATCCCAGGTGATTTCGGCGGGGGACGCGGCGGGGCGACGAACGACCGAGATCGTTTCGTGGCCGTCGCCGCGCAGATGGGAGGTCAGCGCCGTGCCGATGAGACCCGACGCGCCGGTGATGGCGATGCGCATGCCGAAAAGGGTATGGCCTTCGTAGGCTGGTTGTCCCGATGAGCACACGAAAACTGATACTCACTGCCCTCATCTGCGGCCTTGCGATTCTCGTCGCGGGCGGTCTCAAGCTGATTCAGGTCGCCAACGACGAAACCGAGGTTCAGGTGCTGGTGTTGGGCGACGCTGCGACTCTCGGCGACATGACCGTGTCGGTGCTCGACATCGACCGACGCTCCGAGGCGACATTGGTCACGGTGACGATGAGTGGAGTCGACCTTGACGCGGGGGCTGCCGACGGGTGGCGCGTGCTCGCCGACGGCCGGGTTCATGAGCCACTCGATTCCGATGACCCTGGTGGTTGCCGCACGGTTGCCGCCGGTGAGTCGACGCAATGCACGGTCCGTTTCGATTCGGTCGAATCGGCCCCGACAGTTGCCTACGTGCGTGCAGGTGAGCAGCGCCAGTGGGCGTCTGGAACTCCGTAGCCATTAGGGTTGAGGGCGTTATGGCAGACCTGTACGACCTGGTGGTTATCGGCGGCGGTCCGGGTGGTTATGCGGCGGCCTTTTATGGCGCGTCGGCCGGCCTGTCCGTGGCCCTCATAGAAAGGGACACCATCGGCGGTACCTGCCTGAACCGCGGTTGCATCCCCGCCAAGGCGTTCCTCGAAACCGCGGCGGTCGCCCGCCACGTGACGCATTCGGCCGAGTTCGGTGTCAACTCGACAGCGAACGGTGTCGACTTCTCCGTCACGCAGGCACGCAAGCAGAAGATCGTGGAGGGTTTGGTGAAGGGCCTCACCGGTCTCACCAAGTCGAAAAAAGTGACCTACCTGCTCGGCACTGGTTCGCTCGGGACGGGCAAGACCGTCACGGTCACCGCAGCCGATGGCTCGACGCAACAGGTGCAGGGCAAGAACCTCATCCTCGCCGCCGGCTCGGTGCCGCGCACCATCCCGGGTTTCGAAGTCGGTGGCCCGATCATGACCTCCGACGAGGTGCTGATGCTGGACCGGCTGCCGGCACGTGTCGCCGTCATCGGTGGTGGTGCAATCGGTTGTGAGTTCGCCTCGACGTTCGCCGACCTCGGGTCGCAGGTCACCATTCTCGAGGGTCTGCCCAAAATTCTCCCCGGTCTTGACGTCGACGTTGCCAATGTCGTGGTGAAAAGTTTCAAGAAGAAGAACATCGACATCAAAACCGGGGTCTCGGTCAAGGGCCACACGCCGAACGGCAGAGGTGGCACCGTCATCGCCTTCGGCGAAGGGGAGAGCCTCGAGGTTGATGCGGTCGTTGTGTCGGTCGGGCGTCGGCCGTTCGCCGACCTGCTCGGTTTGCAGGGCAGGGCCGTGAAAGTCACCGAGCGCGGATTCATCGAAGTCAACGAGTACTGCGAAACCGCCGAAGCGGGCGTTTACGCGATCGGCGACCTGATCAACACCCCGCAGCTCGCGCACGTCGGCTATGCCGAGGCGATCGTTGCGGTCAAGCGCGTGTTGGGTGAACCCGTCACGCCCGTTGCCTACGACCGCGTGCCCTGGGCCATCTACTGCCACCCCGAAGTGGCATGGGCCGGTCACAGCGAGGAAAGTGCGAAGGCCGCCGGTTACGACGTCGTCGTCGGCAAGCACCAGTTCCGCGCCAACAGCCGTGCAATGATCCTCGGTGAGACCGACGGCCTGGTCAAGGTCATTGCAAAGAAGAACGCCGATGGCACCGCCGGACAGGTGCTCGGCGTGCAGATGGTCGGCCCGTGGGTGACCGAGCAGTTGTCGGGTGGCTATCTCGCCGTCAACTGGGAAGCCACGGTTGCCGAGGTTGCCGAGTTCATCCAGCCTCACCCCAGCCTGTCGGAACTCTTCGGCGAGACGATGTTGTCGATGACCGGCCGTTCGATCAACGCCTAAACACAAAACAGGACGCAGACATGGCAAACGTAACCCTCCCCCAACTCGGTGAAACCGTCACCGAAGGCACGATCACGAAGTGGTTCAAGAGGGTCGGCGATGCGGTCGCCGCCGACGAACCTCTCTTTGAGGTTTCCACCGACAAGGTGGACACCGAAGTGCCCTCTCCCGTCGCGGGTGTCCTCACCGAGATCAAGGCGAACGAAGGCGACACGGTTCCCGTCGGTGCGGTGATTGCCGTTGTCGGCGATGTCGGTGCACCGCCCGCCCCCGCACCCGCTGCGGCGCCGTCTTCGGCGCCCGCTCCCGAACCGGCATCGGCCCCCACGCCCGCTCCGGCAGCGATCCCCACGGCCGCACCGCCAGCGGCCCCCGCACCGACACCGGCACCCAGCGTTGGCGGCGCACCGCTGCTGTCGCCCGTCGTGCGTCGTCTCATCGCCGAGAACAATCTCGACGCCGCGGTGATCAAGGGCACGGGCCCCGCCGGACGCATCACACGCGAAGACGTTCTTGCCGTCATCGACGCCCAGCGGGGCAGAGTCGCGGCCACACCGGCCCCGGCTCCCGCTGTCGCATCCACGGCGGCGGCACCCGCCAGTGCCAAACCCGCCCCGAAAAAAGAAGTGGGCACGGTCTCCGAGGACGGTCGCGAAAAGCGGATCAAGTTGTCGAAGATCCGCAAGCTCACCGGCGAACACATGGTCATGTCGAAGTCGGTCAGCCCGCACACGTTCAGCGTCGTCGAAGTCGATTACGCCAACGTCGATCGCGCCCGCGGCAAGGTGAAGGACGAATTCAAACAAGCCGAAGGATTCAGCCTCACCTACCTGCCGTTCATCTCGCGCGCCGTCATCGATGCAATCACCGAGTTCCCGCACATGAACGCCTCGGTCGACGGCAACGAGCTTGTGGTGCACAACTACGTCGACCTCGGCATCGCGGTGGACCTCGACTACCAGGGACTCTTGGTTCCGGTCGTGCGTGATGCCGAGACGAAGCGTCTGCGTGCACTTGCCCGCGAAATCAGTGACCTTGGCGCGCGTGCCAAGAACCGCAAGCTGACGCCCGACGAAATCCAGGGCGGCACGTTCACGCTTTCGAACAACGGCTCAGCGGGCTCGGTGCTCACCATGGCGGTCATCAACCAACCGCAGGTGGCGATCATCTCCACCGATGCGATCGTCCGCAAGCCCGTCGTGGTGAACACGCCCGAGAACGGCGAGTCGATTGCCGTCCACCCGGTTGGCAACCTTGCGATGAGTTGGGACCATCGCGCGTTCGACGGAGCCTATGCCGCCAACTTCCTCTCGAGGATCAAGTCGATTCTCGAGACCCGCGACTGGATCGCCGAGTTCTGAAACGCACATGTCCGCACCGTTGAACGTCCGCTGGTTGGGACGCGTTCCTTACCGTGAGGCGTTCGCACTCCAAGACGCGCTTTTTTCGAACACCGACCGTCAGTATCTCCTCCTCCTCGAGCACCCGCACGTCTTTACCCACGGACCGAGTGCCGAACTCGACCGCAACCTGAAGTGTGTACCAGAGCAGGTGGGTGCGGAGTTGGTGAAGGTGAACCGCGGCGGTGACATCACATACCACGGTCCGGGCCAACTTGTCGGCTACCCGATTCTCTCGCTGGAACCCAAGCACGGCGGCAAGGCCGGCCCCGCCGACACGACCGCCTACCTGCACGGCATCGAACAGGTGGTCATCGATTCACTCACCGAACTCGGCGTCACGAACGCCTCGCGCTTCGACGGCTATCCCGGTGTGTGGCTGGGCGTCGCCGAAGGTCGCCCCCGAAAGATTTGTGCCATCGGCGTGCGCCTGACGCGTGGACGTACGATGCACGGCTTCGCACTCAACGTCGAAACCGACCTCACCTACATGCGCGAGCACATCGTGCCGTGCGGCATTGCCGAACACCCGGTCACTTCGTTGCGCGAGGAGGGCGTTCGTGTGACGATGCGCGAGGTTGCCGATGTTCTTGCGCGACACGTCGCCGCACGATTCTCGAACGGTACGGTCGACCGTCGCGACGTTGCATGGCTGCACCGTCCCGAAGACCTCTCGCCGTTTTCGCGTGGCGCAGGCGCGGGTGAAAAGGTGCGTCTCTCCGGCCGCCTTGCACAAGCCGGTGTCACGGGTGGTGTCGCCATCGAGGAACGCAAACCCGAGTGGTTGCGCCCCAGGATGAAGCACGGTCCGGAGGTTCTGGAGACGAAAAAGGTCGTCCGTGAGCTCGGCCTCGTGACGGTCTGTGAAGAGGCGGGATGTCCGAACCTGTCGGAATGCTGGTCCGACCGCACCGCCACGTTCATGGTGCTGGGCGAGCGCTGCACACGCGCCTGTGGTTTCTGTCTCGTCGACACCCGCAAGCCGCTCGACCCGGAAACCGACGAACCAGCCCGCGTCGCGGAGGCGGTTGCGCGCATGGGCCTGATGCACGCCGTGCTCACCATGGTCGCGCGCGACGACCTGGCCGACGGGGGAATGGCGCACGTCGCTGACTGCGTGCGCGCGATCCGTCGCCGGTCACCACTCACTCGGGTCGAAACACTCATCTCCGATGTCAAGGGAACCGGGTCACTCGACGTGTTGACCGCGGCCAAGCCCGATGTACTGAACCACAACATCGAAACCGTCGCGCGACTTCAGCGCGCGGTGCGTCCGAGCGCGGGTTACGCCCGCAGCCTGGCGGTGCTCGCCCGCGGCAAAGCTGCCGATCTCACCACCAAGTCGGGCATCATTGTCGGCATGGGTGAAACCATCGACGAGGTCGAGGCAACCTTGGTCGACCTCGCCAGTGTCGGCGTCGACATCGTCACGATCGGCCAGTACCTGCGCCCGACCACGAACCATCTTCCCGTCGCACGCTGGGTCGAGCCCGCCGAGTTCGACCATCTCAAGTCGTTCGGTGAAACACTCGGCATCGGCCACGTGGAATCGAGCCCGCTCACACGCTCGAGCTACCACGCCCGTGAATCCGCAGAGTCGGCCGGTGTCGCGGTTCCGGTGGTGATCTCGTGAATTCGCGCGGAGGTTCGGGTTTGCCGTCCTGGGTCTTCGAAGAGCGTCTCGTACGTGTGCAGCAGACGATGGCCGAGCGCGACGTCGACATCGTCATGCTGTCGGTCGGCCACGACCTGCCGTACCTCACCGGCTACCACGCCATGCCCCTCGAGCGGCTCACGATGCTCGTCGTGCCGCGTGAAGGAACAGCGACGCTCGTCATCCCGCGCCTCGAAGAGCCACGTGTGACGCCCCACCCCACGGTTTTCGCGACGGTGCCGTGGAACGAAACCGACGACCCCATAGCACTCACCGCGAAGCTTGCCAAAGGCGCCCGTCGTGTCGCCCTCGGTGATCAGTCCTGGGCGCGGTTCCTCGTCGAACTGCTCCCGCTCATGCCGAACGTCGAGTGGGTCCGCGCGGTCGACGTAGTGGGTCCGTTGCGTCGGGTGAAAACCGCCGACGAAGTCGCCGCGTTGCAGCGTGCCGGCGCCGCGGCCGATCGGGTGGCCGCACAACTGCACGCCGGAGCCATCCCACTCATCGGCCGTACCGAAGCCCAGGTCTCGGCAGACATCTCGCAGCGTCTGTTGGACGAAGGCCACGACGTCGTCAACTTCGCCATCGTCGCCGCGGGCGACAATGCCGCAAGCCCGCACCACCATCCGGGCGACCGCGTCATCCGCGCGGGGGAAATCGTTCTCTGCGACTTCGGTGGCACGATGGCCGACTACTGCAGCGACATCACGCGCTGTGTGTACCTGGGCGAACCCGCCCCCGAGGTGCGCGACGCCTACGCCGTTCTCAAAGAGGCACAGGCGGCGTCGGTGGCCTCTGCCGTCATCGGCGCCACCTGCGAATCGGTCGACGCCACCGCACGCGACATCATCGCCGCGGCGGGCTACGGCGAATACTTCGTGCACCGCACCGGCCACGGCATCGGCATGGAGGCCCACGAGGACCCGTACATCGTGTCGGGCAACACCGAACGCCTCGTGGCCGGGCATGCCTTTTCCATCGAGCCCGGCATCTACATCCCCGGCAAGTTCGGCATGCGCCTCGAAGACATCGTCGTCGCCACGACCAACGGCCCCCTGCCAATGACGGCCGTGTCGCACGACCTGTTCGTCCTGGCCTAAGTTCTCTCCCGTAGTTCGCTCAATCGAACCGGGGGAATCGCAATGTTGGACGTGCTCATTCGTGGTGGGGAAGTCGTCGACGGGACGGGTGCGCCGCGTCGACGTGCCGACGTGGGTATCGCCGCCGGCAAGGTCGTCGCCGTGGGCAAGGTCGACGACGAGGCTCGAAAGGTCATCGACGCCACCGGCAAGTTGGTGACGCCGGGGTTCATCGATCTGCACACGCACTACGACGCCCAGGCCTTCTGGGACACGTCGCTCAGCCCGTCGCCGCTGCACGGTGTCACCACCGTGATGGCCGGCAACTGCGGTTTCACCATCGCACCCTTGACGCCCCAGGACGGCGACTATCTGATGCGCATGTTGGCGCGCGTCGAGGGCATGCCGCTCGAGAGCCTGCAGGAAGGTGTGCCGTGGAACTGGAGCACCACGGGTGAGTTCCTCGACGCGATCGACGGCAAGTTGATGCCGAACGCCGGCTTCCTCGTCGGCCACAGCGCACTGCGTCGAGTCGTCATGCACGATGACGCAACGCGTCGCGAGGCAACCCCCGAGGAGATCGACGCGATGTGCGAACTGCTGCGGCAGGGTCTGCGCGCGGGTGGTATGGGCTTTTCCTCGACGTGGTCGACGAGCCACAACGACCACACGGGCGTACCCGTGCCTTCACGACATGGTTCGCGCGAAGAACTGATCGCATTGTGTTCGGTCGTGGCCGAGTTCCCCGGTACGACACTCGAGTTCATCCCCGCCGTCGGTCGCTTCGAGCGCGAGACGTTCGAACTGATGGCCGACATGAGTGCGGCGGCGAACCGTCCCTTGAACTGGAACCTGTTGCAGGTCTACGCCCAGAACTGGGATTTCGTACAGCACCAACTCGAGGGCTACGACATCGCCAAAGAGCGCGGTGGGAAGGTGCTCGCACTCACGTTGCCCGACACTTTCCGGACGCGGCTGAACCTGCGCAGCGGTTTCATCCTCGACATCTTGAACGGCTGGGACGAGTTGATGGCGCTCCCGCCCGAAGAGAAGTTGGCGATGTTGCGCGACCCGAAGGGCCGCCGGGAAATGAACGACAAGGCTCAGTCGACCGTCGGCCCGACACGTTCGATCGGCAACTGGGCGGCATACATGTTGCTCGAAACCTTCAGCGAGCAGTGGAAGCCCTACGAGGGTCGCCTGATCGGCGACATCGCCAAGGAACTCGGCAAGGAACCCTGGGACGCGCTCGCCGACATCGTGATCGACGACAACCTGAACACCGTGATCACGGTGCCCGACAAGGGCCAGGGCGACGACACGTGGGCCAAGCGCGTCGAGGTGTGGCGCGACGACCGTGCGATCGTCGGTGCAAGCGACGCGGGTGCGCACCTCGACATGATCGACTCGTTTTCGTTCTCCACCACGCTGCTCGCCCGTGCGGTGCGCGAACGCAACCTGATGTCGTTCGAGGAGGCGGTCACCCACCTCACCGATCGTCCGGCCCGTCTCTACGGCTTGCGTCACCGTGGGCGTCTGCAAGAGGGTTACTTCGCAGACGTCGTGGTGCTCGACCCCGACACCGTTGCTCCCGGCGAGGTGTACATGAAGTTCGACCTTCCCGGTGGCGCGGGCCGTGTGTACGGCGAGGCCGTCGGCATCGAACACGTCATCGTGAACGGTGTGCATGCGGTCGAACACGGTGAACTTCTCGATGCCCGGCCCGGCACGCTCATCCGCTCGGGACGCGACACCGACACCGTCACCGCCCGCTGAACCACCTGCGACGGCTCACCGTCGCCTAACTTTCAAACTGTGATTCGCCTCGACGCGTCGACCGTTCTTCTGCAGTGGGCGAGTGGTGGTCTGCTGTTCTGCTGGCTGACGGTGCGCAACAGCGAGATCGGCCGCGGCTACACGTGGCTGCTGCACGGTGTCTACGCCGCGATGGCGGCGGGTGCATTTGCTGCGGGTCTGGCGCTCGGTGCAGTACCCGTGCGCGAGGCCGCCGCGCTGATCGTCGTGGTGCTCGCTCTCCTGACCCTGCGCAAAACACCGCCGCACAGGTTGCTCCTCGCACCGTTGATCGGCGGTGTCGGTGTGGTGGCCGGCGCGCTCGATGCGTCGTCGGGCACGTGGGACTCGCTGTTGGCCTCGTACCGCGTGGTCATCGGTGCGATGTTCCTCGGTGCGATCACCGATGCGATGCTTCTTGGTCACTGGTACCTGGTGCAGCCGGGCATGCAGCGCAAGTTGCTGAAGGACCTCGTCGAGGTCATGTACTGGGCACTGCCGCTCGAGGTCCTTGCGATGCTGTTGCCCACGGGCATGCTCAGCGTCCTCACCGGTTCGGTCGACGACGGCTGGAACGGCATGTTGGGCTGGTTCTGGGTTGGCTGCGTCGTGATGACCGCCATCCTCGTCGTCGTGACGAAGGCGGCGTTGCGCGAGCGCAGCTATTCAGCGGTGATGGCGGCGACGGGCCTTCTCTATCTCGCCATTCTCACGTCGTTCGGCACCGACCTGGTGGCCCGCGCGACGCTTGCCGGATAGCCCGCACGTTTGGGGCCGTTTTCCGACGGCGGTCTAGATTCAGGTGCAATGGAAGCCTTCCCGCGCACGATCTTCGACGAGACCCACGACCAGTTCCGCTCAGCCTTCCGCGGTTGGCTCGACGACCGCGTGGTGCCGAACCACGAGGAATGGGAGAACGAGGGCATCACGCCGCGCGACCTGTGGGTGGATGCCGGCAAGCAGGGCTTCCTTGGTCTCACGGTTCCCGAGTCGTACGGCGGTGGCGGAACGAACGACTACCGGTTCGCGGCGATCATGACCGAGGAAATCGGCACGACCGGTGTCATCGGTAGCGGCAACGGCATCACACTGCACAACGACATCGTCCTGCCGTACTACCTCGAGCTTGCCAACGAAGAACAAAAGAAACGCTGGCTGCCCGGGATGTGCACCGGCGAGTTCGTCGGTGCACTTGGCATCACAGAGCCCAACACCGGATCCGACGTCGCGGGTGTGCGCACCACGGGCGTGAAGAAGGGTGGTGTCTTCGTCGTCAACGGCGCCAAGACCTTCATTTCGAACGGCATCAACAGCGACCTCGTCATCACTGTCGCCAAGACCGACCCCGAAAAGGGCCACCGTGGTTTTTCGTTGCTGATCGTCGAGCGTGGCATGAAGGGTTTCGAGCGCGGGCGCAACCTCGACAAACTGGGCATGCACGCGCAGGACACCGCCGAGTTGTTCTTCAATGACGTCGAGGTACCCGCCGAGAACCTGCTCGGTGAAGAGGGGATGGGTTTCGTCTATCTGATGACGAATCTCGCCCAGGAGCGTCTCGGTATAGCCGTCGGCGCGATTGCGGTTGCCGACGCCGCGGTGAAGTGGACGCTCGACTACACCAAGGAACGCAAGGCCTTCGGTCAGTCGATTTCACAGTTCCAGAACTCGAAGTTCCTGCTCGCCGAACTGGCCACCGAAGTGCAGATCGCCCAGGTCTACGTCGACCGCTGCGTCGAGCTGCACTGCGAGGCGAAGTTGAGCGCCGAGCAGGCGGCGGCCGCCAAGTACTGGTGCACCGAGCTGCAGAACAAGGTCGTCGACCGTTGTCTGCAGTTGCACGGTGGCTACGGCTACATGCGCGAGTATCCCATTGCGCGCGCGTGGGCCGACAGCCGCATCCAGACGATCTACGGCGGCACGACCGAGATCATGAAAGAGATCGTCGGCCGTTCGCTGACGCGCTGATCATCTAGAAGATGGCGCCTGCTTCGCGCAGGGCGGCCGGGTCGAAGCCGATTTCGCGCGCGATGTCGTCGGAGTGTTCGCCGCGCATCGGCGCGGGTGCACTCACGCGGAGTTGCGTGTCGCTGAAGCGTGCTGCGGGCCGCACCTCGCGCACCTTGCCCATCACGGGGTGAGTGCGCTCGACGAAGACCCGGTTGTTCTTGATCTGCGCGTCGTTCGGCAGATCCGCAATCGAGTTGACCGGTGAGGCGGGTAGGTCGTACTGCTCGGCAACACGCAGGAAGTCGGCAAGCTTGGTCTTCGACGACAGGTCCTTCATCGTCTGGACGAGTTCACCCGCATTCTGCGAACGAGCGGCGGCGGTTGAAAAGCGCGGGTCGTCGGCAAGCTCGGGACGGCCGAGTGCGGCCCACAGACCCTTGAACTCCACGTCGCTGACAGCGGCACTTGCGCAGTACCCGTCTTGGAGAACCGTGACGTTGTAGTTCGCACCGAGCGTGGGCATGCGCACGGCATCGTCGTCGAGGACGGTTGCGTCCATGCCGGCGTCGGGCCACAGGAACGACACCGCCGCGTCGAGCATGGCGAGCACGATGTGCTGGCCCTGTGCCGTGCCGCGCTCGCGCGCGAAGAGTGCCGCACAGATCGACTGCATCGCTGTGTACGACGTCACCTTGTCGCAGGCAAGATTGCGCAGCATCTGCGGCTTGCCGGTGCCCGGGTCGGACTGCACCGATGCGACTCCGCTGGCAGCCTGAATGACGTTGTCGTACACGCGACGGTGGCTGTTCGGACCGTCTGGGCCGTAGCCGCTGATCGACACGTAGATGATGCCCGGGTTGAACTTCTTCACGTCCTCGAAGCCGAGGCCGAGACGTTCGAGCGCACCCGGCCGGTAGTTCTGCACGAACACATCGGCCTCAGAGATGAGCTTGGTGAGGATCTCGAGGCCTTCCTTCGATTTCACGTTGAGGCCGATCGAACGCTTGCCGCGGTTGTTGAGATGGAACAGGCCCGTGAGGCCGTTCTTTTGCGTGCCGAGATATCGCATCAAGTCGCCCTGGCCGGGTGACTCGATCTTGATGACGTCGGCGCCGTAGTCGGCGAGCATCATCGCGGTGAGCGGTCCGGAAATCATCGTCGACATGTCGACGACCTTGATTCCCGTCAACGGCGGCTGGTTCGTGGTCATTGGTTCCCCCCGGAACGTCGTCGTGTGTTGGGGGAGATGTTGCCAGATCAACGGGCGAGGGGCGCAACGCAGGGCCACGGCCGGCCGCGTTCCATTGCAAGGCCGATCTCGAGGAGCACCTGTTCCTGGAAGTGTTTGCCGACGATCTGCAGGCCGACGGGCAGACCCTCGACCTCGCCGGCAGGAACCGAGAGAGCCGGATTGCCGTGCAGGTTTGCGGGGAACGTGAGGCGGCCGTTGTTGTTGGCTCCTGCAACGATGCCCCCGAACGTGTCGGGAAGAGGACCTTGTGCATCGAAGGCCACGTCGGGGTTGCTGGCCGTCATCACGATGTCGACGTTGCGGAAGATCTCGGCCATGCGCTCGTTGAGCGCACCACGGCGCGTTTCGATCTTGTGGCGTGCGGTCGATCCGTAGAGGCCTTCGGTGAGGCGCAATCCCATCCGAATCTCGGGAGTCAGGTCCTCTTCGCACCCCGGCCACAGGTCACCGATCTCCTCGCGGATCGAGATCATTCCCGAGATCGACCACGCCGCACCCATGTTGGGCAGGGTCGTGTCGGTGTCGACACGACGCATCGACGTAGTGCGAATGAGCCAGTCGGCGGCATCCTCGAGCACGCTCCACATCGCCGGTGACACCGTCGCCCCACCCCAGTCGGGGACCACACTCACACGCAATCCGCGGAGGTCGATGCTGCCGAGTTCGTCCTCCCATCCCGACACGCGGGGTAGCGACAGTGGGTCGCGTGCATCGTGGCCGTTCGCGACGTCGAACCAGCGAGCCGTATCGCGGATGCTGCGCGACACGCAACCCGTCGACACGGTGAGATTGCCCAGGTAGTGCATCGGTGCACGGGGAATGCGTCCGTAGGTCGACTTGAGACCAACCAGACCGCAGAATCCCGCCGGTATGCGAATCGATCCGCCTCCGTCGCCCGCGGTTGCGATGGTGCACAGGCCACCCGCAACGGCGGCCGCGCTGCCGCCCGACGAACCACCGGGTGTGCGACCGTGCTGCCACGGGTTGTGTGTTGCGCCGTTCAACAGGGTTCGCGTCACGTTGACGCCGCCGAACTCGCTCGCCGTCGTCATCGCGTAGGGAACCATCCCACCCTCGGTCGTGAGGCGTTCGACCTGAAGCGAAGTGTGCTTGCCACGACGGTTCGCGAATACGACGCTGGCATCGGTGTCGGGCCAACCGACGACCGGTTCGAGTTCCTTCACGGCAAGGGGTACGCCCCCGAAGGGCAGGTTGACATCCGCACGCGCGGCGGCAGCCAGCGCACGCTCGGGGTCGACGAAACTGAACGCGTTGAGGCCGGTCCTCTTGTTCGCCTCGGCCGCAGCGATCGACGCGGTCATCTCCTCGACCGGGTTGCGGCGGCCCGCACGAAACTCCTCGACCAGTCCGCAGGCATCGCCCTGGTACGTGTCGGATGCCGCATTTGTCATGTACCGAAACTACTGGAGTTCGGCTCGTAGCGTTAGCGTGTCGTCGTCATGGATACGCGGGCTTTCCTCGGTCTCGAGCACAGTCACAATCCGTTCCGCTGGCACATGCAAGTCACGCAACGCGTGTCCACGTCGGGCAGCTTTCTCTTCGGTGGCTGTGGTCTCGGTGCAGCGATTTCGGCGATGGAGGGCACGACCGGCCGCAACACGATCTGGGCGACGTCGCAGTACCTCGCGTACGCAAAGCCCGGCCAGGTTCTCGACATCGACGTCACGGTCGCCGTCGCCGGCCACCAAATCACCCAGGCTCGCGCGGTGTGCCACGTGGGATCGCGGGAAATCCTCACCGTCAACGCCGCATTGGGCGACCGCCCGATGGACGTGTTCGGTCAGTTCGAGGTGATGCCCGAGGTTCCTGCGCCGCTTGATTGTCCGCCACGCGAACACCGCCTCGTCGCCGACGGGTCGATCAACGACACGTTGGAACAGCGCATGGCCAAGGGGCGGGCGATCGACTCATTGGATGGCACGTTGGGTGACGGTCGCAGCTTGATGTGGGCCCGAATCCCGCAGGTCATCGATGGTATCGATGCCGGCGCACTCGCGGTTCTCGGTGACTTCGTGCCGATGGCCATCAGTCACGCGATGGGCGTTCGCGGTGGTGGCAACAGCATCGACAACACTCTGCGTGTGGTGAAACTTGTGCCCACCGAATGGGTGCTCCTCGACATCCGCATCCATGCCGTCGAGCGGGGTTTCGGCCACGGTCTGGTGCACATGTTCGCCCAGGACGGAACACTCCTCGCCACGGCCAGCCAGAGCGTCATCTTCCGTTACTGGCCTTGATTGCACTTTCTGGAAAGATGACGCCATGACGGGTGCAGCACCACCGAGACGCAACGGCATGACGGTTCCCCTGCCGGGCCATCTGCACACCCACCGGGACGGTCTCGCGAAACTCGCCGACCTCGGCTACAGCGACATCTGGTCGGCCGAGTCCGACGGTGCCGACGGTTTCACGCCCTTGGCGATGGCGGCCGCGTGGGAACCGCGTCTGCGTCTCGGTACCGCCATCATCCCCGCGTTCACTCGTTCGCCCGCGGCGTTCGCGCAGTGTGTCGCATCGTTGGCCGACCTGGCGCCCGGCCGCTTCGCCATTGGAATCGGCTCTTCGTCGAATGTGATCGTGGAGAAGTGGAACGGTGTGCCGTTCGTCGAGCCCTACCGGAAGGTGCGCGACATGGTGCGTTTCCTCCACGACGCCCTGGCCGGTGAGAAAATCGCAAAGAAGTACGACACCTTCGAGGTGAACGGTTTCCGGCTCGGCGTGCGGCCCGAGGTGAAACCGCAGATTCTGATCGCCGCGTTGCGAGAGGGAATGTTGAGGCTCGCCGCCCGCGAAGCCGACGGCACCATCATCAACTGGTTGTCCCCACAGGACACGAAAAAGGTCGCGGCGGTCGTCAACGAAGCGTCGGGCGGCCAGCCGAAGGAAATCGTGTGCCGCATCTTTTGCTGCCCCAGTGAAAACACCGAGGTCGTGCGCCAGGCTGCGAAGTTCGCAATCGCCGCGTATTTGAACGTTCCGGTCTACGCGGCGTTCCACGAATGGCTGGGTCGCGGTCCGCAGCTGCAGGGCATGTGGGATGCATGGAAAGCCGGCGACCGCAAGGCTGCGCTCACCGCGATTCCCGACGAGGTCGTCGACGACTTGATCGTGCACGGCTCACCGGCCGAGTGCCGCAAGAGGATTGACGCGTATTTTGCCAACGGTGTGACGACAAGCTCGATCGCGATCATGGCTCTCGACCCGGAACTGAACTATTGGCAGGCAGTCGACGAACTCAGCCCCGCCCGCGGCTGAAGACCACCTCCGGTGGGAGGAGTCTTCACCGCACCGAAACTAACGCTCGGCGCGTGCCGCCGCCTGCTGGGCGAGCTGCTGGCGAATGAGGGCGATGTGCTTGAGACCCAACTTGCGGGTGCGCTCGGACAGACGCAACTGCAACGGCGGCTCGTAGCCGTCGAGGGCCAACGCGGGCTGTTCAGGGGCGCGGTTCCGTGTCACGACGTCAGCATTGCAAAGGGGTGTCACGCGATGGCGAGGTACGGTTGGCGGCGATGTCGACCGCGAGCCCCTACGACGACCTGAACGTGGGTCGCCGCGGCTGGCGGCTTCTCGGCGAAACGTTGCGTGAACAGCGGCGCGGCCTCGCCGTGGGTGTGGCCGTCGGCATCGTGTGGAGCGTCGCAAAGGTGTCGGTGCCCAGCCTCTTCCGCCTCGGAATCGACCGGAGTGTCGAGCGCAACGGTTCACTCCTTTTCTGGACGCTGCTCATCGCCATCGCGGGCGTGGTGACGGGTGTCTTCACGGCCTTTCGTCGCTGGATCGCCTTCCGCGAAAGTCGCACCACGGAAACGTCGTTGCGTGAACGCCTTTTTACCCACCTGCAGGGCCTACACATCGGTTATCACGACGTGGCCCAGACCGGGCAGTTGATGAGCCGCGCGTCGAGCGACCTCGGCCTGGTTCAGGCGTTCGTCGTGATGATTCCTCTCACGCTGTCGAACGTGATGCAGATTCTCTTCGTCGTCGTCATCCTTGCAATCAGTCAGCCCATGCTCGCACTGGTTGCCCTCTTGCCGTTGCCCTTCGTCAACCTGTTGGCGCGGCGATTCAGCAATGCCATCCACCCGGCCGTGTTGGCGGTGCAGGCCGAGCAGGCAGAACTCGCCAGCGTGGTCGAAGAGTCGGTCTCGGGCATCCGTGTCGTCAAGGGATTCGGTGCCGAAGGTGCGCAGATGGCGAAGCTGCGGAAAGAAGCCGACGACATTCGCGCGGTGTCGTTGGGCGCGGCGAAGATCCGCAGCCGTTTCCTGCCGGGTATCGATCTCTTGCCCTCGCTTGGTCTCATCGCGGTTCTCGGCCTCGGCGGTCACCGCGTCATCGATGGCCGCATGACGGTGGGTGAGCTCGTCGCGTTCAACAGTTACCTGATCATGCTCATCTGGCCGCTGCGCAACATCGGCATGACGATCGCCTTCGGCCAGCGCGCGGCAGCGGCACTGATTCGCGTGAACGAGGTGTTGGCCACCGAGCCCGCCGTTGCCGACCCGCCCAAGCCGCAGCGGCTGCCCGAGCGTTCGAGTTCGGCCTTCACGGGTGCGGTTCGCTTCGCAGGCGTGCACTTTGCCTATCCGAACGGCTCCGATGTGCTGCGAGGGTTCGATCTCGACGTGCGACCCGGCGAATCGATCGCGATCGTCGGCGCAACGGCGAGTGGCAAGAGTACGGTCGCGCGACTGTTGCTGCGCTTCTACGACGCCCAGCAGGGCAGTGTGTCGCTCGACGGAATCGACGTGCGCAGTCTGCGGCTCGCCGACCTCCGCAAGTCGGTTGCCGTCGTCTTCGAGGACACGTTGCTGTTCAACGACTCGGTTGCCGCGAACATCGCCTTCGCCGATCCGAACACGCCCCAAGACCGCATCGAAGAAGCCGCGCGCCTGGCCGGCGCCCACGACTTCATTCTCGAACTGCCCGACGGGTATGACACGGTGCTTGGCGAGCGCGGCTACTCGCTGTCGGGTGGTCAGCGTCAACGCGTTGCGATCGCCCGCGCCATCGTGGCCGACCCGCGGGTGCTGGTGCTCGACGACGCCACGTCGGCGGTTGATCCCTCGAAGGAACACGAGATCCGCGCAGCCATGGCGACGGTGATGCGCGGGCGCACGACGCTCGTCATCGCGCACCGTCCCGCAACCATCGCGCTCGCAGAGCGCGTCGCGCTGCTCGACGACGGCCGGGTTGCCGCGTTCGGTACCCACGAGGAACTGTTGCGCACCAGCCCCCGTTACGCCGACGTGTTGGCCGCCCAGGAACGCCGCGAGGCCGAGCTGAAGGCGGCGAACTGATGGCGTGGCGCACGGGGGTCGGCCTCACCGAAGAGGAACGCGTCAGTCGCGACGAAGCAAAGAGTTTGTTGTTGCGCACGCTGCAGTTGGCGTCACCCTTCCGCCGCACCATCTATTTTGCCCTCACGTGCGTGATCACGGTGACCTTGTGTTCGCTGGCCGGGCCGGTCGTCATCAGGCACGGCATCGACGCCGGAATACGCAAGGCCGACGAAGGCGCACTCAACCTTGCGGTCGTGATGTACGTCGGCGTCGTCATCGTGTCGTACTGGGTGGGGCGTCTGCAGTACCTCCTCATCAACAACGCGGGCGAGAATTTCCTGCGCTTGTTGCGGATCAAGGTGTTCGCCCAAATGCAGCGCCAGTCGATGAGTTTCTTCGACCGCGAAAAGGCCGGCGTGCTGGTGGCCCGCATGACCGCCGACATCGAGAGCATGGCGGAAATCGTGCAGTGGGGTCTGTTGCAGTTCGTCGCCTCCGCGATTCTCTTCGTTCTTGCCGTGATTCTCCTCTTCGTTCTCTCGTGGGAGTTGACGATCGTCGCCCTGTTGGTGATGCCCTACATCTGGTTCGCCACGACGAAGTTCCAGCGCGACTCGAACAAGGCCTACCTCGCTGTGCGCGAACGCGTCGGCACGAACCTGTCGGCGTTGCAGGAAAGCATCGCCGCGGTGCGCGTGATCCAGGCGTACTCACGCGAGGAAGAACAGATCCGGCGCTTTCGCGCATCGAACAGGGCGCTATACCGCAGCCACATGAAGAGCGTGAAGGTCAGTACCTGGTACTTCGGGCTGATCGAGTTCTCGGGTGTGCTCGCCTCGGCCCTCATCGTGGGCGTGGGCGGCTGGCTGGTGCACCGTGGCTCGGTGTCGGTCGGCACCGTGGTCGCCTTCGTTCTGTTGTTGTCGAACCTGTTCGACCCCGTGCAGCAACTCTCGCAGTTGTACAACACCATGCAGTCGGCCGGTGCGGCGCTGAAAAAGCTGTTCGCAATTCTCGACACCCAGCCTGAAATCGACGAACGACCCGGCGCCGTCGACCTGCCCGAGCGCGGTGACCTGCGCGTCGTCGACGTGACCTTCACGTATTTCGGCGGTGCGCAACCCGCCATCTCGCAGGCATCGTTGGTGCTGCCCGCGGGACAGCGTCTGGCACTGGTTGGCCCGACGGGTGCGGGCAAGTCGACGTTGGCGAAGTTGATGGCGCGGCTCTACGAGCCGACGTCGGGCTCGATTTCTTTCGGGGGCGTGGATCTGCGCGACGCCACCATGGATTCGCTGCGCCAGCGCATCGTCGTGGTGCCCCAAGAGGGATTCCTCTTCAACGGAACCATCCGCGACAACCTGCGCATCGCCAAGCCGAACGCAACCGACAACGAAATCGCTGCTGCATTGCGGGCGCTTGGGGTGTTCGAGCGCTTCGCCGAATTGCCCGAGGGTCTCGACACCGAGGTGCGTGAACGCGGTTCACGGTTCTCGGCGGGTGAACGCCAGTTGGTTTCGCTCGCTCGGGCGGCGTTGGTCGACCCGGCAGTGCTGGTTCTCGACGAGGCAACCTCGAACCTCGACCCCGGCACCGAGAAAGACGTCGAAGCGGCCTTGGATGCGTTGATGCGCGGTCGTTCGGTGATCGTCGTCGCGCACCGTCTCACCACGGTGCAACGTGCCGACCGCATCGCGGTCGTCGACCACGCAACGATCGTCGAACAGGGAAGCCACGACGAACTGATGTCGTTGGCCGGTTCCTACGCACGACTCGTCAATGCATGGAACTCTGCGCAGCCGATGCGCGGCTGAAGTATCGCCTAGAGCGTGGTCGGCGGTGGGGGAGGCCCGAAGCGGTTCTCGCCGTCGGTGCCCTGTTGTGCCCAGAACACGAGGTTCACGATGGGCAACAAAAGCCACCAACCGCGGCGGTTGGTGTCATGCAAACGACGGATGCCGAACATCACATGCGGTACGACGGTGACGAGCGTAAAAAGGCCGGCGATGCCGCTCGAGATTGCGCTCAGGATCAATTCACCGGCGATGATGAAGAGAAACCACCACCAGAAATCGGCGCGACGGGCGCGGGTACGAAAGTTGAGGTAGTTGACGAGGCCGGTTTTTATGGCGTTGACGATCGGCACGAACCCAACCGTATCCATCTACTGACGGGCGACGAAGTATTTGGCACGTGGGTGATGGCAGATGATTGCCGAGGTGGTTTGCTCGGGTTGGTACTGCCAACCGGTTTCCTCGTTGACGAGGATGCCGAGGCGGCCTGCTTCGAGAAGTTCGGCGACGGTGGCGTTGTCCTCGAGGTCGGGGCATGCGGGGTAGCCCCACGAGTAGCGCCCGCCGCGGTACTGCTGGCGGAAGAGGCCGTGCAGGCTGGCTCCGTCTTGGTCGACGAAACCCCACTCGGTGCGGATTCGGTGGTGCCAGTACTCGGCAAGAGCCTCGGCCATTTCGACGCCGAGGCCGTGGAGCACGAGGTAATCCTGGTACTTGTTCGCGGCGAACAGTTCGGCGGCGCGGTCGCTGACTGATCGACCCATCGTCACGATGTGGAACGCGGCATAGTCGGCCTCGCCGGATTCGACGCTGCGGAAGAAGTCGGCGATGCAGAGGAACGGCTCCTCCTGCTGGCGCGGGTACCCGAAGCGCACGCGTTCCTTGGTGCGTGATTCGTCGGTCCACACGACGAGGTCGTTGCCGTCGCTGTTCACGGGGAAGTAGCCGTAGACGACCTGTGGCACGAGAACGCCGGTGGCCTTCGCGGAGGCGAGTTGTTCGCGCAGGATCGGCCTGATGCGGGCCTTGAAGTCGTCGTCGGATTCGCCGGCTTCGGGGCGGAACTGCCATTGGTTGCGGAACAGCGCAGTTTCGTTGATGTAGGCGGCGATCTCGTCGATGCCGATGCCCTTCACAACCTTCGAGCCGATGAACGGAGGTGCAAAGACGTGGTTGTCGACCGTGACCTCGGGCGAGCGTTTCGGCAGGTCGACCCGGATGCGTTCGGCCTTGGACCGCTCGGGCAACACGCGGCCGCTGGGCGTGCGACCGAATTCGCTGTCTTCGACGCCGCTGCGTTTGATCTCCATCAACTTGTCGAGGGTGTTCAGGCCCTCGAAGGCGTCACGTCCGTAGAACACGCGGCCCCGATACACCTCGCGCAGGTCCTTTTCGACGTACGTGCGGGTGAGGGCGGCTCCGCCGAGCAGAACCGGGAGATCGGCCATGCCGACGTTGTTCAACTCCTCGAGGTTCTCGCGCATGATGAGCGTGCTCTTCACGAGAAGGCCGCTCATGCCCAGTGCATCGGCGTTGACTTCCCTCACCTTGGCGATCATGTCGGCGATGGCAACCTTGATGCCGATGTTGTAGACCTCGTAGCCGTTGTTGGTGCAGATGATGTCGACCAGGTTCTTGCCGATGTCGTGCACATCGCCCTTGACCGTGGCGAGGACGAGGCGTCCCTTCGAGGTCTGCCCCTCGACCTTTTCCATGTGCGGCTCGAGGTGCGCCACGGCGGTCTTCATGGTTTCGGCGCTCTGGAGAACGAAGGGCAGTTGCATCTGGCCCGAACCGAAGAGTTCGCCGACGACCTTCATGCCGTCGAGGAGAATGTCGTTGATGATGGTGAGCGGCGCAATGCCCTGCGTCATCGCGGCATCGAGGTCGACGGTGAGGCCGTCGCGTTCGGCGTCGATGATGCGCTGCTTCAAGCGGCGGTCGAGGGGCCAGCCACTGCGGTCTTCCTTCACCGCTGCAACCGACTGCACGTCTTGGAACATGGTGAGGAGCACGGTGAGGGCATCCTGCCCCTCGTGGGGCCGGTCCCAGATGAGCGCGCGGCACGCGGCCTTTTGGTCGTCGGGAATGCGCGAGAGCGGGAGGATCTTGCTCGCATGCACGATCGCTGAGTCGAGGCCGGCCGCGACGCATTCGGCAAGGAAGACGGAGTTGAGGACCTGGCGCAGTGCGGGCTTGAGACCAAAGCTGACGTTGCTGACGCCGAGTGTGGTGAATGCGCCCGGGATTTCGCTCTTGATGCGGCGAATGGCCTCGATCGTTGCCATGCCGTCGCGACGCAGGTCGGCGTCGCCGGTGCCAAGCGGGAACGTGAGCGCATCGAAGATGAGGTCGCTGGCCCGCAGGTCGTAACGTTCGGTTGCGATCTTGTGCAGTCGGTGGGCGACTTCCATCTTCCATTCGACGTCACGCGCCTGGCCACGCTCGTCGATGAGGAGACAGATCGCAGCGCAACCAAAATCACGAGCGAGGCTGAACACGCGGTCGAGACGGCTGCCCGGTTCCTCACCGTCCTCGAGGTTCGCCGAGTTCAGAACGGCACGACCACCGTTGTGGCGCAATGCGGCCTCCATCACCTCGGGCTCGGTGGAGTCGAGAACCAACGGCACGCTGACCCGCGACGCGAAGCGACTCGCGATCTTGTCCATGTCCATGGCGCCATCGCGGCCGACGTAGTCGACGCAGACGTCGATGACATGCGCGCCTTCGTGCACTTGCTCGCTACCCATCACCGTGCAGGCATCCCAATCGCCGGCGAGCATGAGGTCGCGGAAAGCCCTCGATCCGTTGGTGTTGGTGCGCTCACCGATGATGAGGAATGAGTTGTCCTGCTGAATCGGCACGGGGGAATAAAGCGACGTGAGTGACGGCTCGAGCACCGGCGTGCGCTTGGCCGGTGTCACGTTGCGCAGTGCCTCAACGGTCTGACGCAGGTGCTCGGGCGTGGTGCCACAGCAGCCCCCCACGACCGTGATGCCAAGATCCTCCACGTGATGGCGGTGGAACGACGCGAGTTCCGCGGGCGTGAGGTCGTAGTGAGTTCGACCGTCGACGACGCTGGGCATGCCGGCGTTCGGCAGAACCGAGATCGGGATGGGTGAGTGCCGGGAGAGGTGACGCAGGTGCTCCTGCATCTCGGCAGGACCGGTGGCGCAGTTGATGCCTATGACGTTGGGGCGCATCGCTTCGAGGGCGACGAGTGCTGCGCCGATCTCCGTGCCGACGAGCATGCGACCGGTGGTTTCCATCGTGACCTGCACCTGAATGGGCACTTCGCGGCCGACGATTTTCATTGCTTTGCGGCAGGCCTGCATCGCCGCCTTGATCTGCAGCAGGTCCATGCAGGTTTCGATGATGAACAGGTCGCTTCCGCCGTCGAGGAGACCGCGTGCCTGTTCGACGTACGAGTCGTGCAGTTCGTTGAAGCCGATGTGGCCGAGGCTCGGCAGTTTTGTGCCGGGTCCGATCGAACCCGCGACGAAGCGACTGCGGCCGTCGGTCTCGAAGCCGCTTGCAACCTCGCGGGCGAGACGCGTCGCAGAGAGATTGAGTTCGTAGGCCCGCTCGGGGATGCCGTATTCGGTGAGCACCGTCGAGAACGACCCGAACGATGCGGTCTGGATCGCGTCGACACCAACGGAGAGAAACGCCTCGTGCATCGAGCGAATGACATCGGGCCGTGTGAGGCAGAGCATTTCGTTGCAACCCTCGAGTGCCGGACCACCGAAGTCGTCTGGCCCGAGGTCGAGCGCCTGAACGAAGGTTCCAAAGGCACCATCGAAGACGATGACACGCTCGTTGAGAGCTTCGAGGTATGTCTGACGAGCCATGACGCCTTCAAGTTATCCGCACACGATCGGGTCTGACCGTGTTTTGCGAACTAACGTTCATGTCACATGGCACGCCAACCGATTTACACGCGAGACGGAGATGACGGAACGACCGGTCTCTTCTACGGCGGTCGTGTACCGAAGGATTCCGAACTGCCCCGCGCGTACGGGGCGGTCGACGAAGCCCAGGCCGTTCTTGGTCTTGCGCGAAGTGCCGCCGCCAACAACACGGGTGATGACCGTTCGGCCGAAGTCGTGAAGATGCTCGAGCCTTTCATGCGCGATCTCTGGGTCTTGATGGCCGAACTCGCCACACTGCCCGACAACCGCCACAAACTCGTTCCCGGACAGTCGAGCGTCGCGTCGGACATGGTCGATCGCATGGAGCGTCTCATCGACCACCTCGACACCCAGTTCGAACCACCGACCGAGTTCGTCGTGCCGGGCGAGCACCCCGTGTCGGCCTGGCTCGATCTTGCTCGCACGGTCGTGCGCCGGGCCGAGCGGCATTCCGTGGCCGCCGCGCCCGCGCCGTCCTACGTTGTGCCGTACTTGAACCGCCTGTCCGATCTGTTGTGGACGATGGCACGTTGGCAAGAGGGCAAGAGCAAGCCCGTGCGCACCGTCTCGTAGTTCGAGGGTTTCCTAGACTGTCCACGTGAGCATCTCCTTTGGGGTTTCCCGTTCGTCGTCCACCACCGAGGCCCTCGGTGTCGTCGTCGCATCCGATGGCGCTGTTCCATCCGAGCTCGGCCTCAACCGCAAGCAGTTGTTTGCCCGTGGTTTCGAAGCCAAGGTCGGCCAGACGCTGGTGCTCCATGGTCTGCGCGGTTCGCGCACCATCGTCGCGGTCGGTATCGGCGACCCACGCAGGTTCGGCCCCACGGAGGCGCGCAACACCGCGGCCGCACTTGCCCGCGCGGTTTCGAAGTCGTCGTCGGTGTCGACGGGTCTTGCCGATGCGGGCACGGGCAACCGCGCACAGATCGCACAGGCGGTGGTCGAGGGTTTTCGCCTCTCGACGCACCGCTACACGGACCTCAAGAACGACAAGTCGTCGGGGTCGAAGATCGAGTCGGTGGTTCTCACCGTCTCGGCGAAGTCGGCTGCCGCCGTGCGCAACGGCATCGCGCGCGGTGCCACGGTCGCCGACGCTGTCTGCATGGCACGCGATCTCGCCAACATGCCGCCCGCGTATCTCACCGCACGCATGATGGCCGACCGTGCCGTGGCCGTCGCCGAGGCGACGGGCCTGGGCGTGAGCGTGTACGACCGCGATCAGTTGGCCAACATGGGGTGCGGTGGCATCATCGGCGTGAACCAGGGAAGCACCGAACCACCACGCATGGTCAAGCTCGTCTACACCCCGAAATCGGGTGCGAAAACGATCAAGGGCCGCAAAGGGCACGTCGTTCTCGTCGGCAAGGGGGTCATGTACGACTCGGGTGGCATCTCGCTGAAGCCTTCCGACCCCTCGCATGCGGTGATGAAGATGGATATGTCGGGTGCAGCCGCGGTTCTCGCCACCATGAGCACACTTGCGTCACTCAACTGCAGGGTGCAGGTGACGGCATACCTCATGTGCACCGACAACATGCCGTCGGGCTCGGCGCTGAAACTGGGCGACGTTCTCACGATGCGCAACGGCAAGACGGTCGAGATCCACAACACCGATGCCGAAGGCCGTCTCATCCTTGCTGACGGCCTGTCATTGGCAACCGAGGCAAAGCCGCACGCCATCATCGACATAGCGACACTCACCGGTGCCTGCATCGTTGCCCTCGGCGAGAAGGTTGCCGGCGTGATGGGCAACAACGATGGTTTGGTCGAGCAGTTGCGCAGGGCGTCGTCGCGCGTTGACGAGCCGATTTGGCCTCTGCCGTTGGTGAAGGACTATCGCCGGCTTCTCGACTCGACGGTGGCCGACATGCGCAACATCGGCGGCCCGTACGGCGGCTCGATCACCGCAGGTCTTTTTCTCAGTGAATTCGTCGGTGACACGCCCTGGGCGCACCTCGACATTGCGGGCCCGATGAAGGTCGACGGGGATGACGGCTGGATGCAAAAGGGTGCAACCGCGTTCGGCACGCGCCTTCTCATCGACACCGTCTGCAACTTCGGGGCGTTCTAGATCTCGTAGCCCGCATGGGCGTCACGTAGGTGGCGCGGCAGGCGGGGCAGGTACCGATCGGGAACAAGTGGCACGTGTGTGCGCACCGCGAGACCGTCGGCATATTTCTGGGCGAGGCCAAAAATCGACAGGCGTTCGATTGCGCGGGTGAAGGGTGATTCATGGCCCGGCCGGTACGTGGTTCCGAGTGCTTGTGCGGTCTCCACGAGGTCCAACTCGAATCCCTCGGGGTAGTGGTCGAAGCCGCTCGCGAGACGACGCAACAACCAGGTGGCGGTGGGGCCGAGTATCCCCAGCCAGAACTCCTCGACGTAGTCGCTGCGGGCGGGGAAACCCGATGAGTCGAAGATCGGGTCGACCCACGGGTAGATGGCCAGGGTCGCGTTGGTTGTCGTCTGTGCGGAGAGTGCCATGACCCCATGTGTGCGTTGAACCCCCGCTTGGCGGCAGCCTTATCATTGGCGGCGATGGCGAGCACACGTGTCGAAGCCCTCGTCGCAGAGTTGACACTCGAGGAAGCCGTGTCGCTGCTCGCGGGTCACGACATCTGGCACACAATGCCGATCCAGCGACTGGGTATCCCACGCATGCGTGTCAGCGACGGCCCAGCCGGAGTACGCGGCACCCGTTTCGGGGGTGTGCCTTCGCTGAACGTTCCGTGTGGTTCATCCCTCGCCGCGACATGGGACACCGAAATTGTGCGGTCGATCGGCGAACTGCTGGGCCGCGAACTTCACCACAAGGGGGCGCGGATACACCTTGCCCCGACGGTCAACCTGCACCGCACGCCGGTCGGCGGCCGCAATTTCGAATCGTTGGGGGAGGATCCGTTCCTCACGGCCGAGATGGCGGTGGCGTACGTGCGCGGCGTGCAGTCACAGGGTGTGGCAAGTTGCATCAAGCACTTCGTGTGCAACGACACCGAATTCGAACGCATGTCGATCGACTCACAGGTCGACGAGCGCACGATGCGCGAGCTGTACCTCGTTCCCTTTGAGCGGGCGGTTCGTGACGCGGGCGTGCTGTCGGTGATGACGGCCTACAACAAAGTCAACGGCCTGCATGCCGCGGACCATGGTTGGCTCGTCGGTGACATCTTGCGCGGTGAGTGGGGTTTCGAGGGTGTGGTGATCAGTGACTGGCACGGCCTGCACTCGACGGTCGAAGGTGTCGCTGCCGGTACGGATCTCGAAATGCCCGGACCCACCCGTCACCGCGGTGAACAACTCGTTGCAGCGGTGCGTGAGAACCGCATCGACGAGGCGGTCGTTCGTCGCGCGGTGGCGAACCTGTTGGGTGTGATGGAGCGTGTCGGCGCACTCGACGCCGAGCCGGGGTCCGAGACCACCAACGACGCGCCTGCAGATCGCGCCCTGATTCGTAGGGCCTCGGCCCGGGGAATGGTGTTGTTGAGGAATGCGGGTGCTTCGCCCGTGTTGCCTCTGCTTCCCGGGCAGGGCCTGCGGGTGGCTGTTGTCGGGCCCAACGCCGAACATTGTCGAGTCCTGGGCGGCGGCAGCGCGCACGTCACGCCGACGAGGGTCTCGCATCCGCTTGCCGCATTGCGCGCACGGCTCGAACCATTCGGTGCGGTGGTCGTCCACGAACCGGGGTGTGACATTGCCAAGCGACTCCCCGAACCGGACCCGTCGATGGTCGCGAACATCACGCTGGAGGTCTTTGCGACGCCCGAGGACCTCGATGATCCAACGGCGGCGCCAATCCGCACGTCCCACCCGTCGGGCCTGCGCATTCTCTGGTCGCGTGATCCGGGCCGTCGAGCGGGGGTGGGCCTCGCATTCGGTGCGCGCTTGTCCTTCGACTTCACACCGAATGCGAGTGTGGCTTGGGACATCGGCTTGGAAACGGTCGGTCCCGCGATCCTGAGCGTCGACGGAAACGTTGTCATCGACAATTCGTCGGCGCCGAGCGGCGGATCGTTCTTCGGCACCGGTCGGGTCGAGGTGAAGGGTTCACGTGAACTCACCGCGGGCAGGCCGCACCGCGTGATGGTCGAGGTTCGTCGACGTGCCGATACATCGAGCCTCGGCGGAATCAATGTCGGCATACGGGCACCGATATCCACCGACATGGTGGGTGACGCAGTCGCACTTGCGGCCCGCAGCGATGTATCGATCGTCGTCGTCGGCACCAACGAGGACTGGGAATCGGAAGGCTGGGACCGCACCGATGTCACCCTCCCCGGCGAACAGGACAGGTTGATCACCGAGGTTGCGCGGGTCAGCCCCTCGACGATCGTGGTGGTCAACGCCGGGTCGCCCGTTGCGATGCCGTGGCTGAGCGAGGTCGATGCGGTGCTGTTCACGTGGTTCGGTGGGCAGGAGATGGGCGACGCCTTGGTCGACGTGCTGACGGGCGCGACAGAGCCGCAGGGCCGTCTGCCCGTGACGTTTCCGCGACACATCGGCGACACTCCCGCAGCGGACGTACATCCCGGTCGTGGCGGCGTGGCGCCGTACCGTGAAGGCCGACTCGTCGGCTACCGACACTTCGACACCGCGGGCCTTGAGCCGCTGTTTCCGTTCGGCTTCGGTCTGGGTTATGCCGATGTCGTGATTGCTGACGCACGACTCGTTGACGACCACACCGTGAGCGTGACATTGCGCAACGACCATGATCGTGACGGTGTGCAGGTCGTGCAGGTTTATGCCCATGTCGTGGACCGTCGGGGTTTCGACCGTGACGAACCCGACCAGAAGTTGGTGGGCTTCGCGCGCGTCGCGGTTCCCGCAAAGTCAACGGTCGGTGCAGTTGTGGCACTCGACGTTGACGCGTACAGGTTTTGGGACGTCCAGGCAGGGGGATGGGGCCGCCGCGCCGGCGACGTGGAACTTCGTGTCGGTAGCTCATCGCGGGACATCGCGCGTCGACTCTCGAGACGGGGCAGGAATTGAGCGACACCGACGTGGCGAGAGCGCATGCGCTGGTGGCGGCGGCGTGTCGCATCACCGTCCTCACCGGCGCGGGCATTTCGACGAGTTCGGGGATTCCCGATTTTCGCGGTCCGAACGGTCTTTGGACCAAGAACCCGAAGGCTGAGAAGATGGCGACGCTGCAGCACTACCTGGCCGATGCCGAGGTGCGGGAGTTGGCGTGGCAGAACCGCCTCCACTCGCCGGCTTGGAACGCCCGGCCCAACGACGGCCACCTCGCACTGGTGGAGTTGGAGCGTCAGGGGCGTCTGCACGCGCTCGTGACCCAGAACATCGACGAACTGCACCAACGCGCGGGCAACGACCCTGATCGAGTGATCGAGGTGCACGGCACGATGTTCCGCAGCGTCTGCTGGTCGTGTGGCGACAAGTTGCCGATGGCCGAGACGCTCGAGCGCGTGCGCGCGGGTGAGACCGACCCACCGTGTCGCAGGTGCGGCGGGATTCTCAAGAGTGACACCATTTCTTTCGGTCAGGCATTGATACCCGAGGTGATCGCCCGCGCGATGGCCGCGGCCGAGACGTGCGATCTGTTTCTGGCGATCGGTTCGACCTTGTCGGTCTTCCCGGCAGCGAATGCGGTCCCGCGGGCCAAGGCGGCGGGCGCAAAGGTGGTCATCGTCAACGGCGGACCGACCGAAATGGACCGGTTCGCCGATGCACTGGTGGTGGGGGACATCAGCGAGATACTGCCCGGCCTGGTGCACCTGGCCGACTGACGCGGGGGAATTCCCGACCCGATAGGTAGGCTTTTCCCATGGCCAGTTTTCGTGACCTTTTGTCCCAGGCAAAGGCGTCCATCACCGAAGTGGACACCAACGAAGCGCAACGCCGCATCGCCGCCGGGGGTGTGGTGGTTCTCGACGTGCGCGAGCCCGACGAGTTCGAACAGGGCGCGCTGGCAGATGTGTTGCACATCCCGCGCGGCCACCTCGAGGCACAGATCGAAGGCCGCATCAACGACAAGTCGGCACCCGTCATCGTGTATTGCGCAGGCGGTGTGCGCAGCGCCTTCGCGGCCAAGACGCTCGCCGAACTGGGGTACACCGACGTGGTGTCGATGGACGGTGGCTTTGGTCGATGGAAGGACGAGGGCAAGCCGTGGAAGAGACCGGTCTCCCTGACCCAAGAGCAGAAGAACCGCTACCAAAGGCACGTCTTGTTGCCCGAGGTCGGGGTCGAGGGCCAGGCCAAGTTGCTCGATTCAAAGGTGTTGATGCTCGGTGCCGGCGGTCTTGGTTCGCCCGCGGCGCTGTATCTCGCTGCGGCGGGCGTGGGCACGATCGGCATCGTCGACATGGACGTCGTCGACGCGTCGAACCTGCAGCGTCAGATCCTCCACAACCTCGACCGCGTGGGTGACCGCAAGGTTGATTCGGCCAAGAAGACATTGACGCTCATCAACCCCGACGTCAACGTGGTCACCTACGACACGCGTCTCGATGCGAGCAACATCATGGACATCATCGCCGGCTACGACGTGATCGTCGATGGTGCCGACAACTTCCCCAGCCGTTACCTGTTGAACGACGCGAGCGTGAAGCTCGGCATTCCCGTCGTGCACGGTTCCATCTTCCGCTTCGAGGGAATGGTCAGCGTGTTCCACCCGTTGCGCGGGCCGACGTACCGCGACATGGTGCCCGAACCGCCCCCGGCCGAGCTGGCGCCTTCATGTGCCGAAGCGGGTGTGCTCGGTGTGCTGCCCGGCATCGTGGGCTCGATCCAGGCGCTCGAGACGATCAAGTTGTTGCTCGACCTCGGTGATTCGCTGATCGGTCGCGTGCTCGCCGTCGACACGACCGACATGGTCTTCCGCACGTTCAAGTTGCGCACCGACCCGAGCAACCCGGTGACTCATGTGAACCGCGATCGCATTCAAGTGAGGGACCTCGAGGGCCTCTGCGGCCCCGAGTTGTCGCATTAGTCGGGCCCATTCGGGCAGGCTCATTTAGGCTGGCTTCGTGCCCCATGCCCCCCGTCATGTCGCCGTGGTCGGCGCCGGTTTCTCCGGTGCGGTGATGGCCCGCGAACTCGCCGAGGCGGGTCATCGTGTCGAGGTGTTCGACTCGCGCGCGCACGTCGCGGGCAACTGCCACACCGAGCGCCAAGAAGGCGACGTGATGGTGCATGTGTACGGCCCGCACATCTTTCACACGGCGCATGAGCACGTGTGGCAGTACATCAACCGCTTCGGTGAGATGCTGCCCTACCGCCACAGGGTCAAGGCCACGACGCAGGGGAGGGTGTTCTCGCTGCCGGTCAACCTGTTGACGATCAATCAGTTCTTTGGCACCACGCTCACGCCGGCCGAAGCCGAGGCGTTCATCTCGTCGAAAGCCGACACCTCGATCACCGACCCCCGGACGTTTCGCGAGCAGGGTCTGCGGTTCGTGGGACCCGAACTGTACGCGGCCTTTTTCGATGGTTACACACGCAAACAATGGGGTGTGGATCCCGATGAACTGCCCGCCTCGATCCTCGCGCGCCTGCCGATGCGCTTCAGTTACGAGGACTCGTACTTCAATCATCCCTACCAGGCGATTCCGCGTGATGGTTACACGCCGATCGTCGCGAACATCCTCGACCATCGGTCGATTTCGGTGACGCTCGGTGTTTCGAAGTCGCGTGCAGATCTGGCCGGATTCGACCATGTCGTGTGGAGCGGGCCGATCGATGCCTACTTCGATTTCGAACATGGTCGCCTCGGATACCGCACGTTGGATTTCCGCAAGGCGGTGCACGAGGGCGACTACCAGGGTTGCCCGGTCATGAACTATTGCGACCCCGACGTTCCCTACACACGTATCACGGAGCACAAGCATTTTGCGCCGTGGGAATCACACGACCGCACGGTGACCTACCACGAGTACAGCCGCCTCTGCGGCGAGGACGACATTCCGTACTATCCGATTCGTCTGGTGAAGGAAAAGGACCAGCTTCGTGACTACGTCGGCCTGGTCTCAGCGCTGCGCAACGTCACTTTCGTGGGTCGCCTCGGCACGTATCGTTATCTCGACATGGACGTCACGATCCACGAGGCGCTCGGTGCGGCGCGCGCGCTTCTCGAAGCCTGGAGTGCCGGTCGCGACGCTGCACCTTTCTCGGTGGACCCGCTGTGACCTGGACGCCACCTTTCCGTGAATCTCAGTTGCTGCAGCGCATCCTGCCTGTGGGCCCCGACGTTCTCGAGCCGCCGTTGTACGTGCGCACCGGCGAGGGGAGCGAGTCCTACGACACGTACTTCGGTGTCTTCCACGCCGCGCGTTGGCGCCGCAGGACGTCGGTGGGTGAACTTCACGTCGCCGTCGAGGTGGACGGAGCGGCAGATGTCGAGGTCATCGCCGTCAGGCGAATGAGTGAAAAGGTCGTCGAGTCGGCGCGGGCCTCGGCGGCCGGCACGGTGTCGATTCGATTGGTGGAACTCGCCGATACGAACGTCGACTCGTACTACGTGAGGGTGCGCGGTGCGCGTCTCGTGCGAGGTGGTTGGTACGCGGCGAACGCCCCTCTGCGCGAGGTGCACCTCAACGCATGCATCACCACTTTCAATCGCCAACCCTACGTCACGGCCAATGTCGAGCGCTTGCGTCGACTCTCGCGCGAGGTTCCGTCGGTCACCGAGGCCTTCCGGGTGACGATCGTCGACAACGGACGCAACCTCGAGCTTCCCCCCGGCGACGGTCTCCCGGTACGCGTCGTATCGAACCCGAACCTCGGTGGAGCGGGCGGCTTTGCCCGCGGTCTGATGCACGCCCGCAACGACGGCTGGACCACGCACGTCCTCTTCATGGACGATGACGTCACGATGGAAGTCGAGTCCGTCGTACGGGCGATCGCATTGTTCCGCTACGCCACTGATCCGCGCCTGTGCGTCCACGGCGCGATGATCTCCGAGGAGACTCCGTGGATGCAGTTCGAGGCGGGCTCGCACTACGCGTGGCGTTATACGTATCCCCTGCGTGCGGTCGGCCGTGAGGACGACCTGCGAGACCGCATCACGGTGCTCGCCGACGAACCCGAGTCGCATTTCGAATACACGGCGTGGTGGTTCACCGCCTTCCCGATTGCGGTCGGCAAGGACAATCCGTTGCCGGTGTTCGTTCGCGGTGACGACGTCGCTTTCGGTCTCATGCACACCGGTGAACACACGATAACGATGAAGGGTGTGGCCGTGTGGCACGCCGACTTCGCGTTGAAGAACGGGCCGATGACGCTCTACTACGAGACGCGCAACATGCTGCTGATTGAAACGCTCGTCTACGACAAGCATCGCTGGTACCACACCGCGTATCGCACGTTGTCGTTCGGATTCCGCAACCTGTTCTCGCTGCGGTACGCAAGTCTGGAGTACATGTTGAAGGGCCTCGACCACTACCTCGAGGGCCCCGACTTCTGGCGCAACGTCGATCACTCGGCGATGCATGACGAGGTGCGCGCGTGTCCCGAGGAGAAGGTGTCGTCGCTGCCCGCCGAACTCGCCGCACTGCAGGTGCCGACGGGGATACCCAAGCCCATTCGGCTGTTGGGTTTCATCGCCGCGGTGCCCTTGGTCGGTGGTTACATCCTGCCGAAGTGGACGTTGCGGAAGCGCACGACGGTCGCGCCGATCAACTCGCGCGCCATCGGCTTGGCGACGCGCAGCACAAAATTGCTGCACCGTCACCCCCGGCTCGACGAGGGTTTCGTCCTCGAACGTGACGCCGCGCGTTTCTGGGCCGATATGAGGGCATTGCGCTCCAGCCTGATGCGTCTCCGTCGCGAGTATCCCCGCTTGAAGCACGAATACCGCACGTACTACGAGGAAATGGTCAGCGACGAGTCATGGTGCCGCCTGTTCGGCGTCACTGAATCTGAGCTGAAGTCGTCATCAGCGCCAACCAAGTAGGCCGGTTCACGACGCCGGTCGGGCGCAGGTTGACGCGTCGTTGGAACTCGCGCAGATGGTTGCGCGTGGTCGCATCGAAGATACCGCTTGGCGCGAGGCTGACCTTCATCACCCGTGCGAGTGATGCCTGTACGGTCTTGACCGATGCATGGCGAGTGCCCGCCTTCATCACCGACAATGCCGGGCGCGCATCGAGGCCGAGACCTTTCCACACCGCTTCGTCGGCCACTCCATCGACGGGAAGGCCGGTCATCGTTTCGTACTTCTCCACGCGGGTCTTCGTGGCATCGCCGAAGATACCGTCAAGCTTGATGGCGCGCTTGCGCAACCGCAGTGCCTTGTTGAGTGCCGCCTGCAAGGTGCGGACCATGTTGCCCTGGTCCTTTTCCCGCAGGGGGAGCCCGATGACGAAGTTGAGTGGCGAGGGAGTGAGGGGCAACAGGCCCTGTACACGCAGCGCGTCGAGTTGGGCCCGCAGGAACAGGGCAAACTCCGTCTGACCGGTTGCGGTGAGGTGGACGTTGTCGTCCTTCACGAACCAGCGCCATTCCTCGGGGTCGCCGGAATACGTGTTCCAGTCGAGAATTGTGACGTTTGGATACACAGCCGCCGCGTTGGTGAGCATCGTATTCCTCGTTCCGAAGTCGGCGGTGCGTCGGCGTGTCGACATGTTCACGAACACGATGCGCTGGACGCCGCGGGCGGCAAGTGCTGCGACGACCTGGTCGATCTCGGTGGCATACGACGTCGACGTGTCGTTGTATCCGAGTGCGATGAGTGCGACGGCGGGCGTCTTGTCGGGTGTGAGTGCGTTGATGATGGAAAGGCCATCGGGCTGGCCCAGGCACGTCGGTCCCACCATGCAGCGCCCGGACGCGACCTGGATGTCGGTGGTGGGGTAGGCGGAAAGGACAAGGCTTTCGAACTCGGTGCGTGTGCTCTCGCTCACGCTGTCACCGATGAACAGCATCGAGCCAACGACGGGTGCGTCCGGGGCGGCACCGTAGATCGGCGTCGTCTCGTACCATGGCGCGCGGAGGCTGAACGCCGAGCGGAAGTCCCAGCCGGTCAGTGTCCTGGTCGAGGCCGTGCCGTTGATAGCGACGCTCGTCGCGTACCCGTTCCACTCGCCACCCAAGCCGTCATGGGTGGTGACGACCGATACGAGCACACCGATCTCGGGGTATTTCTTTTCGATTGCCGCTTTCGAAATGACATTCGACCAACGCAACTCCGCCGGGTCGGCGGCGATGTCGCCGTCGTCGGTGCGAAGTGGGAACGTCGTGCCCGCGGTACGTCCACCGTTCGAGGAAGTGTACTCCGTGCGCACCACCTTGCCGTTGGCATCGCGCATGACGAAGCCCGCGGTGTCGGTGATTGCGGCATTGGTGCGCAGGTCCTCGTTCACGGTCAACTTCCCGCCGACCTTGTCGCGTGATGCCGCACCGTCGTACACCTGGCAGTCCTGCGTGTCGCAGAGTTTCGCGTAGGAGTAGGCCCTTGCCGACAGGGCGTACGACCTCGCTGCCACGGATTGCGCACGCAGGGCATTCATTCCTGCACCGTTTGCGGCGTCGCCCCATGCCGGAGGTGACTCGCTGGGCACCACACCGCGCAGGTATTCCTCGACGCGCAGGGTATTGACCGTGCGATTCTCACCGTCCGTCCCGTTGACGGCCGCGACGACACCTCGGTAGTAGCGCACGCCGCCCTTCGGCTCGCAGAGACCGACCATGTCCTTGGGTATGACGGCGTTGGTCGCGTCGTCGCCCAACGTGGTTGTGAATGCTGCAGTCGTGGGGATGTCGGCAACCTGCACGAACCCGCTCTCCTCCGGGGTCTGTGCCGCGGCGGGACACTTCGCGACCGTGCTGCCCCAGACGCGGTACTGAGCGGTGGTCCCGGCGATCTCGCGTGCCACGAGCGCCGCCCACTTGCGTCCGGGCACGGGGTCATTGACGAGGGTCAGCGACGAGTTGTCGGACAACACAGCCGTTTGGCGTCCGTCGAGCCTGGTGAGCTTGATGGTGATCCTGCCGCCGGGCGAAAGACCCGCGTCGCTTTCGGTCAACTGCGACAGCGTCGTGCCGCCGTAATAGAAATCGAGAATCTCCTGCCAGGTCTTGCCGAACTTGGTGGCCCAGCCGAGCGAGCCGTATTGGCTCATGCCGCGCCCGTGGCCAAAGCCGCGGCCGTTCACCAGAATCGCAACGGGTGTCTGGCCCGCGATCGTCTCCGCGCCTGCCGGCGCGACGACAACGGGGCCGCTGATGAAGAAGGTCAGAGCAACAAGGAAGAGAGAAATCCGCTTCATGTGTCCGCGTTTCACCATACCCCCCCGAGGGGTTCTCGGCGCGCCAAGGTGCAGTCTTTAGCAAGATTTGTCCCGAAAGGCAGCCCGAAGTTGTTGGGTGATGATGTCTGGTTCGTGAATCAAGTGACTGCAGGTAGTTGTCTCTCACCCGACCACTCTCGAACCTCTCGCGAGTAGAACCGTGGAGAGCGAATCCGTCACACTCGGCAATGACTTGTTGGTCTGTCCAAAGAAGGTCGACACGGTAAGGCCCAAGATTCACCTGGAATTCGAAAGGGGGAAGCTTTGCCCTGAAACACAGACTCAGCATCTTCGCTTCAAGAACGCTTTCGGGCGGCTCCGTGTCGAGGGGGCGATGGAGCATCGTGCCGATGATCCGTCGATTGCGTGATCGCGCCGGGGTGATGACATGCAGCGGAGTCAGAGGAGGGATTGATACTCCATGCAGCCACACGGCAGTCGCCCCGCCCGCCAAGGCCCCGGCCACGCTGAATTGAGCGGCTCCATGTCGATGACGTGAGGTGCCGTGGCGCGGCGCACTCTTTGAGCAAGAGGCCGTGTTTGTCCGCATACGCTGAGGTACTCAAGTTTCACGACCACGTGTGAGCGAGCCAAGGCTGATCTCGGCGCGAAAGCGCGCAAAAACTGCACCTTGGTGCGCCGGGAAGGCTTGTAGCGTTGGGGGGGTGAGTGAAAGCGTGCGGATCGGTCTGCTCGGATGCGGCAACGTGGGTGCGGCGTTCGTCAACCTTGTGAACGAGCGGGCGACCGCGATCGCCGAGCGCACCGGCATCCGACTCTCCATCACGAAAGTTGCCGTTCGTGACGCCAAGGCGAGTCGTGGGGTGGCACTGCCCGCCGGCGCGTTCGTCACCGACGTGAACTCCGTCGTCGAAGACCCCGACGTCGACCTCATCGTCGAGGCGATGGGTGGCCTGAGCCCCGCACGCGAGGCGATCACTGCGGCACTGGGGAAGGGCAAGCCCGTCGTCACCGCAAACAAGGCGTTGCTCGCCGAAACCGGTGCGGAGATGTTCGCGGTCGCCGATGCCACCGGGGTCGACTTGTTGTTCGAAGCCGCCGTCGCCGGGGGCATTCCTTTCATACGTCCACTGCGCGAGAGCCTGCGCGGTGAGCCGATCGGTCGCGTCATGGGAATCGTGAACGGCACGACCAACTTCATCCTGTCGAAGATGACCGAAGAGGGTGCCGACTACGCCGACGTATTGCGCGAGGCGCAGCGGCTCGGTTTCGCCGAGGCAGACCCGACCGCCGACGTGGAAGGCTTCGACGCCGCCGCCAAGTGCGCGATCATCGCCAGCATCGCCTTCGCCGCCGACGTGCGATCCGCCGATGTGTACCGCGAAGGCATCACCTCCATCGGAGCAAACGACATCGCTGTTGCGCACCGTCTTGGTTATGTCATCAAACTTCTCGCAGTTGCCGAGCGAACGAAGGGCTCCGAACAGCTCTCCGTGCGCGTACATCCGGCGATGGTTCCCGCGACACATCCGCTCGCCAGTGTGCGCGACGCCTACAACGCGATCTTCGTCGAGGGGGCAGCGGTCGGTTCGCTCATGTTCTACGGCCGTGGGGCGGGTGGTGACCCGACGGCGAGCGCCATTCTCGGTGACGTCATCGACGCGGCGGTCAATCTTCGGAAGGAAACGCACGCAATGCTCGGGTCGTTCGCGCGTCCGGTGTTCACGCCCATCAACGACATGACAAGCGAATACTTGTTGTCCTTCGAGGTCCTCGACCAACCGGGTGTTCTGCACGCAATCACAGGCGTGTTCGCCAAGAATGGCGTCAGTATCCGTGCAGCCGAACAGGTGGGGATCGGCGAAAGTGCTCGCCTCGTGTTCATTACCCACTCCGCACGTGAGGCCTCGGTACAGCAGTGTCTGGGCGAACTCGGTGGCCTCGGCGTCGTGAAGAGTTCCGACGGATTGATTCGCGTCGTCGAGCAATAGGAATTTCGCGATGCGCTACGTCTCAACGCGCGGCTCCGCGCCCACGCTCGGTTTCGCCGACACGGTTCTGGCAGGTCTTGCCACCGACGGCGGGCTCTACGTACCCGAGACGTGGCCCGTTGCACCCGGACACATCAGCGGTGACTACGCCAAGTTGGCCGCCGACATCATGTCGCCTTACGCCGGCGACGAGATCAGCGCAGAAGATCTCGCCTCGCTGTGCACTGCGGCATACGCGACGTTCCGTGACCCGCGTGTGACGCCGCTTGTTCCACTCGAACAGGGCCACTGGATGCTCGAGTTGTTCCACGGGCCGACGCTCGCCTTCAAGGACGTTGCACTGCAGTTTCTCGGCAGGTTGTTCGATCACCTGCTCGAGTCGCGTGACGAACGCATCACCATCGTGTGCGCTACCAGCGGTGACACCGGCGGTGCCGCCATCGACGGCGTGAAGAACTGTTCACGGGTGAAGATCGTGATTCTGTACCCGCACGATCGCATCAGCGACGTGCAACGTCGGCAGATGACCACCGTGAATTCACCGAATGTGACGACGCTTGCGGTCGATGGCACCTTCGACGACTGCCAGGACCTCGTCAAGGCGATGTTCAACCACGCCGAATTCCGCGACAGGCACCGCCTCTCGGCCGTGAACTCGATCAACTGGGCACGCATCATGGCGCAGGTGGTCTACTACTTCTCGGCAATTCAGCAGGTGGCGGCAAACGGTGAATCGATCGACAACGGCGTTTCTTTCAGCGTGCCCACGGGCAATTTCGGAAACGTGTTGTCGGGCTGGATTGCAAAGCGAATGGGTGCGCCGATTCGTCACCTCGTCGTCGGGTCGAATTCGAACGACATCCTCACTCGCTTTTTTGAAACCCACGAAATGCGTGCGCGCGACGTGGTGCCGACGCTGAGTCCCAGCATGGACATCCAGGTGTCGTCGAACTTCGAGCGATTGCTGTTCGAGATGAATGGACGTGATGGCGGCCTGACGACAGAACAATTGCAGCGCTTCCGTTCCGCCGGCGCTTTCGCGGTCGAGGCCGACCAACACGACACCTGGCTTGCGCCGACGTTCCGCGCCGCGCGCTGTGACGACACGCAAACCGCCGCGATGATCAAGGACGTCTACGAGTCGACGGGTCAGATGATCGACCCGCACACCGCCGTCGGTGTGTTGGGTGGACGCACGCACCAAGAGGGGGGAGTGCCGATGGTGACGCTGGCGACCGCACACCCGGCGAAGTTCCCCGACGCGGTCGAACCTGCGACGGGTCGCCGCCCCGAATTGCCCGCACACATGGCGGACCTGTTCGACCGCCCCGAGAGGCTGACCCGCGTGGCCAACGACCTTGCCGCGGTCGAAGCCGAGGTCGCGGCAGGCTCCGGCCTTTGAGCCGGACCCGACCGGGGCCCACAACGAGCCGCGGCTCGGCATATTTCCCAGCACTGGGGCGCTTTCGAGGCAAAGCGTTGCAAAGCCCGAGGATCGAAAGTTAACTTGGTATCACCAACTCGGCGATGGTCTCGCAGAGTTCTTCGCAGCGGAGAATCTTCCCGCGTTCGCGAACCCCATGGAATCCCGCCCGCTCGAAGCGTGCATGCGGGGACGAAAGGTAGGCAGCGGTGGCTGCAGAAGCACTAGAGAAGTCGGTACTCGAGGGCAAGGACCGCGAGCAACTGATGGCAATCGCCCAGGCGCTTGGTGTGAAGTCGGTGTCGCGTGCAAAGAAGGCCGAACTCATCGACAAGATCCTCGAGCAGACCTCGACTCCCGAACCCACGGCCAAACCGGCCCCGAAGCCCGCGCCCGTCGCCGGGGTCGCAACGAGCGAATCACGCGAACCGCGCGTCGTGCTCGGCTCCGACGGCGAACCGCTCTCGGAATGGGAGATCGAACTCGCCGAACACGAGGGGACCCTCGAAGAAACCGCCGCCACCGTTCAGCACAGCGACCGTGGTCCCCGCAGCAACGAGGGCCAACGCAGCGATCGCGGGCCACGCAACGACTCCCGCAACGACAACGGTCAGCGACGCGAATTCCAGCAGCGCGACGGCCAGCAGCGCCGCGACTTCGAGGGCGAAGGAGGCAACCGCAACCGTCGTCGCCGCCGCCGCAACAAGAACCGTCGTGACGACATGGCACCACAGGGTGATGATCGCTACGAGATTGATGCACCGCTCGAGGGTGAACCGATCAGCAACGAACCCGTCGCGGTGAATGGTTACCTCGACCTGCGCGACGAGGGCTACGGCTTCCTGCGTGCACGCGGTTACCTGCCACATCGCGACGATGCCTACATCTCGGTCAAGCAGACGCGTCAACACGGCCTGCGCAAGGGGGATCACGTCTCTGGCATGGCCCGCCCCGCCGGTCGTGGAGAGAAGAACCCGGCGTTGCTCGAGATCCATTCGATAAACGGCAAGCCCGCCGAGTCGGTGAAGGGTCGTCCGCGTTTCGAGGACCTCACGCCACTGTTCCCCGACGAGAAGTTGCGTCTGGAGGACCCGCAGGACCCGGCCAACATGACGTCGCGCATCCTCGACCTGATCTCACCGATCGGCAAGGGCCAGCGCGGTCTCATCGTGTCTCCTCCAAAGGCCGGCAAGACGACGATCATGAAGACGATCGTCACGTCGATCGAGAAGAACAACCCCGAGGTCGACCTCATCGTCCTCCTCATCGACGAACGGCCCGAAGAAGTCACCGACATGAAGCGCACGGTGCGCGGCGAAGTCATCTCCTCGACGTTCGACCGTCCATCCGAAGAGCACACGATTGTCGCCGAAATGGCGATCGAAAAGGCGAAGCGCTTGGTCGAAGCGGGCCGTGACGTCGTCGTTGTTCTCGACGGCATCACTCGATTGTCGCGCGCCTACAACCTTGCCGCTCCTGCAACGGGCCGCATCATGTCGGGTGGTATCGATGCCGGCGCCCTGTACCCGCCGAAGAAGTTCTTTGGTGCGGCGCGCAATGTGGAGGAGGGTGGAAGCCTGACGATCCTCGCAACGTGCCTGGTCGAGACGAACAGCCGCATGGACGACGCAATCTTCGAGGAATTCAAGGGCACGGGCAACATGGAACTGCGTCTCGACCGCAAGCTCGCCGAGCGCCGCATCTACCCGGCCATCGACGTCGACGCATCAAGCACCCGCCACGAGGAACTGCTCTTTGACCGCAAACAACTGCAGTTGGTGTGGAAACTGCGCCGCGTGCTGTCGGGACTTGCCGCCGACGGCAATGCCGGCCCGGGTCTCGAATTGCTGATCGACCGTCTCAAGTCCTTCCGCAACAACGACGAATTCCTCGCTGAAATCGCCAAGCAACCCTCGATGTGAACCCGCCCGTGGGCTTTCCCCGGGTCTACCTATAGGATCTGCCGCCATGAAGACCGAAATCCACCCCACCTACAACGAAATCAACGTCAGGTGCTCGTGTGGCAACTCCTTCACCACGCGCAGCACCAACCGTGGCGATCTTTCTCTCGAACTCTGCAACGAGTGCCACCCGTATTTCACGGGGAAGCAAAAGCTGGTCGACACCGGTGGCCGCGTCGAGCGTTACAACAAGCGCTACGGCTCGCGCAAAGCCAAGAAGTAGTCGATACGGTCCGGTCGTGTCGACGAACGGCACGCGCAAGAGCCAACTGCTCTCGCTCAAACTTCTTGCCCTCGTGCGCGAACACCTGGGACCACACCACGACGGGGGCATCTCTCCCGCAGTGTTTGCACGTGGCGCAGCCGCTCTCGAATCGGGAGCCAGTTGGGTCCTGGTCGCGGAACAAACCGAACGCGGCCTCGGCCCGGCCCTGTTGTGGGCCCTCAAGGCAGGATCCTCGGAACTCAACGTGCTCGCCGAATCGGATACGGGAACGCTCGCGCGTCAGGCTGCTTACTTCGAATTTCCGATCACCGTGTGGCACGTCGACGACGGCACGCTGATGCCCGCAACCGCCGAACCTCTTCCCGACCATCGTCGACCTTCGCCCGAGCACGCCGCGTTCATGGCGCTCATCGCACAGGGTGGGGCGACACCAGTCGTCGAGCACGGAATCGTCGCGGGTGAGGTGCTCGGCCTCGAGGTGTGTCGCGCGGTCGACGACCCCGTCACCGGCGCGGCCCGACTGGAAGTTGGCATGGGCGCGCACGATCGCGAGGCGTTCGCGATGCTGCACGGTGACAAGCCGACAGTCCAGGCACTTGCCGAGGTGGTCGACAACGTGAAGCAGCACCGCCGCCCCGGGGCGTTGCCGCATCCGTTCAATCGCATCGCACCCGAACGAATGTTGCGCGCGAACATCCTCGATGCACCTGCTGTGGTCGGCGCCTCTTCACTCGTCATCTGTGATCCGCCGGTCCCGCGAACCAACGTCCTCAACGTCGTTCCGTGCGTCGCGCGCGGGCGCTCACACGGTGGCGCCGACATCGTCGTCGTCGTCACATCGGGTGCCGACCCGGACATCGTTCCCTACGCACTCGATGCCCGCGCACGGGTCGACCAACATCATGGTTCGGTCTCGGAATTGCGCATCGCCATGCCTGCTGCGCACATCACACCGACCAACCGTCGTGCACTTGGTCTCGCGCATGGTGCGGCGTCGTTCGTCGAGCTGGACATGTCGGCGGTGTCACCCAGTTAGCCTGCGGTGTCATGAAGGACCGCCTCGAAAGCATTGAACGCGACTTCGAGGACCTCGAGGCGAGCCTCGGTGACCCGTCGGTGCTGGGTGACCAAGCGAAGTTGCGCGACGCGACGCGCCGGTACAAGCAGATGATGCCGATCGTCGAATGCATCCGCACGATCAAAGCAACGCGCGGCAACGCCGATGCGGCCCGCGAACTGATGCAAATGGCCAGCGGTGAGGAGAAGGAATTGCTGCGCGACGAAATCGCAGGCGCGGAGGCCGAGCTCGACAAACTCGACGCACAATTGAAGATGTTGCTGTTGCCCCGCGACCCGAACGAGGGCAAGGCCGTGATCATGGAAATCCGCGGCGCCGAGGGCGGCGAAGAAGCCAACCTCTTCGCCGGTGATCTCCTCGAGATGTACCGCGGCTACGCGGCGAACATGGGCTGGAAGTGCGAGGTCATGTCGCTCGACGAGTCACCGCTCGGTGGTATCAACCAAGTGACCCTCATGGTGTCCGGTGACTCGGCATGGAGCCACCTCAAGTTCGAGGGCGGTCCGCATCGTGTGCAACGCGTCCCCGTCACCGAAAGCCAGGGTCGAATCCACACGTCGTCGGCAACGGTGACGACGATGCCCGAAGCCGAGGAGGTCGACGTCGAAATCGAGGACAAGGACCTCGACATCGACGTCTACCGCTCGTCGGGTGCAGGCGGCCAGCACGTCAACACCACCGACTCGGCGGTGCGCATCACGCACAAACCCACCGGCATCGTCGTCGCGATGCAAGACGAACGCAGCCAGTTGCAAAACCGCGCCCGCGCCATGCAGGTTTTGCGGGCGCGCATCCTCAAGGCCCGCCAAGAGGAACATGATGCGGCGGCCTCGGCGCAGCGGCGTGCACAAGTCGGCGGTGGCGGACGCAGCGAGAAGATCCGCACCTACAACTTCAAAGAAAACCGTGTCACCGACCATCGCATCGGTCTCACGCTCTACCGGCTGGCGGACATCTTGAAGGGCGACCTGGCAGAACTGTCCGACGCCCTCATCCAGGAAGAACGCACACGGCAGCTCGCCGCAGGGGAAGAGTGAGCCAAGCCGACACATCGACGTGGCGCGAGTTGCTCGACGAGACGACCGAGCGGCTGGGTGACCGCAACGAGGCCCGCTGGATGTGCGAAGAGGCTTCGGGTCTCGACGGAGGGGAATTCCTCGACGAACTCGACCAGCCGGCCACGCAGCGCATGGGCCTGGCGCTGCAGTCGATGGTCGGTCGCAGGCTTGCCGGTGAGCCGTTGCAGTACGTGCTCGGCCACTGGCCGTTTCGGCGCGTCGATCTGCTAGTCGACCGTCGCGTGCTCATCCCGAGACCGGAAACCGAACTCGTCGCAGGGGAGGCCCTGGGTATTGCCCTCGCCGCGCACGGCGGGCGCGGCGGGCGGACCATTCGCATCGTCGACCTCGGCACGGGCAGCGGAGCAATCGGACTCGCGATTGCGAATGAACTGCCTCACACGGGTGTCGAAGTGTGGATCACCGATGCGTCGGCCGACGCCCTCGATGTTGCAAGGGCCAACATCCCGGGAATCGGACGCAACGCCGCAAATGTCCGGGTTGCCCTCGGTGAATGGTGTGCGGCCCTGCCCGACGAACTGCGTGGAAGATTCGACGTCGTCGTGTCGAATCCGCCCTACGTCGCCGTCGACGATGCAACCCTCGATGAGTCGGTTCGTGACCACGAACCACACTCGGCACTGTTTTCAGCCAACGACGGTTTGGCCGACATCTTTGCGATTGCGGCACAAGCGCGCGACTGGCTGGCCGACAACGGTCGGCTCATCCTGGAAATCGGCCACCGACAGGGTGCCGCGGTACGTGCCGAGCTCGAGCGCCTCGGCTATGTGAACGTCGAGGTGAAGGTCGATCTGGCGGGCCACGACCGCATCGCGGTCGCCGTCAAGGTAGCGAACGCCTGATGAAGGCGAGCTGGTGGAGCAGCAGATTTTCCGCCACCACTTCCTGGGGTGTCATGTGCGTGACGCCCGACAACGGCAACACCTCGTGGTCGCGACCCGCCGCCAACAGCGCAGATGACAATTGCAGCGTGTGCGCTGCGACCACGTTGTCGTCGGCGAGGCCGTGGATCAACAGCAGCGGCCGTGTCAACGAGGCCGCCTGCGCGACGAGGTTCGTGCGGTCGTAGTTCACGGAGTCCGACCGGGGTGCGCCGAGGTAACGCTCGGTGTAGTGCGTGTCGTAGAGCGTCCAATCGGTGACGGGCGCACCAGCCACGGCACAGTGAAACTTGTCGGGCCGACGCAGCACCGCGAGTGCAGCCAGGTATCCGCCGAAACTCCAACCACGAATCGCCACGCGTGACAGATCGGCACGCGGTTCGAGCCCCGCCAACGCTTCGAGAACCGCAACCTGATCATCAAGGACGGGTGTGGCAAGGTCCCCGTGGACGGCGCGTTCGAACGCACTTCCACGGCCGGGTGTACCGCGGCCGTCGACCACGACGACAATGAAGCCCTGGTCGGCGAACCACTGTGACGTCGCAAAAGCCATCTGCGTGGCAACGACACGTTGGGCATGCGGGCCGCCGTAGGGATCGAACAGCACGGGCAGGGGAGATGTGGAACCGTCGTTCGGCGACACGATCGACACGGCACACCCCGCGACCTCGGTGATGCGGACCTTCGGCGTGACCAACATCGTCTCGGCATGATTCGCGATCGTCGGACCGTCGATGACGCGGAACGCCGCGCGGGGATCGCGCAGCGAGGATTCGCGCACCACGGTGCGTCCCCCACCGTGCGATGCCGACACGACCGATTCGCCGGCTGCGACAACGCGAATGCCGTCCCTATCCACTGCGTAGACCCCCTGGAACCACGGCGTCGACACGTCGTTGGCGCAGAACACGACCTCGTCGGCGACGGAAACGATCGAACGCACCTGCAAGTTGTCCGGGGTCGCAGGGATGCCGTCGATGAGGATGCGTCGTACACCGCGATCGGCACAGGTGACGAGTGCGCCATCGGCCAGCAACGCGGGTACTCCGGGCACGAGTTCCACCCATGCGTCGTCCGAGTCGGCGGCGATGGTGGTGCAGGCACCGGTTGCGGGCTCGATGCGCAGGATCGTCACGGCGCGTTGGTCGCGCGACTGTACCTGGGCGATGAGGCCGGCCTCGCTCCACGTCACGGAGTTCAGGTACTCGTGGGGCGGCAGGTCGACTCGTGTGCATCGTTTCGTGGCGACGTCGATGATCCACAGCGAGACCTCGGCGTTCGTTGCCCCGGCAGCGGGGTAGCGGTGTTCGCCCGCGGGGGTTCCCGGGTTTGCAGGGTCCGCGATGTGCCACACGGGCACGCGCGAGACGTCGACACGCGTCGCGGCGATGCAATGGCCCTCCGGCGACCACCAGTATCCGCGGTGGCGGCCCATCTCCTCGGCGGCGATGAACTCAGCGAGACCCCACGTCACGTTCGGGTCGTCGTCGCCGACAAGTTCACGTTCGTCACCGAGCGCGTGCGCGACATAAAGCCGTCCGGCTCGTGTGTAGGCAATCGACCCTCCGTCCGGCGAGGGTCGAGCGTCGAACACACCGGCATCGACCGGAACGGGTTGCGCGCCGCCCGCGATCAGATCGATCACGAACAACTGGCCACCAAGCACGGTGGTGGCAACGGTTGCCGCGGCGTCGCATGCGTATGCAACGACACCTCCGGCGCCTTCGCGCGCGCGTTCGCGGCGCCGACGTTCCTCTGCGCTGAGTTCCCCCGTCGACTCTTCTGTCGCACGGGGATCAAAGAGACACGACTCGGTTCCCGCACCGATGTCGAGCGACCACAACAGGTTGACGGGATCACCACCCGAAGCGGAACGAGCAAAAACGACACGCGCGCCGTCGGATGAAACGGTGAAGTTTCGTGGCTCACCCAGCGTGAGGCGTTGTGTCCGGGCATACTGCCGCGGGAAGGTGTCACCGGGTCGATGGACGCCGCTTGTCATGTGATGTGGAAGACGCCCTTGGCGTCAAGGTCGACGCGACGACCGACGAATTCGTCTCCGCACATTTCGCGGCCGATTGAGGCATCGACGCTCTCAGCCCAGGCACGCCGGCCGTCGGCGAGCAGGCATGCCGCATGGACCATCTCGGGCGAACCATCACGACCGTGCATCACCGAGTACGCCTCGATGGTTGCCGCCTCACCGGCGGCCTGATCGAGTGTTGCGACGTCACGACGGGGCATTGCATCGATTTCGTCCTGCGGGTGCGCGTGGCGGAACGCCACGGCCGGTGGTTCGGTGCAGTAGATGCCGAACGCGTGCTTGGTCGTGTAGCCACCGTTGGCCCACACCAATCCCTTTGCGCCGGGTCGCTCGCGCACGTCGTTCATGACGGTGGCGATCGCGTGCATGACGTAGTTGTTCCAGGGTCCGCCCGCGAAGGGCAGGCCGCCCGTGCGAGTGAGTTGCGACGTGATGTCCAGACCCAGCGACTGGGCGCCCAACTGCACCGCCGAGGCAAAGCACGAGTACAGATCCACGATTTCGATGTCGTCGATCCCGAGGCCCGCGAGTTCGAGTGCGCACCTGCCACCGAGTTCGATGGCGGGTGTCTCGGCGAAGGTCCACCGGTTCGAGATGTATTGGTGTTCATGGCAATCGGATCCGGAGTGAATGAACACCCATTGATCACGCGGAACACCCAGTGCCTCGGCTTTCCCGACCGAGCACATGATCAGCGCCGCACCCATGTCGACGTCGTTGTTCGAGTTCATGTACTTGGTGTAGGGGTAACCGATCATGCGGTTCGTCGCACTCGGCGTGCGGATCTCCTCGGCCGAGAGTTCGCGTTGTGACCAGGCATTCGGATTCGTTGCGGCAACCTTGCTGAAGCGCGACCACAGTTCGGAGATGAAAACGTGATGATCGGCGACCGAGCGTCCCGCTCGGGCGCGGATTGCGGTTTCGAACATCGGGTACACCTGCACGGGCATCACGAGGCGGCGTGCAATCTCCTGCTCACCCGCCATCGACAGGTCGACGCTGACGGTCTCGGGGGAGGGCGTCGACGAGTCGGCTTTCGGCCAGGTCAACATGTGGCCGGCTCTCTTGGCCCGCTGTTTGGTGCGCGAGGCTTCACCGCCCGTGAGGATGATGATGTCGGCGCGACCCGTCTGAATGTCGAGCGCCGCCGAGTTCACGAGCGTCTGGGGCGTGTTGCCACCGTTGGCGCTGAGGCCGTACTGCCCGGCAGTGATGCCGAGTTTGCGTGCCACGAACCACGCAGGGTTGCCGTACTTCCACGACAAGAGCGCCACCACGCGCAGAGCGTCGACGTCGGGCACGGCCGAAAGCCCGGCATCGGCGGCTGCAAGACGAATCGCCTCGGCCATCAACGTGACCGGATCGGCTGCTGTGTCGAATGACGCAGCCCGTGGATCGTCGGGTCGCTGCAGAAACTGCCCGCAACCGACGAGAACGGGGGTGCGTGAATCAAGAGTCATGCCCGCAGGCTAGGGGCTGCCAGACCCATGCCTCCTATGCTCATTGGGGTGTCAGGCGCGACTTTCCACATCGGCATCGGCGCAGACCATGCTGGCTTCGAACTCAAACAACACCTCATCGCGTTCCTCTCCGAGGCGGGCCACAGAGTCGACGACTTCGGCACGCATTCGACGCAGAGCTGTGACTACCCGCCGATCTGCGCGGCCGTGGGCCGCGCGGTGCGTGACGGCAAGGCCGACCTCGGCATCGTGCTGGGCGGCAGTGGCCAGGGTGAACAGTTGGCGGCCAACAAGGTGCGTGGCGTGCGTGCCGCGCTGTGCAATTGCCTCTACACCGCCAAGTTGGCGCGCTCGCACAACGATGCAAACGTCTTGTCCATGGGATCACGTGTCGTTGGCGTCGGACTTGCCGAGGAGATCGTGACCACGTTCCTCGCAACCTCATTCGAGGGCGGCCGCCACGAGCGGCGGGTTGCGCAGTTGTCAGAGATAGAAGAGCAAGAGTCGAAATAGCACGAGTCGAGACCGAAAGGCGCCAAGGACCCCCCATGTCGGAAACAAAGAAGAGTCTGCACGGCATCGTCCATGCCGCAACGGCAAACTGGGCCTCGGAACTCGGGGGCGAGGATCCGGTGTTCGACCTCATCGATCGTGAAGTCGAACGCCAGACCACAGGACTGCAGCTCATCGCAAGCGAGAACTTCACGTCGCCCGCGGTCATGCGTGCGACCGGTTCGGTGCTGACGAACAAGTACTCCGAGGGTTATCCGGGCAAGCGCTACTACGGCGGAAACGCCGTCGTCGACGACATCGAGGCGATCGCGATCGACCGGATCAAGCGACTCTTCGGTGCCGAGCACGCGAATGTGCAGCCCCACTCGGGGGCAAGCGCGAACATGGCGGTTTACCTCGCCCTGCTGAACCCCGGGGACACCGTCCTGGGTCTCAGCCTCGACCACGGCGGTCACCTCACGCACGGCTCGCCTGTCAACGCAAGCGGCATTCTCTACAACTTCGTTTCGTACAAGGTGTCCACCGGTGAAGAGCGCATCGACATGAACGAGGTGCGGGACCTTGCGTTGAAGCACCGTCCGAAGCTGATCGTGGCCGGAACCACGTCCTACACGCGGCGTCTCGAGCCCGAACCCTTCAAGAAGATCGCCGACGAAGTCGGTGCACTGCTCATGTTCGACATCGCCCACTTGGCGGGCCTCGTCGCCGGTGGCGCGCACCCGAATCCCGTGCCCTACGCCGACGTCGTCACCTTCACGACACACAAGACACTGCGCGGTCCACGTGGTGGGTGCATCCTCTGCAAGGCCGAACATGCCCAGAAGATCGACAAGGGCATCTTCCCCGGCACGCAGGGCGGGCCGCTCGAAAATGCCATCGCCGCCAAGGCCATCGCGTTCGGTGAGGCGCTCACGCCGATGTTCCGCGAGTACGCGCACCAGATCGTGAAGAACGCGAGTGCACTGGCGGGTGCTCTGGCACGTCAGGGATTCCGTCTCGTTTCCGGTGGCACCGACAACCACATGATGGTCGTCGACCTCACGCCCTTCGATGCCGACCTCACCGGCAAGGAAGCGCAACTGATCCTCGACCAGGCAGGCATCACCCTCAACAAGAACACCATCCCGAACGACCCTCGCAGTCCCTTCGTGACCTCGGGTGTCCGCATTGGAACCCCCTCGGTCACGACCCAGGGCATGAAGGAGCCCGAGATGGAGCAGATCGCCGGACTCATCGCCACGGCCCTGCGCAACCGCACAGACGCGGCCGCGATCGCCGACGTTCGCGCGCGCGTCGCGGCGCTCTGCGCCCGTTTCCCCGTCTACGCAACGGCCTGAACACACCCGACCCACAGGGTCACGCCCTGTGAAAGCAAAGTTCTAATGTCGTGGGGGAATGGGTGACACCACCGGCTACGTCGTCGTCGCGGTTGCGGCGGCTCTCGCGACGTTCGCGGCGACCCCCGTCGTGATGCGACTCGCCGGCCGGCGCCATTGGATGGCTCAGCCCGACCCGCGCAAGGTTCACTCCGCGCCCACACCCGACGTCGGTGGCATCGCACTCCTCGTCGGCATTCTCGTCGCTTTGTTGCTCGCATGGCAGATGGACAGGTTCAACCCTTTGTTCCGGAGCAACTCCGAGACCCTCGGTGTCGTCATCGCGGCCGTGTGCATCTGTGGTCTTGGCCTGTTGGACGACATTCGCGAAATTTCGGCACCCGCGAAGGTGGCGGGCACCGTCGTCGCCGGTGCGGTTCTCGTCTGGGCCGGCGTAACGATGTTCTTCTTCCGCATCCCGTACTTCGACGTATTCGTGTTGTCGAACGACTGGATTCCACTCGTCACGATTCTTTGGTTGCTCGTGATGACCGAGGCGATCAATCTGATCGACGGCCTCGACGGCCTCGCCGCGGGAATCGTCGCCATTGCGTCGGCGGCTTTCTTCGTCTACAGCCGGCACCTCGGCGACCTTGGTCTGCTCGCCGAGCCGAACATCGGCCCGCTCATCGCTGCAATCACGTGCGGAGCGTGCGTGGGTTTCCTCCCGCACAATTTCAACCCGGCAAAAATCTTCATGGGGGACAGCGGTGCTTTACTGCTCGGACTGATGCTCGCAGTTTCCACGAGTGTCGTCGGGGGCCGCGCCGACCCCGCCACCCAGGACTACAGCAGTCAGACCTATTTTTTCCTCGCGCCGCTCTTCATCCCGTTGCTGATTCTCGGTGTGCCCATTTTCGACGTGTTGTTCGCGATCGTGCGGCGCGCCTACAAACGCCAGAGTTTCGCGACCGCCGACAAGGGCCACCTGCACCACCGTCTGATGGACCTCGGCCACGGCCAGCGCCGCAGCGTGCTGATCCTCTGGCTGTGGACCGCGCTCCTCTCGGGCATGGCGCTCTATCCGGCGATATCCACCTCGGGAGGCAACATTGCCCCCTTCGGAGTCGCAGCCCTGGCGCTTGGCCTCTACACGGTGCTGCATCCCAGTGTGCGACGCCGGCGAGAACACGACGATGGTGTCGAAAGCGACGGGGACGCCGGCTCCAACTTGGCGCCCACGGACTCCAACGCCTAGATTGGAAGGGGTTTCACAGACGCAGGTGGACCGTCCACCCTCGTGATGTGCACCGGTCGCCACCCTCGATGAAACTTCTCCCTGATCCCGAACGCATCCGCAGGGTGTCCGCCTCTGCCAGCGACCAAGGATTGGGCCAGGGGACTGAAATCGCAATCGGCCTTCTCGTGTTTTTCGGTATCGGCGCGGGTCTGGATTGGCTGCTCGGCACCACACCCGTTTTCATGATCGCCCTCACGATCTTCTGCGCGATCGGTCAGTTCGTTCGGGTCTGGTACGGCTACGACGCCCGCATGCGCGATCTCGAGGCCGAGCGTGCCCGCGGTGCCACCGCCCATCAGCACACCGGCCGGGAGGGTCGTGCGTGAGCGCCCCGGCCAATCCACTCACGACCCGCCTCGAGGGCCCCGCACCCGAGGCACAGGTGACACGTCACATGCTCAGACGTGGCGTGTTCGCTGTTCCCGTTCTGGTCGCGATCGCCGGGTTCGTCTGGGGTTCCGATGGGGCACTCGGGTGTCTCTACGGCACGGCCCTCGTTTTCGTCAATTTTGCGCTTGCGGCAGGGCTGATTTCGCTCACCGCGCGGATCTCTCTCGCGTTGATGATGGGGGCAGTCCTCTTTGGGTATCTCCTGCGTCTCGGGATCATTTTTCTTGCGGTGATCCTCGTGCGGGATGCGGCCTGGGTGTCACTTCCCGCGCTCGGCTTCACCATCATCACGACCCACCTGGGGCTCTTGTTTTGGGAGTTGCGCCACGTATCGGCAACACTGGCGTACCCGGGTTTGAAGCCTCAGCCCAACCCCCCGCGTAAGACCATCTCTGACATACGCATGCGAAAACGAACGAGCAAAGGACGAGAGAGTTAGGAAACAAACGTGATCGCACTCGAGTTCCCACCCATCAACGCGATTCTGCGCTGGCAGGACGTCGCCCCGTCGTTCAACAAGATCGCCATCGTCGCCGTGCTCGCGACGATCATCGGCTGCACGATCTTCACGTTGGCCGCGCGAGCCGACGCGCGCCGGGCGCCACGCGGTGCGCGCAACCTTGCCGAGACGTCGGTCGAGTTCATCGAGAACGGCGTCATCATGCAGACGATGGGTCGTGACGGTCTGGGTTGGACGCCGTTCTTACTCACCTTGTTCCTGTTCATCTATCTCTGCAACGTGCCCGGCATCATTCCGTTCTTCCAGATGCCCGCAACGGCACGAATGGCAATCCCGGCCGCGCTCGCACTGATGGTGTGGGTCGTCTACAACGGTGCCGGTATCAAGCACCAGGGTTTCGGTGGCTACTTCAAGTCGGTGCTCTTCCCGCCGGGCGTGCCGAAGGCTCTCTACGTTCTCGTGACACCGATCGAGTTCATCTCGGCGATCATCGTGCGACCCTTCTCGCTGGCGGTGCGACTCTTCGCCAACATGCTCGCCGGTCACATTCTTCTCGTGACCTTCGCACTTCTCTCCGAGTCGCTCTTCCAGGCCAAGGACAAGATCCTCATCCCATTCGGTGTGCTACCGATGTTCATGTTGATCTTTCTCACCGGCTTCGAAGTCCTTGTGGCCTTCCTTCAGGCCTACATCTTCACGATTCTCACGGCCGTGTACATCGGTGGAGCAGTCCACCCCGAACACTGATCGTCCAACCAGTCTCCCTATTCATCATCATCACCATCAGGAGAAATAAAAATGGAAGCACTTGCCAAGATTGTCGCCAAGGCAACCGAAGTAGCGGTTGATCCCGCTGCTGCGAAGAACGAGGCAGCAGCCGCTTCGGCTGGTTACGCCTACGGCCTCGCAGCCATCGGACCAGGCATCGGCATCGGTTACCTCGTCGGCAAGGCCGTCGAGGCGATGGCGCGCCAGCCCGAGGCAGCCGGCATGGTCCGTACGACCATGTTCCTCGGCATTGCCTTCACCGAGGCACTCGCCCTCATCGGCTTCGTCGTGTTCATTCTGCTCAAGTTCGCCTGATCGCGAACCTCGAGCAATCGCAATCCACTGACCGTCAACGCAAACGCCCTGCACGAGCAGGATCAGGAGTACACATGGCAACCGCAGTAGTCACCCTCTCGGGTGGATCCGTGGTGTCGGTGAGGCTCGCCTCCGAAAAAGGCGTGGCCGCCGCACCCAGAGCCGAAGAGGGCGCCGAACCGAAGGACATGGGGCCGAACCCAATTTCCCCCGAGATCAAAGAACTCGCATGGGGATTCGGGTCGTTCCTCGTGTTCCTCGTCGTCATGCGTCTGTTCCTCGTGCCCAAGGTCCGCAAGGGAATGGCCGAACGATACGACGGGATCCGTGCCGATCTCGAAGGAGCCGACGCCTCCAAGGCCGAAGCCCGGGCAGACGTGGCCAAATACGAGGCCGCGCTGGTCGAAGTGCGGGCAGAGGCAGCCAAGCGTGTCGATGCGGCCCGCGTGACCCTCGATCGCGAACGCGGTGAGGCGATTGCGACGGCGAACCAGCGCATCGCGGCAAAGAAGGCAGAGGCCGAGGCAACTGCCGCCACCGAACGTGCCGCAGCCCGCGATCAGATCAGTGCGGCGGTCACGACTGTGACCGCGACGGCGACCTCGATCGCGGTGGGCAAGCAGGCCGACAACTCGGTCGTCACCCAGGCAGTCGCGCAGGCGATGCAGAGCACAGGGGCCCGATGATGAGACTCCTCCAGGTTCTCGCAGCCGAAGATCCTTCGCAGACCCACCACTGGTTGCTCCCCGAGACGGCCGAAATCATCTACGGCGGCATCGCCGCGTTGATCATCTTCGCCGCGTTGTACAAGTTCGCCCTGCCGGCCGCGAAGAAGGCCCTTGCAGCACGAACCGAGCGTATTCAAAAGGAGCTCGACAGCGCGGCGAACACGCGCTCGACCGCCGAGGCCGAGGCGTCGAACATTCGCAGGGCGGTCGGTGACATCGCTTCCGAGCGTGCCCGTCTGCTTGCCGAGGCCGACCAGCAAGCCGCGTTGCTTTTGTCCGAGGGTCGCGCCCGGATCGCAGCCGAGGTCGCTGATCTCGAAACCAAGGCCGAAGCCGACATCGCAGCAGCGCGTGCCCGGTCGAGCGACGAGCTGCGTGCACAGATCGCACGGATCGCATCGGTCGCCGCGCAGAATGCCGTGGGTGCGACGCTCACCGACGGCACCAAGCAAGAACTCATCGAAGGGTTCATCTCGTCCGTTGGAGGTGCACGATGAGTGAAGCCCGCATCGAGGCATACGCCCGTGCGCTCGCCGAGATCGCCTCGGCCGAAGGCAGCCTCGACACCGTCGAAAAGGAACTGTACGCAGTTGCCCGCGCGGTCGAGTCGAACGACCAACTACGTGCCACCCTCACCGACGAAAGCATTCCCGCTGCGCGCCGTCAAGCCGTCGTGGAGGCACTCGTCGGATCGGCAGCCAACACCACTGCGCAGTTGGTCGGTCTCGTCGTTGGTGCCGGTCGCGGGCGTGACCTGCCCGCAATCATTGACAAGATCGTCAAGCGGGCGTCGAACGCCCAGAACAAGGAAGTAGCCGAAGTTCGCTCGGCCGTCGCCCTCACTACCGACCAGCAGAGCCGTCTGGCTGCCGCCCTCGAGCGCGCCACCGGCAAGGCAGTGAATCTCAAGGTCGTCGTCGACCCCAGCGTTCTGGGAGGCCTCATTGCCACCGTGGGTGATGAGGTCATCGACGGCAGCGTCCGTACCCGTCTCGATCAAGTGAAGAGCCGCCTCTAGGCCGGCCGAAGTCTCACGAAGGGAACACACATGGCAGACATCACACTGTCCGCAAGTGACATCGCCGCAGCGATCACAAAGGGTCTCGAGGGCTACACCCCGGACCTCTCGAAGCGCACCGTTGGCCGTGTCGCAGAAGTCGGCGACGGTATCGCCCGCGTGTCGGGTCTTCCCGACTGCGCGGTCAACGAACTCCTCGAGTTCGAAGACGGCACCGTTGGACTCGCACTCAACCTCGACGAAGACTCGATCGGCGCCGTCGTTCTCGGTGATGCCGACTCGATCGAAGAGGGCCAGGCCGTCAAGGCCACGGGTCGCATTCTCTCGCTGCCCGTCGGTGATGCACTTCTCGGCCGAGTGATCAACGCGCTCGGCCAGCCCATCGACGGCAAGGGTGACATCGTCGGAGCGACGATCCGCCGCGTCGAGGTGCAGGCACCCGGCATCATGGGTCGCAAGCCCGTGCACGAGCCGCTTCAGACCGGCATCAAGGCCATCGATGCCATGATCCCGATCGGCCGTGGCCAGCGTGAGCTCATCATCGGTGACCGCAAGACCGGCAAGACCACCGTTGCCATCGACACCATCATCAACCAGCGCGGCCTGGGTGTGAAGTGCATCTATGTCGCCATCGGTCAGAAGGGCTCGACCGTCGCACAGACCGTCGAAACCCTCCGTCAAGCAGGCGCCCTCGACTACACCGTCGTCGTTGCCGCTCCGGCATCCGACCCGGCGCCCTTCAAATACCTCGCGCCTTACGCGGGTTGTGCACTCGGTCAGCACTGGATGGAAAACGGTGAACACGCGTTGGTCGTGTACGACGACCTGTCCAAGCAGGCCGAGGCTTATCGCCAGATGTCGCTGTTGCTGCGCCGCCCACCGGGCCGTGAGGCGTACCCCGGCGACGTTTTCTACCTGCACAGCCGTCTCCTCGAGCGTGCCGCAAAGTTGAGCGATGCGAACGGTGCCGGCTCGCTCACCGCGTTGCCGGTCATCGAAACCAAGGCAGGCGACGTGTCGGCGTACATTCCGACCAACGTGATCTCGATCACCGACGGCCAGGTGTACCTCCAGGACAACCTCTTCAAGTCGGGTGTCCGTCCGGCCGTCGACGTGGGCATCTCGGTGTCCCGCGTGGGCAGCGCCGCGCAGATCAAGGCGATGAAGAGCGTGTCGGGAACGTTGAAGCTGGATCTCGCACAGTTCCGTGAACTCGAGGCTTTCGCCACGTTCGGTTCGGAACTCGACGCGGTGTCCAAGGCCCAACTGGAGCGCGGCTACCGCCTCGTCGAACTGCTCAAGCAGGCGCTCAACAGCCCGATGCCCGTCGAAGAGCAGGTCGTTTCGATCTTCGCCGGCACGAAGGGCTACCTCGACGACATTCCCGTTGCCGACGTGCGTCGCTTTGAGAGCGAACTTCTCCAGCACGTGAAATCACGCCACGGAGCGATGATCGCGGGCATTCGTCAAGACCCGAAGGCCGACGTGCCCAAGGATCTCGCCGACGTCGTGGGTGCTTTCAAGGCACAGTTCAAGACGAGTGCAGCTGCGGTGGGTTCGGCTGACCCGTCGGCACAGCCCGTGGGTGATGCCACGACTGCAAAGACCCTCGCGACGGAGTGATCTAGATGGCGGGCGGTCAGGAGCGAATTCTGCGCGGGCGTATCCGCTCGGTGCAGGCCACGAAGAAGATCACGCGCGCGATGGAGCTCATTGCTGCCTCGCGCATCGTCAAAGCCCAACAGCGCGTGGCGGCCGCCGTTCCCTACAGCGAGAAAATCACCGAAGTCGTGAAGCACCTGTCGGTAGGCGGTGCGGTCAGCCAGTCACCCTTCCTGCAGGGTCGCAGCGACGTCAAGACCACGTGCTACGTGGCGATCACCGCCGACCGTGGTTTGTGCGGCGGATACAACTCGGGGGTACTGCGCGCAACCGAGGGCGAAGTCCGCAAGGACGTGGCGGCGGGCAAGAACTACGTCATCGTTCCGGTCGGTCGAAAAGCCGAGGGCTACCTTCGCTTCCGCGGCTACAAGGTCACGCAGCCATTCGCCGGATTCTCCGACAATCCCACCATCACCGATGCGGTTGCGATCGGTCGCTTCGTCGTCGACATGTTCATGAGTGGCGAAGTCGACCGCGTCGAATTGGTTTACACGCGTTTCGTGTCGGCGGGGCGGCAGGAAGTCGTGCGCCGTCCACTTGTTCCGCTCGGTGTTGACATCGTCTCTGTCGGTGCCGAAGGCCAGGGTCATGGTGCCGCAGGTGCAACGGGTGACTACGAATACGAACCTGACCCCGGCGCGATTCTCGACACTTTGCTCCCGCGCTACGTCGAGGCCCGTACCTATGCGGCGCTTCTCAATGCTGCCGCCTCGGAACACGCTTTTCGTCAGCGCGCCATGAAGTCCGCAACCGACAACGCGGAAGAAATCATCAAGAACCTGACGCGCGTCATGAACCGTGCACGTCAGGACTCGATCACCACCGAGATCATGGAAATCGTCGGTGGTGCCGAAGCCCTCGGATCCGGCGGCGACGACGACCTCGTCCTCGGTGACAAACCATTCGTAACCAGTGATCGAGTCTGAGCAGGAGAAACTGACATGACCATGACAGCAAGCAATCCCACCGACCAGAAAGACGGTCGCGTCGTCGCCATTGCCGGACCGGTGATCGACGTCGAGTTCCCCCGCGGCTCACTGCCCGAGTTGAACACGGCGCTCGAATTCACGGTCGACGTGGAGGGCAGGCCGAACGTCATTCTCGCCGAGGTCGCCCAACAGCTCGGTAACGGCCGCGTGCGGGCGGTGTGCATGAAGCCGACCGACGGCCTAAAGCGTGGGACGCCCGTGCGCAACACCGGCCGTGGCATCTCGGTGCCCGTCGGGTCAAGGACACTGGGTCACGTGTGGAACGTGTGGGGTGACGTGCTCGACGCCGACCCGAAGGAATTCGAGAACATCGAGCGTTGGGAAATCCACCGTTCGGCACCCGCGTTCGACACCCTCGAGCCCTCGAAGCGCATGTTCGAGACGGGTATCAAGGTCATCGACCTTCTCACTCCGTACCTCGCGGGAGGCAAGATCGGCCTCTTTGGTGGTGCGGGTGTGGGCAAGACGGTTCTCATCACCGAGATGATCAACCGCGTGGCATCCAAGCACGGTGGTGTGTCGGTCTTCGCCGGTGTGGGTGAGCGCACCCGTGAAGGAACCGACCTTCGTCTCGAAATGGAGGAGTCCGGGGTTTTCGAAAAAGCCGCGCTGGTCTTTGGCCAGATGGACGAACCGCCGGGCGTGCGCCTGCGCGTCGCCCTCTCGGCGCTCACCATGGCCGAGTACTTCCGTGACGTTCAGAACCAGGACGTGCTGCTGTTCGTCGACAACATCTTCCGCTTCGTTCAGGCGGGCTCGGAAGTGTCGACTCTGCTGGGTCGTATGCCTTCGGCCGTGGGTTACCAGCCCACGCTCGCCGACGAAATGGGCCAGCTCCAGGAGCGCATCACCTCGACCCGCGGCCGTTCGATCACCTCGCTGCAGGCCGTGTACGTGCCCGCCGACGACTACACCGACCCGGCACCCTTCACGACGTTCACCTTCCTCGATGCGACGACGGAACTCTCGCGCCAGATCGCCTCGCTGGGCATCTACCCGGCGGTCGACCCGCTGGCGTCGACGTCGACGATTCTCACGCCCGAAACCGTCGGCGACCGCCACTATCTTGCGGCACGTCGCGTGCAGGAAATTCTGCAGCGCTACAAAGAACTCCAGGACATCATCGCCATTCTCGGCCTCGACGAGCTGTCGGAAGAAGACCGCCTCACCGTCGCGCGTGCGCGCAAGGTGCAGCGTTTCCTCTCCCAGCCGTTCTACGTGGCCGAAGTGTTCACCGGTGTGTCGGGCGAGTACGTGCCCGTCGCCGAAACCGTCGAGAGCTTCGAAGCCCTCATCAACGGTGAACTCGACGAAGTTCCCGAGCAGGCGTTCTTGAACGTGGGTGGTGTCGAGCAGGTTCTCGCCAAGGCAAAGGCACTCCAGGAGAACGCCTGATGACGACCGAGGGCACCGGCTTCCACGTCGAGGTGGTCTCGCCCGAGCGCGTCGTGTACTCGGGGGAGGCCTCCCAGGTCATCACGCGCACCATCGGCGGGGGTGAGATCGCCTTCCTGCCCGGACACGTTTCGTTCCTCGGGGCACTCGTGGAGAACCACACGCGCGTCTACCAAGCCGACGGCAAGGTCGTGGATGTGGCGGTGCACGGTGGTTTTGTCGAGGTCTCGGGCACCACGATCACGATCCTCTCCGATGGCGCCGAGCTCGCCGGTGACATCGACATCGAGCGCGCGCGCCGCGCCAAGGAGCGTGCCGAAGAGCGGATCCGCGGTGAACACGACGCCGAGGTCGAAGCCGACCTTCGCCGCGCACATGCACGTCTGGCCGCGGCGGGTTCCACCGGCACCGCGGTGGGCCACTAGGCCGGGAACGATGGCCGGATACCCGTTCCGTCGGGCACTCATCACCGGTGCGTCCGCCGGTATCGGCGAACAGTTCGCCCACGTTCTGGGTGCGGCCGGCGTGCCCTGTGTCGTCGTTGCGCGCCGCGGTGACCGCCTGCGCGAGCTCGCCGCCAGGTACAACGGTTTCGAGGTTCTCGAGGCCGACCTGCAGGACGATGCGGGAATCGAGGCCGTCGCGATGCGCGTCGCAAGCACGGTGAACCCGATCGACCTACTCGTCAACAACGCAGGTTTTGGCACCAGCGGCCCGTTCCACGAAACCGCCGTCGAGCGCGCCACCGGTCAGATCGATCTCAACGTGAGGTCCCTCGTGGCACTCACCCATGGAGCCGTCAACGCCTTTCGTGCGCGTGATGGTGGCCACATTCTCAACGTCTCGAGCGTGGCCGGTTTCCAGGCCAGTCCGAACATGGCCGTCTACGCGGCCACGAAAAGTTTCGTCACCAGCTTCACCGAGGCCGTTCACGAGGAGAACCGCGGTCACAACGTGAAGGTCAGCGCTCTCTGCCCGGGCTTTGTCTCGACCGAGTTTCAGGCCGTATCGGGTGTAGCCGATCGTCTGATGCGCACCCCGCGCATCCTCTGGCTCAAGGCCGACGAGGTCGCGCGCGCCGGTCTGGATGGCGTTGCAAAGAATCGTGCGATCGTGGTGCCCGGCTGGCAGTACGCGACACTGCCCGTCGTCTCGAAACTCACGCCACGCTTCGTGCTTCGCCGAATCGCGGGCAAAATCGTCTAGTAGCTTTGCCCCACTACCCGTAGTTCACCGACGCATACGTGCCGAGTTTGTCGAGGCGGTGGTGGGCGTCAATGAGGCGCACGGTGCCCGACAGTGAACGCATGACGAGGCTCTGCGTGTGGGCGCCGCGTGAGTCGAAACGGACGCCGCGCAGGAGTTCACCGTCGGTGACGCCCGTGGCTGCGAAGAAGCAGTTGTCGCCGCGCACGAGATCGTCGGTGGTGAGAACCTTGGAGAGGTCGTAGCCGGCCGCGGTGGCGGCGTTGCGCTCGGCCTCGGTGCGCGGCCAGAGGCGACCCTGGATTTCGCCACCCATGCACTTGAGGGCCGCGGCGGAGACGACACCTTCGGGGGTGCCGCCGATGCCGAAGAGCACATCAACCCCGGCTTGGTGCCATGCGGTGGCGATGGCACCGAAAATGTCACCGTCCTTGATCAGCTTGATGCGCGCACCTGTGCCGCGTACTTCTTCGATGAGTTCTTTGTGGCGGTCACGTTCGAGGATCATGACGGTGAGATCGCGCACCGACTCGTTCTTGGCACGGGCGATCCAGCGCAGATTCTGAGTGGGGCTTGCGGTGATGTCAATGGATCCGGCCGCATCGGGGCCGACGGCGATCTTTTCCATGTACATGCACGGACCCGGGTCGAACATGGTGTTGCGTTCGGACACTGCGATGACCGAGATCGCGTTGCCGAGACCGAGCGACGTCAACGTCGTCCCGTCGATCGGATCGACAGCGACGTCGGTTTTCGTGTTGCTGCCGTCGCCGACCGCCTCACCGTTGAAGAGCATCGGCGCACCGTCCTTCTCGCCTTCACCGATGACGACGAGGCCTTCCATCGGAACGGTCGCGAGAACGGTGCGCATCGCTTGGACTGCGGCGCCATCGGCGCCGTTCTTGTCACCGCGGCCGACCCAGCGCGAAGCCGCGAGTGCTGCCGATTCAGTGACACGCACGAGTTCGAGGGCAAGGTTGCGGTCGGGCTTTTGGGCCTGGCTTTCGGGCATGAACCTACGGTAGTTCCGCTGTTGGTCGGGACCGATACCCTCGGCTCGTGGTCGGACCCAGCGTTGCTAGATGCCTTGCACAGCGGGATCTGACCGAACCCAGACTCGACCCAACGGGGGCACGGTTGGCCTTCGGGGCGTCCCATGACGGCGTGGGGACACTGCGACTAGTCGAGCTTCGCGATGGGTCCGAGCGTGAGTGGCCGTTGTCGCCGGCGCCTGCACTTGCCCGTGGAATGGGCGGTGGGTGCTTCCGTTGGCTTCCCGACGGCTCGGGGATCGTCTACGCGGCCAAGGACGGCGGTCTGTGGGAGGCGTCGCTTGCCTCTGCGGGTGGGGTGGTGGAGGCGTGTCGAGTCGACACGCGCCACGAAGGGGAGTTCACGCCGCAGCACGGCGTTGCGTTGTCCGACGACGCGCGTTTCGTTGCCGCAATCGATTCGTCGTCCTCGGTGGTTGTCGTCGAACGGGCGACCGGTGAGGTGCACAAGGTCGCGCACCAGCACGCGTTTTCACTCGACCCGGTGTGGCACGGCGACACCGTCTATTGGCAATCCTGGTCGCCGCCACACATGCCCTGGGACGAGGCGGAGATGTGGTGTGCAGCGGCCCCCGACTTTCGTGCCAGCCGGGTCTTGGGGTTGGGCGACGTGTCGCTGCAGCAACTCGCGGTGTCAGCGTCGGGGGAGTTGGGTGTGATGAGCGATACCACCGGCTGGTTGCAGCCGGGTGTGGTGGATGATGGGAAAATTTCACCGTTACCGATCCGCGCTTCGCCCTGCGAGTGCGCGGGGCCGCAGTGGGGTGGAGGCCTGCGCTCGTGGTGTTGGTCGCCTGACGGGTCGCGCTGGCTTGTCGCGCGGAACCTGTCGGGGTTCGGTGATCTCGCCGTCGTCGACCGCGCATCGGGGGATGTGATGACGTTGGCACGCGCCGTGCACGGGGCGGTGTCATGGTCGGAACATGGCATCGTGGCGTTGCGTACGGGTGCCGTCACACCCACGCAGGTGGTGTTCTTTGACCCCGTCACTTTCGAGCGCCGCGTGCTGGCGACCTCGGAACTTCCCTGTGACGACGGACCTTGGTCGTTGTTCGACCTCGTCGAGCCGACGGCGGGCGCGATCGACGGCATCCCGTTCCGATTCTTCGCCCCGAACGACACCTCGGATGCGTCGACGCTGCTGGTGTGGGTGCATGGTGGGCCGACGGACCAGTGGCAGGTCTCTTTCATGCCGCGCATCGAGCATTGGGTGGGCCGCGGATGTCGCGTGTTGGTGGTCGACCACCGCGGCACGACGGGTCACGGCCGCGCGTTCCAGCAGGCCTTGAATGGTCATTGGGGCGAATACGACACCGCCGACGTCATTGCGGCCACCCGCTACGCGCACGCCGTTGGCTGGGGAACGCCGGGGCGCACGGTGGTGCTGGGCGGTTCCGCCGGAGGTTTTGCCGCGTTGAACGCGGCGGGCACGGCCCCCTCGCTCTTTGCCGGTGTCGTGGCCCTCTACCCGGTGGTCGACCTCGTCGATGCAACGGTGCGTTCGTGGCACTACGAAAGACACTCGATCGCGGTTCTCGTCGGCGACTCGGCCGACAACGTCGGGCTCTACGCACGGCGCTCACCGTTGTCGAAGCTCGATGCGCTGTCACGGGTGAAGGTGTTGTTGATGCACGGTGATCTCGACGATGCCGTGCCACTCGATCACAGCGTGCTGATCGCCGACCAGTTGCGCCGCCGAGGTGGTGACGTTGCATTGCACGTTTTCGAAGGTGAAGGACACGGCTTCCGCAAACGCGCAAATCAGGAACTCGAGTACGGCCTGATTGGTGGGTTCTTGCGGACGTTGTAGCGTTCCCGTTCATGTCCGACTGGAACCCTCTCGACCCCGACGCGCAGAGCGTTCACTACGACCTCACCGAATGGTCGCTCGACCAGCGTGCAGCCATCGCCGAGGTGTTCGCCGAAGCCGAGGTTCCCCACGCATGGTCGGGTGACGAGGTGACGATCCCCGCCGAGCTCGAAGAGGTGGCCGACACGCTGCTCGATCGCCTCGAGGAGGAATTCAGCATCCTCGGCGGTGGCGCCGTGAGCCGTGGTTCCGCGGCGGCAATCGATGAAGCGAGTGACGACGAGATCACCGAGTACGAACTCGATGAATGGGCCGACGGCGAACGTTCGCGTCTCAGTGAGTTGTTGGTTGCCTCGGGCATCCCGTTCAGGTGGGAGGGTGCGCTTCTCGTCACGCTCACCGACTTCGAGGAGACTGTCGACGAACTACTCGACGCCGTCGAGGCAGGGGATGTGACGATCGTCGACTCGCTCGGCCCGCGCGGTGCGACGATCTCGGTCGGTGGGTCGGAGTTGTCGGGTGAGACCCTGACACAGATGTTCCTCGCCGCCGAGCGCCTGCAGCGTGATCCCCTCGATGCGAACGGTCTCGCATCGCTGGTGCGGGTGCTCGAAGACGTCGAGGACGGTGGCGTGCCGTTCGGGGTTCCCGTGCCGGCATGGCGTCAGGCGGTGGAACTCGCCGACCAGTTGGCCGAGGCGCTCGCCGGCAGTGAAATCCCCGACGAAATCGGTGCGATGGAGGTCGCGCAGCGATTGTTCGTCACGCTGAGGCCCCACGTCTGATCCGCCGATAGCGTCGCGCGCGATGTTGCTGGCCGAACTCGAGATCTGGCATTCGCGGCCCATCACGCCCACGCGACGTGTGGCGCTCGGCCATCTCGTGTTGCCATCCGATCCGACACCCGGTTTCGGCGGGGTTCTGCTTGGTGCTGTGATCGCACGACACCTCTTCGAGGTCGATGACGACCTCCACCCCGACATCCAGCGTCTCATTCTCGAGGTGCAGCGCGGCGATCGTGTCGTGCAGCCACGCCTGCGCCACCGCTTCCAGGTCGACCGCCACGGGTTGTCACGCAGCGTGCACAGGTTGGTGGGTGAGGACGATGCCGCCGAGTTCGTGTTCGGCACGAACGGCAATCCGCTGCAGCAGGTGCTCGGTGCCATCTACGCCCTGGAGCGCCTCGAACCCGCGACACGCCGCACGCTCGGGCCGGTGTTGGTGCGGTCGATGTCGTGGCGTGGGCCGATCGGCGCGTCGTTCATCTCGTACCTCGTCGGTAATGCGACGAATTCGGTGTCGGCGCTTGCCGACCCGCGTGCATGGGCACTCGAGGTGTTGGGGTTCCCCGCCGGCACGATCAAACCCTCGAAGCGCGAGATCACGCAGCGCTTTCGCGAGAAGCTGCGACTCGTGCACCCCGACCACGGCGGTTCCGAAGACCGCGCCAGCAGGGAAATCGCCGACCTGGCCGAGGCCCGCCGGGTACTCACGAAACTCTGAGACGCGAGTGGGGGCAAAGGGTCTCGTGTTGTTTCCCGGCGCGGGAAGTGATCGCGAACATTCGTCACTGCGCGCGATCGAAACACGACTTGCGCCGTTGCCCGTTGCTCGCGTCGACTTTCCGTACCGACGCGTGGGTCGCCGGATCCCCGACCGTTCGCCGGTTCTGGTGGACTGCGTGATCGCTGAGGTGAAGGCCTCCGCCGCCGAGGTCGGGTGTCGCACCTCGTCGCTCGTCATCGGTGGCAGGTCGATGGGTGGACGCATGTGCTCGATGGCTGCCGCCGACGGGCTGGCAGTCAAGGGTCTGGTTCTCGTCTCCTACCCACTCCATCCGCCGGCCAAGCCCGACAACCTGCGCATCGAACATCTGCCCCGCATCACCGTGCCGACACTCTTCGTTCACGGGACCCGCGACCCCTTCGCCTCACCCGCGGAACTGCGCCGCCACGTGCGTCGGGTGAAGGGCAAAGTGACGCTGCGTTGGGTTGAGCGAGGCCGGCACGATCTGGCGGGGAGCGACGCGTTGATCGCCGAGATCATCGCCGACTGGATGGCGAATCTCTAGAGCGCGTCCTGTGGGTTCAACTCCTCGAGTTCGCGGTGTGCGGTTTCGGGATAGAACACCCACACCATCACCGCGATGACGACCGATACCGATGAGAACATCAACATCACCGTGCCGTAAGACCAGTCGCGGTCGATCAGCGTGCCGCCAACGACGAGGCCGATGCTGCCACCCAGCAATGCCGAGACGGTGACGAGAAACGACGACGTCTGGCGCTTCGCCGTGGGGGAGAGCTCCCCGCGGTAGACAGCCATCGCGGGGTAGGCCGTCGCGGCGAACACACCGCCGATGATCGCACACGTCCACATCAGCGGACCTTGGGCGACGAACGAAAGCGCGATCATGAGCGCGCCGACGGGAATGCACGCGGCGGCGACGAGGCGCCGCCCGTAGTCGTCGGCCAGTCGCCCACCGAACACGAGGCCGAGCGCAGAGGGAATGGTGGTGACGAGCGTGAACGCCGCAACGAGTGCGGCCGAGTAGCCACGGACGTCTTTGAGGTACCGGTTCTGGAAAACCGATGCGGTGGCGAGAAAGACGTTGCCGAGGAACGCCACGACGAGGATCACCCCCTGTGTCTTGAGGTTCGTCCTCGGGGTTTCGGGCGCGCCAAGGTGCAGATTTTGCACCTTGGCGCGCCTGGAGCCCTCGACTAGGTGGCGGGTGAAGCGAGTGGTTTCTGAGAGACGGCGTGTGAGGCGGGCCGCAACGACCAGCCAGACGAGCGAGACCACGTAGATGATGCGCCATCCGTCGTCGCTGGCATCGGCAAGGGGCAGCGCGAGGACGGCGAGACCTGCCCCGAGCCCGCTCGCCAAGGCAAGGATGCTCAGGCCGTAGGCGCGCGCGTTCTTTGGCATCTCCTCGACCGCGACGACGAGCAACGCGACGTCGAGGGCGAGGCCGAGTGGCCGAGCGATCGTCTGGTTCGCGGTGAGCAACCAGAAGTTCGGGGCGAGCGCACCGAGAGCCGCCACCAGAGGTGTGATCCATGCAAGCGCGACGATGATCCGACGACGGCCCATGCGGTCGCCCAGCACCGCGAGAGGAATTGCGATGATGATGCCGAGGCGCACGATCGCACCGGCAACTCCTTGGCCCTGTTCGCCGACGTCGAAGGCCTCTGCCGCGTAGGTGACCGTCTGCGTGAAGAGCGTGTTGATGAACGCGCTCGCCATCGATGCCGCGGCCAGCAATGCGAGAACGAGAACTTCGCGTTCGTTCAGTTCTTGTGGTGATGCCCACCACGGACTCTTGTCGCGGTGGGCGCGTCGCGCAAAATGGCGTCTGATCAGCGGTGTGAACATCCACCAGAACCAGGGGATGTCGACCGACCACGTGGTGGTTTCACTTGCGCCACCGTCGGCGCGGCGCGCCACCCGCCGTTCGTAGCGAGTAAAGGGACCGTTGCGTTGTATGAAAGCGGACGACTCGGCGGAATTCTCGGTGGTCGTCTCGACCACGACGTCGGTGTAGGGAGTGAAAATCGAGGCGATTTCGGCGTGATTCGGCCCGATTTCGCGGCGAGTGAGGCGAGTTTTTCGACCCACGCCGGTGCCAATGATCGGCTCGCTCATACCGGCGCGAGCATACTGACATGGTGACTTCGTCGCGTATCCGGGTACGCCCGGGGAACAAACTCACCGGCACGGTCAACGTGCCCGGCGCGAAGAACTCGGTCCTCAAGTTGATGGCCGCGTGTCTGATGGCCGACGGTGATTTCACGTTGACAAACGTTCCCGACATACATGACGTCGTCACCATGTCCGACCTTCTTTCGGCAAACGGATTGCGGATCGAACACGACAGGGCACGGGGCGAATTGGCGATCACCAACCCGGGTGGCCTGAGCCTCGTGGCGCCCTACGAACTAGTTGAGCGCATTCGTGCGAGCATCAACGTGTTGGGTCCGTTGCTCGGTCGATTCGGTGAGGTGCGCATCGCCCTGCCGGGCGGTGACGACTTCGGCTCGCGGCCCATCGACATGCACCTCAACGGCCTGATCCAGATGGGTGCCGAATTCACGATCCGGCACGGTGATGTCCACGCTTTCGCCGACCGACTGCACGGTGCCGACATCACCCTCGATTTTCCGAGCGTCGGTGCGACCGAGAACCTCGTCACCGCGGCGGTGTTCGCCAAGGGTGCCACGACGATCGACAACGCGGCGCGTGAACCCGAGATCGTCGATCTCTGCAACATGCTCGTGGCCATGGGCGCCTCGATCGAGGGCATCGGTTCGACGACGATCAGCATCCAGGGTGTCGAACGCGACGCATTGCGACCCACCACCCACGCGGTCATTCCCGACCGCGTGCAGGCGGCCACGTACATCGCCGCCGCGGCGATCACGGGTGGCGAAGTGCTGGTGCGCGGCGCCGTCGCCGAGGACATGGAGATGCTGTTCAGGCGTTTCGGCGACATGGGCATCACGGTCGAGCCGCAGCACAACGGCGTGCTCGTCGTCGGTCCCGACAAATTGAAGTCGATCGACGTCGTGACGTTGCCGTTTCCGGGTGTCGCAACCGACTACAAACCCCTCGTTGTCGCCTTGTTGGCCGTCGGTGACGGTGTCGGAATCGTCACCGAGAATCTGTATCCGGGTCGCTTCCGCTACGTCGACGAACTGCGCCGCCTCGGTGCGAACATTCGAACCGATGGACATCACGCCATCGTGCGCGGTGTGCCGAGGCTGTCGGGTGCTCCGGTTCGCGTGCCCGACATTCGTGCGGGCGCGGCACTCGTGGTGGCGGGCCTGGTTGCAGAGGGGGAAACGGTGGTCAGCGATGTCCACCACATCGACCGCGGCTACGACGACCTCGTTGGCCGCCTTGCCTCACTCGGCGCCGACGTCGCCCGTATCTGACGACTTGGCGCGTACGTTCCTGCGCACGCGAAGTGTTGCAACTCTCAGCAGTCCGACCATCACGAGGATCGGCACCATCACCCACAGGATCTCGTCCCATCCACCCTGATGGGCCAAGAGGCCCGCGGCGAAGAGGAACGGGCCGATGGTCATGACCGCCTCACTCTGCCACCATCCCCTTCAAGGCAACAATTCAGCCGTTCATCTGGTTGAATTTCACCCGTGTCGGACACCTTGAGCGCCCCCAACACCGGACGCATGCGTCAGCAGGTGGAGGAGACCATCGAGGTCATACGCCCCGCGTTGCACGCCGATGGCGGCGACATCGTCCTGCGCGATGTGAATGAGGAGACGGGCATCGTATCGGTGACGCTCGTCGGTGCCTGCGGCACCTGTCCCGCCTCGACGCAGACCTTGAAGGCAGGAATCGAGCGCATCATGCGCGATCGCGTGGACGGCGTCACCGAAGTGGTGGCGGTCGACTGATGGCGGCACGCAGCAGGGACCCGAAGGCACTCTTCGATGCGGCAGCCGCGGGGGACCGCGCTTCACTTGCGCGTCTGCTGTCGCTGATCGAACGAGGCGGTGATGACGCCCGTGCCGTGGGCCGTCTGAGTTACCCGAAATCGGGCAGCGCTTACACGGTGGGCCTCACCGGCGCACCTGGAGCTGGCAAAAGCACGCTCACCAGCGCCCTCATCGGCCATCTGCGTTCGCTCGAGGTCGAGGTCGCAGTCGTGGCCATCGACCCGTCGTCGCCGTTCACGGGTGGGGCGATTCTCGGCGACCGTGTGCGCATGCAAGACCACGCCACCGACCCGGGGGTCTTCATTCGGTCGATGGCGACTCGGGGCCACCTCGGTGGCCTCTCGCTGGCCACCCCCGAGGCCATTCGCCTGCTCGACGCCGTCGGTCGCCGCTGGGTTCTCGTCGAAACCGTCGGCGTGGGCCAGGTCGAGGTTGAGATTGCCGGCAAGGCCGACACCACCGTGGTCGTGCTGAACCCGGGCTGGGGCGACTCGGTCCAGGCCAACAAGGCGGGACTGATGGAGATCGCCGACGTGTTCGTCATCAACAAGGCCGACCGCAAGGGTGTCGAGGAGACACGGCGCGACATCGAACAGATGCTCGATCTCTCCGATCTCTCCCACGACGCCTGGCGCCCGCCGATCGTCGACACGGTCGGCTCGACGGGCCAGGGCGTGTCCGGTCTGTGGGATGCCGTGCTCGCCCACCGCGCGCACGCCGAGGCAACGGGGCAGTTGGCCGAACGGCGGGCATTTCGCATACGCGAGGAGCTGCGCGAAATCGTCGCTCGTCGCCTCGAGGCAAAGGCCCGCGAGATCTGCACCGGTCGGCGATGGGACGAATTGCAGGATGAGGTTCTCCGTCACGTCACCGACCCCTGGAGCGCCGCCGACGAGATGCTGCGCCCCGTGGGCGCCTGACACCGACGACTAACGTCGCCGACATGAGCAACGGACTCGTCGACCTCGACATGCGTGACGATCGCGTTGCGGTCATCACACTTGCCAATCCCAGGGTGAATGCACTCTCAAAGGGCGTCCTCGACGATCTGCAGGAGATCGCCCACGAACTGCACGCGACGCGGCCGGGGGCCGTCGTCATCACCGGCGGCGAGCGGATCTTTGCTGCCGGCGCCGACATCTCCGAGTTCGGCGGTACGACCGAGGCAAAACGCATTGCCGACACCATTCATCGCGCTTTCGACAAGGTCGCTGCGATTCCCGCGTTCGTGATCGCCGCGATCAGCGGCTACGCCCTGGGCGGTGGATGCGAGCTTGCGCTCGCCTGTGATTACCGCATCGGCAGCACGAAAGCGGTGCTCGGCCAACCCGAGATCCTCCTTGGCATCATCCCGGGCGGTGGGGGCACCCAACGCCTGCCGCGGCTCGTGGGTGCGAGCCGCGCCAAGGAACTGATGGTGACCGGGCGGCAAGTGAAGGCTGACGAAGCGCTACGCATCGGTCTGCTCGACGAGGTGGTCGAACCCGAGGCCCTGCACGAGCGCGCGTTCGCGCTCGCCGCCGAAATCGCTGCGGGTGCAAGCGTCGCATCAGCACTCGTCAAGCAGGCGGTCGACACGGGCCTGAACATGCCCCTCGCCGGTGGCCTCGCCGGGGAGAAAGACCTCTTCGTCGAGGTGTTCAAAACCAACGACAGCCAACGCGGCGTGAAGAGTTTCCTCGAAAATGGGCCGGGCAAAGCCGTCTTCGAAGGCAACTGACGACTGGTCGGGAATCATCGGGCCGGCACTCGGTCTGGGATTCGCCGTCTTTGCCTTCGGTTTGTCGTTCGGTGTCCTGTGCATCGACGCCGGCGGCACCGTTCCCAAGGCGATGGCGATGTCACTGTTCGTCTTCACGGGTGCTTCGCAGTTTTCCGCCGTTGGCGTCATCGCGGCGGGTGGCAGTGCCATCAGCGCGGCGGCGGGCGCGCTGATCCTCGCCTCGCGCAACGCGGTGTACGGCGTCGCCGTTGCGCCCTCGTTGCGCGGGTCGGTGCCGTACCGTCTTTTTGCCTCGCAGTTCACGATCGATGAGACCACCGGCATGACACTCGCCCAGGACACACCAGCGCGCAGTCGACGTGCATACTGGGTCACTGCGGCGAGTATCTACGTGTTCTGGAACCTCGCGACTCTCATCGGCGCGGTCGCGGGGAGCAACATCGACACCGAAAGGTACGGCCTCGACGTTGCTTTCGCGGCGGCGTTCGTCGGCATGCTCGCCCCCCTCGTGCGGTCGTCGCGCGCGCGTCGGGTCGCCTCCGCCGGGGCCGTGGTGTGCATCGCCACCACACCGTTCGTTCCGATCGGCGTGGGCATCATCATCGCCGCCCTCGCCGCCCTCGTCGGACTGTGTCGTGGTACCGAACCCACGACCGCGGGCTCTACGGGCGGCCGTGCGTGACCTGGACGTTGATCATCGTCTTGTCGCTCGGCGCGTACGCGCTCAAGGCCGCGGGTCTGGTGGGCGTCGGGGTGCGTGATTTCCCGGCGCCCGTGCGCAACGTCATCGCCCTCGTGCCGGCCGCCGTGCTCTCGGCCCTGATCGCAAAAGACACGTTCACGAACGGCCAGGACCTGCAGATCGACGCGCGTGCGGTGGGTGTCGCGGTTGCATGCCTTGCCGTCTGGCGGCGGGTTCCGTTGTGGCTGGTGATCGTGCTTGCGTGCGCGGCTACAGGAACAGTTCGCGCAATCTCTTGAGGTTGCGGCGCCAGATCGCCTTCATCAGGATGTTGCCGCCGATGAGCTCCCCGAGACGCCCGCCGAGCCACCATGGAAAACGCAGCTCTTCGCTCCAGGTGAATCGGCTGGTTGAACCGTCACCGATGGCCTCGATGGTGAAGCGACCGGTTCCCGTGACGAGGCCTGAGTGGCGCACACCCATGACCGAACCGGGTTCCCATTCGGTGATTTCCATCTGGTCGACCAATTTGATCGGTCCGACCTTGGTGTCACAAAAAAACTTCGTTCCGACACCGCGGGTTTGCTCGGTTTGGAATCGAATCGCCACGGCATCGGCCATCCAGTCGACGTGCCGCTCGACGGGTTCGACGACCTGCCACACACGCGCGGGCGTGGCCGGCAGTTCGATCGCAACGGTGATGCGCGACATCAGCGGCTGTTTGCGCTGAGAAGTTCGAAGGCGGCATCCTCTGGTGGCACGATGTTGATGAGCACCCCGGTTCCCTTTTCGAAGCCAGCGGTGGTGGCAAGCTTCGGCCACAGGTGAACGTGCCAGTGGAAGTTGCCTGCGTGGTGGGACGGCGCGGTGTGAAAGACCAGGTTGTAGGCGACGTCGCCGAGGGTGTTGTTGAGCATACGAACGGCGTCGCGGATCGCGATACCGATCGCGACCAGGACGTCGTCGGACGAATCGGTGAGGTGAGCGTCGTGTGATTCGGGGATGATCAGCAGCTCGTAGGGACTGCCGCTCCAGTAGGGCGCCACGACAACGGCGTGTTCGGCCTCGAGGACGACCCTCTTGTTGTCGACGCGTTCTGCCTCGATGGTGGCGCAGAGAATGCAGCCACCTTTGAAGCGTTCGAAGGCGCGCTCTTCTTCGAGGATCTCACCGGGTACGAACGGTAAGCCGAGTATCTGGCCATGCGGATGTGCCAGCGACGCTCCGGCCTCGCGACCGTGGTTGATGAACGCCTGCGTATAGCGAACGTTGGGTGTGCGCGCGTGTTCCTCGAAACGACGGCGCAGGGCCATCATGATGTTGCGGATCACCTTGTCGGCGAAGGTGCCGACGCCCGAGGTGTGGTCGGGTGTGATGACGAACACCTCGTGGATGCCGCTCGCGTCCGCCATGGTGTGCACGGGGCCGAGGTTGCGAACGGTGAGGTTGCCGTCACCTTCAAAGGCGGGGTAGAGGTTCGGCACGACACGCAACGTCCACTTTCCCTCGCTGTCGACCTGCTCGAGTGCCGGGGGTGTCGCCTCTTCGTTGCCCGGACAAAAGGGGCACGGCCGGCTGGGGTCGGCCTCGACCTGGGTGACACGTGGCGCAAAATCGGTCGGCCGTTTGGCACGATCGGCAACCAAGGTCACCCAACGGCCGGTCAATGGGTTGAGTCGCAACTGGCTCATCTGGCATTCAGCCTACGGCGCAAAATGCACACCTGTCGGGTACTTGTCGCAAGAAAGGGTCGGCGACCGAAATCCTCCCAGCGATCCGCCAGAGCGAGCCCCGCGCCGTGCGCCATTTCGGCAAGCATGCGCGTCGTCACGTATCGGATTCGCCACGGCCGCTCGCGACCTGCGCCGTCGGTGAATCTTCCGATCACCGTGTGTTCCCGGGGATCGATGACACTCCTGCTGACGACGAGCGTTCCGTCGGGCCGGCGTCGTTCCTCGGTGAACTCACCCGCAGCGACGTGTTCGTCGTCGGCGAACACCGCGAACTCGAGGGCGATCGCGCCACCGGGCGCCAGCACGGAGGCGGCTTCGCGCAGGCAGATGCGTTGACTCTCGTGGTCGGGAAGATTGAAAAAGGTGTTGAACGTCGAGAACACCACGGCAAAGGGCCCGCGGGGCAGTGACGCCGACATGTCCCCCTTGATGACCACGCTGCGGGCCGCGACATCGGGGGCCGCCGACAACTTCCCGCGCCAGATCGCCAGCATCTCATCCGACTCGTCGATGCCCACGACGCGTGCGCGGCCACGCAGGCGTGTGGCGAGTGGCACCGCGATGCGACCCGTGCCGACGCCGAGTTCCAGCAGGTCGCCACCACCCGCGAGGCGGACGAGTGTGTCGACCGTTTCGTCGACATTCGTCACGTGCGAATACCAGTCGTCGTACACGTCGGCAAACGCCCGACCGTATGTCTCGTTGCTGGGCCCGGAGCCGTCTTGCACGGTGCAACGCTAGATTGCACCCGTGTCGACGCGCGCCATCGATCGTGAACCGATCTACCTCGATCACGCCGCCACGACCCCGATGCGGCCCGAGGCGATCGCGGCGATGCAGCCCTTCCTGGCCGATGTCTACGCCAATCCATCGGGGTCGCACCGTTTTGCGCGCGAGGCGCGTCGTGCGATCGACGAGTCCCGCGACGCCGTTGCCGCGGTAGTGGGTTGCAAGCCCGGGGAAGTGGTCTTCAACGGCGGCGGTACCGAGGGCGACAACACCGCGATCTTCGGGGCGGTGCGAGGCATCCAGGCCGGCGGTGGCGCCGCGATGGCCGTCTGCAGCGCCGCCGAACACCACGCAGTGCTGCATTGCGTCGAACACCTGGCCGCGCACGGCACGGGGTTGGTCGTCGGCACAAAGGGCGACGGCTGCGTCGATGCACTCGAATTGGCCGACGTGTTGCGCCGCTTGTCGAGCGAAGGAACCGTTCCGGTCGTGTCCGTCATGGCGGTCAACAACGAAGTCGGCAGTATCACCCCGATCGACGAAGTGGCAGGCATCGTTCGTTCCACGGCACCCGAGGCCATCTTGCACACCGATGCGGTACAGGCGGCGTGTTGGCTCGACCTCGCACCGATCACGGCATGTGTCGACATCCTCTCGCTGTCGTCACACAAATTCGGCGGCCCCAAGGGGTGCGGCATCCTGTTCCAGCGCACGGGAGTCGACATCGAGCCGCTCATCTTCGGCGGTGGACAAGAGCGAGATCGCCGCAGCGGCACGCACAACGTCGCCGGCATAGTGGCAACCGCAGCCGCACTTGTCGCCACGGCCGAGGAGCGCGCAAACCAAACCGAGCGCATCGCCGCGCTGCGTGATGAACTTGTCGCGGGTCTCGTGGCGATCGGCGGCGTCAGGGTCACAATCCCCGTCCAGGGTTCGGTGCCCGGCATCGTCCATCTGTGCATCGAGGGGATCGAGAACGAAGCACTTTTGTTCCTCCTCGACGAGGCCGGTCTGTGTGCCTCGGCCGCGTCGGCCTGCGCCAGTGGCGCGATGGAGCCGTCACACGTGCTCGCGGCGATGGGTGTCCCGCGCGACCTGGCCCGCGGTGCATTGCGCCTCAGCCTCGGTCACACCACCAGGCACAGCGACGTCACTTCTGCAATCGGCATCATCGGTGCGGCCGTCGACCGACTGCGCGCCCACACCCGCTCCTGACGGTCGCCTCCCTAGACTCCACGCCATGAAAGTGCTCGTGGCGATGTCGGGTGGGGTCGACTCCTCGGTCGCCGCTGCCCTCATGCAGCGCGGGGGACATCACGTCGTCGGTGTGACGATGCGTCTGTGGGGCGGCGAAAGCGACACAGGCTGTTGTTCGGTTTCCGACGTCGACGATGCCCGCCGTGTCGCGCAACAACTCGACATCGACCATCTCGTCTTCAACTTTTCCGACGATTTCCACGACAAGGTCGTCGACCCGTACGTTCATGCGCACGCCACGGGCGTCACACCCAACCCGTGCATCGAGTGCAACCGCAGTCTGAAGTTCTCGAGGCTCACCGAGCGCGCCGATGCGCTCGGCTTCGACGCCGTGGTCACGGGCCACCACGCAAGGCTCGTTCGCAACGCCAAGGGTGAGATGCGTGTCCACCGCGGTGGCGACGCGGCAAAAGACCAGTCGTACGTCGTGCACATGTTGGCGGGCCGTGAACTCGAGCGCACTCTTTTTCCCGTCGGTCAAATGACCAAGGCCCAAGTCCGTGCCCTCGCTGCCGAGATGGGTTTGCGCACCGCAGCGAAACCCGACAGTCAAGACGTCTGCTTCATCCCCACGACGGGTGGCCGCGAGACCTTCCTCGGCAAGCGCATCGCGTTCCACCCGGGCCGAGTCGTCGACACCGAGGGTCACGACGTGGGCCGTGTCGATGCGGTTGAACTGGTCACGATCGGCCAGCGTCGTGGCATCGGCTTGTACAAGACGGAAGCCAAGCGTTTCGTCGTCGATGTCGACACCGCGTCACGCACCGTCATCGTCGGTACCGAGGCCGAACTTCAGCGCTCGGGGCTCGCCCTGCACTCGATGGTGTGGGCCGGCGGGGCGCCCGAGTCGGGGCGGTTCCGAGTGCAATGCAGCGCGCACGGTGCGTCGTTGCCGTGTGCAGTCGAGGTGATCGACGGTGCTCGCGTGCAGGTCACACTCGACCAACCGCACCGACGCATCGCGCCCGGCCAGAGCGCGGTGTTGTACGACGAATCCGACGCCTACGTCGTGGCCGGCGGTTTGGTCAGCGCAGCCAGTGCCTGGCCTGCGAGCGTGGGCGCCACCGCGTAAGCGCGCACGTGCACCGCGTCGAGGGCGCCCAACAGGCGCGCGAGATACGGACTGAGCGCCAGGTTTTCGGCTTCGCGCATCGACACCACAAGCAGTGCACCGCGCGTCACCCCGCTGAGATCGAGTGCCTCACCGGGTGCATTGGCGAGGCGCACCGAGGTGACCGCGTTGGCCTTGACCATGAACGTCTCGGCCAGCAGCAGGTGGTCGTGCACCACGACACCGGCGGGCACGATGACAAGCCAGCGCCGCGCAAAGCGATGCAAACGGGTGGCTGCCACCCAAACCAGGACGCCGGCAGCCGCACCCGTGCATGCCGCCAGCCACCACACCTCGCCGCCGAGTGAGAAGAGAAGCGCCGCAACCGATCCCGCCGCGAGCAACCAGACCAGAACGATCGGTGCAATTTGGGGAAGCGGCACGCGCAAGGGCAGGCGGCTTTCCGCACCGTAGGCCGACGCCTGAACGTGGACCGCTGCATAGTCCGGGAGAAACACCCCGAATGCGCTAGCGACGCCGAGTCCCACCGAAACGAGGGGCCACAACACCCCAGCCTCGCTGAGGCCGGGGCGCACGAGCGTCGCCACGACCAGACCAACCACCACGAGTGGGGCAAGCGAGCGGATCGTGGTGAGGGACAGGGGCGACAGCCACACAGCGGCGACGACACCAACGGCCCACACCAGCCATGCGGCGAGCGTGAACACGACCCGGGCCGTGCGTCCGGATTCGGCGAGGGCATCACCGATCGGCGTCGGCACGACCGCGAGGAGAACCCATGCGATGCGCACCACCCATACGGGGATGCTCCGTGTCTGGGGGCTCTTCGTCATTCGGTCAATGTTCTACCCGATTGGTACGGTGAAACCCGTGGCGTCGAAGAAGAAGAAGTCGACCAAGGCCAGCACCGCCGGTGGCGCCGCGGCGCGCATCACGGAGCTGCGCGAACTGATTTTGCGCCACAACCAGGCCTACTACGGCAACGATGCGCCCGAGATCAGCGATGTCGAATACGACGACCTCGTACGCGAACTCGCCTCGCTCGAGGACGCAAATCCCGATCTCGTCAGCGCCGAGTCGCCCACGCGGACCGTCGCCGGCGCCACGGTCACCACGTTCGCCCCGGTCACCCACGCGATTCCAATGACCAGCCTCGACAACGCGATGGACGAGGACGAGCTTCGCGCATGGGGGGAACGCATTGCCAGGGGTCTCGAGGGGGAAGCGGCCCATTTCGTCTGCGAACTCAAGATCGACGGGCTAGCGATCAGCATTCGCTACGAGAAGGGCGAACTCGCCCAGGCTGCGACCCGCGGTGACGGACGCGTGGGTGAAGATGTGACCGCGAACATCGCCACCATTGCAGCAGTGCCGAAGCAACTCATCGTCAAGGAAGGTGACGTACCTGCGGTTCTCGAAGTGCGCGGCGAGGTGTACATGCCGATCGCCGCGTTCGAAAAGTTACGAGCCGCGAAAGAGGCAGAAAACGCCGGACGCATCGCCGCAGGTCGCAAGCCCGAACCCGTTCCCGCCAATCCGCGCAACGCGGGTGCAGGGTCGCTGCGCCAGAAGAACCCGGCCATCACCGCGCAGCGCGAACTCTCGTTCTGGGCGTACCAACTCGGTGACACTCGGGGTGTCCCGCAGTTCGAGTCGCACAAGGACACCCTCGACTACCTCGCATCGCTCGGCTTTCCGGTGAACCCCGCCATCGGGCGCGTCGAGACGTTTTCCGACGTCGTCGAGTTCTGTCATCGGTGGCGTGACTCCCGGGACAGTCTGGGTTACGAAATCGACGGGGCCGTGGTCAAGGTCGACTCCTTGGCCCAGCGCGAGCGTTTGGGTTTCACCAGCCGCGCCCCCCGCTGGGCGATTGCCTTCAAGTTCCCGCCCGAGGAACGCACCACGTTGCTCCGCAACATCCAGATCTCGGTCGGCCGGACCGGCCGGGTGACCCCCTTTGCCATTCTCGAGCCCGTTTTCGTGGGCGGGTCCACGGTGGGGATGGCCACCCTGCACAACCGTGCCCAGGTGGCCGCCAAGGACGTTCGCCCCGGCGACACCGTCACCGTTCGCAAGGCCGGAGACGTCATTCCCGAGGTCGTGGGCCCGGTGCCCGGAAAGCGTCCGAAGAACTGCCCGCCATGGAATTTCCCGGATACCTGCCCCTGTCCTCTTGCGACCGAGCTCGTCCAGGTCGAAGGTGAAGCCGACACGCGATGTGTCGAACCAACGTGTCCGTATCAACGTGACCAGCGCATCATCTATTTCGCCTCACGTGGTGGTATGGACATCGAGGGTCTCGGTGAACGCACCGTCTTTGCGTTGTCCGACGCGGGTTTCGTCGAGGATGCAGGTGACATCTACTCCGTCACCGAGGAACAGTTACTGCAGATCGAGGGCTTCGGCAAAGTCAGCGCGCAGAAATTGTTGGCGGGTATCGATTCGTCACGCCACCGGCCGTTGCCGAAACTCCTGACGGCTCTCGGCATCAAGCATCTCGGCCCGGCTGCATCCGAGTCGTTGTCCGTCGCATTCGGGTCCCTCGATGCAATCGCGGCTGCATCAGTCGATGATCTTGCCTCCGTCGACGGTGTCGGCGGTGTCATTGCCGAGTCGATCAACTCGTGGTTCGCGAAGTCTGTCAACAAAGAACTGATCGGCAAACTGCGCGATGCCGGCGTCGACTTCGGCAACGTCGAACGTACGTCGTTGCCCCAGGTGCTCGTCGGCAAGGCCGTGGTCATCACGGGTACCCTCGAGGGTTTCTCGCGCGAGGAAGCCGAGGCCGCCATCAAACAACGGGGTGGCAAGAGCCCGGGCAGCGTCTCGGCAAAAACCTATGCCGTGGTCGTCGGAGCCGAGCCGGGGGCCTCGAAGCTCACGAAGGCCGAGTCTCTGGGGGTTCCGGTCCTCGACGAGGCCGGGTTCAAGGCGCTCCTCGAGATGGGCGAACTGCCCGCCTGAGGGAGTGCTGGTCTTAGTCGACGCTGAACTCCCAACTGTATGACTTTGCCTTCTCGCGTGACTCGGTGATCTTCCAGAAGAACACGCGCGCGCGGTGTTTGCCCTGTTCGAGACGTTCGATGGGTGCACCTTCTTGTGGCAGGAACGACAACGTGTAGTTGCCCGGGTCGTAGACGGCCGTCGGTGGAAGGTCGACTTGTTCACCGGGTCGGGGTTGTTTTCCGCTGCTTTGAAGTTCATCGAGTCGTGTCGTTGGAATCTCGATTTCATCCACGATCAGCACACCTTGGTATCCCTCGATGAAGTCGATGCGAATCTCCGACTGACGCAACACTTTTTCGTTGTTGGCGGGCGACATGTTCTCGATCTCGTCGGGAAGGTTCAGCGCATCGCGACCGGTAGTGGCGGCGTTGAGTCCGAGAATGATCATGACAAGGCCCACGGAAACACCGAAGCTGGCGAAAAGTGCGCCCCTGTTGATTTTTTTAGGCCCTTTCACACCTTCATTCTGACGGTTTGCGACGGAAAACACCCATCCGGCGACTAGTTTCTTTCTGCCCCTATGGAAACGCAGCGCGACCTGATCGGCTACGTACTTGCCGGCCGCTACCGCATCACCTCGCGGATCGGACTAGGCGCGAGTGACGAGCCGCGAGGAATGTTCGACGCACTCGACATCCGCACCAACGTCGCAGTATGTGTTCGTCTCATGCCGCTGAGCGAACTTGTCGACCCGCTCTCGACGAATCGTCGCACGCCGAGCGACGCGCGTCGCGCGATCCAACATCACCTGCAACTGGCACTCTCGACGCACCATCCAACCCTCGCACCGATCTCCGACTGGGGTGACACCGATCTCTTTGGTGTGCGTTGCATCTACACGGTGCTCGGCCAGTTGCCGGGCGGCAGCCTGCGCGAAATGCTCGACCGCGGTCGCCGTCTCGCCCCGTCCCAGGCCCTCGTCGTCGGCCTCGACATCTGCCGCGCCCTCCACGCCATCCACGCCACGGGCTGGGTTCACGGCGACATCCGCCCCGCCACCATCGTGTTCGACGCCAATCGCCGCGCCCGGCTGGGTGGCCTCGACACCCTGACCCCGGAAAACATTGGAGGAGCCGACATCGAGCGGGCCCGGTATGCCGCCCCCGAGGTCGGCCAGGGCGCTGCTCCCAGCGCGGGGTCCGACGTCTACTCGCTGGCACTCATCCTCGTCGAGGCCGTCAAGGGGGAAGTGCCGTTCAACGCCGATTCGGTCACCGTCGCGCTCTCGAACCGCGTCGACAGGTTGTTGCCGGTCGATGCCGATCTCGGTGCGCTGGCCAGTGTGATGGAGCGCGCGGCGCGTCCCGATGTCGACAGTCGCTTCACTGCGCGCGAGTTCGGTGAGGCGCTCGTCGCGGTTGCAAAGCGGATGCCGCGTCCGACACCGATCGACGTCGTTGGTGTCGACGAACTACTCACCCCCATGCCGCCGGCCAACGTCATCGACCATGGCGACGCGGGTGACCCGACGGGCGAAATCTCGCGTCCGACGCACACCGCGATCGAAAAGGACAAAGACCTCGCGAGCGCTGCGATGGGCACACGACAAACCCAGATCGAGGACCCGACGGGTGAAATCGCCGCGGCACGCAGTTCCCGCCTGCGCGGCCGCAAGATCGTGGCAATCATCGCGGCGCTGGCCATCATCGGAGGCGCGATCGCCGGTTATTTCCTCCTCAAAAAGGAGAGCTTCCAGGTTCCGGTGCTCGTCGGCCTCACGCAGGGCGAAGCCGAGAACCTGATCGTCAATTTCGACTGGACACTCGACGTGCGCGACGGCCGCAGCGATCTCGTCGAAACCGGTCAGATCATTTCCACCGACCCCTCCGATGGGCGCATGTTGCAGGAGGGGAAGACCCTCGTCATCGTCGTCTCGCAGGGCCGTACTTTCTCGACGCTCGAAGACTTCGGCGGCAAGACCATCGAAGAGGCCACCCGCCGCATCGAGGAAATGGGTCTCATCGTCGTTGCAGCCAAAATCAACGACGAAAACAGCCCGGCCGGAACCGTCTTGAAGTGGGCCGTGGCCGAGCAGCCCGCGGCCTCGGTGGGAGACCAGGTCGTCAAGGGAACAACGATCACCCTCACCGTGTCCGACGGGCCCGCACCGCGTGTCGTGCCCGATCTGGTCGGTCTCGACCCGGCGGTGGCGGAAGCCGAAATCCTCAAACTCGGCCTCACCATCACGAAACTGGCCGACGACATCGGCGAAGCCGATGCGGGCAAGGTCGGGGGACAGGTACCCGCCGCGGGCGAGACCGTTCCGCGCGGCGGCAGCATCAGCTACTGGGTCTCGAAGGGCAAGGAACTCACCACCATCCCCTACGTGCAGATGCAGTACAGGGCAACCGTCGAAAAGCGTCTGGCTGAGGCGGGCTTCGTGATCGGCAACGTCACGGGCAAGGCCGCAACGCACCGATTGAAGAAGATGTTCATCGGGGGGGTCGAGGTCAAGAGCGGTGACGAGGTTTCGATGGGCGCAACCGTCGACCTCGAGTACTACGGCGCGTGAGTCCCTCCCCGCGCATGAGCTGAGCTGCTGCAATGCACGAACAGGGGCCCGGCGTCGACGAAGTTGGTGTACTCCCGTGGCAGACGGTGCGCAGAAGGCGGCTCGTCCGCACGGTTGCCAAGCGCATCGGCCTCAACCGCGCATGGGCGACCCTCATCGTGGTGCTCTCGGGACTGTTTGCCGTCAGCGCAACCATCACGGTGCTCGTCGTCTCGCTCGACACCATCGCGACCGACCTGAACACCGACACCTCCACCATCAACTGGGCGCTCACGGGCCCGATGCTGGCGTTCGGGGTGGTCGGGCCCGCGTTCGGTAAAGCGGGCGACCTCTGGGGCCACAAGCGACTCTTCTTGGCGGGACTCCTCGGCGCGTCGGTCTTTGCCGCACTCACCGCGGTCGCATGGAACGCGACGACGATGATTCTCTTCCGAACGCTGTCGGCAACCGCCGGTTCTGCCACCGGCCCGGCGGCGATGGCCTTCATCAATCGCATGTTCGAACCCGAAGAGCGCGTTGGTCCGCTCGGCTTCTGGAGCTTTACGACAGCGGGCGCACCGGTGCTGGGAGTCGTGGTCGGTGCACCGATAGTCGAGTCCATGGGTTGGCGTCTGATCTTCGTCGTGCAGGCACCACTCCTGACACTCGCATTGTTGGTCGCCTGGCGCTTGCTTCCCGAAACCGACCGCCAGGAAAACGTGAAGTTCGACCTGCGGGGGTCGGCAGTTCTCGGTGTCGGAGCCACTTCGTTGCTGCTCGCCATCAACCGCGGTCACTCGTGGGGCTGGACGAGCGGCCGCGTGCTGGCGCTCCTCATTGTCGGTGTCTGTGGGTTGTGGTTCTTCTTCCGGGTCGAAGCCACAGCCGAGGCACCACTGCTGCCGACGCGCTGGTTACGAACCCGTAACGTCGTCTTCCCGACGCTGAGCCAGGCATTGATCAACTTCGCCTACATGGGCGGCTTCTTTGCAGTACCGCAGTTGTTGGAAAAGGGTCTCGACTACTCGACGTCGCACATCGGCTGGCTGATCATCTCCCGGCCACTGGCATTTTCCGTGGTTGCCGCGGCTGCAAGCACCATCACCCTGCGCATCGGGGAACGCTCGAGTGGGGTCATCGGTGCGTCGGCAACGATCATCTCGATGTTCATCCTCAGTTCCGTCGGTGCTGGTTCGTCCGACCTCGTCATCGTCGCCGGACTCGTCCTCACGGGCGTCGGCCTGGGTGTCGCGGCTCCCGCCCTCACCGGTCTGCTTGCAAGTGCTGTAGATCCTGAAGACATCGGCACGGCGGCCGCCTTCCAGCAGTTGATGACCCAGCTGGGTGCGGTCACGGGCACCACCGTCATGACGATGGTGCACGAGTCGACACTCTCGCGCGGTGCAATTCAAAGTTACGGATATGCGCTGTGGGTCGGTGCATTTGCGGCCTTTCTTGGGTTGCTTGCCGCGCTGCGCGTCTCGCCACTTCGCAGATAGCGTCCCGAGTGATGAAATACAGGCTCACTTTTCTCACCCTCTGGATTGTTCTCTTGGCAGTACTGTCCGGCTGTTCGAAAGACGAGAAAGAACTTCGTCTGTCGGGGGGTGTCAGCAATTTCACGATCGACCCCAAGTTCAAGGGCTTTTGTGCGGCCTATGACGAGCTCAACATTGCCTTGAACGACCTGACGGAGATTGGGACGTCCAAAGAAACGTTCGGGGTCGTTCTGGAAAAGAGCCGCACTCTGGTCGATATTGCGCCCGACGACATCTCTGATGCGGTTCTCAGCAACGATGCGATTCTCAACGCGATGAACCAGGCCTTCTCCGATCGTGGTTACGACAGGGAAAAGATCGACGCCGATGAGAGTCTGCGGCTCGAGGTCCAACAGCTCTACTCCCAGAAGGGCCTGCCTGAACTCACCACGAAGTATGCCGACTATCTGGTGAAGAACTGCGGCGTCTCGGTCGAAGCCAGATGACCGTCGCCGTCAATCGGCGGTGATGTTCTTGATCTCCTCGGCGACGATCTTCGTGATGTCGGTTTGTGGAATTGCGGTCTGCATTCCCATCACCTTCATCATGTCGCCGACGACCTTGATTTTCCCCGTCATGAACGCCTGCATTCCGGCCGCCTGATCCTGGTTGACAAAAAGAACTTTTGCGGTTGCATAGTCGGTGGTCACGGTTGCATCGGCATCGGCGAGTTCGCCGAGGTCCATCACCATCTCGCCCGAGCTGGTGTCCATGAAGCTCTTCACCGTACCCTCACCGAAGGGCACGTCAGTGACCACCTGGTTGATCTTGATGCTGAAGGTGATCATCGGCGCCTCGTCCTTGTACTTCTCGCGAATCTCGCGCGCCGCGGCCATCCACTCTTCAGACAAAAACTGATGCGTCATACGACCAACCTATCCACACTCAGGCATCCAGGGGGACGCCCGAGAGGCCGGGGCGTCGCACACCGGGCACGGCGACCAAACCGGCGTTGGCCGTCACCGGTTCGCTGAGGTCGTGCACCCAGTAACGGTCGGACGCACCGATGTCCGATGCGAGGGTCACCGAGGGGTGTGACGCAAGGCGGACGTTCGCCCAACGGGCCACCCCGCTGTCGAACATGCCTCCGATCCATGCACCTGCGCCGTGGTCCGCGAGTTTGTCCAACGCCTCGAGGCAGGCGAGATAACCGAACCTCGCGGGTTTGAGCGTCACATCGGTGCACTCGTGGTTTGCCAACGCGTCGAGAGCATCGGCGGCGCTGCGCACGCCCTCGTCGAGAGCCACGCGAATCGTGCCGGTGGAAACCAGCGCCTGGTGGGATGCGGTGTCGTGCGGTGCAAAGGGTTGCTCGACGATGTCGAGGCCGAGGTCGCCCAGGGATGCGACGTGCCTCACGTCGTCGTTGCCGTACGAACCGTTCGCGTCACCCAGTAGCACAACATCACCAGCAACGACAGCACGCAGTTGCCGCACCAATTCGGTCGTGCGCAGACCCGGGCCAATCTTCAATTTGAGACGTGAATACCCGGCGCTGACTGCCTCGAGGGCGTGGCGCACGACCAGGTCGATCATGCTCGACGCATCGGCGGTGTTCGACGCAACGTTGCCCAAGGTCGCGCCGGCTGCGGCCGCGCGCTTTGGTGTCGTTCCGAACAATGATTCGAAGGCGGTTCGGGCCGCGCGTAACTGGGCGTCGAGAACCGCAGTTTCGAGCGCCGCAACGGCCATCGGATGACGCGAGCAGGCATCGGAGTCGATCGCGTTGACGAGCGAGCGAACCATCGTCGCGGTCAACGAGGACCGCCCAGCGAGGGCCGCTGGCGAGACGTCAGCGAGAAATGCCGCGGCGGCGTCGGCGGTTTCTCCGGTGTAGGAGGCGTCGTCGGGTGCGCCGCATTCGCCCCAGCCCCGCGATTCTCCGGTCCCCACCTCGACAACGAGAATGCGTCGCGACCTGTGCTCTCCGTGGCTCGCGACGACGGGCTGCACCAGGTCGAGTTCGCGACGGTGCAAACGGACGAATCCCGTTGTGTCGCCGATCTCGACCGGCGGCAGGGTGCTTAGTTTCACGGTCATACGCTACGGCCACACCTCTGGTGTCTTTACATTCCGCAAAGGATTGTGGCGCGAGCCGTCCCCGAAGGCAGACTTGGGACGCTATGGCGCGCATTCTCGTGACCGAAGAAATCGCCGAGGGTGGCCTCGACCGCCTGCGGCGGGCTGGTCATGAAGTCGACATTCGACTCGGCCTCGACCATGCCGAACTGCTTTCGGTTGTGAAGGGGGCGCATGCACTCATCGTGCGTTCGGCCACCGAAGTCGATACCGAGGTTCTCGCTGCCGCCTCGGATCTCATCGTCGTCGGTCGCGCCGGCGTCGGTCTTGACAACGTCGATGTGGATGCCGCCACCAACCGTGGCGTGATGGTCTGCAATGCGCCCGAATCCAACATCGCGTCGGCCGCCGAGCAGACGATGGCACTTCTTCTCTCCGTCGCGCGCAACGTACCCCAGGCGCACGCCGCCTTGGTGCAGGGACGCTGGGAGCGCAGCAAGTGGGAGGGTGTCGAGCTTCTCGACAAGACCCTCGGGATCGTCGGCCTCGGTCGCATCGGCAAACTGGTGGCCCAGCGCGCGGGCGCCTTCGGCATGCACCTCGTCGCCTTCGACCCCTACATCTCCACCGACCGTGCCCGCCAGATGAACGTCGAACTCCTGCCCCTCGACCAGGTCGTTGCCGAATCTGATTTCCTCACTGTGCACCTGCCCAAGACCAAGGAGACCGTTGGTCTCATCGGCCGTGAGATGCTCCTCAAGGCCAAACCCGAACTGCGCGTCATCAACGTCGCACGCGGCGGAATCGTCGATGAGGCGGCGCTCTACGACGCGCTCAAAGAGGGCACCATTGCCGGCGCCGCACTCGACGTGTTCTCGAAAGAGCCGATGACGCAGTCACCGCTCTTTGCGCTGCCGAATGTCGTCGTCACGCCGCACCTCGGCGCGTCGACGCGTGAGGCACAGGACAAGGCGGGTGACGTCATTGCCGACATGGTGCAGCTTGCGCTTGCCGGCGACTTCGTTCCCTTCGCGGTCAATGTGAACGCAGCCGACGCAAACGAAACACTCAAGCCGTTCCTTCCGCTCGCCGAACGGCTCGGCCGACTGTTCGCCACGCTCGTGGGTGGCGTACCGAGGTCGCTCGAGATAAGCGCCACCGGCGAGATCGGTGGCTACGACACTCGCATTCTGACGCTCAGTGCGCTGAAGGGTTTCTTCGGTTCGCTGACGAACGAACAGGTCACCTACGTCAACGGACCGCAGGTAGCGGCCGGTGCGGGCTGTGAGGTGCGCGAGCACAACTCCTCAATGTCGACGAATGCCGACTATGTCAATCTGGTCACCCTTCGCACCGAAGGCCACAGCATCGCGGCCACACTCGTCGGCCCGCGCCGTGAAGCCCGTCTCGTGTTGGTCGATGACCACATCACCGACGTGCCGCCCGCCGACAACATGCTTGTCGTCTCGAACGACGACCGACCCGGCGTCATCGGCGTCGTGGGTACGTTGCTCGGCAATCACAACGTGAACATCGCGGACATGGACGTCGGCAAGGCCCTCAAGCCCGGTACCGCATTGATGGTGATCGCGCCAACCGCGGAGGTCCCGACGGAGGTCGTCGAACAACTCCGTGTCGCCCCCGGCATCTTGAACGTCGCCGTCCTCCGCGCCTAGACCCCCAAACCCTCTAGGGGAGGGTGGTGCGCGCGGCCTTTGCCGCCGCCGAGGCGAAGTCGTCACCCGATGATGCGTAGAGAACCGCACGCGACGAGTTGACGATGAGACCAAAGCCATCCGAGGATCGGCCGACGTTCAACACCGTGGCCGCATCGCCGCCCTGTGTGCCGATCCCCGGAACGAGCAACGGCATGTCACCTACGATCGCTCGCACGCGTGCCAATTCATCGGGATAAGTGGCACCGACGACCAGTCCCACCTCGCCCATCTTCGACCATTCCTCGGCGGCACGTTCCGCGACGTGTTCGTAGAGCGGACGACCATCCACCAACTCCGACTGGAACGTGCCGCTGCCGGTGTTGGACGTGCGGCACAAGACGATGACTCCGCGCCCCGTCCACGAGAAAAATGGTTCGAGGGAATCGGTGCCGAGGTAGGGATTCACGGTCACGGCGTCGGCGCCGTAGCGCTCGAACGCCTCACGCGCGTACAACTTCGCAGTGTCGCCAATGTCGCCGCGCTTCGCGTCGAGGATCAGTGGTACGTCGGGATACGAGGCCCTGACGTGGTCGCAGACGCGTTCGAGCTGTGACTCCGCACCGACCGCCGCGAAGTGGGCAATCTGTGGTTTGAAGGCGCATACGTACGGCGCCGTCGCATCGACGATGGCGATGCAAAAATCCGCGATCGCATCAACACGACCGGACATCGCCCCGGGCAAACGCGAGACGTCGGGGTCGAGACCGACACAAAGCATCGAGCCGGTGGAGTGCCACCGGCTGTTCAGTTTCCCGAGGAAACTCACTCTTCGATCGTGATGGCGGCCGTCGGGCACAGCTCGGAAGCCTCACGTGCCTTGGCCTCGAGGGCGCCCGTGGGCTCCTCGACGAGAATGTAGAGATAACCATCGGACCGGATCTCGAAGATCTCGGGAGCCACCTGTGTGCAGGCCCCGGTCGAGGCACACACATCGAAGTCGACAACTACGCGCATGGACCGAGACTACTTGCCCTGACGCTCGGCGGCGGCAAGAACCGCCCGAAGCGACGCGGTGATGATGTTGGGGTCGGTGCCGACGCCCCACTTCACCGAACCCGTCGACGTGGTGGTTTCCACGTAGGCCACGGCTGTGGCATCAGCACCCGCACCGAGGGCATGTTCGGTGTAGTCAAGAACGTCGATGTTGATCCCAAGCCCACTGCGCAGACCCTGGACGAAGGCATCGATGGGGCCGTTCCCGTGCCCGACGACCGTCTGGCGCGCGCCGCTCACGGCAATCTGGGCAGTGATGGTTGTTGCGCCGCTGGAGTCGCTCTTTAGTTCGTGACTGTCGAGGTGCATCGTCGGTGTCTCGGGCAGGTATTCGCCCTTGAACGCATCCCACATGACGACGGGTGAGATCTCGGTGCCCGAGTCCTCGGTGATGTGCTGGATCGTCTTGGAGAACTCGATCTGGAGGCGGCGCGGCAGGTCGAAGCCGTGCTCGGTCTTCATGATGTAGGCGACGCCACCCTTGCCCGATTGGCTGTTGACCCGAATCACGGCCTCGTACGAGCGCCCGACGTGTTTCGGATCGATGGGCAGATACGGCACACCCCATTCGCTGTAGTCGGCGGGGAGTGCCTCGAAACCCTTCTTGATCGCATCCTGGTGACTTCCGGAGAAGGCGGTGTACACCAGGTCGCCAACGTACGGGTGACGTGGGTGGACGGGCAGTCGGTTGCAGTACTCGGCGACACGGCGCAGCGCGTCGATGTCGGTGATGTCGAGTTTGGGGTCGACGCCGTTCATGAAGAGGTTCATTGCGAGGTTCACGATGTCGACATTTCCCGTCCGCTCGCCGTTGCCGAACAGCGTGCCCTCGACCCGGTCGGCACCCGCCATCACACCGAACTCGGCGGCTGCGACCGCGCAGCCCCGGTCGTTGTGCGGATGCAACGACAAAATGATCGATGAACGGTTCTTGATCGTGCGCCCGAACCACTCGATCACGTCGCCGTACACGTTGGGGGAGAAGCACTCGACCGTTGCCGGCAAATTCAGGATGATCGGGTTCTCTGGCGTCGGTTCGATGACCTCCATCACCGCCTCGCAGATCTCGACTGCGAACTCGGGCTCGGTCAGCGTGAACGATTCGGGTGAATACTCGTAGCGCACCCTCGTGGACGGAACGGTTTCCTCCAACTTTCTGCACAATTTGGCTGCATTCACTGCGATATCGATGATGCCGTCCTTTTCCAGGCCAAAAACGACACGGCGCTGCAGCGGATTGGTGGAGTTGTAGAAGTGCACGATCGCCCGTGGTGCATCGGCGATGCATTCGTATGTGCGCTCGATCAGTTCGGGCCGACTTTGCACCAACACCTGAATGATCACGTCGTCGGGGATCATGTCTTGTTCGATCAGCATGCGTACAAAGTCGAAGTCAGGCTGGCTGGCCGAAGGAAAGCCGACCTCAATTTCCTTGAAACCCATTTTGACCAGCTCGACGAACATGCGACGCTTGCGTTCGGGATCCATCGGGTCGATCAACGCCTGATTGCCGTCACGCAGGTCGACCGAACACCACAGGGGCGCCCTGTCGATGATGCGGTTCGGCCACGCGCGGTCGGCCAAGACCATCGGGACGAACGGCTTGTACTTCTCGAAGGCCATCTTCTTTGGGGTCACATTTGCTGGCGGCATCGGCTTGACTTTCTGTCGTGACGTGTGTGCGGGGACTTGATCGGAGAAATAAAAAATCCCCCTGGCCTTTCGGCTCAGGAGGATCGGCAACAGCGGTATGTGGCTGTCGCCGTTAGGTAAGGAGGAGGTTCAAAGAGAACTTCACGGAAACGAAGGCTACCTCTGCACCTTCGCTGCCGCAACGGTGGGCCGCTGAGTCCGAGATTTGTCGGTGAAACCGTTGCCCACCGGGGGAAAATTGCGCTTCTGCCACGGACCGCCGTGTTCCCACTCCCCACCCTCGTGGTCGGTCCACCAAAGAGCAGCCGGCATTTCGACCCCGCACGGCGTTAGCCTCTGGCGAGGTGTCAAGTAGAACCCCCACCGCGTTCGCCGACCTCGGCGTACCCGACGACATTGATGCCGGTCTCGCAGCCGCCGGGTTCGACGCACCTTTCGCGATCCAGACCGAGGCCATCCCCGTTGCCCTCAAGGGCCACGATGTCTGCGGCCGCGCCCGCACCGGCAGCGGCAAGACCCTCGCCTTTGGCATCCCGACCCTTGCCCGGATCGACCGCAACGCCGCTCCACGTAGGCCCCATGGTCTTGTTCTTGTCCCGACGCGCGAACTCGCCCTGCAGGTCGCCGAAGTTCTCTCACCACTCGCAAAGCACTGCGGTATGCGTGTTCTCGCCGTTTATGGTGGCGCGTCGCGCGACAAGCAAATCGACGAACTCGAACGCGGAGTGGACCTGGTTGTCGCCACCCCACTGCGCCTCATCGACCTCGTCAAGGCCGGCGAAGTGGGCCTCGACAAGATCACCGTGATCACCCTCGACGAAGCCGACCGAATGGCTGACGAGGGATTCACCCCGCAGGTGGAATGGATCCTGCGCCACATCACGGCCGAGCACCAGACCATGCTCTTCTCGGCCACGCTCGACGGCCAGGTCGGCCACCTCGTCAACCGATACCTCAAGTCGCCGATCGAGGTCGCCGTCGACTCGGCCACCGAAACCGTCGGCACGATGCGTCACCTATTTCTTGCGATCCACAAACTCGACAAAGACAAGGTCATCGCCTCGATGGCGGCAGGCGCCGGACAGACCGTCGTGTTCTGTGACACCAAGCGCCGGTGCGATCGCGTCGAACGAGCGCTCCTGGACCTCAACGTGAAGGCCGCCGCCATTCACGGTGACCTCACGCAGGTTGCCCGCGAAAAGGCACTCAAGCGCTTCGAGGCTAATCAGATCAATGTTCTCGTCGCCACCGACGTCGCCGCACGCGGCATCGACATCGACGACGTGTCGCTCGTCGTTCACTACGAACCACCCATCGACGTGAAGGCATACCTCCACCGCTCGGGCCGCACCGCCCGCGCCGGCCGCGACGGTTGGGCCGTCACCCTCGCCGAATACAACCAGCACACCACCTGCCGCATCATCCAGCGCGGCCTGCGTCTCGACATTCAGCCGCCGATCGAAGTCTTCTCGAACGATCCGCGCCTCAAAGACCTGCGCAAGTTCTT
>VGAC01000007.1 GCA_016870865.1 Actinomycetota bacterium
TTCAAATCCCGCCAGCCCGACCACTCTTTTCGCATGAAACGTTGTCTTGGTCTCCTGGTCGTTTCATTGGTTGTCCTCTTCGCGTCGCCGGTGGCGGCGTCGGCCTCCGTGACGCAGTTGGTGATCGTTGAGGTGCCGTCGGCCTCGGCGAGTGTTGGAACTCTGAAAGTGGTCGAGACGATCGACGGTGTCGAACGCGTGGTGCTGGCACCCGTGTTGGCACGTGTGGGTCGCAACGGTGTGAAGCGGGACCGGCGAGAGGGGGATGGCACGACGCCTTTGGGGTCGATGGCGATCACCGGTGCGTTCGGCTCGACTGCCAAGGCGCGCACGGAGCTCCCTTACCGCCGAGTGGTTGACGGCGATTGTTGGATCTCCGACGTGGGTGACCGGGCCTACAACCGTCGTGTGCGGCGCTCGCTCTGCGTTGCCCCGAACGAGGATCTGTACCGCATCGCCAGGGGCGGTGCATACGAGTATGCGTTGACAACCGACTACAACACCTCACCGACCGTGACGGGTAAGGGGAGTGCGATTTTCATACATGTCCATGCCCATGACGTAGCCGGCCAGACGAAACCGACGAGCGGGTGCGTAAGCGTGTCGCGAGCGGTGATGAAGCGCTTGTTCGCGCTGTTGGACCCGGCGAAGAACCCCGTCCTGGTGGTGCGGATCAGGCGGTGAGCACGTCGTCGGGTGAGGACGTGAGGAGAATGACGCGCTCCACACCTTGCTTTTCCATTTCGGCGATGCGTGGATGAGTTGCGTCTGTGAGTGCCTTGTCATAAGCGAACCACACCGATGACGACCACTCGCCGACCGACGGGTTCGCACAGGCGAGGATTTCGCTCGCCTTGGGATGCGCGCCACGCACGTTGATGCCGCATCCCGCTTGCGCGGCACGACGGGCGAGGGCGACGCTGTTGACTCCGACGACCACGGGGATGGGTGTCGTGGGTTTGGGAAACACGAGGTTCTTGTCGTGGTCACCCGACCAGATGGCCCGCACGCGTGCGAGGGTGTCGAGAAGTCGGTCGTGGCGAGCCTGCATCGACGGATTGAGAACGTTTCCGAGTGCAGCGTGTTCGGAAGCGAAGTAGGTGTCGGGGGCGGCTCCGGCGCCAAGACCGAGTACGGCGCGACCCTGTGAGATCAGGTCGAGCGTGGCGGTGGCTCCGGCGATCACCTCGGCGGGGCGGACTGCCACGTTGTTGACAAGGACGCCGAGGCGTACGCGTTTCGTGTGCGTTGCGATGGCACCGAGAAGGGTGTGGGGGTCGAGCATCTGTCCCTTGTTGCGTGCCGGCTCCATCGAAGCGAGGTGGTCGAGGACCCAGACCGCGTCATAGACGGCCCGGTCGGCACGGATGGCGCAGTCGACCACGTCGGCAACCGGCGCGAGGGCCTGGTTGATGTGCAGGTCGATACGCATGGGGGAAGTCTTACACTCGGGTTCGATGTGCGGTCGCTTCGTCGCCTCGACACCCGTGTCCACGCTGGCCTCGGTGTTTGATGCCGATGTCGGTGAAGTCGACCTGCGCCCGAGTTGGAACGTTGCGCCGACCAGCAGGATCGTGGGAATACGCGATGTCGGGGGTACGCGTCGCATCGACACCTTCGTGTGGGGTTTGAGGCCAGCCTGGCGGCAATCAGCCGGTGCATTGTCAGTCTTGATCAATGCCCGAGCGGAATCGGTGACCGAGAAGCCCTCGTTCCGCAATCTGGTTGCTGGGCACAGATGTGTGCTGCCGATGACGGGTTACTACGAATGGCTCACGACCAGGGAGGCAAAGCGGAAAATCCCGTATTTCATTTCGCGCCGTGACGGTCTTCCCCTCGCTGTTGCCGCGTTGTGGGATGCGGCCGATGCCGACAGTGGGGGTCATCCGCGGGCGTGTGTCATCACGGTTTCGGCGAACCCGCGTCTCGCCGAGATCCACGACCGGATGCCTGCGGTGCTGTCGGGGGACGCGTTGACCGCGTGGTTGGGGGCCGACACCGCCGGGGCCGTGGCGGTGCTGGCATCGTCGTGTGATGGAGTCCTCGAGCCCGTCGAGGTGTCGACGAAGGTGAACTCGGTGCGCAACAACGACCCGACCAACATCGATGCCGTGGCGGGTCAATTGCCCGACACCTTGTTCGACTAGGAGCTCAGAGTTCCAGATTCGCCGTGATGGCTTGCGCGTGACGGCGCAATTCCTCGGGGTCGACGTGAGCGGCAGCATTGGCGAACGAAACGTCGCCCATGTCGTTGGCGGGGATGACATGGACGTGGCAGTGCGGCACTTCGAAGCCGGCGATGATGAGTGCCACGCGGTGGCAGAAGAAAGCCTTTTTTTGTGCGGCACCGACGGCATGGGCGACATCAAAGAGCCGCGTGCGGATGCGCGGGTCGACATCGGTCCACTGGTCGACCTCGGCGACGGGAACGACGAGGGCGTGGCCGGGGGAGATCGGGTTGATGGTCATGAACACGGCCAGGTCGTCGTCGCGATGCACGAACGTGCCGGGCAGCTCGCCCTTGATGATGCGGGTGAACACGCTCGTCACGAGAGATAGCCACCAGAGGCGCTGAATACTTCGCCCGTGCAGTACGACGCGGCAGGTGATGCGAGAAAGGCGATGACCTGGGCGATCTCGTCGGAGACGCCCATACGACCCATGCCGATCTGCGAGACGATGACCGAGCGCATCATCTCGGAATAGTGACTGAGCAGGGGCGTATCGGTGTAGCCCGGGCACACGGCGTTGATGCGCACGCCGAACTGTGACACCTCGGCCGAGGTGGCCTTGGTGAGGGCGATGATGGCGGCCTTGGCCACCGAATAGTGCGGCGCCGATGCCGACGGGCGCATGCCGAGGATCGACGAGATGTTGATGATCGAACCCGCGCGGCGCGGCGTCATGTGGGCGAGGGCTTCGCGGGTGCCGTAGAAGACGCCGTAGAGATGTGTTCGAATCATGCGATCCCAGACGCCGTCTGAAAGATTGACGAGGATGTCGAGCGGCTCGGCGGTGATCGACGGGTCGAGCCGCGACATCTGGTTGTTGATCATCCTCTGGAAGCGGTCGTTGTCGGGCGGTGGAGCGATGCCGGCGTTGTTCACCATCACGTCGAGCGCACCGTAGGTATCAATGGTTGTTTGTACGGCGATGCGAACCTGAGCAGAGTCGGTGACGTCGCAAGGCACGGCAACACCATCGAGGCGACGCGCGATGTCGCTTGCCGCATCCATGTTGATGTCCGCGATGGCGACGCGGGCACCGCGGTTGGTCATCAGCTCCGCCGTTGCGGCCCCGAGGCCCGAGGCGCCACCGGTGATCAGCGCATATTTGCCGCCCAGATCGAAAGCCGCGAATGCGTCGGTTGCACCCATAGTCCGAGACTATCCACCCCCGAGAAACCGCCCGTCTCGGATGTGGGTGCGTCTAGGGTTGGGCACGTGTCGGAGCTCTTCTCGCGTCGCAGTCTCCTGACGGTTCCGAACGCGATCACATTGCTGCGCTTGCTGTGTCTGCCCGTGTTTTTGTGGGCACTGTTTGGCCGAGATTCGCGTTTTGCCGCGGGGATCATCATCGGATGTCTCGGGGCAACCGACTGGGTCGACGGGTGGGTGGCGAGGCGTTTCGATCAGATGTCGCCCTTCGGTGCGATCTTCGACCCGACGGTTGACCGGTTGTTGTTCATCGTCGGACTGTTGGCTCTCGGGGTGGACGGTGCGGTCCCCATTGTCGTTGCGGTGTTGATTCTCGCCCGTGAGATTGGAGTCGGCCTGATGATGGTTGTCGCGACGGCCTTCGGGATGGAGCGCTTCTCGGTGACGTACCTCGGCAAGTGGGCCACCTTCATCCTCATGTTCGCGGTGCCGGCCCTCACCCTGTCGAGGTCGGGAATAGCCCTCGAAGGCCTGTTTGGCCTCTTTGGCTGGGTGCTCGTCGGGCCCGGCCTTGCGCTGAGTTGGCTCACGGCGATCCAGTACGTGCCCAAGGTGCAAGAGCATTTGCGCGCCGGCCGGAGGCACCGAACTACGGTGTGAGACGTGCTGGTCCCCGCCGATCTCGCCTACAGCCCCGACCACGAATGGATCCGCCGCAGCGGTGGCACGGTCAGACTCGGCATCACCGACTACGCACAGGATGCTCTCGGCGACGTGGTGTTCGTCCAGGTTCCGTCGCTCGGCACGTCGGTCTCGAAGGGCCAGTCCTTTTCCGAGGTCGAGAGCACCAAGTCCGTCTCTGACATCTATGCGCCCGTATCGGGCAAAGTGACGGCCGTGAACGACGCTCTCGGGGACACTCCCGAACTCGTGAACTCTGACCCTTACGGTGAGGGTTGGATCTGCGAGATCGAGATGAGCAACGAGGCCGAACTGGATGCTCTGCTCGACGCCGCCGGCTACAGCGCCCTGACGGGGGCCTAGGTCGCGTCGTGTCCTACGTCTATTGCAACCGCTGCGCACACAGGAACCCGCCCCAAGCGGCGTTCTGCAGTGTCTGTGGTGCGGTTCTCGACAGCGCCACAGACCGGACGATCACCCTCACGCGGGTCGACGCCCTGCAGGATGCTCCGGGCCACGCTGATGACGTGATTTTCCGGACTTCGGAGGTGCCGATAGGCGGTGCGGTGCTGGTGTCGCGCACGGGCGAGCAATTCGGCGACCGCTTCCTGCTCGGAATCGGGACAACAAACATCGGCCGTCACCCGAATTCGGACATCGTTCTCGACGACATCACGGTGTCGCGGCGTCATGCCCAGGTGGTGTTCAGCGAGGGAGCCTATGTCGTGCGCGATGTCGGGTCGTTGAACGGAACCTACGTCAATCAGCAGCGCACCGATGAGGTCAAGCTCTACCACGGCGACGAAGTACAGGTCGGCAAGTTCCGCCTCGTCTTTTTCGATCGCTCGGAGTGAACATGGCCGAGCGCAGTTACAAAAGTATCGGCGAGGTTCTCGGTCTGCTTCTTGAGGAGTTTCCGAATGTCACGATCTCAAAGATCAGGTTTCTCGAGAGTCAAGGCCTGATCGAACCCGAACGCACGCCCTCGGGCTACCGCAAGTTCACCGACGCCGAGATCGATCGTCTGCGGTACATTCTGCGTGAGCAGGAAACGAACTATCTCCCGCTCCGCGTCATTCGTGATCGCCTCGACGAGTCGGGGTCGATTCCCCGTGATTCCACCTCCCCGGTGTCGTTGCCGGCTGCCCTGCGCAATCGAAGCGTCGGGGATGTGAGCAGGGAACTGGCGCGGATCCACAAGTTGAACGTCGCTTCGACGGACGTCGACGAGAGTGCGGAGATCGCAATCGACCCCGTGGTCCTCGCCGAATCGGGTCGTCTGCACCCTGCGTCACGACGCTCACCCCAACGCCCGGCCTCCAAGCCCGTGGCGCACGTGGGGCCGGCCCCGATCAGCGCCACCCAGGGTGGGCCCGTCTCACTGGAAGATCTCTGCGAGTTGAGCGGGCTAGCCGAGGCTGAACTACGCACGCTCGAGCAGTTCGGCCTGATGTCCTCGCGCCAGGTGGGTGGCGACACCTTCTACGAGGCCTCGGCGCGCGAGATCGCGACATTGGCCAAGAGATTTCTCGACCTCGGAATCGAGTTCCGGCACTTGAAGTCCTGGCGCCTCGCAGCCGAGAAGGAGGCCGCTCTCTTCGAGCAGCGGCTGATGCCTTTGCTGCGCCAGAAAAACCCCGACGCGCGGTCCCAGTCGGCTGAAATGCTGGCTTCGCTGATGTCTTTGGCGGGTGACCTCCGTCGCGTTCTCGTGCAACAGGCCGTTGGCCAATTCATCGAACCGCGTCAGTAAGTAACCTCTCGGTCATGGGTGATGTGGCGCGGGTCGAGGTCGTTGGTCTGCGGGTCGAACTTCCGTCGAACCAGCCCGTGCTTGTCTTGCGCGAGGTCGAAGGCCGCCGCCGGGTGCTGACCATCTACATCGGTGGCCCCGAGGCGAGCGCCATTCACACGGCACTCGAAGGCACCCAGCCGCCCCGTCCGCTGACCCACGACTTGTCGGTGATGCTGATCGAGGCCCTCGCAGCAAAACTCGACCGGGTGATCGTCACCGAAATCCGCAACGAGACGTATTTTGCAGAGATCGTGTTGCGCACGACGGTCGGGGAGGTGGGTGTGTCCGGTCGCCCCTCGGATGCCGTGGCTCTGGCCGTACGGGCAGGGGCAGGGATCTTTGCCTCTTCCGACCTCCTCGACGAGGTCGGCCGTGAAATCAGCGAGGAGGCGGCCCAAGACGAGGAAGCCGAAGAGGCGGTGGTCGACGAGTTCAGGGACTTCCTCGAGTCGATTTCGCCCGAAGACTTCTCCGATCCGACGTCATAGACTGCCCCCCATGAGTGAGGGGTTCAGTGGCACCGCGGCCGCGCAGATCGTTGGTATCTCCTACCGACAACTCGACTACTGGGCGCGCACCAACCTGGTCACGCCAACGTTGTCGGCCGCGTCGGGAAGTGGCTCGCGTCGTGCGTACTCTTACGGCGACCTGCTGGCTTTGAAGGTCGTGAAGAACCTTTTGGATGCGGGCATCAAACTGGAATCGGTGCGCGAGGTCTTCCGCTACATGCGCGAACATCTGCGTTCCGACGTTGTCTCGGCACACATCGTGATCAGCGGCTCGTCGGTGGTGTTGTGTGACGGCGACCAACTCATCGACGTGCTGCGCAATGGGCAGGGCGTGCTGAATGTGCTGCCCCTCGCAGGCGTGATAGATGACGTCGATGCGAGCATCGTGACCGTCGGTCGTCGGGTCGGGGCCCACACCGAGCAGCGTCGCGTCGCCGGCATGTGATGCCGCTTCGTCAGACCGCACTCCACTCCACCCACCTCGCCCTTGACGCCAAAATGGTGCCTTTTGGTGGATGGGACATGCCCGTGTCCTACCCGCGGGGCACCATCGAAGAACACATGACATGCCGCCGCTTCGCGGTGATGTTCGACGTGTCGCACCTCGGCACTGTGCGCCTGGAGGGTGCCGGGTCATTCGGATTGTTGCAGGCGGTACTGACAAACGACCTCACAAAGGTCGCCCCGGGCCGCGCGCAGTACACGCACCTCCTCGACCCCGATGACGCATCGGTGATCGACGACATCATCGTGTGGTGGGTCGAGGACGAGGTCTTTGATGTCATGCCCAACGCCTCGAACACGGAACGCGTCGTTCGATATCTCGGCGGATTCGACACCACTGCGACCAGGTCTGTGATCGCGGTGCAGGGTCCGGCCGCTCGGAACATGGTCGCGCACGTGTCGCCGCAGGCCGCAGCGGTCGGTCGTTTTTTGGTGGAGCGTGTCGAGGTGTGCGGTGCATCCTGTGTCGTTGCCGGAACGGGTTACACGGGTGAGGACGGAATCGAGATCGCCGTTCCGAACGACCACGCATCTGTCGTGTGGGACGCTCTCATGGCGGCTGGTGTCGTGCCCGCGGGTCTGGGTGCGCGCGACACGTTGCGACTCGAGGCGGGCCTGCCCTTGCACGGATTCGAACTGGGTGCGGGCATCACGCCCTTGCAGGCCAACCTGAACTGGGTGGTGGGGTGGAAGAAGCGTGATTTTCAGGGACGTGCCCCGCTCTTGGCGGAGAAAGAGCGTGGTGTCGAGCGCGTGTTGCGGGGCATTTCGACCGAGGGGCGCAGGCCGTCGCGCGAGGGGAGTGTCGTGCATACTGCCCAGGGCGACGGGGTGGTGACCAGCGGCAACTTTTCACCCGTGCTCGGCCACGGTATTGCAATGGCGTTCCTGCCGCCGCCGGTTGTCGAGGGTGAAGTCGTTCAAATCGACGTGCGCGGCGCCGCGCTGGCGGGCCGTGTCGTGGCCCTGCCTTTTGTCAGGAAGTCGGCTTCTGGGGCTTGATGCCCATCAGGTTGCCCATGGCGGCCATCGTCTGGAGCGCGAAGCCGACCTGGGGCATCACCGCACGCAGCGGCACCTCGATGTCGTCGAGCAGCGAATTGATGCGCGTGGCCGCCGAGTTCAGGTTCTTCATCGTCTCGGCGGTGTTTTCGAGTGTCTGGAGCAACAGTTCGACCGAGCGACGACCTTGATCGAGCGTCTTGCCACCTTCGGCGATGACTTTGGTTGCAAGTTCGACCGGGTTGATGCTCAGCAGTAGTGCCACGAGCTCCTCGAGGCCGGCGAGAGGGTTGAGGGCTTCGCCGTTTTCGTCCATGGGACTCAGGCTATTCGGTGGGACGCGGCGTATTCCTCGAGGGGTGCGCATGAGCACACCAGGTTGCGGTCACCCGCCGCGGCGTCGATACGCGACACGGGCGGAAAGTACGACCGACCAACGGTACGGGCGGTCGGGTAGAGCCCGAGTCGTCGGTCGTAGATTCGGCCCCATTCGGCTGTCGCATCAGCCACGGTGTGTGGCGCATACCTGAGGGGTGAGTCTTCGATGGCGGTTCGTCCGGCCTCCACCTCGGCGATCTCGGCGCGGATAGCCAGCATCGCTTGGATGAAGCGATCGAGCTCGGACTTCTCTTCGCTTTCCGTGGGCTCGACCATCAATGTGCCCGCCACCGGGAAGCTCACGGTCGGTGCATGGAATCCGTGGTCGATGAGTCGTTTGGCGACGTCGTCGATCGACACGCCCGTCGATTTGCCGAGTGGACGCAGGTCGAGAATGCACTCGTGAGCCACGCGGCCGTTCGCACCGCGGTACAAGACCGGGAAGGCATCCCCGAGTTTGGCGGCGATGTAGTTCGCGTTGAGAATCGCGCGTTGCGTGGCGCGACGCAGGCCGTCACCGCCCATCATCGCGATGTACATCCACGGAATCGGCAGGATGCCCGCTGATCCGTGGGGTGCCCCAGAGACCGGCCCGACGGGGTCGTCGAAGTCGCGATCGGGCGAATTGAATTCAACGACGGCTGGTAGGAACGGTGCGAGGTGGGCGCGCACGGCGACCGGTCCGACACCGGGGCCCCCGCCGCCGTGCGGAATACAGAACGTTTTGTGCAGATTCAGGTGGCTCACATCGGCGCCGAACCTGCCCGGTGCGGCGAGGCCGACGAGGGCATTGACGTTGGCTCCGTCGACGTACACCTGGCCTCCTGCGTCGTGCACCATGCCGCAGATCTCCACCACAGCCGCTTCGTACACACCGTGGGTGGAGGGGTAGGTGATCATCAAAGCGGCAAGTCGGTCGCCGGCAACCTCGATGTTGCGACGCAGATCAGTGACGTCAACGTTTCCTTCGCCGTCACATTTTACGACCACGACTTTCATACCGGCCATGACCGCGCTGGCGGCGTTCGTGCCGTGCGCCGAGGACGGGATGAGACAGACGTCCCGGCCGAAGTCGCCGCGTGAACGGTGGTAGGCGCGAATCGCCAGGAGGCCCGCGAACTCGCCCTGACTGCCGGCGTTGGGTTGCAGGCTGACAGCGTCGTATCCCGTGGCCTCGCAGAGCCATTCCTCCAGTTGGGCGATCATTTCGAGCGAGCCGGTGCGTGTCTCTTGGGGTGCGAATGGATGCAGCGAGGCGAACTCGGGCCACGTGACGGGGATCATCTCGGAAGTGGCGTTGAGCTTCATCGTGCACGACCCGAGGGGGATCATCGTGCGGTCGAGGGCCAGATCCTTGTCGGCGAGGCTGCGCAGATAGCGCAGCATCTCATGCTCGGTGCGGTGGGCCTTGAAGGTGTGGTGCTCAAGGAAGGAGTCGGTGCGCAGCGACTCGAGAGGGCTCTCGAGCGCGCAATCCCACAGCTTGTCGATCTGGTCGGCGCAGCCGAAGAAACCTGCGATCGTGCGGACGTCGTCGCGGGTCGTGGTTTCGTCGATGGACAGACCGACGGTGCCGGTATCGGTGTGGCGCAGGAACCAGCCCTCGTTGCGGGCGATGCGCAGAATGACCTCAGCATCACCCTTTGGGTCGACGGTCAGGGTGTCGAACCATGACGGGTTGACCACCTCGTGGCCTGCGGCGACGAGCGCCTCGGCGAGAACATTGGTGTAGGCGTGAACGCGCGAGGCAATCTCGACAAGACCCTCGCGGCCGTGCCATGCGGCGTAAAGGCCGGCCATGTTGGCAAGCAGCACCTGGGCGGTGCAGATGTTCGAGGTGGCCTTCTCGCGGCGAATGTGCTGCTCTCGGGTTTGGAGAGCGAGACGCAGCGCGGGTCGACCGTGGGCGTCGATGCTCACGCCCACGAGGCGACCGGGCAAGGCACGCACGTGTGACTCACCGATGGCCAGGTATGCGGCGTGCGGACCGCCCATGCCCATCGGAACACCGAAGCGTTGCGAGGTGCCCACGGCGGCGTCGAAGCCGAGTTGTCCGGGCGGGGTGATCAGACACAGTGCGAGGAGGTCGGCAGCGGCGATGGCGAGCGCGCCGACGGAATGTGCGGCCGCGACGACGGCGCGCAGAGTGTCGGCGCTGGGAACGTTGCCCGACAGTCCGGGGATCGACGCCAGCACTCCGAAGGGCTTGGCACCGGCGATCTGGGCGACGTCGCCGACGACGATGTCGATGCCGAGAGGTTCGGCGCGAGTCTGCAGAACGGCAAGGATCTGGGGCAGAACATCGTCGACCACGAAGAAAGTGTCGGAGTCGGCGCTAGCCGCGCGGTGGGCCATCGTCATTGCCTCGGCCGCGGCAGTGGCTTCGTCGAGAAGTGAGGCGTTGGCGACGTCGAAGCCGGTGAGTTCGGCGATCATCGTCTGGTAGTTGAGGAGTGCCTCCAGCCTGCCCTGGGAGATCTCGGGTTGGTAGGGCGTATAGGCGGTGTACCAGGCGGGGTTTTCGAGCACGTTGCGTTGGATGACGGCAGGCGTGATCGTGCCGAAGTAGCCCATGCCGATCGCGCTGCGGCCCACCTCGTTCTTGGCGGCGAGTTCGCGCAAGGTGCGCAAGGCCGCCTGCTCAGAAAGACCCGAATCGATCGACAGACCTTCGGTCAGCGAGATCACCGCGGGAACGGTTTGACGCACCAGGTCGTCGAGGTCGACGGCGCCAACGGTGGCGAGCATGGAGGCGAGATCGCTCGGGTCGGCACCCATGTGACGGGTCTCGAACTTTTCTTCACCAAAATAGGACGGGGACAGACGCACGTTTGCTCCTCACGGATGGTCGATGTGCGCCCCCGCTGTCGGTGGAACCTGAGAGTTTCACGGCCGAGGCCGTTTTCCCCTTCGGTGGGAGAGTTGCCTCTCCGCTTTCCAGCGTGTGAGTCCCGACGGTCCTTTGTGCCTGAGAGGTTCCGGGGCGGTTGCTCCTTCGGCGGCCGGCGAACCGGCTCTCTCCCGTGCGGGAATTTCAGTTGTGGACCCGAGCCTACATCACTTGCGGGCGGTTCTCTCCTCCTCGTAGGCGGCAATTGCGCTGAGTTGCGCCCCGAGGGTGGAGTCGACCCAGCGTGAACCTGCCGCGACGATACGGTCGTAACTGTCCTGTGGGGCCCTGAGTTGATCCTGAAAATGGGGCATCACGTACTCGGCGAAGAGTTCATAACTGCGCTTGGTCGCCCCCCAGTCGGCGAGGTCGGCTCCGAGGAACAAATACGCGCCGAACCCCCCGGTTTTCTCGACCAACCGCTCGAGTTGGGCGATCGCCATTTCGGGTGTGCCGATGACCATCCGGCCTGATTCGTTGGCGAAGTCGACGAATGATGCGAAATCTGTGGGCGGCGCACTGCCCGGGTCGCCGACGGGGATGATGTGCGAGAGGTAGTCAAAGACCCATTGCAGGCCGTACTCGCAGTTTTTGCGGGCCTCCCGCTCGGTTTCGGCTATGTGCATCGGGCCCATCAGGCGCCATTGGGAACGGTCGGCAACATGGCCATGGAGTGCTGCTTCCTCCTGCCAGACATCGAAGTTGTAGTCCAGCACCTGGAAGGCGGCGGGCTCAGTGGCGGCGATGGAGAGCAGACCCGTGCCGTAGCGACCGGCCAGTTTCGATCCCGACGGAGAAATCGACGAAGCCACCGCGATGGGAAAGTTCGAAAATGGTTTCATCTGCAGGACAGCGTCTTGGCAGACAAACCAGTCGGTGTGCCTGGTCACCGTCTCGCCGCGCAAGAGCCGCATGATGACGTCAAAGGCTTCCTCCATGCGTGGGCGCTGCATCTGGGGCGCGATGCCGAGCATTGCCGCGTCACTGGTTAGTTGGCCCGGACCCGCACCGAACATCATCCGGCCCCGTGTGAGGTGGTCGAGCATGACGATGCGGTCGGCGAGGATAAAGGGGTGGTGGTAGGGGAGTGAGTTGACTCCCGTGCCGAGCCTGATGCGCGACGTGCGTTGTGCAGCCGCCGCGATGAACACCTCGGGCGAGGCGATGAGCTCGGATCCCGCGCTGTGGTGTTCGCCGATCCATGCCTCATCGAAGCCGAGCTTGTCGAGCCATTCGAGCAGTTCGAGGTCACGGTGCAACAAAAGGGTCGGGTTGATGCCCGTCTTGTGCATGGGTGGGAGAAAGATGCCGAAACGCATGCGCAATTCTTACTCGACGGTTCCGTAGGCGCCGGCTTGGCCGACCGCGCCGTTCGAGGCGCGCACATCCTCGACGCTGGCCTGCAGCGCCGTTGCGAATTGTTCGACGACTCTGTGGTGGTGGGCGCTGACTGTCATGTGCAGCGAATCCGGCGGGGACTGCCGGTCGACCCACCAGCCGCGGGCGGCAAGCGCCTCGGCCACCGCGGGCGTGGGTACCGCGGGGTCGGACGAGGCGAAACAGATCAGCGTCGAGTCGGGTTTTGTCATGACGAAAAGGGGGTCGATGGTGCCGATCGCGTCGGCCAGCAGGAGAGTGGTTGTGCGGGTCAGAGTGGCCAGGTCGGCGTAACCCTCGCGGCCGAAGTGGGTGATCATCGCCCACGACGAGGCGATCGGCCCGCCACTTTTCGTGCCCAGCACACCGGAGCTGCCGTACAAGCCACCGAGCCAGTTGTCGGTGACGAACACCTGCTTGTCGCGCAACTCACGCGATCGGTAGACGATCACCCCCGAACCCTTTGCGGCGTATCCGTACTTGTGAAGGTCGACGGAGATGGATGTGACGCCCTCGACGCGGAAGTCGAAGGGGTGCTCGCCGTTGGCAAAAGGATCCAGGAACGCCAACACCATTCCACCGATACACGCATCGACGTGCAGGGGTACGCCACGCGAAAGGGCGATCTCACCGATTTCGGCGATCGGGTCGACGACCCCTTGCGGATACTGCGGCGCCGAAGCGACCATCAGCACGCTCGCTTCGTCGAGTGCATCAGCCATGGCGCGGGGGTCGGCCCGCCAGTCGTCGCGAACGGGTACGCGACGACTCTCGATACCGAAATAGGCACAGGCTTTTTCGAATGCGGCGTGAGCGGAGGTTGGAAGAACGATGTTCGGCCGGGTGATGTCGGGCCGTCGTTGTCGTGCCGCGTAGGACACCAGGAGCAAACTCTCTGTGCCGCCCGAGGTCATGAAGCCGGCCGATCCGGGAGGGGCGTGAAAGAGCCCCGACACGAATCCCAGGACTTCGGTTTGCATCCGCCGCAGACTGGGAAACGCGGCCACGTTGAGGGCGTTTTCGCCGGCATACATCGCATAGGCCCGCTCGGAGAGCTCGAGAGCCTCGGGGGTCGCCAGGTAGGTCAGGCTAAAGGCACGTCCGTTGCGCCAGTCGATGTCGGCCCCCCGCAGATCACTCAGAGCCGCGATGACGTTCTCCGGCCGAACCAGGAATTCACCCACGGGGCGGAGGGTAGTGGGATCGATAGGTGCCGGGCGGGCGATGATCTCCCTCGGTTCACGAGAAACATCTATTTTACATAAGATCTATTATGGGCGCAGACGGATCGTCTCGAGGGGGTCCGCACAGTCCAGAATCCACCTCAACATTTCGCCCAATTCACGGGCCGTGGGCTTCTTGTTGTGTTCGAGGTCGCGGCGCACATCTTGCACCGCACACGCCAGCACGTAGAGCGCGTCGTGCAGATCGTTGAGGGCGGTGCGCGTGATTGTGAGTTGGTCCTCGGAGAGTTTCAATTCGCGTGCACGCTGGCGCGCCACCCAATCCCACTGTCGGCAGGCCTGGGAACAGAACTGGCGGGGGCGACCCGGCCCGTCGGGGGTCCCGATGGCCCGTCGGCACCACCGGCAGCGCGGCTTGGCCTCGGCCGTACCCTCGAGAGCTGGCTGTCGCACTATCTTGCCTGATTTTGTCATGACGTAATTATGCGCCATTTTCCGGTGCAGGTGTGAGAATGCTGCGGTGAGCAGGCTCGGTCGTTCCTTTGCCAGTGACAATTTCGCCGGTGCCCACCCATCGGTGATGTCTGCCCTGGCCGAGGCCAATGTCGACCACGCCCGTGCCTACGGCGACGACGAAATTTCGCTCGAGGTGTACGCGAGGTTCGAGGAGCTCTTTGGCGCGGGTACGAAAAGCTTTTTTGTTTTCGGTGGTACCGGGGGCAATGTCGCGGCGCTGAGCTCGCTCGCGGGTCCGGGTGACTGTGTGGTGTGCAGCGAGTGGTCGCACCTCCATGTGGATGAAACTGCAGCACCCGAGCGCGCCGGTTTGAAGTTACTGGTGCGTCCGGGCGTGGGAGGCAAGTTGACCCCACGCGACCTCCAGTCGGCCGCGCACTGGTTGGGGTCGCAGCATCACGCACAACCTCGCATCGTCTCGATCACCCAGCCAACCGAGGTCGGCACGCTCTACACCATCGATGAGGTCAAGGCGCTGTGTGCGATGGCGCACGGCCTCGGGATGGTCGTGCACATGGACGGCGCACGCGTGGCGAATGCGACCGCTGCCCTCGGTGGGTCCGACAAACTGCGTTCGTTCACTGTCGATGCAGGAGTCGATGTGTTGACCTTCGGTGGAACGAAGAACGGCATTGTCTTTGGCGAAGTAATCGTGTATTTCCCCCAATCGGGAAATCCCGTCGTCGAGCGGGCGGTGCGTTACGCACCCTGGGCCCGCAAGGCAACGACCCAGTTGCCCTCGAAGGGCCGCTTCGTCGCCGCGCAGTTCCGAGCGCTGCTGCACAACGATCTATGGGTGGACCTCGGGGCCCGGGCAAATGGCGCGGCCCGCGAACTCTATGAGGCAGTCGCCGACATCGAGGCCCTGGGTCTGACCACTCCCCCTGCGGTCAACAGCCTCTATCCGGTTGTTGCCGACGCGATCGCCGATCGCCTTCGAGAAACGAGTTTTTTTTGGCCATGGGACCCCGAGCAACAGCGGGTGCGCTGGATGACCTCGTGGGACACCACAAGTGCCGATGTCGCGACTTTCGCAGCCGCCATCAGGCTCTGTATGGGCTGATTGTCGCAAAAGTCAGATCTCGCTAGATTCAACGGAGTCACCTAGGCCCAAATTTTGTGGAGGATTCAGATGGCAGTCGTCGGGTCGGATGCACGTCGCGGATCGGGTGTCGACGGCTGGATGCACGAAGGTGCGTGTCGCGGTTTGTCGTCGGTGTTCTTCCCACCCGCAGCGGAGCGTCCCCAGGCCCGCACTCGTCGTGAGGCGCAAGCCCGTTCCGTGTGCAAGGAGTGCCGCGTCGTGCGGGTTTGCCGCGAGTTTGCCCGAGAGAATCATGAATACGGGTTCTGGGGCGGTGAATCCGAGGAGGAACGCCATGCGGCCGGTTTCCACCTCATCTCACCGATCGGCGTGCGAAACCGCGCGGCAAGTTGACGGCATTGCCGTCTGCGTGTGGCAGAACGTGAATAATTGATCCATGGAGGCCTCCCCCGCCGGCGTCGTGCGTGCGGCGTGGGCCGATCTCGGGGTTGGGCGGGACATCCTGGATGTCCGTGAAATCTCGGCCAACGTTTCCACCAACCGCGTGTATCGCGTGACCCTGGAAGGTGGGGACACCGTCGTGTGCAAGGTGTCGTCCTACGGTTCGTACTTTCTCTTCGCCGAAGACCACGACCGCCTGCATCGCTGCGCAAAAATGCTCGTGGGCAATCCCGAGACGCAGCGCTGGGCGCCGTTCCTCGCCAACGTGTTGGAGCGTGACGGACGCCCCCTGACGTGGTACGACGGTTCGATCTGGGCGGTGTTCTACCAGGACGTGCCGCGCGCCGAATCGTTGCCGAGAATCCTCTCGGTGTCCCAGGTCGAGAACCTCGGACGTGAAATGGCCGAGTTCCATGCCGCCTGCACTCCGATGGCCAAGCAACTGCCCCCAACGTCGAATTCCGTGAAGGGTGATCTCATCCACCTTCTCGACCTTCTCGAGAGTCCGTTTGCGGCGAAGAATTTCAATCTCGCGCCCGAGCACATCGGAGTGCTGCACAGGGATACGCATCAGTTGTTGTTGCAATTCGAGGCGGTCCACTACGACGAATGGTTGCGCATACCCGTACTGATCGACTGGAACCTCGGGAACTTCTCCGTCTTGTTCAGCAACACGGATCAGGGGCAGGGTTTCCGTCTCTTTAGTCGTTGGGACTACGACTGGTTCCGTCTCGAGTCGCGCGTGTTCGACTTCTATTTTCTCTCCCGTGTGAGCAGCAGCACCGGTGACCGCACCACGTTCACGTACTCGCCCCACACTTTGCTGGAGCCACGATTCCTCGCCTTGCTACGGGCATACCACGGCGTCTACCCCCTGACCGCCGACGAGGTGCGCTTCATTCCACTCGCATACCGGTTCTTTCTCTTGAACTACGTCATCCGCGAGGGCGCCCGCTTCTTCCGCGACGACCTGTGCCGACAGTTCCGCGAAGAGGTTGCCAGGCGTTATCTCAGACAGGTCGCACAACTCGACTTTTCCCCGTTGCTAGAGGCGCTCGAACTGGAGGGCTAACCAGCCGTCCAAGTGTGTCTCGCGGCGAGTTTGGAGACCGAGCGCCGAATAGCGCGCGATGATGTCGGAACGACGGGTGTCGGTGAAACCGCTCAGGATCAGGGTGCCGCGTGGGGCGACACGCGCGGCGATGTGGTCGGCATCGCCGAGGAGAACCGGAGCGAGAATGTTCGCAAGAACGAGGTCGAAGGTGCCCGCCACGCACCGTGCGTCACCCTGCGCGAGGACGAACCGATCGGCTACTGCGTTGATACGGATGTTGTGTCGAGTCGCCTCAATGGCCGCGGGAGCGACATCGACTGCAACGACGCGTGCGTGCCTCACACGGCAAATGGCGATGCCGAGGACACCCGAGCCGCAACCCAGGTCCAAGATGTTCGTTCCCCGCGACCCCAGCGCGAGCTCGAGCGTTGCCCGTGTGGTGGGGTGGTCGCCCATCCCGAACGAACCTCCGGGCTCGATGAGAACCGTATTTTCGGCTTGTGGACCCACCGACGAAGCGAGCCAGGCCGGGGTGATCCTCACGTCACCGACGAAAGTGACGGACACGTGTTGTTTCCAGGTGTCGGCAATGCGCCCGTCGAACGACTCGGTGCGCACCGCCCAGTCCCGTGCGAGTGGTGTCGTCTCGAGGAGCGAGTTCCATACACTCAACGGGTCATGCCCGAGGTGTGTACGCAGGTCGGTGCTTGCTGCGTGGCGGACCTCTTCTACGGCTTGTGCTCCTGCCGACCAAAGAACGTCGGCGGCGAACTCGGCGGCCTCGACGGGAACCCGCACGACCAAGAGAACGTGAAACGGATCCTCCGAGGCACCCGACATCTCAGTCGATACGGCGCAACTCGGCTCGGTAACGCGCCGTCTTGTGGACGTAGGACTCCACCCCGAAGACGACGGCATCCATCTTTGCGCGACCTTCCTTGATCACCGCGGGGGCACCGACTGCAAGCGCTCCCGTGGGTACTTCGAGGCCGTTCAACACGACTGCGTTTGCTGCAACGATCGACCCCGTGCGCACGATGACCTGGTGCAGAACGATCGCTCCGTTTGACACCTGCGCGCGATCCTCGACCGTGCAGCCCTCGAGATGCACGATGTGGCCGATGATGCACTCGTCGCCGACGGTCGTCGGGTACATCGGTGTCGTGTGAAGGACACTCCCGTCTTGAATCGAGGTGTTCGCTCCGATGCGTATGTAGCCGTCATCGCCTCGCAGCACGGCCCCGGGCCAGATGCTCGAGCCGGGGCCGATCCTGACGCTGCCGATGATCGTCGCCTCGGGATGCACGAACGCTGTCGGGTCGATTTCAGGAACCTGGTCACCGAGTGCGTAGACAGCCACGGGCAGACCATAGTCGGGGGGCGTTTGAGGTATTAGCGTTGGGAGCCTATGTCGCGTCGCATTGATATCGAACTCACGAGCAGTCGCCCGGACGGCTCGTGGACCTGGCGGGCGGCCGGGGCGCGCGAACCCAAAGGTGTGCTCGAGGGTGGCGTGCTGTCGGGTGGCGCGAAGGTCGGCGACGTTCTCAAGGTCGAAGCCGACTTCGACATCGACGGCATCTCAATCCTCTCGATCATCTCAGGCAAGGAGCGAGTCGAGAAGTCGAATCGTCTCGAATTGCTGGCAACCGAGAAACCTTTCAAGCCGGTGATCGAAACCAAGGCCCCACGCTCGGAGCGTCCACGTCGCGACGACAAACGTCCACCTCGCGACGACAAGCGCCGTCCGCGCCGCGACAAGGGTGAGGTGTCGGACTCGGGTGTCGATGACCGCAAGCGGCGTGGTCCTTTCACGCCACCACCCGAACTGCCGCAGCGTCCGAAGGCCAAGCGTTTGCGTCCCGGACGTGCGCACCGCAGCGAGGTTCTCGACGCGCTTCCCGAAGCACAGCGCGCGATCGCGGAACGTGTCCTGCAGGGTGGCATTCCCGCAGTGCGCAGTGCTGTGGCGGATCAGAACAAGTTGCTTGCCTCGCAGGGCAAGGAAGTGATCCCCGCTGACGGGCTCGTCACCATGGCCGAGAATCTCCTGCCGAAGTTGCGGGTTGCCGAATGGCTCGACCGCGCCGTTGCCGCGGTGGCCGACATCGATTCGCTCGACCTGCGTGACTTGCGGTCCGTCGTCACATCGGGAGACGACCCGGCTATCGCCCGCGATGAATCCACCCGCGCGGTCGCAGCGAAGTTGAGGGAAGGTCTCGCGGCCCGCCAAGAAAAGGATCACGCCGATTGGCTGTCCGACATCGATGCTGCTCTCGGAGTCGGTCGTGTCGTTCGGGCGTTGCGGTTGTCCTCACAGCCGCCCAAGGCCGGTGCCCGCTTCCCCACCGAGCTCGCCACGCGCCTTGCCGCAGCCGCTTCCGGCGCGCTCGAAGTGGACGCTCCCGCCGACCGTTGGGTGGCCATGCTTGAAGCAGCGGCATTCAGCCCCGTGCGCTCGCAATTGAATGCCGCCGCCATCCCCGCGGTCGTCGCCCCCGAACTCCTCGCTTGTGTGACGCGGCTGGCCCCTGCGGTCCCGCAGGTCGCGGCAAAGTTCGGTGTCTCGGCCGCCGCGGGTGCGGCAATGCCACGACCCCTGCGCCCGACCCGACCGGCCGACAAGAAGGGCGCCGACAAAAAGGGAGCGACGCGCGGCGGTCGTGCGGACCGGCGCCGGCCGGGGAACCAAGAGTCGCAGTCCGCAACGAAAGCGAGCACCGAGAATGTCTGAAATCGTCCAATACGAAAAGCGTGGCCGCATCGGCGTCATCACACTGAACCGGCCCGAAGCCCGCAACGCCGTGAATGGTGATGTGGCCAGCGGTGTCGAAGCCGCGGTCGATCAGATCGAGGCCGACGATGAGGTCTGGGTCGGTGTCCTCACCGCAAACACCTCAGGCCAGGAAAGGCCCGTGTTCTGCGCGGGGGCCGACCTCAAGGCCATCAACTCGGGTGACGCCGCAGCTCTCGCCACCAAACGTGGAGGTTTCGCCGGACTCACCTACCGCGAGCGTCGCAAGCCGATCATCGCCGCGGTCGACGGCCTCGCCACAGCGGGCGGGTGTGAAATCGTGCTGTCGTGCGATCTGGTTGTCGCATCGAACCGTTCCGCATTCGGCCTGGCCGAGGTCAAGCGCAACCTGATCGCCGGTGCCGGCGGACTGTTCCGCCTCCCACGCGCCATCGGCCAAGCAGCGGCGATGGAGATCATTCTCACGGGCGAGCCCCTTGCTGCGCAGAGGGCATACGAATTGGGCCTCGTCAACCACTGCGTGGCGCCTGACCAGGTGATGCCGGCCGCACTCGCTCTCGCCGACAAGATTTGTGCTGCGGCACCCTTGGCGGTGTGGGCAAGTCGCAAGGTGGTGCTTGCCTCGGCCTACGAAAGCGATGAGAACCTCATCAAGATGACCAACGCCGAGTTCGGCGGGGTCATGGCCTCACAGGACACCAAGGAAGGCCTCACCGCGTTCATCGAGAAGCGCCCGCCGAACTGGAAGGGCCGTTAGGCCACCGGGAGTTTCCGCCTAGTGCAGGAGCACCTGTGCGGGCAGACCCGCTTCTTCGAAGAGGTTCTTGGTTTGCCTGTCACCCGGCAACGCAAGACCGCGTAGTGCGGTGTCGGCACCGTATGCATCGCGCGCATGCATGAGCAGGACAGCCGAGTCCGCCGCTTCACCCGAAAGACTGTGGAGAACCACCGCACCGTCGACAACGGTCACCACTGCGCTGGACGAGCCGTGCGACACTGCGGTGCTGGTCGACCCGGGGTGGGCCTGGAGTAAGCACACCAACCAGTTGTAGGCGTCTATCCCCCGCTGTCCCGCGTGTGACTCTGCGTAACCGCTAACCACGGAAGCCACGGAATTGCGCGTCATCTGGTGAGCCTGTTCTTCACGGCCTGAACAACCAGACGACGTCGACGGTGCACCTCTTCGTAGGCGCCGATGGCCCTCACGGCTTCATCGTCACAACGCTCAATCATGTCGACGACCTCTCCCGAACGCAACAGGGCCCACTGGGCGACCGGCAGGGGCAGACCGTCGTACGAAGCCGGATTGTCACCGCCCCCCGGCGCGACATCGAATCCGCTGGCTACGTCCGTGGATCTCTCCCCGACATCTGATGCCGAACCATCAGCCTTGCCCGAGAAGCGATGCAGGGCGGTGTCAAGGACGAGCTTGCCGATCGCGTGCGAATTGCGCACGTGACGCGCCACCGCACGCGCAACCTTGGCGGGATCGGCAAATGTCATGGCAGGGACAGGTGGAGCACCATGTCAGCGGCCGAAAATCGGACAGTTGTCATCGCCGACCGGACAATTCGGCGCAACCCGACGCACGAGCAAAAAGCAGGAGGAACACATTTCCTCGTCGGCGCGACGCGGCTGGAGAGCGTCGCCGTCAGTCGTCTTGTCGTCCGCCTCCTGGTCCTCGTCGTCTTCGACGGGCTGGTCTTCTGCTGCGACGAGGCGATCCTTGAGGATCGTGTCAAGGTCGGCCTCGACGTCGTCGGGTGTCGTTAGATCCTCGTCGTCTTCTTCCTCGGTGGCTCGACGTGCGGCGGGGACGGCTTCATCGTCGTCTTCTTCGGCATCGTCGGCAAAACCCTCGTCGTCCTCGAATTCCTCGCCCTCATCCTCGAAACCCTCCTCGTCGAGCGTTTCGGGATCGACGTCCTCGGGGTCGAGGTCGTCCGCGTCGGGTTCGATTTCTTCATCGACATCTTCTGCGTCGTCGAGTTCAACGGGGCTCGGATCGTCCCCGCCGATGTCGTCCTTCTTGGCGGACCCCTTGCGCCGCGCGGTCGACGCCTTGGACTTCTTGGCGGAAGATGACCTCCCTGCTGCAACTTTCTTTGGGGCCCCACTCTTGGGCTTGGCCCGCTTGCTTGCCATGAACAGGAAACCTTTCTTCGAAACTCATCACGGGACTGGTCCGCGCCGGGATAATAGGCACATCGGGCCGTCTCAGGCGCGCACCATAGGTGCTCAGGAACCCCCTGTTGCAAATCCGATCAACTTTTCACCCTTCGGGGCGGAGCAGTTCATCCGTTCAGGACTTGTTGCGACGTGATTCGGCCCGCCGTTCGGCCTCGAGACGCTCGAGTTCGGGGGGCTCGGTGGTGATGTGGGTCATCGCATCAGCGATGGCCGTGTGTCCGGCATGATCACGAATCAGACGGTGCATGTCGAGGGCCACCTTGCGGTACGCGGGATGTCCCTGCGGGCTCGAGCGCAACTCGAGCAGGTGGATCGCCTCGCGGGCGTTGAACTGCATCACGTAGCGAATGCGGTAGGCCATGGACACCGCGTACGGGGCCTGGGCCGGGTACTCGACACTGAGCGAGTCGTAGAGAGCGGCGCTGCGCTGCATGACTTCGTCGAACAGCCCCCCTTTGCCCGCATCGTCGACGAGTTCGGGCCGCACGTACCCGTGGTTGGGTGTCAGCGGCTGCCATTCGATCGTCAGCAGGCGATGGCGCTGGAGGTCACGGAAGGCGCCGTAGTCGGAGAGAACGTCGAACCGGTAGTCGACGCGTTCGAAAGCGCGGCCCGGGCGGTGCCGGCGATTCGAGCGCTCCCCCACGTAGGCCCTGATCAGCGCAACCTTTTCTTCGTGGGCCATGCGAGCGATGCGGCGCATGATCTCGGCCTCGCTGCGATTCGTGTGCGAGTAGCAGATGGCCGCGAGCAACTTGTCCTCGCCGTCGGGATCGAAATCCGTCAGGGTCACCGATTCCGTCGCCGAGTCATCGACATCGTCGGCGTCGAACAACTCACGAACGGCGAGGTCGGTCTCCGTTGCTGTGTCGACGAGGTACTGCGACCACCGGCCGCCACGCTCGGGCTGGTCGACGCGGCGAAGGAAGCTCGGTATCACCTTGCGAAGTTCCGTGAGCATCAAGTCGGCGTACAGACGCGCCTCGGGGAGGGAGTTCGAGCGCATGCGCAGGAGCAGACTCTCGAAGGCCTGACCGCTGCCGTAAATGCCGACGTTCGACAAGGCCGCTGCCGGGAGGGCGCCACGCACCGCATCGAGAGCCTTCGCCCGTGTCGCCTGCCGGTAGACAAAGTCGCTGTCCTTGGGTCCCTGGGGAACCACGCGCCTCACGTGGTCGGTGAGCGACTCGACAAGCGTGCTGTAGGAGTCGAACATCCTGTCCATGTCACCCACGTAACGCGTCCCGTACTTGCCCGTGAGAACGTCGGGGTCCCGAAAATAGCGGTACCGGCCACCCAGGCGAACGTCATAGGAGATGTAGCGGGTGCTCTGTTCGAGGTAGCTCATCAGTCGGCCCCACTCGAGGATCTTGGTCAAGATGTTCGATGCCTGCTCGCAGGCGAGGTGGACGCCACCCAGTTGCGCAACGGAGTCGTCGCCGTACTCGACGAAGATCCGCTCGTAGAGGTCCTCGGCCCGTGACACGCCGACGGTTGCGTCGAAAGATTGATCACCACGAATGTCGAGTTCACCCACGAACTCATCCAGGAACAAACGGCGCAAACTTTTGGCACTACGGCTGTAGCGAGCAAAGAGTGCACCCTTGACGACTTCGGGCAGGTTGACGAGGGCAAAGACCGGCGAATCCAGGTTTGTGAAATACCGTCGCAGGATGTCGGCCTCGGTGGGACTGAACTCCTCGGGCACGTACACCGTCACGCCGACCAACTCTAGGAGTCCCGACCCCGTGCGGTAGGGATTCGTCGGCCGCTACAGGACCCCGTCGGGCAGACCACCGATCGCGGCGAATTCGGAGGCGATTGAATCCCGCAACTGCGGATTCGCCCATACGTCGAGGGCGGTCAGGGCGAGAATCTTTGCGCCGTCGATGGCGGCACGGTCGCCCTCCTCCCCTCCGGCGTAAACCGCGAAACGAGCGGTGTGAATGGGGACCCCACGGGGCGCGACACGGATCATTGGGTGGATCGAAGGAGCGAGGTAACTCACATTGCCCATGTCGGTCGACCCGACTACCACACTGTCGGGGGACGCTGCGGCACACTCACGGCCCACCCCATGGGCGTTGGCGACGTAGGCGGTCAGCAATGCAGCCGAATCACGGACATCGGCGTAGGCGTGGTTCTCCCATTCGATGTCGACTTCGCACCCGGTCGCCTGGGCCGCACCCCGAAAGCAGTCTTCGACGCGTTTCTTGAGGGGTTTGAGTGTCTCGAGCGTGTCGGATCGCACGTACCAATTCATCGCTGCGTATTTGGGAACGATGTTCGGCTTGTCGCCGCCGTGGGTGAAGATACCGTGCACCCGTTCCGTGGGCCGGATGTGTTGGCGCAGCGCCGCGATGGAACTGTAGGCAAGAACCGCACCGTCGAGGGCGTTACGACCCTTGTGTGGGGCCGCCGCGGCGTGTGCCTCGCTGCCGTGAAAGTGGGCGCAACATTCATGAATTGCGATCGCGCGCATAGAGGTGATGTCGACATCGGCAGGATGCACCATCATGGCGGCGTCCAGACCACGAAAGGCGCCGTTGCGGGCCATCGCGATCTTGCCGCCACCACCCTCCTCGGCGGGCGTGCCGTAGACCTCGAGTAAGCCACCGGTCGAACCCATGAACGGTGCGAGGCTGAGGGACGCACCAAGCCCGGCGGCGGCAATGACGTTGTGTCCACACGCGTGGCCAATCACCGGCAGCGCGTCGTATTCGAGAACGATGCCGACACGGGGACCGTTTATATCCCCCTTGACAGCATGGAAGGCCGTGTCGACGCCGAATGCCGACCGTGTGACGGATGAAAAACCCGCGCCGAGCGCATCGCTGAGAAGGTCGTGTGCGTGGTGTTCCTCGTAATTCAATTCGGGATGTGCGTGGATATCGCGACTGATCTCGACGAGCAAGGGGGCAAGCCGGTCAATTTCGGCCACGACTTCACGCTTGAGTCCTGCGAGATCACCCATGGCCCGACTCTAGTCCGACGTCACGCGATGGGGATGTGCGTGTGCGTCGCATCGGCACGAATTGTCGCGTTCAATTCCACGACACCGCTGATCGGTTCACCGGCTTCGAAGCGAAGCTTCACCGGGTGTGTGAACGACCGGGACACACCGGATCCGGTGCCGATGCGGACGCAAGGATGCGGCAGATGTGTCTCGCTGCGTGTCCGGCGGCGAAAAGCGAGCCGTTGTCGCAACGACATGCCTGGCTCGATGGCCAGCCAGTCGAGGCGGCCGTCGTTGGGATGGGCCCGGGAAAAGATCCGCCGGCCTCCCACGAAGGATGTCGATGACACGATCAGATAGTCGCCGCGCAGGCGCGACCCGGCCGTCACCCACGTCGCAACGCTCCGGAGGTGACGCCGTCCGTGTTCATCGATCGCCTCGATGGCGACCAAATCGAGCGGCAGTCGCAGCCAGCGCCCCTCGTGCCCCGTGCCGTGGCTCGAACCAAGTTCACGGGCGAGGTCGCCGCTGACCACGATGCCGCCTTCGCGCGCACCCACAGATTCACCCCAGTCCCGACTCTTTTCGATGGTCACGTCGAGAGCCCCCCCGGGAGGACTTCACTACCCACCACGAGGCCCCGAAACATCGCCTTTGCAGCACGGCTTGCATTTGCGGCCAGCACCGGATTCGGTGTGGTGCGCTCAATTTGTCGCAGTAGGTCGACGAGTTGACGAATCATGCGCACGAAGTCGCCCGCGCCCATGTCGGGAACGACATCGAGAATTTCATCCAGTGAGCCACCGGCGGCCCAGACGGAGGCTGCTCTTGCAAAACCGTTGTCGGGGAAGCGGTGTGTCGGCAGACCCGCCTCCTGCTCTGCCTTGCGGATCTGCCTGCTGAGGTCCTCGAGAGCCTCGATCGTGCGTTTGACGGTGTCGGAGGGATACGGATGGTCGACGTCGTCGGATGACCGACGTTCGTAAACCAAGGCCGAGACCGCACCGGCCAGGTCGGGCACCGACAGCTCGTCCCAGATGCCCCTCTCGACGGCCTCGGCCACGAGGATGTCGCACTCGTGAAAGATGCCAGCGAGGACCGCACCGGCCGGCGTGAGAGACCAGCCCTCGATGAAACCCCGGTTCTGGAGCATCTGCAAGACCCGGTCGAAAGTTGCGGCGACCGACTGCGACTCGACCACCAGTTCGTTTTCGATGCGGGTGATGTCATGGCGGATCCGATCCGCTTTGTCTGCGTGTCGCATCCGTTCGCGCAGTTGGGGGTCGCAGGTGATGCTGTCGTGCGATTCGTGCACGGATTCCTCACCCGGCGTGCGCTGTGGGAAGTTGGCCAGCCGTTGGGCGAGAGTTTTCACATCGGTCGGATTCCAGGTGGAGAATTCCCCTGGAATCTCGATGCGACCGACATGTCGGGGAGTCGCACCAAAATCGTCGAGGAGGACGCCGCGTACCCCCTGTCGTGTGTCGAGCACAGTGACCTTGAGTCCCCGTGCCCGAGCCGCAGTCGCAACCACGAGGAACTGTTCCTCCCCACCGTCAGCCATGGCGGCTATCACGTCCCCCGGTCTCAGGTTGTCCCAGAGAATCCGGTCATTGGCAGCCCTCGTGGGCGCATCGAGGCCGACACCCCTTGCGCGGCGATAGGCCCAGATGTCGCCGAAAGGGCTCTCGGCTCGTGCTTCGGCGGCTTCCATGGCTTCACGGCGGCGTTCGAGGCGGGACTGCATTGCCACAACCGTCGAGTTGGTTTGGAACTGGGCGAAGGACAAGTTGAGCAGGTGCCTCACCTCGCGCTCGGCATGGGTGCGAACGAGGTTCACCGTCATGTTGTAGGTCGGTCTGAACGCCGAGGTGAGCGTGAATGTCTCGTTGGTCGCGTATCTGGCGACTTCGTCGAGAGATACGAAGGGACTCCACATCGTCACCGCGTGGCCGAGAGTGTCGATGCCGCGACGACCGGCTCGACCCGTGAGTTGCGTGAAGTCCGAGGGCTTGAGCGGAACGTGCCGCTCCCCGGTGTAGCGGGTGAGCTTGTCGATCACGACGGTGCGCGCCGGCATGTTGATGCCCACGGCGAGGGTCTCCGTGGCGAACACAACCTTGATGAGGCCCGCCGTGAACGCCTCTTCGACCAGTTCCTTGTACGCAGGCACAAGTCCAGCGTGGTGGGGTGCCACCCCCGACGAGACGAGATCGACGAATCCGTCGAAGTCCAGGGCGCGACGTTCCTCGGTCGAGAGTCGCGTTCCATGGCGGTCGGCGATCTCACGAATGCGCCGGGATTCGGCACCCGTGACGAACGACCGTGCGTTGCGTCGACACTCCTTTGCCGCCTCGTCGCATTGGTGACGGCTGAAGATGAAGTAGATCGCCGGTAGCAGCTTTCGATCCTGCAGTTCCTCGATCACCTCGGCGCGTCCGGCCGGCCCGACCCGGGAATCGCGCCCATTCCGGCCCTTGGTACCGCGGGATCGCTGGCCGCCGGCGGTGAGGACCCGCCTGAGTTTGTCGTTGGTCTTCGCCCCGTCGAGCGTCGCCATGACCCGGGTCATGCCGGTCGCCCTGTCGTAGAAGGCGTGGTGGTGTTCGAGGGGTACCGGACGCCGTGTTTCGACGATTGCCCGCGTATCGCCACGAACCGTCGTGAGCCAGGCGGCTACTTCGTCGGCATTGGAGACGGTTGCCGAAAGGCACACCAGTGTCACATCGAGCGGGAGGTGAATGATGACCTCTTCCCAAACGGGCCCGCGGTACTGGTCCTGTAGGAAGTGCACCTCGTCGAGCACGACATATGCAAGGCCGTCGAGTGCGGTCGATCGCGCATAGATCATGTTGCGCAGAACCTCGGTGGTCATCACGAGAACCGGTGCGTCGGCATTGACACTTGTGTCACCGGTGAGAAGACCGACCTGCCGCTCTCCGAACAGGGTCTGGAAGTCGCGGAACTTCTGGTTCGACAACGCCTTGATGGGCGCCGTGTAAAAAACCCGCCTTCCCCTACTCAGGGCCGACGACACAGCGTGCTCGGCGATGAATGTCTTGCCCGATCCGGTCGGTGCTGCGACGAGCACCGATGCACCCTCATCGAGTGCGACGCACGCGGCGCGCTGGAATGGGTCCGGTGAGAAACTCACGACACTGCCGGTGCGCGGCGCCGTCGACGCCATGCAACGGTATATCCGATGCCGATGGACAGCCCGTAGAGAAGACACATCGGCAGGGAAAGCGCAAAGAGCGAGACCGGGTCTCCCGAGGGTGTGATCACGGCGGCGGTGACAAAGATCAGCATGATTGCCCAACGCCAACGCATGACGAGCTGGCGGGGCGTGGTGACCTCGACAAGCTGAAGAAAAACGAGAAGCACAGGAAACAGAAATCCGATGCCGAATGCAAGAACCATGAGAAAGACGAGGTTCACGTACTTTGTGATTTGGTAGGCCTGTTCGACGTCCGAGCCCGACCAGCTGATGAGGAACTCGAGAGCCTTGTCGAGGGTCCAGAACGCGATGTATCCACCGAGTGCGAAGAGCAGGACGCTCGACACCACGAAACCAACTGCGTACTTTTTCTCCCTGCGGTGCAGTGCTGGTGCCACGAAACGCCAGATCTGCCACATGATCACAGGCAGGGCAAGGATGATTCCTCCGTACACGGAAATTCGCATCCGGGCCGCGAGGCCGTCGAGGGGACCGAGCCCATAGAGCGTTCCATCGCAGGCGAAGTCGGGCCGCGCCCGACAGAGGTTGCGGTACGGCTTGGTCAGGAAGCGCAACAAGGACTCGTACTGCAAGAGAACGAGAATCATCCCGATTGCAACCGCGAGAAGCGATCTGATGATGCGGAAACGAAGTTCGCCCAGATGTTCCGTGAGGGTGACCTCATCGTCGGGCCCGTGAACGCGGCGTCTCCTATTGCGCAGGGCCATCGTCTGTGACTTTCCCGGCATCGGGATCAACCGGCGCCTCGTAGGGGACGAAGGGTGGTTCGTCTGTTTCGTTGGCGTGCCCCTGCGGAGCCGCCGACGGCGTGGGGTCGGAGCCCCTCAGGATCCGTTTCGCCTCGTCGGCGGTTCTGCGCAGTTCGTTGACGGGTTCGGAAAAAGTGGACGTGACATCACGCTGGATACCTCCAGCCACACGACGCAGTTCGTTGTAGACACGGCCGACCTTGCGCATCGCGTCAGGCAACTTCTCCGGGCCGAGCACGACCAAACCGATCAGCAGCAAAACAATGATTTCGCCACCCGACAGGTTGAACACGCTCAGAGTCTATGAAGCCGCATCCAGATAGCTCTGCTCCCCTCGGCACTAGCCTCGCCCCTGCATGTTGTCCGCCGTCATCGGATTCGCCCATCGCGGTGCCAAGGCCTACGCCCCCGAGAACACCCTCGAGGCATTCGCGCTGGCCCTGCGGCTCGGCGCCAGCGGACTCGAAAGTGACGTCTGGCTCACGGCCGACGGAGTTCCGGTACTCGACCATGACGGAGTCGTCAAAGGTCGCCTGCGTTCGAGGCCCATTTCCGGGGTTGTCCGCGACGACCTTCCCTTGCACATACCGACCCTCGATGAGATGTTGCGTGTCGTCCCGCCAACGGTGCCTTTGTCACTCGACGTGAAGGACCCTGCCGCGTTCGATGCGATTCTCGAGGTGCACCGTGGGCGTCGCGGCCCGGCGGATCATCTGTTGTATCTGTGTCACCCCGAACTCGCCGTGCTCCGCAGCCAGGATCACCTTGCGCGCCGCGTCCACCTCGTCCATTCCACCCGCATTGCCCGCATGAAGCAGGGCCCCGAACGTCACGCTGCAACGTTGCGAGAAGACGGCATCGGCGCGGTGAACATGCCCTACGCGGACTGGACCGGGGGTCTGGTGGCGTTGTTCAAGAGGTTCGATGTCGCCTGTTTCGCCTGGGATTGCCAACACGAACGCCAGATTGCCGAGGTGCTCCGCATGGGTGTCGACGCGGTCTACAGCGACTGGCCCGACCGTCTGGCCGACGCTCTCTAGAGCCAGCGCCAACGGCTGATCGGCCAAATCACCACGAACGCACGCCCGACGATGGTCTCTTTGTCGACCGGTCCAAAGGTGCGACTGTCCATCGACTGCACACGATTGTCTCCCAGGACGAAGACCTGCTCCGCGGGGACATCGACCGCTGCCATCTCGGGCTGGCGGCAACGCGAAACGAGATCGGCCTGCTGCGCGTCGACCACGGGTAGGTAGGGCTCGTCCAATTGCTTTCCATCGACGTACACCACACAGCCCTTGATCGACACCGACTCCCCTGGCAGGGCGACGACACGCTTGATGAGGTCGTCGTGCTGGACGTACTGGCCGTTGGAGGTGACTCGATCGAAGACCACGACGTCTCCCCGACTGATGTCTCCGAAGCGGTACGAGAGTTTGTTCACCAGCACCCGGTTGGGTTGGAAGAGCGTGGTCTCCATGGAGGGCCCGGAGATATAGAACTGTTGCAGCACGAAGGTTCTGATGCCGAGCGCGACGAGGAGTGCCACGACGAGCACGACCACCCAGTCAAAAGCTGCGCGGAAGGAGCCGCCGAGTCGACGGCGACCGTTGTCGACCTCTGTTTCGCCCGGGAGTTCTATCGGCACTCGGGTGAGGCTAGTGCGGGCTACATCGACTCAATGATCTTTTCGACCCGCTCGTCCCTGCTCTTGAAAGGATCCTTGCACAGCACGGTGCGCTGGGCTTGGTCGTTCAACTTGAGGTGCACCCAGTCCACGGTGTAATCCCGTTTTTTCGATTTCGCCTTCTTGATGAACTCGCCACGAAGGCGCGCACGTGTCGTGGTCGGTGCATTTTCGATGGCATGCGTGATGTGGTCTTCATTGCACAACCGCTCGACGAGTCCCTTCGACTCGAGTTTGTAGTACAGCCCGCGTGTCCGGCAGATGTCGTGGTACTGAAGGTCGACCAACTGGGTCTGCGGATCCCCCAGGGCGATCCCGTGACGTTCCCGGTACCTCTCGATCAACCTGTGTTTGATCACCCAGTCGAGTTCCCTGTCGAGCGCAAATGGGTCGCGCTCGATCGTGGAGATGCAGTGGTGCCACATTTGCAACGCCTTCATTTCGAAATCGGGAAACCCCTTTCGATCGGCGTACACGAGAGCACGATCGAGATATTCACGCTGGATGTCCAGTGCGCTGACCTCCCGGCCGCTCTGGAGCCGCACGGTGCGCCGACACGTGAGATCGTGACTGATTTCGCGGATTGCCCGTATCGGATTTTCGAGGGTCATGTCGCGCAGGACGACGCTCGGGTCCTCCATCATCCGCAGGAGACAAGCCGTCGCGCCGACCTTGAGGAACGTCGTGTATTCACTCATGTTCGAGTCCCCGACAATGACGTGCAATCTGCGGTAGCTCTCGGCATCCGCATGGGGTTCGTCGCGCGTGTTGATGATCGGTCGGCTGCGTGTAGTGGCCGAACTCATTCCCTCCCAGATGTGGTCGGCACGCTGCGAGATGGAATACACGGGTCCACGTGCCGTGTGGGTGATCCGTCCCGCTCCGGCGATGATCTGGCGCGACACGAGAAACGGAATGAGTATCTGACCGATGGCGGTCTGGTCGTCGTCGCGGCCCGTGAGATAATTCTCGTGGCAGCCATAGGAATTTCCCGCGCTGTCTGTGTTGTTCTTGAAGAGATACACCGTTCCGCGAATTCCCTCGTCACGCAGCCTTTCCTCTGCCGAATTCGTGAGGTCCTCGATGCGACGTTCGCCGGCCTTGTCGTGAACGACGAGGTCGTAGATGTTGTCGCACTCCGGGGTCGCGTACTCCGGATGCGAACCGACGTCGAGATACAAACGTGCCCCGTTCTCCAGGAAGACATTGCTGCTGCGACCCCATGAGACGACCTTACGGAAGAGATACCGTGCGACCTCGTCGGGACTGAGGCGACGTTGGCCCCGCAGCGTGCAGGTGATGCCGTACTCGGTTTCGATCCCGAAGATCCGCCGTTCCATTCGGGTTGCCGGCGGTCAACTCGCGAGGAGATTCGATACCTCTGCGTCGTCGAGACGGGCAAAGGCACGACGTGGACCATTGCGACGCAAGACCGCAACTTCGAGGTCGTCGGCAACAAGGGTTCGGTCCGACCCGGCGAGTGCACGATTGGCGACCTTGACGGCCTTTGCGAGATCGGGTACGTCACCGGCAAGTTCGGGTGAGAGGCGACCTGCTATCGCATCGGCGTCGCCACCCAGAACCGAATAACGTTTTTCGTCGAGAACCGTCCCGTCGTAGAGAATGTGGAATAACTGGTCGGCCGCGGCACTGACGCCTATTTCGGCCACGAGGATCTCGACCTCCAGGGGCTTCATCTCGTGGGTGAAGATCTGGCCGAGGATTTGCGCGTACTGGTTGGCGAGACTGCGCGCGTCGACATCGGCCCGCGAGTATTGGTAACCCTTGAGGTCGGCCGATCGCACGCCGGCGACGCGCAATTGGTCGAATTCGTTGTATTTGCCGACGCCCGCGAAGGCAATCCGGTCGTAGATCTCGCTGACCTTACGCAACGTGTTCGAGGGATTCTCCGCGATGATTGCGATTCCATCGATGTATTGCACGGCCACGAGGGCGCGACCACGTGCGATTCCCTTGCGGGCATAGTCCGCACGGTCCTTCATGACCTGCTCTGGTGCGACGTAGAAGGGCATGCTCATCGGGGTTCACCTGCGTTACGCGCGCGTTGGTCGGCGAGTATCTGGTCAACAATGGCGGCCAGTCGGGAGTCTTCGACGCGCGACCAACCCGCCGAGGTGATCGTGGCCGTGACGGGATAGATGCCGCGCAGGGCATCGGGACCACCCGTGGCCGAATCGGCATCGGCCGCCTCCCACAGCGCGTGCACCGCAAGGCGAATCGCGTCGTCCTCACCCAGGGAGGAACGCCAACCAACCTTGACCACCGTGCCCGCGTGAAGGCTTCCTGAACCGGTCGCCACGTATTCCTTCTCCTCGTAACGACCGCCCGTCGGGTCGTAATCCCAGAGGCGACCGGCACCCACGGCGAGGTCGTACCCGGCGAAAATCGGCACGACGACCATGCCCTGCATCGCTGCGGGCAGGTTTCCGCGCACGAGCATCGACAACTGGTTTGCCTTGCCTTCGAGGGAGAGCAGTTGACCCTCCACCTTCTCGTAGTGCTCGAGTTGCAGTTGGAAGAGCTTGATCATTTCCATTGCGGGTCCCGCGGCACCGGCAATCGCAACGCCGCTGAAACGGTCGGCCTCGACGACCTTTTCCATCGTGCGGTGCGAGATGAGATTTCCAGACGTAGCCCGACGGTCGCCGGCCATCACGACCCCACCTTCGAAACGCAGAGCGACACAGGTGGTGGCATGCGGCACGGACAACTGACCCGACATGTCGCACGACGCGAACGGTTCGGCGCCCCTGCGACGCAAAAGATCGAGGAAACTTGCCCCCGGATTGTCGTCGAGGAAGAACGGCATCGCCATCGGGCCTATTCCCCACCTTTTTGTACGTAACTCTTCACGAAGTCCTCGGCATTGGACTCGAGCACCTCGTCGATTTCGTCGAGGAGGCCGTCGAGTTCGGCCTTCAACTTTTCGCTTCGCCCCGTGTCGGCTGCGGGCGACGCAGATTCAGAGACGTCCGCGTCGTCGTTACCGCGCTCGCCACGTTGTTTCTTGATCCGCTCGGCCATATGCCCACCGTAGCGAAATTTCCGAGCCTCAGTACATCCCGGGATCAACGAAACCCGAGGTCTCACTCGCACCCGCGCCGAGCATGTTGATGAGTTCCCTGGGCGACGTTGCGGAATCAATGAGTGCCCCGACGATGGCACGGGTGCCCCGCAGGGGTTCCATCATCGGAACCCTGCGCAACGGCTCGTCTCCGATGTCGAACACGAGGCTGTCCCAATTCGCCGCGACGACATCGTTCGGCCATTTCAAGAGACATTTGCCCCGGAAAAAGGCACGCGTGGTGGTTGGGGGCTCGGTGACGGCAGCCGCGACCGCATCTGCCGACCACATGGTCTCGAGGCCCACCCGCTGTGCGAGGCATCGTTCGGGACGCATGTCGTGGTACTGCAGGTCGATCGCCTTCAATTTGGCGTGGCCCGGAGACAGGTTGTGACGGGAGGCCAATCCATCGACCAAACGCTTCTTGGCGACCCAGTCCACGATGTGGGACATGGACGGCGGATCATGTTCGAGACCCTCGAGCACTTGCTTCCAGCGGGCAAGGATCAGTTCACCCTCACCTGTTCCACGCGCATCGTCGACGCAAGCCAACCCGTATTGTTGGGCGTACTTTTCCGCGCATTCCAGGAGGAGAAACTGAAATTCGAGTGCCGTGAGTCGCTGGCCATTGACGCGCTCAACCGTGGCTCCCAGCGTCGGGTCGTGGCTCACGGCGGTAATCGCCTGAAGGGGTTTGGCGAGTTGCATGTTGTACGGGAGTACGTCATCTTCGATCATCGCGAGCACGATCGCGGTGGTTCCGACCTTGAGAAACGTTGCCACCTCACTCATGTTCGCATCACCGACGATGACATGGAGTCGCCGGTAGAGATTCGGGTTGCAGTGCGGCTCGTCCCTCGTGTTGACGATCGGACGCTTGAGTGTGGTTTCGAGACCGATCTCCTCTTCGAAGAAGTCGGCCCGCTGCGTGAGTTGGTAGGGAACCGCGGTTGATCCCCTCCCCGGCTGCTCACAGCCCACCTTGCCCGCGCCGGTGAACACCTGCCTGGTGACGAAATGGCCGGTGATCAGCCCCGCCAGGCGGCCGAAGGGTAGGTTGCGGTCGACGAGATAATTCTCGTGACAGCCGTACGAGTTCCCTTTTCCGTCGGAGTTGTTCTTGTAGAGAACGATTTCGTGGCCGGATGGGAGTTTCTCGTTGGCTGAGGTTGCGCTGCGCCGAATGACTTCCTCGGCGGCCCTGTCGAAGAGAACTACCTGCGAAGCACTGGTGCATTCGGGCGTGGAGACCTCGGGGTGGGCATGGTCGACGTAATAGCGGGCCCCGTTGGTCAGAACACTGTTGACCAGATGCGTTTCGACCTCCGGTGGAAACGCATCGTCGAGGACGAACCCTCTCGCGTCGAGAGCGGGACTCTCGTCGGCGAAGTCCCATCCGGTGAGTTGGGGAAAGTTGCCCGCGTAGGCATTGACGAGAACCGAGGACGCCACGACAGGGTTCGCATCGAAACCGCGCGTGATGATTCCGTATTCGGTTTCGACCCCGCAGACCTTGTGGATTGCCATGAACTGGTGCGCTGCCTAGAGGTACTGGCCCGTGGCGGTGCGCTCGATGGCCTTGCCCCCGCGCGAAGCGGCGTCGCCGGTTTGTTCGTTGACCAACGTGCGGATGAACACGATGCGCTCCCCCTTCTTGCCCGAAATACGGGCCCAGTCGTCGGGATTCGTCGTGTTCGGCAGGTCCTCGTGCTCCTTGAATTCTTGCCGTACCGATTCGACGAGATCGTCGAGACGAATTCCTCTGTTCCCTCCCGCGATGACCCGTTTGATGGCCAGCTTCTTGGCCCGACGGACGATGTTTTCAATCATCGCACCGGACGAAAAATCGCGGAAGAAGAGAACTTCCTTGTCACCGTTCTGGTACGTGACCTCGAGGAACCGGTTCGACTCGTCCTCGCTGTACATGGCCTCGACAGTGGCCGCGATCATCAACCGCACGGCGCTCTCGGCGTCTTGGTCACCCGGTGTTTCCGACGCGGCGAGGGGGAGATCGGAGGTCAGATAACGCGAGAAGATCTGCGTGGCCGCGGCCTTGTCAGGGCGTTCGATCTTGATCTTCACGTCTAGTCGTCCGGGCCGGAGGATCGCGGGGTCGATGAGATCCTCGCGATTGGTTGCCCCGATGACGATCACGTTGCGCAGGCCCTCGACTCCGTCGATCTCGGCAAGCAGCTGTGGCACGATCGTCGATTCCATGTCGCTGCTGATTCCACTTCCGCGTGTGCGGAACATCGAGTCCATCTCGTCGAAGAACACGATGACCGGCCAACCCTCTTCACTCTTCTCACGCGCACGCTGGAAGATGAGTCGGATCTGGCGCTCGGTCTCGCCGACGTATTTGTTGAGAAGTTCGGGTCCCTTCACGTTGATGAAATAACTACGTCCCTTCGCGTCACCCTGCTTGGCGGCAACTTTCGTCGCGAGGCTGTTTGCCACGGCCTTGGCGATGAGGGTCTTTCCGCAACCGGGCGGACCGTAGAGAAGAACACCCTTCGGAGCGGGCAATCTGTGTTCGGCGAACAGGTCGCCGTAGAGGAACGGCAGTTCGACGGCATCGGCGATCAGCTCGATTTGGGAGTCGAGGCCCCCGATGTCGGCGTAGTCGATGTCGGGTACCTCTTCGAGAAGCAGATCCTCCACGTCGGGTTGCGGAAGTTTTTCGAGCAGCAAGGCCGAACGCGGGTCGAGGCGCAGCAGGTCCCCCGAACGCAGGTGAACACCACGCAGGGCGTCGGCCAGTTCGCAGATCCGTTCCTCGTCCCCGCGCACCGTGACCACCGCACGTACCCCGTCCTCGCAGACCTCCTTCAACGTGACCACCTCGCCGGACCCCTCGGGCATTCTGGCGAGAACCACGTTGAGGCTCTCGTTCAGGACAACTTCGGCACCACGCGCAACCGTCTCGAAATCGATTGTGGGATGAAGCTGTACTCGCATCTTCCGGCCGCTCGTGAGGATGTCGACCGTCTCGTCGTCGTTCTTTCCGACGATCACCCCGTAAGCCGACGGCGGTTGCGAAAGTTTGTCGACCTCTTCGCGCAGCTGGGTGATGTGTTCGCGCGCCTCGCGGAGGGTGTAGGAGAGCTTCTCGTTCTGGGCCTCCTTGTGGGCCAACTGGCTCTTGGCCTCGAGCAACTGGGCCTCCAGGCGCGACGTGCGTTCGTCGCCGCGCCCGCTTTCCCCGTTCTGCTCGTCCTGCCGACCAGCAGACATACCGCACCTCCGAACCGACGAAGCTTTTTCGATCAAACCTCTCATCTCTCTATCACCTCCCGCGGTAGATGGTGTGACTGCACGGGCCGGATAACGAAAAAGATGGGTCTCGGCGGGTCGCTTGCCGGGTGCAAGGTGACGCGGGACAAAAGGTGCCTCACGGAGCGTCGGCGTGTAGAGTCGGGGCGCACGATCAAGCAATAGAAGGAGCAGTCAATGAAGGTCTGGATCGATCAGGATCTGTGCACTGGCGACGGCCTGTGCGAGGAGATCGCGCCGGATGTCTTCACCCTTCTCGATGACGGTTTGGCCTACGTGAAAGAAGGCAGCAAGATTTTCGCGACTGCCAAGGGCAATCCCCAGGGTGCCGAGGGTCTGGCCAACTTTCCCGACAGCATGACCGACGCCGTCGTGGAGTCCGCCGAGGAATGCCCCGGCGAGTGCATCTTCATCGAGCCGTGACGTTGCGGCCCTGAGTCAGGGCTTCTCGATCAGCCGAGCCGTCGTGAGAAATCCGGTGTGTGCCACCATGCGGTGGTCTGGCCGTACCGCCTGGCCGTCAATGTGCCAGGTTCGGTGCAGGACCTCGAGGGTGCGCTGGCCTGTCCAGGCGTCGCCCAATGCCGAGCGCACTTGCATGGCCTGGGTGATCGAAGGCGTGTAGGCGACCAGGACGCCCCCGCGGCGCAGCGCGCCGACTGCGTGGTCAACCACAAGCCAGGGTTCGGGAAGGTCGAGTACGACGTGGTCGAAGTCGTTGCCATCGATCCCCTCGTAACAGTTGCGGAGATGGACGTCGTATGAACGCAGTGCCGACTCGCCGAGGAACGATTTCACGTTCGCCCTCGCGCGGTTGGCAAAGTCCTCACGCAACTCGTACCCGGTGATCGAAGCCCCGGCCCGCAGCATCGCCATCGACAGTGCGCCCGACCCGACGCCCGATTCGAGAACCCGTGCACCGGGGCGAATATCGGCGATCATCAGGATCGTTGCGAGATCCTTCGGGTAGATCACTTGCGCACCGCGGGGCATCTCCACGACAAAGTCCTCGAGGGTCGGTCGCAACACCACGTAGCGCGCACCCTTGGTGGAGATGACTTCCGTTCCGTCGGGACAGCCCACGACCGCATCGTGGGGGACGAATCCCGCGTGCGAGTGGAACTCACCACCGTCGACGAGATCGACGAGGTAACGGCGGTCCTTGCAGTCCACGAACATCACTTTTTCCCCCAGTCCGAAGGTGTCCGGGTGTGCCGTGGGGTCGACGCTCATCGGGACTCGACATCGATCACGGCGCGGCGCGTTCGTGCCTTGACCACGCGCGGTGCGGGCGTCGCCAGGAAGCGTCGCGTCAGGCGACCAAAAAGAACCGCCTTGGCAAACCTCGAGGATCGGCGTGCGAGCAACGACACCACGCGACGTCGAACGGGAACCCGACCGATGACGAGAGCGGCGAACAACGAGATGCGACGCGCGTTCTTGGAGACCACTTCAGCGCCTGAAATCGACGCGGGTGGCGCGGCGCGATCCACGGCGCCGGCCAAACAGATACGAGACCACCATCACCACGACAGCGGCGGCACCTGCGAGGGCGAGAGCCGTCTGCTTTTTGTTCTCGACGCGGCCCTGAAGGTCGTCCTGCAGGTTCTTGAATCTGCGCTCCAGGTCGTCCTTGGAAATCCTCCGGTTGCCAGTGTTTTCCATTGCCCCTCCAACCTAAAGGCGCGGCCGGCGCATCTGGGAAAGTCCCACACCGACCACGACCACCGCGAACACGGTGCCGAAAATGTAAGGCACAAAGGACCACGCGCCGTCGAATGCGTCTGACGAGAGGTCCTGCACCAGACGCAGCAACCCGAGCGCAACGAGAACCATTCCCGCCGAGACCAGCACCATCGACACGACACCCCACAGAATCCAGCGTCCCGCCCCACGCAACGGCTCGACGGTCTCTTGACGCGCGTAGGCGACGACCATGTCAACAATCTCGCTGTCATGGGCGCGGGCCTGCGATGCCATGTCCCAAGTGTCGCAGCGAAGCGTCTGTTTTGCACCCTCTCAGCCGCCGCGGAGCACCCGCACCTGGCCTGCCGAGGGTCCCGTTGGGTACGTCGCCACGGCGCGGGCCAGGGCATTCCACAAGGGCCTGTAGTTGCCCTGGTCTGCCCATCCGGCGCCGCCAAGGAACAGTGCAAGCGTGACCTCGTCACTTTCGCTCACGGGGAGGACTCCCCCGAGGGTTTTCACGTTGAGAAGCGTCCCCGTTTTGCCGAGGAACTTGCCGGCCACGGGTGAATCTGTGAGGACGTCTTTCAAAGTGCCGGTGCGCCCTGCAACGGCGAGTCCCTTTTTCAGGTCGCCTCCGATCGGGCTGCGCTCAAGTAATTCGACGAGCGCGGCACAAGTCATTCGGTTTCCGCGCGACAATCCCGAACCGTCCTTGATCACCACCCCTTGGATTCCCCACTGCACCATGAAGTCGCGAAGAACGGCAAGACCCGCACTGGTCGTGGGCTGTAGCGAGCGCGAGAGCCCGATGTGTCGCACAAGAATTTCCGCAGTGTTGTTGTCGCTGTTGGTGAGCATCTCAGCGACCACCGATGCGACGGGTGCAGACGACACTTCGGCGATCATTGCCTCTGGCGGTGCCGTTTTCGTCTCACGCGGGTTGCCCGCCACGGTGATGCCGCGCACGCGCAGCAAACGAGTGAACTCTTCGGCGGCCGCGGCCGCCGGGTTGTCGGGTTTGAGGGGATTTCCGAGAACCACACCATCGTTGACCATGAGCCCGCCCAAGGGCCCCGCCTCGGTTCCCCGAACGGCCGACGACCAGTCGTCGAGGTAGCGGTCGTCATCGAGGTACGACTCGTCCCCGACCACGCTGCCCGTCACCGACCTGACACCTGCGGCTTGCACCTTGTCGGCGAGGTCGTCGAGGATCGTGGGCGAGGTCGTTGGGAAGCGCTCGGTGGCGAGGAACTCGCGGCTCACCAGCAGCGGGTCGCCACCCCCGACGAGGAACAGGTCGCCGGCAACGGTTCCGTTCTCGATCTTGCCGATGACGCGCGTTGTAAAACGGGTGTCTGGGGCAAGAACCTGGAGGGCGACTGCCGCAGTCACGATCTTTTGGTTGCTCGCCGGGACCAACGACTTGTCCGACGACTTCGCCAGGACGATGCGTCCGCCCGCATCCACACGAAGGCATCCCGAGGAGGGCAGTTTTTCGAGGATGGGTGCGAGCTCTTTGCGAAGGTTCCGTGTCGCGATGTCGGTAGCCAACGTTGATGCGGCGCGACGCACGCTCATGACCGGTGTGACGATGTACGAAACTGGCTTTGCGTCACGGCCGTCGGTGCGCGTCGCGAGTGAATGTCCTGCGTACCACAGCACCGCGAGGGGGGACGCCACGACCGTGCCGACGATCACCACGACGAGACCGGGTCGACGAGCGCGACGTCTCTGTGTCGTCATCGGTCCCGGAACCGTGCGTATCGGACCATGTGTGAGAGTGCCGCGACGGCACGATTTCCCGTCGGAAAGCAATAACGACCGGATTGGCGAACGGCGTGCGGGCCCGGGTTGTCGGGGTCTGCGATGGCGAGCTCGGTGGCGACGAGAATCGGCTTGCCTGTTTGCGTCGACAACTCGGCGGCCGCTTCGGCGAATCGTGCATCTTGACGTTCGTGATAGGCAACGATGCGCTCGAGGCCGTGGTCGGGGTAGAACGATCCCCCGCGCATGAGTCGTGCCTGATTCGATTGGATCCCGATCCCGAGATAGATCACCGCATCGACATCCGGATGGTGCGCGATGAGGCCGAGAATTTCGGGGATCGTGTCACGTGTTTCACCGCCCGCGCAGTCGACGGGGTTGCCCTTGCTCCAGCGCGCCGGCAGTTTTTCGTCGATCGCAGCATGGAGGTCGTCGGGTAGTGCAACGAGGCTGAGTTCGGGTCGCGCAAACAGCGCGTCGGAAGTGACCACACCCCAGCCACCGGCCGTCGTGAGAATCACTGTTCGTCCCCCGCGCGGCAGGGGCTGAGTTGCAAAGCAGGCCGCAGTGTCGAAGGCCTCCTCGACGGAGGCCGCCCGCACGAGACCGGCCGCGCGACACGCGCCGTCGAAGACCTTGTCGTTGGCTGCGAGAGCACCCGTGTGGCTCGCGGCCGCCTTGGCCCCTGCTTCGGTGGCCCCTCCCTTGACGATGACGAGGGGCATTCGGTGCGAAACGGTGCCGAGTTGCGCCATGAGTTCACGGCCGTTGCTGATGCCCTCCAGATACGCAAGGCCAACCGAGGTCGCCGGGTCGGTTGCGTACCACTCCAGGTAATCGGCCACCGACACGCTCGCCGCGTTCCCCGCCGAGACCGCTCGACTCACCCCGACACCACTTTGGCGGGCGTAATTGAGAAAGGACGAAACGAAGTTGCCGCTCTGGCTCGCGACTCCGATTCGACCAGCAGGCGGGTACGGCGCCACGATCTGCGCACACAATTGCACGGGTGTGCTCACGACTCCCTGACCGTTCGGGCCGGCCAGGAGCATGTCAAGTTCGTCAGCCAATGCGACGATTTCGTTCTCGATTCCTCGACCCTCGTGGCCCGCCTCGCCATAACCCGCGGTGGTCAAAAAGGCCGCCTTGACGCCTTTGGCAGCGCATTCGCGGAGTAGTTTGGGATTCGCCGCAGGCGGCGTGCACACGAACACCAGGTCTGCAAAACCATCGGGAAGATCGTCGACCGACACCACGGTCTGGACCCCGAGCACCGCCTCGCCCGAAAGATTGGTTCCACCGACGCGACCCTGGTATCCGCTCGCCAGAATGTTGTGCATCGAGACGAACCCGAATTTGCCCGGGTGGCTGGATGCCCCCGCGATGAGGACGCCACGCGGCTCGAACAGCGCCCGGAAGTGCTCGTCCTTGAGGGTCCTTCTGCGCTTCGTGGATTCGGGTGGCGCGGGCGGTGTGCCCACTTCGACCAGCGCGTCGACGGCCACCAGACCGCCGCTGGTGGTGACGAGCAACGGATTGAGGTCGACTGACAACAGGTCCTCACGCTGGGTCGCGGCGTCGGACAAACCGGTCAGCACACCCACGAGTGCTTTTCGCTCGACCGGAGCCTCCCCACGAAAGGCACCGAGCAACTTCTGGGCCTTGATTTCGTCGATCATTTCGAGTGCGTCGGCCACCGAGACGGGAACCGGGCGAAAAACCACGTCGGCCAGCGCCTCTGCCAGCACGCCCCCGACGCCGAGCATCAGGATCGGGCCGAACTGGGCGTCGTGCACGACGCCGGCGATGAACTCCCGGTTGCTCTTCACCATCGGTGCAACAAGGACACTGACGTCCCCGTCCGTTGGGCGTGCAGCGCCGAAAAGCTCGTCCACCGCTTGCGCCAGAGTGGCCACGTCACCGACGTTGAGACGCACGAGTCCGCGTTCGGTTTTGTGCGCGATGCGCTCACCGTTCAGTTTTGCGACCACGGGAAACGCGATCTGATGCGCTTTGAGTAGACCGACCAACTCCTCGACGGGCGCGGGCGACGTCAATTCGAGTTCGGCGAGAAACGGCACTCCGAAGCCCGACAGGAGGGCCTTGCTCTCGCGCTCCGACAAAGTGCGCGACGCACCACCGTTGTTGTTCACGCGCCGAGAATAGTGAGCGGAGCGTCCACATCAGCGACAAGGATGCGGTGGAACAGCTCGAGGAGATGATCACGGCGAGCCACGAGCATCTCCGGGGCGAGGGCGTCGTCGATGAGGAGTCCGTTGATGAACGGTGCATCCGAGACGTAGCCGAGCAGGGTCGCATACGCGGTGACCAGAAGCTGGCGTGCGTCGACTTTGCGGAAGTGTCCGGCCACCATCTCCTCCTCCAGCCAATTCACGGCGGCCTCGAAGAACGGCGCAACGACTCCCACAAGGTCGATACCGAGACGGTCACCGCCCTCGATCGCTTCGCGGCGCATCAGGCGCACATAGGACGGGTTGGCGCAAAAAAGGTCGAATCCGGACAGGAGAACCGCGGAGAAGCGCTCCCAACCCCGGCCTGGACTCTTCATCGATGCCTCGACGCATTCGAGCCAGTCCGAGAGCATCCGCTCGAAGACCTCCCCGTAGAGGGCGTCCTTGCTGGGAAAGTAATGCAGCACGCTCGGACGCTTGATGCCCACACCTGCCGCGATGTCGTTCAGCGATGTGCCTTCGAAACCGAACCGGGCAAAGAGTTCCGTGGCCTCGTCGAGGATCACATCCCGCATGGGGCGCCCGGCCATGCCCCGAGAGTACCCGAAAGATCTACCTACTGGTCGGTAGGGCGATAGTGTTCACCCATGCTCGTTGAATTCACACCAGCCCTCGCTGCGCCGTCGACCTTCTGGGGGGCGGTGGTGGTCGCTTTGATTGTCGGGCTTTGCGTGACCGTGCTCGCCAACGTTGCCACGACCGTGTACCTCCATCGCGCGTTGTCGCATCGTGCCCTGTCGCTTTCGCGGGTTGCCGCTTTCGGCTTCCGATTCCTGATCTGGGTCGCCACTGGAATACGTCCACGGCAGTGGGTGGCGGTGCACCGCAAACACCATGCCTTCACCGACATCGATGGCGATCCACATTCGCCGGTTCTGTTGGGCTGGAGGACCGTGCAGGCAAAAAATGTCGCGCTCTACCGGAGATGCGCAGCGCAAACATCGACAATCTCGCGCTACGCCAAGGACTTGCCCCCAACGCGGATCGACCACGTCGTCTTCGATCGTACGATTCTGGGCCTCACGATCGGTATCACGACGCTGTGTTTGGTGTTCGGCCTGTGGGTTGGCCTTGCAGCCTCGTTCGTGCATGTCAATCTGTACCTGGGTGGTTCGGCCGCGGTGAACGCGATCGGCCACCATTTCGGTCGGCGCCCCTACGACAACGGGGCGGGAAATCTCCAATGGCTGGCTTTCCTCACGGCGGGAGAGGGCCTGCACAACAACCACCACGCTGCACCCACCTCGGCGCGACTGGCCCATCGGTGGTACGAAATCGACTACGGCTGGTGGGTGATCAAGGTGCTGACGTGGACGAAATTGGCACGTGTGCGTCTGGCCGACGTCAAACTTGTTGCGCCAGCCCGCCGCACTGCAGCATGACTTTCGGGGCATTCATCGGGCTTTGTAGATTCACAGGATGCATCTCGTCTCTACGCTTTTCGTCGAGAACTTTGAAATGCGTCAGGCCGACGGGCCGAGCTCGCGGATCGACCTGACGGGGGCTTTCTTTTCGATCCTCGCCCCGTCCGAGCCGCCGTTCATCTTCTCCCCGCACCTGATTGCGTTGATCTACTGCGAACCGGGCGAATCCGGGGAGGGTGTTTTCGAAGTGGTCTTCAGGAGAGGTCTCGGCGAGACCGACGAACAAGTGGCACGCAACGTCAGTCCGTTCCGTGTCGACCCGGGGAAATTCACTTACCGTCTCGTCAAAGCCGAACTTGAATTCGACGACTATGGCCAGATTTTTGCGCATTGCCGTGTCAATCGCGATCCGTGGAGCGTTCTACCGCTGACCCTTCTGCCTCGACCCAACAGTTAGTGTTCGCACGTGGTCACGCAACACGCCGCCCGATCCGCCTTCGACCCCGTGCGTGACGCCCAGGCCATCGCGGTGATCCGTGGCATGGCGATGGACGCGCCGTTCCATGCAAGGAGTGGGCACCAGGGCACGGCGATGGCGCTCGCCCCCCTCGCGCACGCGCTCTATTCCCGCGTCATGCGCCACGACCCCCTCGACCCGAAGTGGCCAAATCGTGATCGGTTCATTCTCTCGGCGGGACACGCTTCGATCCTTCAATACAGCCTTCTTTGGTTGAACGGATACGGTCTCGAGGTCGACGACCTGCGCGCATTCCGACAACTCGGCTCCGCAACCCCGGGTCACCCCGAAGTCGGGCTCACGGCGGGTGTCGAAGTCACCACGGGCCCACTCGGACAGGGTTTTGCAAACGCCGTCGGGATGGCCATCGCCGAAGAACATCTGCGCGCCACCCTCGGTGGCGATGTCATCGACCATCACGTCTATGTGATTGCCGGAGACGGCTGCCTGATGGAAGGTGTGAGTCACGAAGCGGCATCCCTTGCGGGTCACCTCGGCCTCGAGAAATTGATCTGTGTGTTCGACGACAACAAGATCACGATCGACGGCGCGGTCGACCTCACCTGCAGCGACGACGTTGTCGGGCGCTTCGGGTCGTACGGATGGAACGTGATGGAGGCTGGACCCATCTCAGAGGATTGTGACGCCCTCGAGGCGCTCCTCGATCGCGCGAAGAACACCCGGGGTGCGCCGACTCTGATCGTTCTGCCGACACGCATCGGTTATCCGTCGCCTGATTTCACCGACAAACACGTGGCTCACGGAAACCCCCTTGCGGCCGAACACATATCCCGAACGAAGGAAATACTCGGGATTCCAGACGAGCCGTTCTACGCGCCGCAGGATCTCGTCTCGGCTTACCGTGCCCACGTGGCGACCCGCGGCGAGGCGGCCCGTGGACCTTGGGTGGCTTCCGGGGCCCCGGCGCGTTTGGCCGACTATGCGACGACGGGGCTTTCCGCTCGGCTCGAACCACATCTGCCCAGCTTCGAGGCGGACCAAACACCCGCCACCCGTGTTGCAATCCAAAAAGTTCTCTCGACAGCAACCGGGGTCCTTCCCAACATCGTCGCCGGGGCCGCCGACCTGACGGGAAACACCGGGGCCAAGCTGTCCACCGACCGGCCGTTCTCGCGCCATGATCGCTTGGGCCGGCAGATCTACTTCGGTGTTCGCGAGCACGCAATGGGGGCGGTCGCGAATGGCATTGCACTCCACGGGAGTCTCGTACCGGTGGTCGGGACCTTTTTTGTGTTCGCCGACTACATGCGCCCGGCTCTGCGACTCGCCACCCTGTCGAAGGCAAAGGTGATTTTTGTCTTCAGTCACGATTCTGTCGGTGTCGGCGAAGACGGACCGACGCATCAGCCCGTGGAACATCTTGCCTCCCTGCGCGTCATTCCCGGCCTGCAGGTGATCCGTCCGGCCGACGGCAACGAGACCGCAGCCGCCATGTTGGCTGCCCTCGACCACGATGGCCCCACGGCGCTCGTCCTTAGTCGACAGAACCTGCCCATAGTCACCGACGGAAACGCGGTTCGCCGTGGCGCGGGAGTGGTCGATGATGCGTCCGATCCGCAGGTGGTGCTCGTCGGCACCGGTAGCGAAGTATCCCTGTGTGTCGCCGCGGGCCGCGCCCTTGCTTCGGCAGGCATCCCCTCGCGCGTCGTCTCGATGCCGTGTCAGTCGACATTCCTCGCCCAAGACCGGACTTTCCGCGAGTCGATTCTGCCCCCCGGCATTCCCGTGGTGTCCGTCGAAGCAGGCAGCACGTACGGCTGGGCGGCCATTGCCCATCGTGCGATCGGTATCGATGAATTCGGCGCGAGCGCACCGGGGTCGGTGGCACTCGAACATTTCGGTATCTGTGTGCCGAACGTCGTTCGGGTGGCAACCGAACTAGCGTCGCGTCAATGAGCTCGACGAACATCCTTCGGCGACTGCACGCGGAACAGGGTCAAAGCCCGTGGATTGACAATTTGCGCCGCGGCTATCTCACCAGCGGTCAGTTGCAGAACCTTGTCGAACGTGGCGTGCGTGGGCTGACCTCCAACCCGACGATCTTTCAAAAGGCGATCCAGGGTTCCGCCGAGTATGACGCACAGTTCGAGAATCTCGCCCGTCGGGGCCTCGGCGTCGAGGAGATCTACTGGGAGCTGGTACTCGCCGACATCGCCGGCGCAGCGTCGATTTTCGGACCGCTCTACGACGCATCCGACGGATCCGATGGATTCGTGAGCGTGGAGATCGATCCGGGTCTGGCCGCAGACGGGGCAGGGACGCTGGCCGCGGCCCGCGCGCTCGACGAGCGCATCGGTGCGCCGAACGTGATGATCAAGATCCCGGCCACCCGGGAGGGTCTGTCCCCCATCCGCACGATGATCAGCGAGGGTCGCAACGTCAACGTGACGCTGATCTTTTCCCTACAACGCTACGCCGAAGTCATCGAGGCCTACATCGCCGGCCTCGAAGACCGCCTCGCGGCAGGTCACACCGATCTCTCGTCGGTGAACTCCGTGGCGAGTTTCTTCATCAGTCGGGTGGACTCCGAAGTCGATGATCGTCTCGCTCGCAGCCAAAACCCAGCGGTCGGGGGACTCTTCGGCCGCGCGGCCATCGCGCAGGGGCAACTGGCCTACGGGTTGTTTCTCGAACGGTTCTCGGGTGAGAGATGGCAGCGTCTGAGAACACTCGGTGCAAGGGTCCAAAGACCCCTGTGGGCCAGCACCTCGACAAAGAACGCGGCGTATCCCGACACGCTGTATGTCGACACGTTGATCGGTCCCGACACGGTGAACACCCTCCCCGACCAGACCCTCGAGGCATTCGAGGACCACGGCACGGTTGCCCGAACGGTGGATGCCACTCTCGCCGAGGCCCGCCTGACATGGGACCGCCTCGCCGACGTCGGGATCGATATGGCCGACGTCGCAGCGAAACTGGAAGCCGAGGGGGTCGCGTCGTTCCAGAGGAGTTTCGTGGAATTGCTCGACGCTCTTCGATCCAAGTGTGGCGCGGGGTCCGCGGCGGGTTGATGTCGTGACGACCCACAGCGCGGGCGCGCCAAGTCCTTTCGAGCGCGACCTGCGCGAGGAAGTCGAGAGATTCTTGGCCGAGGGGCCCTCCCTCTTGGACCAGAAAATCATGGCCAACACCGTGAAGGACCTTCGCAAGGCATTTTCCCTGTTGGCGCAGGTCGAAGGCCGGCCGAAAGTCACCATTTTCGGCAGTGCCCGCACCGCCTCACCCGACCCGCTCTACGAACAAACCGTGCGAGTCGCAGGTGAACTTGCCGCCAAGGGGTGGATGGTGATCACGGGTGCAGGGCCCGGGATCATGGAGGCGGGCATGGTCGGTGCGGGTCGAGACAGCAGCATCGGGGTGTCGATTCAGTTGCCCTTCGAGAACGAGGCGAACGAAATCATCGCCGGCGACGATAAGCACATCACGCTCAAGTACTTCTTCACGCGCAAGTTCGCCCTCACCAAGGCCTCGCAGGCCTTCATCTGCATGCCGGGCGGTTTCGGCACGCTCGACGAACTGTTCGAGTTGCTGACCCTGACACAAACCGGCAAGGGAACACCCGTACCCATCGTCTTGCTCGATGTTCCCGGTGACCCCTACTGGCAGCAGGTGGACGATTTCGTTCGCGACCAGATGGCCAGTCGGGGGCTGATTTCGCCCGACGATCGAGCGCTGTATCTGACCACGAACGATGCGGTGGCTGCCGCCAACGAAATCACCGCGTTCTATTCGAATTTCCACTCCCTTCGCTTCGTTGGTCAACGTCTCGTTCTGCGTTTGCGTTCACTTCCCGACCCGCAGGGTCTCGCGTCACTCAACGAGATGTTCTCGCACCTGTGCGTGGAGGGTGGCATCGAACCAACACAGCCGCTTCCGGCAGAAACACGCGACGATGACAACCTGGGCCTGCCCCGCCTCGTGCTGCGCTTCGACAGACGCTCTTTCGGGGAGTTGAGACTGTTGATCGACGCGGTCAATCGTCTCGTCGGGAACTGATCCCGCGGAGAATTCCCTCCGCCTTGACCACCGCACGCCGGGCTTTTTGCAGTTCCCGCTGGAGACGGTCTGCGACGTTCCCGTCACCGTCGCGCACGGCCGCGGTGAGCAGGTCGATCGAGGCATCGGCGAGGCGGTCGGCGATCGCGGCCAGCGCGTCGGCGTCGGAATCAAAATCTCCGTTGATCGCTGACACCCGCACCTTCGCTTCCCTGTTTCGATGCGATCATACGCGCGACCAGTTGAACGGGATGGACGACACTCACGTGCGACATGGTCGATGGCTTGTTCGCGGCAAGATGACCAATGCAGCCCGGGTTTCCCGAGGAAATGAATTTGACTCCCGCATCGACGACCGTGTCGATTGCGACATATTTCCGTTCCGCGATTTCTCGGGCCATGACGGGATGTTCGAGCGCGAAAGCACCTCCGGCGCCGCAACACAGCCCATCGTCGGGAACCGAAAGAACGCGATGATGGAGCCCAAGGACGCGGTGCGCAGCAAGATGCGTGCCCAACAAATTGCGAAGATGGCAGGCATCGTGGACGACGACGGACTCACGCAGGCCCTCACGCGCCGGCGGGCAGGCAGCCAACAGGCGGTCCATGTTCACATCTATGAAGTCCATCACGTCCACGACTTTGGTCGGTCGCTGGGGGTCTTTGGAAAACAGTGCGCGAAGATGCGCACCGCACCCCGCCGAGTTGACCACCAGCGTGGCCCCCGACAGCTCCGCTGTGACCCGCTCCTCGAGGTTCTTGGCCCGGGCGGACAATCCGCCGTGCGAGTGAAGCGCCCCACAGCACAGGGCCGGCTCGCTGAAACTCGCGCTGAATCCCATCGCGGTGACAACCGCGTGTGTGTCGCGATGGACGTGGCCGTACCACGCATCCATCACACAACCCGAAAAAATGATGATCTTCTCTCCGGATGAGGCGGGTGCACAGCGGGCATGTGCGCGCCCGAACGACAGGGGTGGTGCTCCGAAACGTTTCGGCAACACGCCCAGACGCGCAGCGAGCAGGGCGATGAAGGTCACCAGGCGGAGCAGGCGAGGCCGGCCCAGCGGACTGAGTACGAGGCTTCGACGCCGTCGCGAGCCGCGACGATGTGTGGTCATCTCTTCGACGACGGGCGCAATGATGCGGTCGTAGCGCACCCCCGAGGGGCACGCCGGCATACAGCCCATGCACTGCAGGCAGGAGTCGATTGCCTCGGTGATTCCTCCATCCAGGTCGAGTGCGCCATCCCGTACCCCCGCAATGAGGGCGATACGACCGCGCGGACTCTGGGAGTCGGAGCCCGTCGTGCGGTAGGTCGGACAGTGCGGGAGACACAGTCCGCAAGCGACACATGATGCGAGGTCGTCGGCATCGACACCCTGAAACGGCCGATCGGTCACAAGAGGCCCATTTCCAACGAGCGCTCGGGCTCCAGGACATTGTCGGGGTCGAAAGCGGCTTTGAGTCGCCGACAAATCTCCAGCACCGAGGAGGCATTGGCCCGTGCAGGGGTCGCCTCTTCGACGGGTTGGAATGTGCATAATTCCTCCGCAGTCGGCCGTCGTATCTCGGCGAAACCCGACAGCAAAAGGGATTGTTCAATCACATCGTCCGGGTGGCCCTCGAGGTTGACGATGGTGTGGCCGCGATCCAACGCCACCAGCGTCGGCCGGAAAAGACCAGCGATCGACCCGGTTCCCCGAAACCATCGGCTCGCGCGCGGAATGGGCTCGGTTCGCAGCGTGACCTCGGTGAAGGTGGCCAACGTACCCCGCGAGCCAACGAGGAGCTTCACGAGGTCGAAGCCAGAAACGTTCTTCACGGTGCCACCACCCGCCGTGAAGGCCCGCCCGAGTCCGTCGACGGCCCGTATGCGCAGCACGATGTTCGGCAGGGCATTGTTGTCGGCGGGAAACGGGCCGTTGCGGCGCTCCGCAATGGCGCCACCGACCGTGCCCACCGCGGGTATCCGCAATCGTTGCCCCCGTGTGGCGAGCGTTTCGGCGAGTTCCCGCATAGTCGTTGCGGCGCGAGTCTCCACGATGAGTTCTTCGGGTTCGAAGCGGATGACTCCGCTTTGCATCCCTGGGGCCCTGCTCATCGCCTGTCTCCGCACCCCGCGGCCGTGGGCAACACCTTCCCCGGATTGGCGAGACCGTGGGGGTCGAAGGCGTGTCGCAACATTGCCTGCGCGGCAAGGCTTGCGTCATCGAACATGAGATTCATGAAGTCGCGCTTTTCCAGTCCGATGCCGTGTTCACCTGACAGGACGCCTCCGGCCTCAACGGAGACTCGAACGATCTCGGCTCCCGCACGATGCACCCGATCCATGATCCCGGTTTCGCGCCCATCGAAGAGCAGCAGTGGGTGCAGGTTGCCGTCGCCGGCGTGGAATACGTTCATCACTGCCAGGTCTTGGGCGTGCGCAATCTTGCCCACGGCATCTAGCACCTCGGCCAGTTTGCGCCGGGGAACAACGGTGTCATGCAGGTAGTAATTCGGCTTGATTCTCGCAATTGCGCCGAACGCAGTCTTGCGCCCCTTCCAGATCAACGCTCTTTCGGTTTCGTCGGTGGCCCTGCGGATCGACGTTGCGCCGAAGTCCGAGCACACCCGCAGGCAGGTGGCGATGTCAGATTCAACCCCGTTGACCAGTCCCTCAACCTCGATGATCAGCAGCGCTCCGGCATCGAGTGGGAATCCGGCGTGGACGTAGTCCTCGACCGCCCTCGTGATGGGTGCATCCATCATTTCGAGCGCCGACGGGACGGTTCCGCCGGCGATGATGGCGCTGACCGCCATGGCGCCGGCTTCGATCGTGGGAAAGCCGACGACGACAGTCGCATGATGCGGTGGTGTTTGGGACAGGCGTACCTGCACGGCGGTCGCAATACCGAACATTCCCTCGCTGCCGACAAAGGCGCCCCGTAAATCGAAGGGTCCACCTGTGGTGTCGAGCACCACGACCGACCCGTCGCTCAACACGACTTCAACGGCCAGAACATGGGCCGAGGTCACGCCCGCTGAAAGACAGTGCGGACCACCCGAATTGTTCCCCACGTTGCCCCCGATCGAGCAACTCGCTTGGCTCGACGGATCGGGGGCAAAATGGAGTCCGAAGCGAGCAGCCGCGCGGCTCAGGTCGGCGTTCAAGACGCCGGGTTCGACCCAAGCGGTGCGTCTGTTGGCGTCGATCTCACGGATCTTGTTCATCGACATCATCGATACGACCACGGCGCCTCGTGGGGGCACGGCACCACCGGTGAGTCCCGTGCCCGCTCCTCGGGCGACGAAGGGCACGTTCTTTTGTCGACAACCCTCCACGACTGCGACAACATCGTCCACTGACCGCGGCATCACGAGCGCCGATGCCGCCCCCACGATGTTCGATGCGTCGCGTGATGCGAGATGCAACTCGTGGGGCTGGGTCATCAACGTCGGCTGGTAGTGCACCGACGAAACAATACCGATCCCACAAGACACACCCTTTGGTTCCGAGGCTCGTCAACAGATAGCGTCGCAGCGTGGCAAAAACATCGGAAGTCCATGACTGGGTCAGTTTCGAGGACCCCGATGGCGGTCGGATGTGGATCTTCGATGCGTCGTACCTCTTGAGCAACTGGAAATGCATATACGGCGAGGGCTGCAAAGGGATCCACGAAACCGATACGACCGAATTGATGCAAGGTTGTTGCAGCTTTGGCGCCCACTTCCTTGACAAAGATGACGAGAAAACCGTAGTGAGGAGTGCGAGCCGGCTGACGGCGAACAACTGGCAAAACAAAGCACGGGCCTCGAAATCGGGTTGGTTGACCGCGGAACGTGATGGCACACCCAAGACGCGCGTGGTCGACGGGGCGTGCGTGTTTCTCAACAAGCCGGGTTTCGAGGGCGGGACGGGTTGCGCACTGCACATCGGCGCCACGCAGGCCGGCGAACGCCCGATGGACTGGAAACCCGATGTTTGTTGGCAGGTTCCCGTTCGCCTACAGGAGACGACCGACGAAGACGGACACATCGTCACTTTCGTGCGCGAGTGGAAGCGCCGCGACTGGGGGGGAGGTGGCCATGAATTCCACTGGTGGTGTACGAACGACCCGGGCGCATTCATCGGCAAGGATCCGACCTACAAGTATCTGAAAGACGAACTGATCGAGCTTGTCGGTGCAAACATCTACGCGATGCTCGTGGCGGAACTCGAAAAGCGCAGGACGACCGTGGTCGCCCACCCCGTCACCCTCTCAAAGAAGGCCCTCAGGAAGTAGAGATTCTGCGTCTCGTTTTCACTGCGCCTGCTTGAAGGCGCGCCTACGGTCTTCGAGGCCCAACAACCGTTTGCGAATCCGTAGTGACGCAGGTGTCACCTCGACCAACTCGTCGTCGGCAATCCACTCGAGGGCACTTTCAAGGGTGTGAATGACGGGTGAAGCGAGTTTCACACCGTCGTCGTGGCTGTGAGTTCGAATGTTCGTTTTTTCCTTGGCGCGAACGGCGTTGACGACCATTTCATCGCTCCGCGAGTTCTCGCCGACAACCATGCCTTCGTAGACCTCTTCCCCCGGGGAGACGAAGAGTGTGCCCCGCAGTTGAAGATTGTCGAGTGCGTAGGCCGTTACCTTCCCCGCTCGATCGGAGACCATCGCTGCACCCGAACGATGCGGAAGCCCACCGACCCACGGTGTCCAACCCACGAGGCGCATGTGGATGAGTGCCGTTCCGCGTGTCTCGGTGATGACCTGGGACCGGAATCCAATGAGTCCGCGAGATGGCGCTTCGAATCCGACCAGGGTGCGCCCGACATCTCCCGGGCGGATGTCGGTGACACGACCTTTCCGTGGTGCGAGGGCCTGTGTGACCACCCCGACGTGTTCATCGGGCACGTCCACGCTCCCCTCCTCCAGCGGCTCGTGTCGGTGACCGTCGATCTCTTTGGTGACCACCTCGGGCCGGCTGACCTGCAACTCGTAGCCTTCGCGGCGCATGTTCTCGATCAAAACCGCCAACTGCAGTTCCCCGCGACCCGATACCTCGATGACCTCGGGCGAGTCGGTGGCCGCTATGCGGATCGACACATTGCCCAGGATCTCGCGCTCGAGTCGGTCTCGAAGGTGGCGGCTGGTGAGGTATTTGCCCTCTCGGCCGGCCATCGGAGAGGTGTTGACGCCGAAACTCACGCGGATCACCGGATCGTCCACGATGAGACGTGGAAGTGGTGATGGGGCGTCGAGACTCGTCAGGGTGTCGCCCACCTCGATTTCGGGTATGCCCGACACGACAAAAAGGTCACCGGCCTCCACGCTGTCCACATCGACCCTGCCGATTCCGCGGAAAACCTGAAGTGCGGTGATGCGCCGACGCAACATCGGGGCCGAATTGTCGTGCGTCGGGCGTTGACACACTGCGACCGAGTCGCCCTTGCGGAGCACTCCTGAGTACACACGTCCGATACCGAGGCGACCGAGGTAGTCGGAGGCATCGAGGTTCGTCACAAGGGCTCTCAAGATGCCGTCGCTGTCGCACTTGGGTTCGGGCAGGGTGAGCATGCAATCCAGCAGTGGTTCGAGGCTGGCACCCGCGGCGGGTAGACCGACGCCAACCATGGCGCGGCCCTCGCGGGCGACCGTGCTCACGACGGGAAAAGAGAGTTGTTCATCATTGCGTGCGAGGTCGAGGAACAACTGTTCGACCTCGCCCAACACCTCCGCCGCGCGAGCGTCCTGGCGATCCACCTTGTTCAACACGACGATTGCGGGCAGGTCGGCGTCCATGGCCTTGGAGAGCACGTACCTGGTCTGCGGAAGCGGACCTTCGGCGGCATCGACGAGGAGCACTATGCCGTCCACGATGTGCAGGGCGCGTTCGACCTCACCACCGAAATCAGCGTGGCCGGGGGTATCAACCAGGTTGATACTCACACCCTTGTAGGTGATTTGAGCCGCCTTGGCGAGAATCGTTATGCCACGCTCACGCTCCTGGTCGTCGGAGTCCATGACCCTGTCGACGAGTTGCTGGTGGGCCGCAAACGTACCGGTGGATCGCAGGAGGGAGTCGACGAGTGTCGTTTTACCGTGGTCGACGTGCGCGACAAGAGCGATGTTGCGACGGGGGGTCATATTGCGGTACCGAGACTGGCCAAAGGCAGTACGTCAGGACTCGTCCTCTGTTTTTTCCTCGTCGTCGTCGTCGAAGGTGACGCCGTACTTTTCAGCGATCGCGGCGTACTCGTCGTCCTGCGAGCGGGGGCGGGACTGTGTCCCGCCAAAACCGAGATCGGCGGCGCTGGGACCGGCTTGCTTCAACTTGCGCGCTTCTTCAAAGCGACGATGACGACCCTTTTTCACGTGAGGGCTCCGAATTCTCCGAAATGGGACAACTACGCGATTCCGACCCGCAAACGGGCACACCCCAAGCCTACCGTGCGAGCGGTGCAAAAAGTGGGTCTTTAGCCGCGTAGAAGGCGCAGACCGCCCGCGCCGTCGAAAGCGATGCCGGCAGAGCCGGCCACCAAATCCGCCAGGTCGCGACCCACGAGGTCGGCCCGCCAGCCCGTGCGCAATCGTGCCCCGGGACTTCCCCGCAGAAAGTCAATGATGTCGGCCCGTGTTCCCAGAATTGCGGCATCGATTCGCTCGCGAGCCGCAACTTCACTGATCCACGCCGAAATGAGTGTGGCGGCGGGGCGGAGATCACGGTCGAATTCTTCCGAGTCGGCTCTCGGATACAGGACATCTCGGTCCCGTCCCCGGTCCACGGCCTCGAGGATTTCCTGCGCGATCGCGCCTTTGGTGTAGCGACCATCGACACCGCGAGACTGTGCGAGCTCCTCGACTGTGTGCGGAGCGCGCTGGGCGATTCCGAGCAGCGCAAGATCGGCGAGAACGTGACGAACGGGCACGTTCTGGCGTTGGGCACGTTCCTCGCGCCATTGCGCAACGGACTGGGCAACTCCACGCGCCCGTGACTTGAGGGTCTTGACGTCCTTGACCCTGAGCCATGCGTGGGCCGGGTCGACCAGCGAGGACGGACGTTCGAGCAGTTCGCGACAGGCATCGGCCACCCATGCAACACGCCCGCATTCCTGGAGTTGTTGCATGATCGAGCGGTGCAACGCAGGCAGGAAGCGCACATCGGCCGCGGCGTACGCTTTCTGGTCCGCAGAAAGTGGACGTCGTAACCAGTCGGTGAGACGGTCACCCTTGGGTAATGCGAACCCCATTTCTTTTTGGACCAGCGCAGACAGCGAGGGCGTGCTGTAGCCGAGGAAGCCGGCAGCGATCTGGGTGTCGAAAATGCCCGCCAGCCGCGTTCCGCACGTGAGCTGTAGGACGTCGAGGTCTTGTTGGGCTGCATGGAGGATGACCTGAGCTTCGTTGGCGAACAACGTGGCGATTACGTCGAGGTCGACGGCCGTCGGGTCAACGATGAAAATCTCGTCGGCGAGATTGATTTGAATCAGGGCCAGCTGTGGGAAGTACGTGCGTTCGCGATGAAACTCGGTGTCGAGGCAGTAGGTCTCAGCCGACCGCAGGCGCAAAGCGAGTTCTTCGACCCCTTTGCGGGTCTCGATCCAGGTGCCCGCGTCGGAACTCAATGCGGGGACTCGCCGATGACGACCTCAAACCCCGAGGCGATCCAGGCTCCGGTGCCTCCGGCAACGTTGACCACATGCTTACCGAGATCTTCGAGGAACTCGCATGCCCGCATACTGCGTGCACCCGCCTGACAGATCAGGTAGGTCGTGTGCCCGTCGCCGAAAACATCGACGTTCTCGGCCAGCACCGACAAGGGCACGGACTTTGCATCGGGAACGTGACCTGAGGCGTATTCATCCGGCTCACGCACGTCGACCACCGGGCAACCTTGCGCGAGAAGTTGCTTCAATTCGGCGACTGAAACCTCGGCTATCGACATCGCCTCCGAGGCTAGCGGTGTCGATGATCGGGCCGCAGATCGGGTGTGTTGACATCGAGGAGTTCGCTGCCCGGAACCTCCACAGGCTCTATGGGGCAGAGTTGCAGCAGAACCTGTACCGCGGACACCGAGTCGGCATTGGTAACGACCGCAGGTGCGAGAAGCGCGGGGATGGCCCCCAACACCCAGTGCAATCGATCCTCGGCTCCGGCCACCGCGACCGCAGCACGGCCAGCCCGCACAGAGGCCTCCATGCGATCACGCAGGCACCGAAGAGTCGCGGGCGTCACTCCGAGCATGTCAACGGCCATGAAGACGAGGTCCTCGTCCCTGTCGACTGCGAGTGCGGCAAGACGCGCAATCGAGTGTGCAGGCCCGGGCGTTGAGAACTTGTCGGCCACAACGAGGCAATGCGGAGGAACGACGGGTCTCCAATCATGAGCCACGGAGACCGCGACCGAGTCCGCTGGTCGTCGTGCCTGCTCGATGATGGACAGACAATGCCCAACGAAGGTGGTCTCACCGAAAGAAGCACTCGCCTTCGGCTGGCCGTAACGAGTCCCCCTCCCCCCGGCGAGCACCGCCCAGATCGTCACCTGAAGGTCTCACCGAAGCGTGCGGCCTCCTCGACGGGAACCCCGGAGGGGTCCAATTGCAGCAGGAACAAACGGCAGCGCTCTTGCTCATCGACCTCCCCGAGCAGACCGGCGGCAAATTGCACGCCCAGGAGACAACGAAGAAAGCCGAGATTTCCGGGATGCGTCCAACGGACGAACCCTGATCCTCGCCAGCCATTGGCACGCAGCGAGTCGAGCCCACGGTGGTAGCCGACGCGAAAAGCCGCATAACGGGCAACCTCATCGTTGGTCGAGATCCCACACGCCCACCACACGAGTGAACTTCGGGGAGCCAAGCCGACAGCCAACCGCCGTGCCCCATCGTCGCCGGAGGCGATTCTCGATGCCAAGTGCATCACCTCGGGCGACTCATCGGGAAGTTTCGTTTCGGGTGGGCCTGAACCCGATAGTGAGATGTTCGACGACACAACGAGACACTAGCCCCCGACCCACGGATGGAACATCGGTATCCGCGACCAGAAAGACACCGACCAATAACGTGGGCCCGTGCCGAACCAGACGCTGATCCAGGCCCTCGACTTGAACCAGGCCAAGAATGGGTCAATTGTCGCGATCGTCGTCTGTGTGGCGGCGATCCTGTTGGTACTCAAGTTCATCTCGTCACTGTTCGTGCGACTGGTACTGTCGATCCTCTTCGCAGCGCTCGGAGTGGTCGTCTATTCGCAGCGGGCTTCCTTGATCGACTGCGTCGAGAAAGTGACGTCCTCGGTGTCGGGCGCATCTGGTGGGTCTTCGGGATCGGTCGCGTGCACGTTCTTCGGGCGCGACGTGTCGTTTTCACTCGACAAACCCGCAGTGGGTGGCTGACTCCACCACCGTTGGGGTGGGTTGGGCACCTTGGCTTAGAGTTAATTTGCGATGGAACTCCTGATCATTCGTCATGCTCTACCCGTGCGCCGCGAACTCGACGCGGGAGTGGCCGATCCCCCACTGTCCGAGAGCGGTCTCGCCCAGGCCGAGCGACTCGCCGAGTATCTCGCGAGTGAAAAAATCGAGGCCGTCTATGCCAGCCCACTTCGTCGGGCCCAGCAGACGGCCGTTCCATTGGCCCGCAGCCAGGGTGTCGACATCGTGACTGTCGACGACATCGCCGAATGGGATCGCAACTCCAACGAGTACGTCCCCGTCGAGGAACTCAAAGCCGCCAACGACCCTCGATGGCAGGCGATGCTGCGCGGCGAGTGGAATGTTCACGAGGAGAGTTCCGAAGACTTCAACAAGCGGTGTGTTCTGGCAATCGAGAAGATCGTCGCCGACCACTCGGGAGACACGGTGGCAGTCGTGTGCCACGGCGGGGTGATCAACGCCTATCTCGTCCATGTTCTCGGGTTGACGGCAAATGTTCAAGGCTTCTTTTATCCCAACTACACCTCGATCCACCGTGTTGCGGCGGCGCGCAGCGGTGAGCGCTCGATAGTCACGATCAACGAGACCTCCCACCTGCGCAATTCGGGCCTACCGATGGGAATTTTCCAGAAATCGTGATGGTGGGCATAGCCGATCTTCTCTCGTATCTGGACGAGTCGCCCTCCCCTTTCCATGCTGTTGGTGCAGCGACAAGGCGATTGGGCGCGGCCGGCTTCGCCGTGAGATCGGATGCGGCCGTCGACAGCGCGTTTTTTGCCGAGGCCCGGGGTTGCGTCACCCACCAAGGCGCAGCCGTCGCATGGTCCTGGCCACAAGATCCGGTGATCTTCCGGGGTGCGTTGTTTGTCGGAGCGCACACCGATTCACCCTGTCTGAGACTCAAACCACGGCCCAACGCGTGCGCGGCGGGTATGTCGTTGCTCGAGGTGGAGATCTACGGCGGAGTGCTCCTCAACTCATGGCTGGACCGTGATCTGGGTCTGGCGGGCGTCGTCCACTCGGGCGACGGCTCGTCCCGCTTGGTCGAGGTGCGACGACCGGTCGCGCGCGTGCCGCAGTTGGCGATCCATCTCGACCGCGAGGTAAACGAAAAAGGCCTAGTTCTCCACCGCCAGCATCACATGCGCCCGATCTGGGGGGCCGAGGGCGGTGACGTGCTCGCTCTCCTGGGCATCGGCACAGATGAGACATTCGACGTAGCGCTTTTCGACACGACGCCGGCTGCGCTGGTCGGAGCGAACAGCGAATTCATCGCCTCGGGGCGAATCGACAACCTCGTGTCTTGCTGGGCTGCCGTGGATGCGATCCGTACGGCTGCAGCGGATCGCCCGATGATCGTGTGTCTCTTCGATCACGAAGAGGTCGGATCGGAGAGCACGACCGGGGCGGCCGGACCCCTGCTCGAAAACATCGTCGGCGAATTACTGCGCGTGCGCGGCCTTGCCGAGGCGCGTTTTGATTTCCTGCGGCAATCCCTGTGCGTCTCGGCCGACAACGCCCACGGCCTGCACCCGAACTACCCCGACCGACACGATTCGAACCATGCCCCGCTCGTCAACCACGGCCCCGCATTGAAGCGCAACGCGAACCAGCGGTATGCGACATCTGCTCGGGGTGCCGCAATCATGCGGCGTGTTGCAACCGAAGCCGGCGTGCAACTACAGAATTTCGTTTCGAACAATGCGATGCCATGTGGCAGCACCATCGGCCCTATCACCGCAACAAGACTCGGGGTTGAGACGATCGACATCGGCATACCCCAACTCGCCATGCACTCGGCGCGCGAGACCTGTGGCTCACGCGACCCGCTCGCGCTGCGCGACCTGGTGGTTGCCGCCGCGCAGACCTCTGCCTACTGAGTGCGGGCCCCCGCGCGTACCTGCGCTTCGTCGAACAGCCGCTGCAGGACGGCGTGGAGATTGGCTGAGAAATCCCTCACGACACTCCGCGAAGCACGACCCTCCCCCGACGGCGGCATCATCGGTTCGCCGACGAGAATCACACATTTACTGGGCCGCAGATACCTCTTGCCTTTGGGCATCGCGCGCTCGGAACCACCGATCCCGACGGGGATCACAGGCACACCGGCCTTCATGGCGATGTACGTGACGCCATCGAAGAGTGGCTGCACGGTTTCGCCCGATTTGCGTTCGCCTTCCGGGAAAAGCACAAGAGGCTCACCGGCCTCGAGTACCTCGATGCAGCGCCTCAGGGCCTCGCGATCGGCGGTTCCACGCGAAACCGGAAACCCACCGAGGGCGGAAAGAACCCAACCGACCGGTCTTTTCCTCCACAGGGAATCCTTGCCCATGTACCGCATTCGCCGGCGGGTCACCGCGCAAACGAGAGGAGTGTCGATGTTCGATCGGTGCACCGGTGCAAGGATGAACGGACCCGAACGAGGTACGAATCCGCGTCCGATCACCGAGGTGCGCCAGAACGTACGGCTAAAGAAAGTGAGCAGATTCCGCACGATTCGATAGAAGGCGCGCGAACCGAGACCTCCCCCTGCGAGGAAACTCTCAACGTCAGCCATTCGTCGCCTCGCGTTCGACCACCAAAGCGTGCAGTTTTGCCACGACCTCGTCGATGGACAGGTCGGACGTGTCGACGGTGATCGATCCGTCGGCGGTCATCAATGGACTGTCGGCCCGCGACGAGTCGAGGCGGTCACGTTCACTTATCGAACGGGCAATCGCCTCGACGTCCCCGCCGTATTCGGCGACCCGACGTCGCGCCCGCACCTGTGCTGATGCGGTGAGAAAAACTTTCAACGTCGCATCGGGAAAGACGACCGTTCCTATGTCGCGGCCCTCGACCACGCCACCGCCATGTTTGCTCACCCAGGCGCGCTGCTGTTCGCGAAGAACCATGCGTACTCCACTGATCGCGGCAACCCGGCTGACCGCCTGGTTGATCCGATCAGAGCGGATCTCGTGGGTCACGTCCACCCCGTCCACGGTCACGGTGTCGTACCCGACGTGGATGTGTGCCGTCGTGGCCAGATGCGTGACCGCCTCGGCATCACCCGGCTCGACGCCGTCGCGCAGGGCTGCATGGGTGACGGCGCGGTACATCGCGCCGGTGTCGAGATACGGAATTTCGAGTCGGCGCGCCAGGGCGCGCGCAATGGTGGATTTACCCGCTCCCGCGGGCCCGTCGATCGCCACGACACGCATCGAGGCGACTACCAGTTCGTGCCCTGTGGCTGGCCTTCGTCGTAGCCGGCAGCGCTCTGGATGCCCACGACAGCCCTCTCGCGGAATTCGGTGATGCAATTCGCGCCTGCGTAGGTGCAAGCCGAACGAACTCCCGCGACGATTTGATCGACGATGTCCTCGACACCCGGGCGTTCGTGGTCGAGGTACATGCGCGAGGAGCTGATTCCCTCCTCGAAGAGTTCCTTGCGTGCCCGTTCGAAGGCAGTCTCCTTGCTCGTCCGGTTGCGAACCGCGCGGTTCGACGCCATGCCGAAGCTTTCTTTGTAGAGGCGTCCCTCGGTGTCGCGGAGGGTGTCGGCCGCCGATTCGTACGTGCCTGCCAGCCACGAACCGAACATCACGTTCGACGCCCCGGCGGCCAGCGCCAGGGCAACGTCGCGCGGGTAACGCACTCCACCATCGGCCCATACGTGCTTGCCGAGACGATGAGCTTCCTCGGCACACTCCAAAACGGCGCTGAATTGGGGACGACCCACGCCCGTCATCATTCGTGTGGTGCACATCGCGCCGGGGCCCACACCGACCTTCACGATGTCGACACCCGCGTGAATCAGGTCGCGGGTCGCAGTGGCGGTCACGACGTTGCCGGCCACGAGATGAACATCGGGCGCCGCAGCCCGCACCATCTCGACGGCTCGCAGCACGCTTCCTTGGTGGCCGTGTGCGGTGTCGATGACGAGCACGTCGACGCCCATCTTGGCGAGTGCCTTGGCTCGAGTGGCCGGTTGACCGTTGATTCCGAGAGCGACGGAAACAAGGAAACGACCGTCGCGGCCGCGCGAGGGTGTGTAGATGGTGCTGCGTAGTGCACCCTTGCGCGTGACGCAACCGAGCAGGGCTCCGTCGCCACCCACGACGGGTGCAAAAGAGAGCCGTCGCTCGTGGAGAAAGTCGAAGATCTTCTGGGGGTCGAGTCCCGCATCCACGCTTATCAGGTCGCGATTCATGACGTGCTGCACCTGAGTGAAACGGTCGTATCCCGCCGCATCGTGCTCCGTGAAGATGCCAACCGGACGCGCGCCGTCGTCGACGACGATCACCGCGCCGTGGGCGCGCTTGTGGATGAGGCTGAGCGCATTGCCGACGGTGTCGGTTGCTGCGAGGGTGATGGGTGTTTCGAACACGCCATGCCGGGATTTCACGTAAGCGGCGACCGATTCGATGATGTCGAGGGGAATGTCCTGCGGCAAGACCGCAAGCCCACCCCGACGCGCAATGGTTTCGGCCATCCGTCGGCCCGCCACGGCCGTCATGTTCGCCACGACCACGGGGATCGTCGTACCGATGCCATCAGGTGTGACCAAGTCGACGTCGAAGCGACTCGGTACGTCACTGAGGCTGGGGACCATGAAGACGTCGTTGTAGGTGAGGTCGTGGGGTGGGTGCGCGGCGAGGAAACGCATGGCTGTCTTAGGCTAGGCGACCGTGGTCGCCAAGTCGCTCGTTCTGGTTCACGGCTGGGGTGGCTCGTTCCGCCACACTTGGCAAGACCCCGGGATCGACCAGATCTTTCGCGATGTCGGCCACGGCGTCTCGGGAATCGATCTTCTCGGTCACGGCGAGGCCGACAAGCCTCACGATCCGGAGGCCTATGCCGGTCTTGTCTCCCACCTCCTCGCGCATCTCCCCGATCAGCCATGCATCGTCGTTGCCTTCTCACTCGGTGCGCTCACGACCCTGCGGGCCGCCGTCACCTCACCCGAGCGGTTTTGCGGCATCGTTTTGGCCGGGATTGGAGACGGCATTTTTGAACCACACCAACCCGAAGAGACGGCTCGCATCATCGCGGGCGTGGAGGGCACCGCCAGAGCCGACGACAACATGGCACGTTTGTTCGGCCAGTACGCACGACAAGGTGGCAACGACATCAATGCCCTCGTTGCCGTCCTCAAGCGTCCACCCTCCCCACCGCTGACGATCGAACAACTGTCGGCCATCACGTGCCCCGTCTTGGTCTGCATCGGAGACGGGGATTTCGCCGCACCCGCGGATCGACTGGCACGGTCTTTGCCTGACGCAACGTTGCGCGTTTTGCCGAGAACCGACCACTTCGCGACCCCGGGTTCTTTTGCGTTCATCGACGTCGTGGTCGGATTTCTCGAAACACGGTTTCCGATCTCTTGACGCCGATGCAGACCACCCGTTTGGATGCCCGGGTCGACTCCGATGTTGTGTCGGCCATCGACCTACTCTCCACGGGGCGTCTCGTTGCAGTTCCCACGGAAACGGTCTACGGCCTGGCAGCAGACGCATCCAATGAAAGCGCGGTCGACGCGATTTTCCGCACAAAAGGTCGCCCGACGACACATCCTCTGATCCTCCATGTCGCCGACATCGCCCATGCCCGCCGCCTGTCGAGGTCTTGGACCGCCCCGGCCGAGGTTCTCGCAAGGCTCTGTTGGCCAGGACCGCTGTCGATTTTGACCGAGGCATCCACCAACGTGCCGCAGGTCGTGACGGCGGGCCGCGACACCGTCGTATTGCGCGTTCCCGATCATCCGGCAACGTTGCGAATCCTGCACGCTCTGCACGACCGCGGCAGCATCGGCATCGCTGCTCCCTCGGCGAACCGCTTCGGATCCATCAGCCCGACCACCGCCCCTCACGTCATGGCCGAACTCGATACGCAAATCGACGCTGTTCTAGACGGTGGGCCGTGTCGCGTGGGTGTCGAGTCAACCATCATCGACTGCAGGCGAGAGCCGGCCACGATTCTCCGACCGGGTGGCATCGAGGCCGAAGCCATCGCAGTGGCGCTTGCCGAACACGGTTTGTCGGTGGTCTCGGGCCACGACGTCGCAGCGGTGGATACCAGCGGCGCCATTGCGCCGGGGATGCTCCGCTCGCACTACGCACCGCGAACTCCGCTGGCCGTCTTTGGCACCCAGGCCGAGGTCGACGGTGCACGACGCCGGGCCGAAGCCCGTGGCCAACGCGTCTCGGTACTGCCCCACGAGGACGACGTCTACGAGTACTCCCGTCGCCTCTACTCGGCCCTGCGCCAATGCGATGAGGACGCCGCCGATCTGATTGTTGCGTTGCTCCCCGACCCGGCCGGTTTGGGGGCCGCCGTGCGCGACAGGCTCCTCAGGGCCTCTGCGAAGCGTTGAGCACTGCTACCCAGACGTCACGAATGCTGTCCAAGTCGAAAGGCGTCCGACTCTCGACGACCATCGAGACCGTCGATGCTCCGGCGTCGGGCACCACTTCGAGTACGACCCACGTGTCGCGCGGCTCGTGCATCTGTACCTCGAGACGATACGGCGGGTCATCCTCGGCCACGTCACCCAATTCGGCGGCGGCGGCCAGAAGCAGTTCGAATGTCTCGGCGGGCATTGCGCTGACAACAAAGGAGGGTCGATCGGTTCCGCGTCGCACCCGCAGCACTTCAGCGTTGCGCGTTTGAGCGACCATCCTGAGGACCTCGACCGCGCGCTCCACGGCCTCGATGGCTTGTCGCGAACCACCGTGGTCCGGATGACTATCTTGCAGCGCCTGGCGCCGTGCCTTGCGCAGGTCGAGTGCATCGAATCCCTCGACGAGGCCGAGCAGTGCGAGCGCTTCGGCACGTGTCACGATCGATCTTTCAGCGCCCCTTGAATTCTGGCGTCCGTTTTTCCATGAATGCGGAAACACCCTCGCGGAAATCGGCCGTCTTGAACAGTGGCAGCAACTGCAAAAAGACGTGGTGAATGTTCTGCTCGAATGTCTCGGTTTCAGCGGCGCGCATCATTCGCTTGATCGCGCGCACCGCCAGCGGCGCATTGGCGGCTATCTCCGTGGCCAGTGCGCGGGCGGCCGACCCGAGCTCGCCCGCCGGATGAACGTGGTTGACGAGTCCGAGGTCGAGCGCCTCCGACGCCGTTAGGGTGCGACCCGTGAAGGAGATCTCCGCGGCCTTGGCGTAACCCACGATCCGCGGCAGCAGCCATGTTCCGCCCGACTCGGGAAGGATGCCGCGCTTGGCGAAGCCCGGGTTCAGTTTTGCTGTGTCGGCAGCCAACCGGATGTCACAGCCGAAGGCGAGGTCCAAACCGTAGCCCGCGGCTCCACCGTTGAGGGCACACACGACCGGGGTGTCGAGGTTGTGTAGTACCACCGGCGGCGCCGTCCGCAGGTCGATCTCACCGGTCGATGCTCCCAGGTCCCCCATGTTGCCGAGCGAATCCTTCGGCCCCGACATTTGCGACGCAAGATCGAGGCCCGCACAGAATGCGCGTCCTGCGCCGGTGAGAATGACACAGCGCACGGCCCGGTCGCGGTCGGCTTGCAGGAGTGCTGCGGACAATTCGTCGAGCATCGCACTCGAAATGGTGTTCATGCGCTCGGGCGCGTTGAGGGTGATCGTCGCGATTCTTTCGTCGACTTCGTAGAGGACCTCGGTTGATGACATGCGCAGAAACTAGCCGTTCATCCGGTGGGATCGCATGTGGGAACATTGCACCATGACCGCCAAGCCACGTCCGATCTCCAATCGTGTCAGCCGTCTGCTCGGGGTCGACTACCCCCTCGTACAGGCTCCCATGGGCTGGATCGCCAGGTCACAACTTGCTTCGGCGGTATCCAACGCCGGCGCCCTGGGCATCATCGAAACTTCGTCGGGGGATCTGGATGCAATCAAAAACGAGATTCTCGCCATGCGCAGGCTCACCACGCGGCCTTTCGGCGTGAACATTGCACAATTGTTCGTGCGCGACGAGGGAATCGCCGACTTCGTGGTCGAACAAGGTGTTCGCTTCGTCACGACGTCGGCCGGGGACCCCACAAAATACACATCACGTCTCAAGGCGGCCGGTCTCACCGTCTTTCACGTGGTCCCCACCCTTGCGGCCGCGTTGAAAGCCGTCGACGCGGGGGTCGACGGCCTGGTCGTGGAGGGAGGCGAGGGTGGAGGATTCAAAAACCCAAAGGACGTTTCGACGATGGTTCTCGTGCCGCTGGTTGCCGAACGCGTCGAGGTTCCGATCATCGCCGCCGGCGGAATCACCGACGGTGCCAGCATGGCGGCTGCTTTCGCCCTCGGTGCAGAGGGAGTGCAGATGGGGACAAGGATGGTGTCGGCTCTCGAGTCGCCCGTGCACGAGAACTGGAAGAAATCGATCGTCGAGGCGAAGGAAACCGACACCGTTTTTCTCAACCGGTTTTCGCGGCCTGGATTGCGCGCCCTGCGCACGGCACGCACCACCGAACTCGAGCGCTCCGACCATGTTGGGATGGAGCAGTTCGCCAATTCGAATGCGCTGTACTTCGGGGGCGACATGGAAGCCTCGATCGCCCTCACGGGTCAGGTGGCGGGCCGCATCAAGTCCGTCGAGCCCGTCGCCGACATCATCGAAGGGACTGTGCGGGGCTTCTATCGATGTGTCGAGTCACTGGGCGGCTACGCATAGTCCAGGCGCAGTAGACGACGTCGACGAGCGACAGCCACACGCCTGATGCCAGGGCGACGTGGACAGCCACCAAGAGGGCGGGCACGTCGGCGAGGTACTGCACGTAACCAACCACCACCTGCAACGACGCGATCCCCATCAAGCGGGCGATCCGGGACTCGAAGTACCGCTCCCGGCCCCTGGTTTTCCAGAGCAGCAGTCCCATGGCGGCCAAAGTTGCGATGACCGTGCTGCCATGGACACGCGTGACCTGGTAGATCGAAAAGCCGAACCTGACGGCTTCTTCGTCGCCGGCGTGGGGCCCGGTGGCGGTCACGACCGTGCCCGTCACGACCGCCGCCAAACCGAGAATGGCCGTCGCACCAATCAAGCGTACGGGAAGCCAACCGACCGACGGCGCGGCCGCGTCGCGCGGGCCGGCCAGCCTGTGCAGGATCAGTGCATTGCCCAGCAGCAGCATAGAAACCAAAAAGTGCGCCATGTTGGCCCACGGGTTCAGCCCGGTGAGCACCACGATGCCACCGATCAGTACCTGCGCCAGGACACCGATGACGAGACCAACCGCGAGGTTGGTGAGCACACGGCGGCGCACCGCAAGACGGACACTCGCAAGCACGGCCAAGATCACGCTCGCGGCCACCACGCCTGTGAAGAGACGGTTCACCTGCTCTATCGCGCCGTGCCCTGTCGACACGTCGATGAGGCGCTCTTGCGAACAACGGGGCCAGTCGGCGCACCCCAGACCCGAACCGGTCAAACGCACCAACGCGCCGGTGACCACAATCGTGTAGAGCGCAACGAGCGCTCCCAGCGTTATCCGCCGGTAGGCAATCACGCTCACGGTCCACTTGTTCATCGACAACGCCAAGAATCCCTGCCCTTTTTGCCGTAGTTGCGCAGTATCAGCGCACGGGTCGGGTCGACGACCAAAAAGACATGTGACTCTGCCGCTGGACCGCCGGGCTCGAACAGGTTGCAGTCGTAACCCATCATGTTCCACAGCGCCTCGCGCCCCGGCCGGTCGTCCACGATTCGCCCGTTGCCCCAGACCACGCAGCTGTCCCAATCGGTGTCGGCAGAAACCGAAAAATGGATGCTGACCCGGGGATTGAACCGCACGTTCGACACCTTTGCCTCGGGGGTGGCGAGAAAGGCGAGAATCTCGTCACCGTTCCAGGCCACTGCCACCGGCGACGTGTAGGGAGTTCCCGACGGCGAAACAGTTGCGACCCAGGCAAGTGGGCCGTAGCGCTTTGAGTCATTGCGCACGTCGGCAAGTGTGAGCGCCATACGAACCGAGACTAGGTTCTGCCCCAACAGGCGACAAACCCTCGTCGAACGACAACAGAACATTCGCCACGGTTCCATCGCGCCAGTTGTGTCTGGTGTCGCACCGCATTCCAAGTGCGCGCAGTGTGCACGTTCTCCAACTTCCACCCAAGCGACGCGCCGACCTGGGTTGATCGGCGCGTATCGATGCCTGTGACACGACGTTGCCCAACCTCTCCCAGACTTTCGCCCGACCGAACCCGCTGCCGCGCCCGCGGGCCCAGGGGCCTTCTGCCAGGGTCGTCGCAGGCCTCGCCAGCAAGGCCCCACCTGACCTGGTCCCAACCCGATTTTGACGCGGGTAAATCGCCGGAGGGTGGTCTTGTGCGCTATCTGACCACTTTGCGTGGTCATATGCCTCTTTTGCGTGGGTTTTTTCTCAAGTCCTGTCAGCGGGAGCCGATGTCCCTTGTGCAACTCGCAAGGAGCCCCACATGCAGGCAGCAACCCCCAACGCACGCAAGAAGTTCTTGGCCGCGACGGCAGTCGCCGTCACTGTCGGTCTTTTCGCCTTCGCAGCACCCCCCGCCTCGGCGACCACCGGAACTGCCGCCGCGAGCGCCGCCACACCCGCACGCTCGCGCCTTCCCCGATTTGGCCAGTCGGGAGACGCCGTCAAGGCACTCCAGCAGGCCTTGGTCGCAAAGGGGTTCACCCTCGTCGGCGGCGTCGACGGAATCTTCAGCACGTACACGCGGGCCACCCTCCGCAACTTTCAATCAGTCGTCGGATACCGCGCAACAGGCCGTCTCGACATGCGCACGGCACGTCTGCTCGGACTAGTTGCTGCCAACGACACTGCGACGACCACAACTCTTCCCCCGACCACAACTCTTCCCCCCAGTGTCCCGCCCGCTCCCCCGACCACGGTGCCGGCACCAACAACGACGATGCCCGCACCCAGCGAGCCCCCGACAACCGCCGCAGCTACACCGGCACCAATCGCCTGGAGCGTCGAGATGTTCCCGACCCTGGGCGCACGTGGTGAGATCGTTGCAGCACTCCAGACAACTCTTATTGCGTCGGGTGTCGAAGTCTTCGGCGGTGCCGATGGCGTCTTTGGGAACGCCACAAAGACGGCGATCTCAAAGTTTCAGCGAGCCCGCAACCTCCCACCCAACGGTGCACTCGATGCGGCAACGGCGATCGAGCTTGGTTTGCTTCCCCGTCCGGTCCTGGCAGTCACGCTTTCCGTGTTTCCGGTGCGTCCTGCGTGCTATTTCATCGATACATGGATGGAACCCCGCGGCACCGACCGCAAGCACGAGGGTGTCGACATCATCGCCAACCGAGGCCAAGAAGTGCTCGCAGTCGCAGACGGCACCATCACGAAGATGTACACCGCCGATACCGCGAAATTGTCGGGCAACGCACTGCGCTTGACCACGGGTGACGGTACCTACTTCTTCTATGCACACCTCGACACGTTCGCTTCCGGTGTGGGCATCGGAACGAAGGTCACCGCAGGCCAAGTGATCGGTACCGTGGGGTCGACAGGTGCGACCACACCCCATCTTCACTTCGAGGTCCACCCCCAGGGCGGTGCAGCCATCAACCCGTACCCGATAGTCAAGGCTGTCGACGCCTGCAGGAAGTGATCGGTCTCAGGGACGTATTTCGTAGAACGCATTCACCGAGTGCTCGATATTGAGTTGACGAAACGACCTGAAACCAGCATCGCGGGCGTAGGACTCGGCCGTCTTGGCCGGCAAGCCGAGGGTGCCGAGGCCCTCGCCCCCCTCTTCGGACAACGCTGAGGCCATGCACGACATCACGCTGATGCCGTACATCAGCGCTGCCATCGGGTTCTTGGTCACGTTCCCTTCGAGAGTATCGAGGGCCTTGATGTCAACCAGCAGCCATACGCCGTCGGTCGCAAGCGAACGTCTGATGATCGAGATCATCTCACGCGGATGTGTCATGTCGTGAATGCAGTCGAAGGTTGTGATGAAGCCGTATCTGTGGTCCTCGGCGATTGCTTCATCCCGCGGGTCGACGAAGCGCACGTTCCCCAGGCCCCGCGCAACTGCCTTCGTCCTCGCGATTGCCAGGGCGTGACGGGAGATGTCGTAGCCGGTGAACCGACTTTCGGGGAAGGACTCGGCCATCGTGCAAATGGCCGAACCAGCGCCACACCCGATGTCGGCCACCTCGATGCCACGCCGCATTGCGTCAAGGACGCCCTCCACAGCGGGCAGCACCACGGGCACGAGGTTGGCGTTGCTCCACGGCTCGAAAGATCGTTCGATTCCGACCGCGCCGTCGTGACCGTGTGCGTCGTAGTCAAATCCACGACCTGTGGCGAAGCACGTGGGCAGATCGTTGAGGCGCTCCATCGTCACCGGCAGGCGGTGGAACATTCCCATGCCGAAGGCCGGATGCGCGTCGTCGGCAAGGACGGCGCGGGCCTCTGGCGACAACGCGAACCGCGGTCGATACGGGTCGCCGTGATCGGCTTCGACGAGTCGGGCCGCCACCTGGTTGCCCGCCCACTCGCGCACCCAGCGCTCATGGAGACCACACGCCTCCGCCAGCTCGGCCGACGTCATCGGTGTCAAGGCTCCCGCAAGCGTCCGGTACAACCCGAGTTTGTCTCCGAGATGCACCATTCCGGCCGTCACCGCGCCCGCGAGTTGGCTGTACAGAACGAACGAGAACATCTTCAATTTGTCGGCGTCGATGGGTGCAGGCTGCATTCCCGTAGGGTAGACCAGACCCACAACTACAGTTCGGCGTCGTTCGATACCGCGAGAAAAGGTGGCCATCATGTCGAGCATCCCATACGTGTCGGAGAGTTGGGCCACGCTCTGGGAAGCCCTCGCCGACGCACAACCCGATCAGATTGCGGTCGTCCTCGGTGACTCGGAGATTCGTTGGCGCGAGCTGGACGAACGCGCGGCCCGTCTCGCCACGGTTCTGGCAACCAGCGGGGTGACGACGGGGTCACGTGTCGCACAGTTGCTCTACAACGATGCGGCTTACCTGGAAGGCGTGTACGCCCTCTTCAAGTTGCGCGCCACGCCGGTCAACGTGAACTACCGCTATCTCGTCAACGAAGTGGCCTACATCCTCAACAATTCCGCTGCAGAAGTTCTTCTCTACCATGCGTCCCTCAGCGACCGTGTGGAGGGTTTGGAGGCCCTGGTACCCAGTCTCCGCACCTTGATTTGCGTCAACGACGTCGGTCCCGAACACCGGATGCCGACCGGTCATCTTGACTACTCGGCGGTGGTCGAGTCCGCCGACCGCGCCGAGCGGACCACCCGTTCGGGGGATGATCTGCTGTTTTTGTACACCGGCGGCACTACCGGAATGCCCAAGGGCGTGATGTGGCGACACGTCGACTTGTTCGGGGCACTCGCCTCATCGGGCTATCAGGCGCTCGGCCTTGCGCTTCCCACCACCACCGAAGAAGTCGGCTCCTACGCAAGGCAACTCAACGCCGAAGGCAGGAGCCCGACGAACCTGTGTGCACCACCCCTGATGCACGGCGTGGCGCTGTTTCTTGCGATGTCGAGTTTCGTTCTCGGTGGCAAGGTGGTGTTGTTGAAATCTCGGCGTTTCGACCCGGCCGAGCTCATCGACCTTGCCGCGAGGTACCGCGTCAATCAGATTTCTCTCGTTGGCGACGCTTTCGCCAAGCCCGTGAATCGGTATCTCGAGGGTCTCGCATCGAGTGGGGCGCTGATCCCCGATTTGACCAGTGTCGTTCGGATCACCTCGTCGGGTGCAACTCTCTCGGGCGACCAGAAGCTGGGCCTGAGGAGATTCATGCCGAACGCAACGATGATCGACATGTTGGGAGCGAGCGAAGGTGGGCCGTTTGGCATCGACATGACCACACCGGACAAGGCTCCGCTCGACACGGCCGTCTTCATCGCGCCTCCCAACGTGGTCACCTTCGACGATCAAACATGGGAGATCATTCCTCGCGGCAGCGGGCGTGTCGGTGTCCTGGGGGCATCGGGTCCGATTCCCCAGGGTTACTTTCGCGACCCCGAAAAGTCCGCAAACACCTTTCGTTCGGTGGACGGTGTGCGCTACAGCGTGCCGGGTGACTACGCGGTCATCGATTCGGACGGAACGATGCACCTACTCGGCCGTGGTTCGGTGTGCATCAACACGGGGGGCGAGAAGGTCTACCCCGAGGAGGTCGAGGTCGTCGCGCGAGCGGTTCCGGGAATCGCCGACTGCACAGTCGTCGGGGTGCCCGACGACAGATTCGGCAACGCAGTCGTCGCAATCGTTTCACGCAACATGGACAGCGACGTCACCGCCGAGCAGTTGACCGCCGAGATGCGCAAGGCTCTGGCCGCCTACAAATGCCCGAAACATGTGGTCTTCGTGGATGTCGTCTACCGCAGTCCAAGCGGGAAGGCGGACTACAAGATCAGCCGTGAAACGGCGATGTCAGCGCTCGGTATCGCTCCGCAGGGAGCGACGCCGCCGACAGTTAACTAGAGGTTCTTCAAGACGCCGGCTTCACGTGAGCGCGTCGTGGCGGCCGCCATCTTTGCTCCGTCGTAACCCACGCGCAGGCCGGGCGTGACCTCGATGATGATGCGATCGGGGGAATCGAGCATCTTCGCGAACTCCAAGGCGCGCTCGGCGTTGCCGCCGTAGAGTCGATCGGCAAGTGCGGGGTAAAACCATTCCTTGGTCGCGTGGTCGTCGAGCACGCGCGCCGTTCCCTTGTACGTCACCGTGCGACCACCGCCCATCGCCTGGCCCGTCGAAGTCACGACTATTGCCACGCGTGGGTCCCGGCGGATTGCCGGCACGCGCTTGCGGTGCGCAGCAGAAGTCATCCAGAAGAGGCCGTCCTTGCGGAAGTAGCTGAGGATCGACGCCATCGGCGAGCCATCCTTCGTCGTCCAACAGAAGGTCAGTTCCTTCTGCTGTTCGTGCATGAGGTCCTCGGTATCGGTGTCAAGACCATAGACGGTGACGTCCTCGTAGTTGGTGATGAGTTTGTCGGCCATGCGTGACACGCTAGCAATCGACCGAGGTACCAATCCTCAGCGGGGGTGTTCGGGCAGCGCGAAGTGTCCCGCGTTCGCCGAGATGCCACCGTCGCAGAACACGGTGTCACCGGTGATGAACGCCGCCGCACGAGACGCGAGGAACCAGAAGACCTCCGCCAGATCCTCGGGTTGGCCCCATCGACCCAACGGTATGCGGTTGGTCATCGCCTGCTTGAGTTCGGGCATTTGATTCAAGCGGACGGTCAACCCTGTCTCTGTCGGGCCGGGAGCAACTCCGTTCACCCGAATCCCGAAAGGTCCGAGATCCAGCGCTGCTGCGCGCACCAGGTTGATGACCGCGGCCTTGGAGGCGTTGTAGGCCCAGTTACCCGGATCACCGCGCAGACCCGAGGTGGAACAGGTCGGCAGGATCACACCATGACCCTGGGACTTCATCACTGAGGCCGCTTCGTTGATACCCATGGCAACGCCGACGACATTCACGTCGAGAATGTGCCGCAACGCATCGATGGCCCCCGACTCGTTCCACGGTTTCGATCCTGTGATGCCGGCATTGAGAATCGAGACGTCGAGCCGACCAAAAGTGTCGACCGCTGCGGCGACCGCCTCGCGGTTGAGTCCCTCGTCGGTCACGCTTCCCGCGACCGTGACATAGCGGCCAGGGTCGGCCTCTGCACCCGTCCACGACAGACCCTCCGCGGTCAGGTCAACGGCAACGACGCCGTACCCCCTGTCGGCAAACATCTTGGCAGTGGCCTTGCCGATTCCCGACCCGGCGCCGGTAACTAGTGCGACTTCACTTGGCTTCATCTCGCCACCCTATGCTTTGTGGCGCGGCGGCTGTGTCGCACGAACAAAAGGGGGGCATCATGGATCTCGGGCTGAAGGGCAAAAAAGCAATCGTCACGGGCGGCAAGCGCGGCCTGGGTCTGGCCACTGCGCAACTGCTGGCAAGCGAGGGTTGCGACGTGGCGATCTGTGCGCGAGGTGACGTGGCGCAGGCTGTGTCGAGCATTTCCGCGCTTGGAGTGAAGGCCTACGGCGAAGGTATCGATGCGGGCGATGGCTCCGCGTACAAAGCGTGGCTCACCAAGGCCACCGAGCAGTTGGGTGGGTGTGACATTTTCGTCCACAACATGTCGGGCGCCTCCGGGCGCGGTGAGGAGCAGTGGGTGAAAAACCTCAACCTCGACGTGCTCGGCCTCGTACGCGCAGCCGAGGTTCTCGCCCCCGCCATGGAGGCGGGCGGTGGCGGGTCGATCGTCTGCTTGAGCAGTATCGCGGCGCAGGAAGAATTCGCGGGACCCGGCAGCTTCGGACCGATGAAGGCCGCCATGGTCACCTATGCGGCAAACCTCTCGCAGTCACTCGCGTCCAAGGGAATTCGCGTCAACATGGTGTCGCCCGGTCCCGTGTTCTTCGAGGGTGGAAACTGGGACGTCATCAAGCAGAACATGGCCGACTTCTACAACACGATCGTCAACAAGATGCCCGTCAAGCGTCTGGGTGACCCTATCGAGATCGCGAATGCGATCGCGTTTCTTGCCTCGCCGGCAGCCAGTCTCATCACGGGTGCGAACCTCGTGATCGACGGCGGCTACACAAAGCGCATCAACTTCTAAGCGACACCGCGCGGTGACCGGTCGTATCAATGCCGTCCTCGTCGTCGGCGGAAAGTGGCACGACTTCGATTTCGCGCGCCTCGAACTGCTCAAGCTTCTTGCCCGGGACCAACGCATCAGAACACAGGTGTCGTGCGATTACGAGAACCTGGGCCTGCTTTCCGATGCCGATGTTTTGATCACCTACACCTGCGACGTTCGGCCGTCCCCCGATGCGCAGCGGTCGATCCGGGACTGGGTGTCGCGCGGGGGTCGAATGTTCGCCCTGCACGCCACCAACTCCGCCATCGACGGACCCGAGTCTTTCGGACCCGATTTCCAGACCCCCGACGCAATGCCGATCTTCAGCGAGGTGCTGGGCAGTCGGTTTCTCTCCCATCCCCCGATCGCGCCGTATCCGGTGACCGTTTCCCCGGGCGCCGAACAGGATCCTTTGGTGCTGGGTCTCGGTACTTTTCACGCCAATGACGAGTTGTATCTGTGCGAGATGACGGCCGAGGTGGAGCCGCTCATGGAAACGCGCTGGACCGGAACAACGCAGGGCTTTTCAACTGCCCAATGGCCCCTCGATGAGCCGCGCTACGTCTTGTATCGCAGACACCTCGGAGCCGGTTGCGTGCTGTATTTCACACTCGGTCACTGTCGAAGCCATTGGGACATGAAACACGCACCCTTCAACGGCATGCGATGGCCCACGATCGAGCGCGGATCCTGGGAACTCGGCGAGTTCCATGAGATTCTTCGGCGTGGTCTGGCGTGGGCGACCATGCCCGCCAACACGGACATGGGGGAAGTGACGAGCATGGAGGCTGGCACATGAAGGCAGCACTGATCACGGGTTTTCGAACGATGGAATTCATCGAGTTTCCGGAGCCGACGGCGACGCCGGGCAAGGCCGTGGTGCGGATTGATTCATGCGGAATCTGCGGGACCGACCTGCACGGCTTTTTGTCGAAAGACCCCTACAACCCTGCGATCTGCGGGCACGAGTTCTCGGGAACGGTGTCCGCCGTTGCATCAGATGTGCGCAATGTGCGCGAGGGTGATCGGGTTGTCTGCGGGGTGTCCGCGGCGTGCGGACGTTGCCCCGACTGCATCGCGGGGCGCACGAACTACTGCTCTTATGCGTTCCTGAACGCACTCGGTCGTGATCCACTTGCACCCCCCCACGGAGCCTTCGCTCCGGCGATCGCCGTCGACTCGTTGCGACTGATCAGAACCCAGGCGTCGCTCTCCACCGACCAGGCGTCAATCGTCGAGCCCGCGACCGTGGCCTATCACGCCGTGATGCGCACACTTCCGATGCCCGGCGACGTCGTCGTCGTTCAGGGCTGTGGACCCATCGGCCTCCTGACCATTCAGGTCGTGCGTGCGGCGGGTGCCGGACGGGTCGTGGCCGTCGAGCCGAACGAATTGCGTCGGGCCAAGGCGATTGCCGTTGGAGCCGACGACGCCATCACACCCGACGAGGCCCGCGAACGATTCGGGGCCAAAGGCGCCGATCTCGTCTTCGAGTGTGCGGGTGTGGCGCCGACAATCCAGAGTGCAGTCGAGTTCGTCCGACGTGGCGGGCGGGTCAATCTCGTGGGCCTCGCGTCGGGTGCCGCGACGATCTCTCCGCAGTCGTGGCTGATCAAGGAGGTCACCTTCATTGCGTCACTCGCCTACAACCATCACGACTTTGTCGAGACAATGAATCTGATGGCCGACGGCAGGATCAAGGTGGAACCGTTGCACGACAAAACCGTGGGTCTCAGTCAACTCCCCGAGACGATCGCCGAACTTGCCGACAATCCCTCCAGTGCCATCAAGGTTCTCGTCGATCCGGCGCTGTGAAGCCACACTTCGGGAAAATCTCGAGGAACGCCTCGTTCCACTCGTCCCTCCAATCAGGCACGTAGGGATCATCGGGAATCGACACCAGATCGGCCTCTCGACCCAGACAGGCGGCCTGCTCGACGGATACGGCGAACCCGCTCGCCTCGGCGATGGCGGTGCCCATGGCCACATGCGCCGACAGGAGGTCTACCTCGGTCGGTATCGGATCCTCGATCGATGGAAGCCCGGTCGAGCTGGGGGGTGTCTCGACGACCGAATCCGATGGAACAGCTCCACCGATCGTCGCCTCGTCGCATGCTTCGATGACATAACCACTCAAACGTGCAAGGTGTCGCCGTGTGTTCACCGATCCAATTTTTGAAAGGGCCTCGTCGAGTTGCGCATCGCCGATGAATTTCGCTGCGTCCCAGTCCAGAATCTCCAGTGCCCCGTAGAGATCACGCAGACGCGACAATACCGTCGACAGGTCTCCGACAATGTTCTCGGGCGCCACGTCGAGGGCGGCGGTGAGATTGGAGAGATCCTCGTCGATCTGGCTGCGCAACACCGCGGCGTTCATCGTTTTCGTTTCCTTGGCCAGCACTCCGACCCGCAGAACCGCGGTTTCGATCGCCACGCCCCGGTCACAGATCGCTGCTCGCTGGGCGTCTCCGGCGCTGCACGCGCCGACCGGCACCGTCAACAACATTGCTGTGAGTGGCCCGATTCCACGACGCGACACGATGCCCAAAACTATCCGCTGGACGCAGTCGGGTTCAGCCGCTTGTCGTGGCCACCCATGTCTCGTACAACGAGGCATAGCGGCCACCGAGTACGACCAACTCATCGTGGCTTCCGTCTTCCATCACCATCCCGTCTTCCATGACGAGAATCCGGTCGGCGCGCATCGCGGTACTGAGACGATGCGCAATGGCAATGGTCGTGCGTCCGGCCGCCAGGGCGTCGAAGGCCCGCGAGATTCTCACATCGATGAGCGGGTCGACGGCCGACGTGGCTTCGTCGAGCACGAGGATGCGCGGCTCGGCAATCGCCGCGCGCAGCAGTGCCACGAGTTGTCGTTCCCCGGCGGATAAATCGTTGCCTCGTTCCCCGACGGGTGTCCACAGCCCCCTGGGAAGGGACCCCAACCATTCATCCAGGCCGAGGTTCACCGCGATGCTCCGACACCCGTCTTCGTCTCGGTTCGGGTCGACGAAACGCAGGTTCGAAAGAACCGTTCCGTCGAAGAGAAACGGCTCCTGGGGCACGAATGTGAGCACGGATCTCAGATCGTCGCGTGCCACGTCGGTGAGAGACACCCCCCCTAGTCGTACCTGACCCGTTGACGGGTCCACCAGACGCGACACCAGTCGACCGAATGTGGTCTTTCCCGAACCTGTCGAACCCACGATGGCAACGTGTTGGCCGAAGGGGATTTCGACGGTCACATCCCGAAGAACGAATGGATCGCTCGAGTCATCACGTGTTTCGCCCGGTGCGCGGGATTGATATGCGAACCAAACTCGGCTGAAATCGAGGTCGAGCCGGGACCGGGGCAGGGGTTTGGGCGCGAGTGGTTCGGGAGGACCGACCGGGGTCTCGATGATCTCGAGGATCCGCGAAAGACCTGCGACCGCTCCCTGGGTGTTGTCGATGATCTCGGTGAACTCGGCAATCGGTTCGAGGAACCTATAGGTGAGAAAGATGAACCCGACCACCGCACCCAGGCTCAGACCCGCCTCCGGACCACGAAGAATCGCCGTCACCGAAACGCCGACGATCGTGAGTACAGAAAACAACTCTCCGACGGGAAAAAGCAGGGCACCCAGGATGCCGGCTCGGATCTCAGCGCGATAGCGAGCCCTCATCGTCTCGACGAGGCGGTTTGCATACGTATCGCGCTGGTCAAAGGCGGAAAGAACGTCGGCGCCGTTCACGAACTCCGCGGCTTCGCCGAAGTAGTTTCCGTTCATTTCGCGCGCCTTTTCGTACGAACGGACGAGTCTCACCTGCACGCGGCGGAAGCCGTAAATCAACGGAGCTGCCACGACGAAGGCGACGATGGCCAGCAACCAGTCGTAGGACAGCATGATCATCGCGACCACGAACATCAAGGTTCCGTCAAGCAGCCACGCCAAAGCGCCCCATGAGAAAAACTGCCCGAGTGTCTCGATGTCGCTTGTCACGCGGGCCACGAGTGCACCTTTCTTCTCTTCGTTGTGGTACGCGATACTCAGGCCGTGAATGTGCTCGAAGAGTCTTACTCTCAGGCCGTAGAGCGCCTCTTCGCTGCGCATCCCGAGTCTTTTGATGGCCGAGCGCAGGCACCATGCGGAAATCCCGACGACCAAGGCGCATGCCGCGCACAGTATGGCGACGAGGGGGAAGTCGACTTCGCCGCCGGCCGGTCCCTGAGAAAACCCGTGATCGATGACTTGTTGCACGAGGATTGGCACTGCAACACGCGTCCCGGTTCCGAGCAGGGCGAGCACGACGGTACCCCCGAGACCCCTGCGTAGCGCAGGACTCACAGCGAGGCCCCGTGCGATGACGTCGACGGCCCCGCGGGAGCCTTCAGCGCTCACGGCGGTCAGTTTCGTACGAGTCCATCAGTGCCTCATATCGCGGGCAACGCCCGAGTAGTTCCTCGTGTGTGCCACGGTCGAACACCCGTCCCTCGACGAGAAAGACAACGTTCCCGATCAATGACACGGTCAACGGTCGGGAGGTGACGACGACGAGGGTTTTGTCACCCAGCCGACCAACGAGATTGCGCATGACGACCGCCTCGGTCTGGGGGTCGAGAGCCGACGTCGTGTCGTCGAGCACCACGACGTCGCGATCGGCCAGGAGCGCCCTGGCCAGCGCCACACGTTGGCGTTGCCCGCCGCTGAGACCAACACCGCGTTCGCCAACTGCCGTGTCGAGTCCGTCAACGAGCTCGGTGACGAAAGACTCCGCGTCGGCGATGCGAAGCGCCTCGAGAATCTCCTCATCGGATCGTCGTTGCCCAAGGAGCAGGTTTTCCCGCAGTGTTGCAGCGAAGAGAAACGTCTCTTGGAAGACCGGCGCCACACCCCGTCGGCCAACTCGCACACGACCGTCGTAGGCCAAGATGCCCGCGATCACCCCGACAAGGGTCGACTTTCCGGAGCCGGTTTCACCCACGACGGCAAGGCAAGCCCCCCGTGCGATGTCCAGGTGGTGGATGTCGAGGGTCGGCTCCGCATGTCCGTGTGGAACCACCCGCAGATCCCGAATCTCGACGCCAAGGCCGTGCACTTTGTCGGGAACCATGGTCGTGAGCATCGCCTCACCGAGCAGGCCGTCGATGTGTGCCAGTCCCGCACGGGAGTGCGGCAATTCACTGACGGCGTAGCCGATGATCCGCAACGGGAACGACAGCAGTGTGAACAAATACATGAAGCCACCGAGTTCACCCACGGTCATCTGTCCTTCACCAATACGCCAGGATCCGGCGAGCAACAGAACGATGATCCCCGTCGATGGAACCAAGTCGAGAAGCGACTCGAAACGTGAGCGGAAACGCACCGTCTCGATTCGGGCATCGCGAAGTCTCTCGGCCACTCTGGAAAGTCGACGGGCCTCTCTTTCCTCGGCCCCGAAAGCCTTCACGACGGTCACCGCCTCGAAACTTTCGTGAACCGTCGACGAAAGGTCGCCCAGATGTTCTTGGGCCCGCGCGAAGAGCGCGTCGACCCTACGTTGGTAGCGCAGGTTCACACCGGCCAGCAGCGGGATGACGCACAAACCGATCCCGCCCAGGATCGGATCCGAAACCAACATTGCGACGGCCGCGAAACCAAGCAGCACCACCACCGAAGAGGCAAAGGGCAACGGTGCGAGCATCGCCACCGCCGCTTCGGCGTCGATGGTCATGCGCGATATGACCTCTCCCGTCATGCGGGTTCGCAGCCACCACACCGGTTGCTTGCAGATACGGTCGATGACCGACGTGGCGAGCGTGCCCGCCGCACGCCATTCGGTGATTCCCGCATAACTTCGACGGGTCACCACGCTAGCTGCACGCACGATGCCGACCGCGGTGATGAGGACCATCGCAAGGACCACCGATTGTGGGCCGACTTTTCCGTCCTCGAATCGCGGGGTTATCGCTTCGTCAATCACACGACTGACGGCAAAGGCCGACAAGACCGTGCAAACCGCGTACACCGAGGCCCCGCCAATGGCGATGGCAAAACTGCGGCGGTGTTCCCTCGTGATGCGCGATACGAGTGACAGGAAATCCGACACACGGTTGTTCTAGCATTTGTCTGGGTCTAGCGTCTCGGGCGTGACGCGCCTCGATCTTGCCAGTCTGCTCATGCGCGGAGCCCTCGGTGTTTGCATCTTCTTGCATGGTGCGAACAAGTGGAAGACGGCCGATTCTCGTCGAGGAACAGCGCGGTGGTTCGCCTCGATCGGGATGCGTCGGCCGAAATTGCAGGCCGCCATGGCCGCATTCACCGAGATGGGTGGCGGCGTCCTGTTGATGATCGGGCTGTTCGTTCCCACCGCCGGTGCAGCAGTACTTGCGACGATGATCGTTGCGATCGTCGTCGCCCACCGCCGTAGGGGCTTCTTCATTTTCAACGAGGGCCAGGGATGGGAATACTGCGCGATGCTCGGAGCCGTGGCCATCGCGATCTCGGGTATGGGAGGCGGTCGCGCCAGCCTCGATAACGCCCTGGGGATCGATTACGGCGGCACGTGGGGATTCGTGACGGGTCTTGTGCTGGGCATCGGCGCAGCAGTCCTCCACCTCCTCGTCTCGTACCGTCCCTCGCCCGCGGAGATGAATTGAGATCCACCCGGGGCTTCGTCAAACCATTGCTGGCGTTCATCTGTCTGGGTATCGCCGCGATGTGGGTTTATGCCTTCGGATTCGCGAGCAAGGAGTCCGTCAATCGGATTGGCGACACCAAATGGCAACAATTCGCCGAGCGTCGTTGCGCGGTTGCGGAGGCCGAGCGCATCGAGCTCGCCGATCTGCGGAAAGTCAATGAGGTCGGTCCCGATGCACTTCGCGAGCGGGCGGTCATCGTCGACAAGGCGACCGATACCCTCGAGCGAGCGATCGACGACATCTCCGCACGTCCCGTCGCCGACGAAAAAGGTCGCGCCATTGTTCCGCTCTGGCTCGCCGACTATCGGACCTACCTCGCCGATCGACGTTCATACGCCGACGATCTTCGTGCGGGGATCAACGAACCATTTGCAGAAACCAAGGTCGAGGGCATTCCGATTTCGGAGAAGATTTCGACCTTCGCTGCGGACAACTTGATGAAATCCTGCGGGGCACCGATCGATCTCTCAGTCTGAGGAGCGCTGCCAACCCCGCTCCGGCGACCACGACTTGATGACTCGTGCCGGAACGCCGACTGCAACGCTGAAATCGGGCAATTCACCGATGACGACCGAATTCGCGCCAACCGCGACATGCCGTCCGATGCGAGCACCCGGCAAAACCACGGTCCCGTGGCCGAGCCAACTCCCGTCACCGATCGTCACCGGTGCTTCGGGTTGCGACTGCTGTGAGATGGGTATGCCGGGGTTTTCGTAGCCGTGATTCTGGTCCGTTATGTAAACATGATGACCGGTCCAGACATCGTTGCCGATCTCGATCGCGAGATGACCCACGATTCCGCTCCCACGTCCGATCAAACAGCGATCCCCGATTTTGACAACAGGTGATGTCAGGCAGTTCTGGCCGGGAACCATGCCTGCGGACAACGCGACATTAGGCCCGATCATCGTGCCACGACCGATTTCGATGTACCGCTCATTGAAGATCGTGGTCGTCGGATGACAGATGATGCTGCCCTCACCGAACGACGCAAACATCCGACCGCGTGCCGTGTCCGGACCGATGGCCCCGTGCAAGTGAACCCAGCGTGTCCCAGCTTCGATGGCACGAAAAGCCAAGGTGTTGAACCATCGACGCGCTCTGCTCCCCGCCGGGGTCGACCATACGCCCACGAGGTGAATCTAACGCTCGGGGTGATGGGCCGCCTTGGGTACTGTGCGCGTGTGGACATCGCTGACAGTCGACCCCGGGTCGCATGGCTTGTCGGGGGACACCCCTACGACGCTGCGTCACTGGGACGCTTGTTGGACTCGCTCGATGCCGAAGTCAGTCTCATCACATGGCCGACGGCGGGCGAAATGTTCACCCCCTCCGGCGTGATTCGACTGCTCCAAGATTTCGATGTTCTGGCCCTCTACGACATGCCGGGAATCCGATTTCGACCGGGTGAAAGCCCCGAGTTCGTCGCTCCCTCCGATGACATCGTTGCTGCCTGGTCGGCCCTCACCAACCGGGGTATGCCCGTTCTGGGTCTCCACCACTCGATTGCGTCATGGCCGACGTGGCCGGGTTTTGCAGAGATTCTCAAGGGCCGTTTCCACTACGCGCCTGCCCGCCTGCGCGGGGTCTCCTACCCCGATTCCGGATACGCAATGAACGTCAAGCAACGCTTCGATGTCGCCATGCCCGATCACCCGGTTTGTGTCGGTCTGCCCACGTCTTTCGAGTTGACCGATGAGACCTACCAATGCCCGGTTTTCGATGCCGAGGTCGCGGTTCTCATCCGCACCAACGCTCCGCGGGATGACGCACACCACACATCGGCCTTCGCTGCGGTACGACGTAAATCCGATCCCCGTTGGCGTCACTCACCCGCATCCGATGCTGTTGCCTGGACCCATTCCTACGGGGCCTCCCAGGTGGTGTATCTGCAACCCGGTGAGGGACCCGAGTCGTTCGACAATCATTGGTACCGCATGCTCGTCAACAACGCCGTCAAATGGCTGGCAGAGCTCCAACGGAGGAGACAGTGAGCGCGATCGAATCACAGATTCGTGACGTGATCGACCTCAGCCATCGCTACGCGGCCGGTATCGACCATCGGGATTGGGACCTGTACCGCGCCTGCTTCACCGATCCGTGCGAATTCGACTTTTCGAGCTTCAGCGGGACCCCCGCAGCCGTGATGGCCCGCGACACATGGGTCGACAAGGTTCGACGTACGAACGGTTCGTTCGATGCCACCCAACACCAGATGTCGAACCAGACGGTGACTTTTCGTGATGTCGATCATGCTGTGTGCATCACGGAATTGCGGGCCCAACACTGGTTTGCCCCCTCGACGATGGATCGAATCGGGCACGCAGGTGGGGTGAACTTCTGTGAACTCGGCGGCCACTACACAAACGAAATCGTCCGTCGGGATGGTGTCTGGCGCATTGGTCGCTGCCAACTCACGGTTCGTTGGCAGACGGGCAACATGGCTATCTTCGACCTCGCTCGCGCGATTGGCGCCGGAACCCTCTCCAAGGATTAAAGAAACGAGACGTTGATGGATATCTACGGTGCCCTGTACACAACTCGCGCGATGCGCAGGGTCAAGACCGACCCGATACCCGAAGATGTTGTCAAACGGTTGCTCGACGCTGCGATCCGCGCCCCCTCGGGTGGCAACCAGCAAAAGTGGCGTTTTCTCCTGCTCGCCGATCCCGCAAAAAAGGCGAGACTGCAAACGCTCTACCGCGAGGGCCTCACCGAACTGAACGCTACCCAGTACAAATCGGTCATGGACCTGATCCGCAACGGTGATCCACACGACCCGGCGGTGATTCAGGCCAAGAAGACCAACGCGAGCGCGGAGTGGCTGGCCGACAACCTTGCCAGGGTGCCCCTCATCGTTTTTGCGTGGGGCAAGCCGAACGGTGAGAGCTCGATTTATCCTGCCCTGTGGAGCCTGCAGTTGGCCGCGACCGCCGAAGGCGTCGGATCAGCACTGACCACCCTGCTTTTCAAGAAACACACCCAACAGGTGCTCGACATCCTCGGCGCACCCGAGCCGACCGAATGGGTGCCGATGGCGATGGTCACTTTGGGCTACCCCACCGGTCGTTGGGCAGTGGCCCAGCGTCAACCCGCACACGAGGTGACTTTTCAGGATTCCTGGGGAGTTCCCGTCTCGTGGAGGGTCGAGGAACCCCTCTGGCAGTAGCGTTCGGATGACCAAGCGTCTCATCCCCAGGACACCGCACCGATGACAACCACCCCTCGCAAGGCCGTCACTGTTCCTCTTCTCGCGGAGCTGAAGTTGCACGGCCAGAAGATCACGATGATCACCGCCTACGACGCGACCTTTGCAGCGATCGTCGATGCTTCGGGCGTCGACGTGATTCTCGTCGGGGATTCTGTCGCCACCACCGTGCAGGGCGAGGCCAACACCATCCCCGTCACGATGGAGGAAATGGAATATCACGTTCGCCTGGTGCGCCGAGCCGCGCCCAAGGCCCTCGTCGTTGGTGACCTGCCCTTCGGCAGCTACCAGGTCGGCTCCAGCCAGGCTGTCGCCAACTCCGTTCGTCTCATCAAGGCCGGTGCGCAAGCAGTGAAACTCGAGGGTGGACTGACGATCGCCGACTCGATTCGCGCCATTGCCGATGCCGACATTCCGATCATGGGTCACATCGGCCTCACCCCACAGAGCGTTCACCGAATGGGCGGCCACAAAGTGCAGGGCCGCAGAGACGGTTTCGAGGCAGGAGGACGCCAACGGCTGCTCGAAGACGCGCATGCGGTGGAACAAGCCGGTGCTTTCGCGGTCGTGCTCGAGGGAATCCCGGCCCTGTTGGCCGCTGAAATCACGACGAAACTGTCGATCCCGACGATTGGCATCGGCGCGGGCGCCCAGTGCGACGGCCAGGTTCTGGTCCTCCACGACGTCCTTGGCCTTTCGCTGCGCGAACTGACGTTCACCAAGAAGTTCGCCGACATCCGCGGCGCCAGCACCGATGCGTGTCGGCAGTTCGTCGACGAAGTGCGCGCCGGGCTCTGGCCCGATGACGCCCACTCCTTCGAATAGGTGCGGGCCACCACTTGCGTCTCGTCACCGCGATCGATGACGTTCGTCGGGCGATTCAGGCTGCGAAATCCAGCGGTGCCACCGTTGCCTTTGTGCCCACGATGGGCGCCTTGCACGCCGGTCATCTCTCACTGATCGAGCGCGCCCACGCAGAGGGCTCATTCGTCGTCGTGTCGATTTTCGTCAATCCCCTGCAATTCAACGACCACGCTGATCTCGCCGCCTATCCGCGCGACGTGGAGGCTGACGTGAAGATGTGCAGGACGGCGGGCGTGGACTTGGTGTGGTGTCCGGAGAGCGAAATGATCTATCCGGAGGGCTTCGAAACCTATGTCGAGCTGGGCCCCTTGGCCGACGTACTGGAGGGCTTGCACCGCCCGGGGCACTTCGCGGGCATGGCGACGGTCGTCCTCAAGTTGCTCAACGTCGTCGCACCCGACGTGGCCTGCTTTGGTCGCAAGGATCTACAGCAAATAGCAATCGTGCGGCGAATGGTGCGCGACTTCAACCTGCCGGTGCGAATCATCGCCTGTCGCACGGTGCGCGAGGAGGATGGGCTGGCGCTCTCGAGTCGCAACACAAAACTTTCCGGCGAGGCGCGTGCGGTTGCCACGCATCTTTTCCGCGTCATTCACCAGGCGGCTCGGGCCATTCAGTCGGGTGAACGGGCCGACGAGGCCTGCGAATTGGCGATCGCCGACCTCGCCTCGAGGCCGGGTCTGGACCTCGAGTATCTCGAGGTGGTGGATCGTGATTCGCTTGCGCCCATCACCCACGAGCGCCTTGCGGAGGCCGTTGTCGTCGTGGCGGCAGTCGTGGGAGGTGTTCGGTTGATCGACAACATCGACGTCCACGCTGCATCCGAGGATCCCCGATGAATCAGTTCGACGCCGACTATCTCGCCCACGAGTACTTTCTCGCACGCCAAAGAATTGTCGGGCTGCTCGAGGGGCGAAGCCGGGAGGTTGCCGACCTGCCGGTACAAACCTGTCCTGATTGGAATGTCCATGATTTGATGGCCCATGTCTCGGGCCTCGCCGCGGAAATCGTCAAGGGCAATCCCCCGGGATCCGACTCGCAAGCCTGGGTCGATGCGATCATCGATGCCCGTCGCGGCGTGGACCTCGATGGCCTGCTCGAGGAGTGGTCCATCGTTGGTCCCGTCTTTGAAGAGATGGCAGCCCAGACGCGTCGCCTGTCGGTTCCGCTCTCCTATGACACCGTGGTCCACGAACACGACCTGCGCCACGCCATCGGTGCGCCCGGCGCACGCGACTCGAGCGGCGTGATGGCGGCGATGGAGGTCGGTGTATGGCTGATGACAAACGATCTGGATCGCAGGCAGTTCGGCCGGGTGAACTTGCGTGCGGGTGGCCGCGATTGGTCGTGTGGGTCAGGCGAGGTTCGGCTCGGACTCGACCTCGATGCCGCGCAGGTGTCGGCCACGCCCGTGTGGGAACTGCTCCGCGTCACGGGCAGCAGGCGAAGCCACGCGCAGGCGAAGGCCCTGCCCTGGACGGGGGACTTCGAACGTGGTCTGGCCGCGATGTTGCACATGGAGCTGCCCGTCGACGACATCCACGAGTGAGGGGTTGCGGGTTCAACGATGGAGGTCGGGGTTCGCCTGGCGAACACGCAACCTGAGTGAGTGCACCGCGTCGCCCGACAGCACCCCCCCTCGGCCGAAGAGGCGCCCGTGCTGCCAGTTCGCCAGGCCCAGCTCGGGCCGCTGAAGCGCGAATTGCCCGTCGACCCATCTCGTGAACCCGTCCCCAAAGAACGGTGACTCGCTGTTTTCCCAGGCCCATGTCGTCTCGTGGTCGTCACCGGAGAGGATCGACAGGACAAAACGCGGGCTGTGACGGTTGAACCGGGCCACTGCGTCGGCCATGGACGAAGCGACGACCACCGTCAGTTCCGGTACGACGTCCCACTCCCATTCTTTGCCGGGATCGACCGGCTGGGTGTCGATCTCGAGCCCGCCGAAAGCACCCAACACCCGCGCCGCATCACCAACGGCGTGCACCACAACCCTGCCGCCGGGCCCTGCGGCCACCTGCGACAGTGCTTTGCCGACCACGGTGAGTGCGGCGGACGCATTCGACTCCAGCACGACGAGTGTGTTGAGCGTGTTGCAGACCTTCCGGTCCAGTGAGTGCACGATCGCGGAATGGAGACGGGCCTCGGGAAGTTTCGTGCCGGCCACCAGCCACGCACCGCCAGTGCCGTGCAGGGAGACGGGCGTTCCACTCTGTCGAGCAATCTCGCCCAACTGATCCACCGCCTGCCCCGAACCGCGCGCAACGGCCAGGGCCAGCCGCCGATCATCAAAGAGAGCCCATCCTGCCGCGTGGTCCGACGAGTCGACGAGGTTCACGGCCCCGCGTGGCAATCCCACAGATTGCAGCGCGGGAACCAACAGATGGTCGCGGATGGCACGCGCGGTACCCAAAGCGTCACTGCCGATGCGGAACACAACCGTGTTGCCGCTCTTGAGCACGCCCGTTGCGTCGGCAAACACGTTGGGACGACCCTCAAAGACGAAGGCCACGATGCCCAGTGGCGCACGCCATGATTCGACGGACCAACCCTCATGGTCGACACTCGACACGAGACCCAACCGGTCGCACTCGAGCGCGGCCCACATCCGAAGACCGGCCGCCATGTCGAGGCGCATCTTGGGAGTGATCTCGAGTCGGCCGGTCGTGCGACCCCGCTCTCTGGCGGATTCGACGTCGCGGGCGTTGGCAACCAGGACCGGCGTGAACGCCCTGTCATCGTCAATGAGATCGGCGAAACGGGTGAAGAACTCATCGACACGGCTACTGGGGACGCCCTGCATGGCCATGAAACCAGTCGCGGCCTCTTCGATGGCGGAATCGACCAGACGCCGAACCTCCCCGGGCACGACCAGCACGGCGCCCGAGGTCCGCAGGGCGATGAGTTTTCCACCGTCGTCGAGGGCGTCGAGCATCAGTTGTGACAAGCCAACGAGACGGTCGCCAACGAGCAATCGATCACCCAACCTCGGAGCCGCGTTCTCACCGTTCATCAGGTAACTGAGGGTACGCCATAACCTGTGCCCATGGGTGTGGACGACAGGTTCTACTTTCGGCAGTTGCTCTCGGGCCGTGACTTCGCCGTGCGCAACGGACTTGCGGCGCAGATGGTGAACTACGTCTACCTGCTGGGTGACCAAGTGACCCGTGAGTGCGTGATCGTCGACCCCGCATATGCAGTCGACGAACTGCTCGGGCTCATCGAAGCCGACGGGATGACGCTCACGGGTGTCCTCGCGACGCACTACCACCCCGATCACATCGGTGGGTCGATGATGGGCCACCGCATCGACGGAATCGCCCATCTACTCGAAAAACACGACGTGCCGATCCATGTCAATGAAGCGGAGGTTCCCTGGGTGATCCGCACCACCGAGGTCGACAAGTCGCATCTCGTGGCCCACTCGGCCGGTGCCACGCTGGCTGTCGGTGATGTCAACATCACCTTCGTGCACACCCCGGGTCACACCCCGGGCAGTCAGTGTTTTCTCGCCTGCGGTTGTCTCATCTCGGGCGACACACTCTTTCTCGACGGTTGTGGACGAACAGATCTTCCCGGCTCCGACGCCGAGCAAATGTACGAAAGCCTCCAGACCCTGTCCCGGCTGCCCGACCAGACCACCGTCTTCCCCGGCCACCAGTATTCGGCGCCGGCAAGTGCGCCGATGTCGGTCGTTCGGACATCCAACTACGTCTATCGGACCCGTGACAAGGACGCCTGGATGGAGTGGTTCGGCCCCGGGCACTGACCCCTAGACCAGGCCCGACACGATCGAACTGATCGCTGTTGCCGTGAGCAACCCGACGACGATCCTCCAAAACACGCCGGGGTCCATCGCCCCACGTAGCCGCCAGCCCGCGTACATACCGATGCCGAGACCCGGTATGGCGACCACAGTTCCCACCAGTGCCTCGCCGGTGAGTCGCGCGCCGAACGCAAAGATGATGATGCTGACGAAAGCGACGATGCTGAACACTGTGTTGATGGTGGCGCGAAATACCTCCGGGGACAGCCCCCGCGAGCGCAACAACAAAACGAGTGGCGGTCCGTTCGTGGACGTCGACGTTGCGAGGACGCCCGAAACAAAGCCCGCGAGAACCTCGAGAAAGCGACCACCCAAGACCGTTCCGGAGCTTGATCTGAGTACCGCGACAAGGGCTAGGAGTACCACGATCCCGATGACGACGCGCAGAAAATCGACATCGATGCGGTCAAGTAGGACAAACCCAAGGGGCATACCCAAAAAGGAGGTGGTCGTCAACACGCGAACGAGCCTCCGATCGCGGTCATGCCCGTCGTTGATCGCCTGGTAGGTGTTCGACGCGGTGCCGCAAATCGTCGAGATGACGACGGCGGTCTTGAGATCGATCGCAAGACCCATCAGTGGCACAGCCATCAAGGCGAATCCGAAACCTGACACCATCTGCGCGCAGGCCGCCACCGAGACGATTGCCGCGACAAGGGCGAGGTCTCCCGGGCCGAGGAGGCAGAGCATGGATAATCAGACTGCTGTCAAGGCGTGAACGGCCGCAGCGAACACCTCGGTGTGTCGGTCGACTTGGTCCATGCTGTGTGACGGCGAGAAAAGCGCCATGTTATGGAACGGTGTCATCAGGATTCCCCTGTTGAGTGCGTGCAAATGCATGAATGCGTCGAGTGCCTGATCGACGCCGGCCACAGCCTGGGCACCCGACCGTGGCGGCGGACAGAACCAATACTCGGCTCGGCAACCAAGCCGTTGAACGTGCCAAGGCAAGCCGACAGCTTCGTATCCCTGGCGCACCCCGTCGGTCCACGCCTCTGCGAGGGGAATCATTCGCATGAAGTCCGAGGTGGTGAGGGTCGATGACAGCGTGGCACGGACCGCTGCGAGGCAGAGGGCGTTGCCGCTCAGGGTTCCCCCGATACCCGAAACGTCGATGTCGTCCCGTTCGAGTCTGTGCTCGAGCATCACCGCCACAGCGGCCGACATCCCGTAGGCAGCGACCGGGACACCCCCACCGATCGGCTTTCCAATCACCAAAAAGTCGGGCTCGAGTCCCCACTCCATGGTGCAACCGCCGGGGCCTGCACAAATCGTGTGGGTTTCGTCGATGATGAGCAACACTCCCGCATCTCGCGTCACACGACGCACGGCGTCGAGATAGCCCGGTTCGGGCAGCACGATGCCGATGTTGGTGAGCGCCGGTTCCATCAAGACGCAAGCCACATCACCGTGCGCCAGGGCGCACTGGAGGGCGGCGATGTCGTTGAACGGTACGACTCGCGTCGTGCCCTGCGGATCGACCATCGGTCCGACTGCACCGGGACGGCTCACCACGCCCCCATCGGGGGCCAGAATCGCCAGCGTCTCGTCGACGGTGCCGTGGTAGCACCAATCCATGACGCAAATCTTCGGACGCCCCGTCAGCATCCGCGAGAGGCGCAGCACGAATCGGTTCGCGTCGGTTGCCGACAGTGCGAATTGCCATTTTGGTAACCCGAAGCGTCGCGCAAGTTCTTCTCCGACCCACGTTGCATCCCACGACGGGAGCATCGTTGTGATGCCCCGCTTTGCCTGTGCATGGAGCGCCTCGGCGACCGCCGAGAGGCCATGCCCTGTCATGGCTCCCGTGTCGCCCAGACAAAAGTCGTCGTACTCGATGCCGTCCACGTCGACGAACCGACTTCCCTCCGCAGAGGCGACCGTGAGGGGAAAGGATCCGGGCCAGCGCGTCATCCACGGCATCGGAACCCCCGAGAGCAGGCTGCGAGACGCTTCCTGCGCCAATTGGCGGGACCGTGGATGTGTTTCATCGAAACGGGACATCTCCTGAGCATGGAGACCCAGGAGGCGACTGCGGTCAATCTGCATGAAGTTCAAACTAGTCATTCACCCAACGCGGTCACCGTTACCCTTGCAGTCGAGTCCGTAATGTTGTCACGAGACGTTCCATGAGCACTTTCGACCCAACTTCCATCGCAACGCTGAGCATCAACGGTGAACGTCTGCTGCAGCGCCTCGACGCACTCGCCGACATTGGCTCGACGGGCGACGGAGGTTGTTGCCGCCTGGCACTCACCGATGACGACAAGGCCGGACGCGATCTTGTCGTGGCATGGATGCATGAACTCGACTTGGACGTGGTGGTCGACGCGATCGGCAACGTCTTTGGCACATGGAACGTTGGTCACGGCTCTCCCGTGATGACGGGCTCGCACATCGACACGGTACGCACGGGAGGGAAGTACGACGGTAACTATGGCGTGCTGGCGGGCCTTGAGGTGATCGCGACCTGCAAAGAGTTCGGCATCACACCCGCCCGCCCACTGTGTGTCGGGGTGTTCACCGACGAAGAAGGCGCCCGTTTTGCGCCAGACATGCTCGGCAGCCTGGTCTACGTGGGAGGCCTCGCACTCGAAGAGGCACTCGACACGGTGTCGATCGATGGAAAGCGTCTCGGTGACGAACTCGCGCGCATCGGCTATGCCGGTGCGGCCCCATGCCCCGGGCCGGCGCCCCATGCATTCGTTGAGCTCCACATCGAACAGGGACCCGTTCTCGAGGCCGAAAATCATGCCTTCGGGGCGGTCACGGGCGTCCAGGGCATCTCCTGGCAGGAACTCACCATCGTCGGTCAAAGCAACCATGCCGGTACCACGCCGATGCATCTCAGGCGAGACCCCGCGTACGTCGCGGCGATGATGGCCGTGTACCTGCGCGAAATTGCCGAGCGATTCGGTGGCGACCAAGTGTGCACCGTCGGCATGATAAGTCTCCACCCCAATCTGATCAACGTGATTCCCGCGCGGGCGACGATCACGCTCGACGTGCGCAACACCGACGAGGACACGTTGTGCGACGCGGAAAATCTCATCGACACGTTTTGCTTCCAAATTGAACAGGATGAGGGAGTGTCCATCACGAAGCGTCAGCTGACCCGCTTCGAGCCGGTCGTCTTCGACGAACGCGTCATCGATCTCGTCGAGCGTCGGGCCACGGAGATCGACGGTCGTGTCAAACGCATGCCCTCGGGGGCGGGACACGACGCTCAGATGCTCGCCAGGGTGTGCCCCTCGGGGATGATCTTCGTCCCCAGCAAGGACGGCATCAGCCACAATCCCCGCGAATACACCGAGCCCAACGAGATGATCGAAGGTGCGAACGTTTTGCTTCGCGTGATGCTTGATCTCACCGAATTGGAATTCTGAAATGTCAAGAATCATCACCGTCGGAGCGGCCCAGATGGGCCCGATCCAAAAGGAGCACACCCGCGCTGAGGCAGTCGATCGGCTCGTTGCACTCCTGGAACAAGGGGCACGCAACGGCTGCGACCTCGTGGTCTTTCCCGAACTTGCCTTGACCACGTTCTTTCCGCGCTGGTTCGTCCCGGACATCACGCAGGCCGACCATTGGTATGAGCGCGAGATGCCTTCACGCGCGACGCAGCCACTGTTCGATATGGCCAGGAGTTTGAAGGTTGGTTTCTCCCTCGGTTACGCCGAGTTGACGCCGGATGGTCATCGGTACAACACACAGATACTCGTCGAGCGTGATGGGTCCGTCGTCGGCCGCTATCACAAGGTCCACATACCGGGCCACGAGCATCACGAACCCGACCGTCCGTTCCAACACGCCGAGCGCTACTACTTCGAGCCGGGCCCCGAGGGCTTTGGCGTGTGGAAGGCCTTTGGTGGTCGCGTGGGAATGATGATCTGCAACGATCGACGCTGGCCCGAGTCGTACCGCGTGATGGGCTTGGGTGGTGTCGAGTTGATCCTCTGTGGCTACAACACCCCGATCCACTACGTACCCGATCCCAGCCAGGACATCCTCCAGGGCTTCCACAACTCCCTGGTCATGCAGGCCGGCGCCTACCAGAACGGAACCTGGGTGGTGGGGGTCGCCAAGGCGGGGATCGAGGAGGGGGTCGATTCCCTCGGCCAGTCGGCCATCATCGCCCCTTCGGGACAGATCGTTGCCCAGGCTTTCACCACGGGCGACGAACTTTTGGTGGCGCGTTGCGACCTCGACTGGTGCGCCAAATACAAGGACACCCTGTTCGATTTCGGGCGTTATCGCCGCCCCGAGGTCTATGGCCCCATCACGGCCCAGCGCGGGGTCGTCCTCGACGACTGACCCCGTCCGACTTTGACAAAATGTAAAATACCCGGCATGGCCAGCAAGACCGTCGCGCTCACCGTCAACGCCACGCCCGTCTCGGTCAGCGCCCGTCATCCCCATCTGCTCAGTGCCCTGCGTGACGAACTGGACATCACATCCCCAAAGGACGGCTGCTCCCCGTCCGGTCAATGCGGTTGTTGCACCGTTCTTGTGGATGGCAAGGCCGTGGTCAGTTGCCAGCAGCCCTTGGCCAAGGTCGAAGGCTCGTCAATCGTCACCCTGGAGGGTTTCTCCGAAGAGGAGCGCAACAAATTCGCCACGGCCTTTGCCGAGTGCGGCGGACTCCAGTGTGGTTTTTGCATTCCGGGCATCGTCGTACGGGCCAAGGCCCAGATCGACAAGAAAGGCGCTGCACTGCAGCCCGCGGACATGGCCCGTCACCTCGGCGCACACCTGTGCCGGTGCACCGGCTACGTGAAGATCCTCGAAGCCATCGATGCGGTCGCCAAGAACGTCGTCCCCACCCATACGGGGTGTGGCGGTATCGGAAGTCGCGGCGTCAAATACGAGGCTCGCGAACTGGCTCTCGGTGATCGCGGATACATCGACGACATACGGGTGCCGGGGATGTTGCACGCCGCACTGCACCTCACCGATCATGCGCGTGCCGACATTTTGTCCATCGACACCTCTGTGGCTGCAGCCCAACCCGGTGTCGTGGCCGTCTACACCGCCCAGGACATTCCCGGTGATTCTCGTGTCGGCATCATTTACAAGGATTGGCCGGTCATGATTCCCGTGGGCGGACGCACGTCATATGCGGGCGATGTTCTGGCGATCGTTGTTGCAATTGATCGCATCACCGCGCGCGAGGCAGCCGACCTCGTGGAGGTGGTCTACGAGCCCCTTCAGCCGATCACGGATCCGTTGGTGGCGATCAACAGTGGCGACGTCGCGGTCTGGGGTACCGAGAACAACGTTCTCTCATCGAGTTCCTACGCTCGTGGCGACGTCCAGGCAGCACTCGAATCCGCGAAATTCGTCGTCCGGGAAACTTTCCAGACACAGCGAATCGAACATGCTTTCCTCGAGCCCGAATCCACGCTTGCGGTGCCATCCACGCGGGACGGCAAGCGTCATCTGCACGTCTATTCGGGAGGCCAGGGCATCTGGGATGACCGAAACGACATCGCCCGCGTACTGGCAGTCGACAACGATTCGGTGACCGTGGAACTCGTATCTAATGGTGGAGCGTTCGGCGGCAAAGAGGACATGAGCAATCAGGCCCATGCGTCGCTGGCGGCATGGCTCCTCGACAAGCCGGTGAAGTGCACGCTCTCGCGGGAAGAAAGTCTTCTCATCCACGCAAAGAGACACCCCATCACCATGACCTACGAGGCAGCCTGCGACGCCGAGGGTCGCCTGGCGGCGCTTCGGGTGCGGGCCGTGGGTGACAGCGGTGCGTACGCGAGCGTCGGAATGAAAGTCCTCGAACGCATGGCAGGCCACGCCAGCGGGCCCTACGAAGTTCCGAATATCGACGTACAGGCCATCGCAGCGCGCACCAACAACCCGGTGTGCGGTGCATTCCGTGGATTTGGGGCGAATCAAGCCCAGTTTGCGATGGAGGGCGTCCTTGATCGCTTGGCCGAGAAGGTCGGCATCAGCGGCTGGGAAATCCGCAAACGAAACGTGATCAAACCCGGTCGCGTCTGGGGACCGGGGCAGATCATGGATGAGGGTTGTCTTGGTGCAGAGATCTGCCTTGATGCCGTCAAGGAGGCCCACGATGCTGCCCGTGCCCAGGGCAAGGCCGTGGGCGTAGGTCTGGGATTGAAAAACTCGGGGCTCGGCAACGGTTTCAAGGAGATCACCCGCGCCGTCGTGCGATTCAACACCGGCGGGGACATCGAGATTCGCCACGGCTGGACGGAGATGGGCCAAGGAATCAACACCGTCGCCCTGCAGGTAGCGGTCGAAGAACTCGGAGTCGACCCCGAGCGGGTTCGGGTCATCGTCGACACCACGCGGGAACTCGGACTCGGGCAAACCACCGGATCTCGTGGAACGTTGATGGGGGCCGGTGCGGTACGCGCGGCGTGCCTTGCCGCGCTCGCAGCGAACTGTGCCCCCGACGTCGACCACGCTGGCGAATACAGGGTCGATTGGACCTCGAAACTCGGCGAGCCCGGGGTCGAGAATCCGATCATCCACTCGACGTTCGGATATGCGGCACAGTTGGTGATCGCCGACCCCGAGAGCGGGAAGATCGAGCGGGTGCTTGCCGCACACGACGTCGGGCGGGCGGTCAACCCCACTTTGTGCGAAGGTCAGATCGAGGGCAGTGTCCACATGGGTCTGGGCTACGCCCTCACCGAGGACTTTCCATCCGACCCGCAAACCGGCTTTCCGACGAACATGACACTGCGGTCGCTTGGCATTCTCCGCGCCAAGGACGTGCCACCCATCGACGTCGTCCTCGTCGAGTCGCCGCAACCCAATTCGCCCTACGGGATCAAGGGAGTGGGCGAAATCGGCCTCGTACCCACGGCAGGAGCCGTGGCCGCGGCGCTACACGCGTTCGACGGCAAGTGGCGCAACCGCCTGCCGATGCACAGCGGCTCCCACGACCGAGACGGGGACTGATGGCAAACACCACCGGTGGCCTCGTCTGCGCCCACCACCATCTCTACAGTGCGCTCGCCCGTGGAATGCCCGCACCACCCGAACGACCGCACAATTTTCTGTCCGTGTTGCAGCAAGTCTGGTGGCGCCTCGACGCGGCCCTCGACCTCGACATCATCTACTGGTCCGCGGCGCTGGGCGCAGCCGAGGCGGTACTCGCCGGCACGACGACGATCATCGACCACCACGAATCGCCCACTTGTATCGAAGGCTCGCTCGATGCCATCGCCGCCGGGTGCGCCCTCGTCGGGGTGCGTGTCATCCCCAGTTACGGAGTGACCGACCGCTGGTCCGACAACGGTTCCCTGGTCGATGTCTCTGCACACCAGCCGATGTCCGACGGTGCGCGCCGTGGACTCCTGGAGTGCGAGCGATACATCACCTCGGGACGCGAGGGCATGGTGGGTATCCATGCCTCCTTCACGTGCACCAACGAGACCATCGCTGCTGCGGCCGACCTTGCGGAGCGACTCAACGTCGGGGTCCACGTGCACGTCGCCGAGGGGCCCGAGGACGGCGATGCTGCACGTCGCCTGACGGGCCTGGCGCGCGACAACTGGCTTCTCGTTCATTGCGTTGGCTTGCAAGACGATCTGCCCGGCACGATCGTCCACAATCCCCGCTCCAACATGAACAACGCGGTGGGTTACGCACGCCCTGCGCGATTCACCAACCGCGTTGCGCTCGGTACAGATGGAATCGGGGCCGACATGCCCGAAGAGTTCCGCCTCGCCTACGTTGCGGGCCGCAACCACGACCTGGGTTTCTCTCCCGAGACTGCGTGGTCATGGCTCACCAACGGCTGGGTTCTGGCTCCGCAGTCACGCCGCGACGAAGTCGTCTGGAACTACGACCACATGGACAGCCCGTGGCATCTCGCTTTCACCACGGGAACGCGGCCGATCGAAGTCTCCATCGACGGCGAGGCCGTCATCAAAGAGGCTCGGCCGGTGTCGTTCGATCTAGAGGAGATCCGACGCAAGGCTGCCGAACAAGCACACCGTCTCCACGAAAGGCTCGCCGCATGAAATCCACACCACGGGCCTCCGTCGCGCTCTACCTGCAGGACGCCCATCGCATTCGTGAGGGTATGGAGTTCGTCAAGTATGCCGAAGCAAAGGGTTTCGACGCGGTGTGGCAGGCCGAGAGTCGGCTCGTTCGTGAGGCCACCGTTCCGATGGCCGCTTTCGCCTCGGTGACCGAGCGCATCAAAGTCGGTAGCGGCGTCGTCGACTGCTGGAGTCGCAACCCTGCTCGTCTCGCCGCAACTTTTTCGACGCTCGACGATCTCGCACCCGGACGTGTGATTCTCGGAATAGGCGCGTGGTGGGACCCACTTGCGCAAAAGGTGGGGATCACGCGCGCAAAGCCGCTGCGCGCCATGCGCGAGATCGTCACTGCCGTGCGTGCTCTCCTCGCCAACGAGACCGTCACTTTTCACGGCGAGTTCGTTCATCTCGACGGAGTAGAACTCGATTACGTGTACCAAGAACGGCGCCCCAAGGACATCCCCATCTACATCGGCGCCACGGGCCTGCAGATGATGGAACTGACGGGTGAAATTGCCGACGGGGCCGTGCTCAACTATCTGGTCTCCCCCGACTACAACCAACGCGCCATCGAGGCCCTCGAGCGCGGCGCGGCCAAGGCCGGCAGGTCGCTCGAGGACATCGACCGACCCCAGCTCGTCGTCTGTAGCGTCCATGAGGACCGCAAGACGGCCCTCGACATGGCCCGCCTCATGGTCACCCAGTACCTCGGACAGCAGCCCCACATCATGGCGGCTTCGGGCGTACCGCAGAGCCTCCTCGAGCGGGTCGGCGAGGTTCTCACGTGGCCGGCCACCCACGAGCAGGTCGTTGCGGCATCCAAATTGGTGCCCGATGAAATCGTCCAGATGTTGACCGCAAGCGGGACGCCCAACGACGCCAGACAACAGGTCTCCCACTACATCCGCAACGGTTGCACCTGCCCGATTCTCTACCCGCTTGGCGACGTCAAGGCGATGATCGATACGTTCAGCGGATGGAGTCCCCAATGAGCGTGTACATGCCCACCACCGTCGACCAAGCCGTCGCCCTGCTCGCCCAGAATCCGGGGGCGTGCCTGCTAACGGGTGGGACCGACACGATGGTCGAGGTCAACTTCAATCACTTGAAACCCGGGACTGTCATCGGATTGCGCCTGGTTTCCAGCCTGCGCGAGTACACCATCACCCCACAACTCATTCAAATCGGTGCGGGCGTTCCCTACGCCCGCATGGAAACCGGCCCGCTTGCCGAGGCGCTACCGGCGCTCGCCGCCGCCGCCCGCACGGTGGGCTCCCCGCAGATTCGTGCGGCGGGGACCCTCGGGGGGAACCTCGGAACTTGTTCTCCCGCAGGTGACGGACTACCCGTCCTCGCCGCGCTCGACGCGGTGGTGAACCTGCGATCACCGCGCGGCATCCGCGGGGTTCCCTTCCAGGATTTCATGGTCGGCGTCAAACGCAACTCGCGTGTCTCGGACGAGCTCATCGAGTCTGTCTCGATCGCGCCGACAAGCGGCTATCAGGACTACGCGAAAGTCGGCGTGCGCAACGCGATGGTGATATCCGTCGCCAGTGTGTGCCTGGTCCACGACCGCCACACCGCCTCGGTACGCGTCGCACTGGGTGCGGTTGGTCCAACAATCATCCGCGCCCGAGAAGCCGAAGCGTGGCTCGCCACACAGGTCGATGCCTCGACGTCCTTGCCGCCCGACGAGGCCGTCGCAATCGAATTCGCACGACGGGTCGCAGCCGAAGCGCGCCCAATCGACGACCACAGATCCACCGCTGACTATCGTCGTCACGCAATACAAACCCTCACCCGACGCCTCTATCTGCGGAGTACGAAATGACCGACACGACCGGTTTCTACGATCTCGTGGTCAACGGGGAACGACGGCAAGTGCGTGACTCGTGGGTCGGCGAGAGCCTTCTCTATGTGCTGCGCGAGCGGCTCGGTCTGATGGGCAGCAAAGGCGCCTGCGAGCAGGGCGAATGCGGCAGTTGCACCGTTCTGCTCGACGATGAGGCGGTTTGTTCATGCTTGGTTCTCGGCGCGTCGGCGGTTGGTAGCGATGTGGTGACGATCGAAGGCCTCGCACCGCACGGGGCTCCGACCGACGTTCAACTGGCCTTCGTCGAACACGGTGCCGTGCAGTGCGGTTTTTGCACCCCCGGCCTGGTTGTGGCCGTTCACCACCTCCTCGAACGCAACCCCGATCCATCGGCGATCGAGACGAGAGAGGCGCTGTCCGGCAACATCTGCCGCTGCACCGGCTACGGACGCATCTTCGCAGCGGTCGAGACAGTCGTCGCACTCCGCAAGGGCGCCGGCAAGTGAAGAACTCCTCGACCACGACACGCTCGCAGAGCCGAGAGGTCCTGGGCACCTCGGCGCTTCGTCCGGACGGGGTCGCAAAGACGCAGGGCGACTTCGCCTTTTCGTCCGACTTCCAGGCAGAGAACATGTTGTGGGGCGCGACGCTGCGGTCCCCGCATCCTCATGCTCGGATCGTCTCCATCGATCCAACGGATGCATGGCGGATCCCGGGGGTCGAGACGATCATCTTCGCCGACGATGTGCCCGGTCAGGCCACCTACGGACTCATCGCCTCCGACCAGCCGGTATTTGCACAAAATGTGGTTCGTTACATGGGCGAACCAATCGCAGCGGTTGCCGCCGATCATCCCGAGACCTGTCGTCGGGCTCTGGCAGCGATCAAGATTGTCTACGAAGAACTTCCCGTGCTCTTCGACATGGACTTGGCCATCGACCCGTCGACACCGCCGATCCATCCCGATGGCAATGTATTTCGACACCAGCGAATCATCTCCGGCGACCCCGACATCGTGGGTGACGTCATCGTCGAGGGCACCTACGACATCGGAATGCAGGACCAGGCCTTCCTCGGCCTCGAGGCTGCGCTGGCCTATCCCGACCCGGGAGGCGCGGGTGTGGAACTTGTCGTGGCGACCCAGTGGCTCCACGAGGATCGCAAGCAGATCGCCGACTGCCTCGGTATGGCACCCGAAAAGGTACGTCTCGTCCTGGGTGGTGTCGGGGGGGCTTTTGGTGCCCGCGAGGACATTTCACTCCAGGTCCACACCTGCCTACTCGCACTGCGCACGGGGCGCCCCGTGAAGGTGCAATACAGCCGCGAGGAGAGCTTCTTTGGTCATGTCCACCGACATCCCGGACGCATTCATCTGCGCCACCATGCGGATCGCAACGGCAAACTGCTCAAGGTCGAGGGATGGATGAAACTCGACGGCGGCGCCTATGCGTCGACGTCGTCTGCGGTGCTGCTCAACGGCATCACCCACCTGCAGGGGCCTTACGCGTGTGACAACTCACGCCTCGAGGCTTGGGCGACGCGCACGAACAATCCACCGTGCGGGGCCATGCGCGGTTTCGGAGTGGTTCAGGCGTGTTTCGCCCACGAGGGCCAGATGGACAAACTGGCGGTGGCGCTGGGTCTCTCACCCGTTGAGGTGCGCCTTCGTAACGCGATGAAGACCGGCGACAAACTCTTCACGGGCCAGGTCGTGGACAGCGTCGCCCCCGTCGCGCGCTGCATCCGCGAAACCGATGCGATTCCCCTGCCCGCGGAACCCGCATACGGCACGGGTTCACTCGAACTGCCGGGCGGTTCTGGACGCACATCGGATCCAAGCCACATCCGCCGCGGGATCGGATGGGGTGTCTCGATCAAGAACCTGATGTACTCCGAAGGCTTCGACGACTCCGCCGAGGCACGCTGCACCCTGGCTGACGGAGTGGCGACACTCAAGTTCGCCACAGCCGAAGTGGGACAGGGATTCGTCGTACTGGCCCAGCAGATCGCCCGCACGATTCTCGGCGTAGACACCGTCGTCCTCGATGCGATCGACACCCAGATCGGCTCCGCCGGTTCGACCTCCGCATCGCGCCAAACGTGGATGAGCGGCGGTGCCGTCGACGGTGCGTGTCGCCTCGTGCGCGAGCGTCTCTTCGAACAGGTGGCCCACGTCCACAACCTGAATCCACTGCAACTCGCCGTCGAGGGAACCGACATCGTCGACACGCTCGGGCCTTTGCGCGTACCGGTCTCCGAGGCCAGCAAGGGTCTGCGCATCGAAGAGACGTTCCTCCATCGCCACCGGCCGACCGAAGAACTAGATGAAAACGGACAGGGCAATTGCCATGTCGCTTTTGCCTTCGTCGCGCACCGCGCCGTCGTCGACGTCGACACCGAGCTCGGTCTGGTCAAGGTCGTGCAGATCGCAACCGCCCAGGACGTCGGCCAGGTGCTCAATCCACTCACATTGTTGGGTCAGATCGAAGGTGGAATCGCCCAGGGTCTTGGGCTTGCGGTGATGGAAGAGATCGTGGTCGACCGCGGAGTCGTGAAAAATCCCAGCTTCACCGACTATCTGCTACCCACGGCGCTCGATGCGCCCGACGTCGTTGCCATCCCGATCGAGGAGTACGAACCTCTCGCCCCGCTCGGCGCAAAAGGAGTCGGTGAACCACCGTGTATTTCGGTCACGCCCGCGATCGTCGCGGCGATCCGCAACGCCACGGGGCGCGACATCACGCGTACGCCGGTGCGGCCGCAAGACATCTGCCTGCCGACCTGACCGTCGGCGACGCTCAGTCGAAGAGGTCGCGGCCCGTCAAGTCGACGGCTGCGGCGAAGTGACGTTCGGCCATCGACGCGATCAGTTGCTTGCCACGCTCGTTGCCGAGGTCAAAGGTCGCGCCGGTCAGCACCGCTGTCGAGGTACCACCGATCACGTGCGCTCGACGGTAGTCCCGCATGAACGACTCCGCCGGATAGTCGACTCCACCCTTGTGCAACTCTTCGAGGTAGTGCGTCACCCAGCGTTCTTCATTTTTGCGTCGAACCTCGACGGTGACGCTGCCGCCCAGCAGGTAGGCCAGGTCATATGCGGCCGGTCCGCGTCCGAGGCTCTGCCAGTCGACGACAGCGACCCGGTCACGGTCGAACATCAGGTTGTCGACGCGGTAGTCGAGGTGCAGCATCGTCCAGGGTGCCTGTGAGAATGTTTGGCAGGCCTGCCAATAGTTGGTCGAGATCCATTCCCCGAGGGCCAGACCCTCTGTGGAGAGCATGTCGCCGAAGTTCGGCTGGAACATCTGCCATAGGGCCGGCCACATTTGGGCAAAGACCTGAATGCGCTCGTGCACCGTACTGGGCGCCCACGCAATGGCGGGGTCGTCGGCCTTGCCCCACCAACTTGCGTGCACGGCTGCGAGCGAGTCGATGGCCGCAAGAGCCTGTGCCTCGGACATGCCCTCGATCTGCGAGACCATCGACAGGCCACCCATGTCCTCCATCACGATGATGAACCTCGCGGTGCCCGACTCGATATCGGCGTAATACGCCTTCGGCACGAAGGCGACGGTGCGATCAGCGCACCGGTTGTAGAAGTTCACCTCGGCTTCGTACATCCCCAGCGAAATTCCCTGCTCACGGTTTGCTTCCGCACGCGAGGGCAGTTTCACCACGACGGAAGCCGGACCCGTGCCGCTCGAGTAGTCGATCTTCGCGCGGTAGATCTCGCCCATCACGCCGATTCCCTCTCCGATCTGGACCAGTTCGATCGAGCGGACCGGTCCGGTCTGGATCTTGCCGCCAGCTTTCATGGCTGCCTCCAGCCAGGCTGCAGACACTTCGGTTACGTCGGATGGAATCTCAACTCCTGTCATGCCGCGACACTACTCGGTGAGACCAAAAATCCGCCTCAGATAGTCGTTGACGAACAGGCCCTGCGGGTCGAGACCACGGCGAATACCAAGAAACGAGTTCCACCCGGGATAGAGCGGTTCGAGTTCCGCGGCGCCCATGAAGTGCATCTTTCCCCAGTGTGGACGGCCACCGAGGCCACGCATGATCGCCTCCACCTCGCGAAAGTACGACTCAAAGGGTGTCCCTTTGTACATGTGCACCGCAATGTAGGCACTTTCGCGGCCGTTTGCCGTTGAGAGAAACAGATCGTCGGCAGCCGTGAATCGCACCTCCACGGGAAAACTGATACGCAAGCCTTTCTCGTCGATCATTTTGCGCACTGCGACCACTGCCTCGGTGCACGCAGCGCGCGGCACCGCATACTCCATCTCCACGAAGCGCACTCGACGGGCACTCGCGAACACTTTGTGACTTGCATTCGAGTACGCCACACGCCCCGAACTCGGCAAGGCGGTTGCCAAACGCGGGATCAGCCCAGGCGCGGCGCGCCCGACCCGGCAGACCGCACCGAAAGCCGTGTTTTCAAGGAACGACTTCTGCCACCATTCCCGCAACCGGGGTATCGGTGACGCGGGGTCCGGGGTGCGATTGTTCCGTTTGGTGATCGCCCAACCCGTGTGGGGAATCCAAAAGAACTCGAAATGGTCGTTCTCTGCCACGTGTTCGTCGAGGTTCGACAACACGGCGTCCAGACGCATCGGTGTCTCAACTGCAGACAAGACAAAAGCGGGAACGACTCCGAGGCGCACCGATGTGATGATTCCGAGCGAACCCAAGCCGACCGCAGCGGCGCGGAAGAGGTCTCCGTCGCTCCTCTGGATGCGGTGCTCCGCGCCCGTTCCGTCGATCAAACTGAGCCCCCGCACTTGTCCGGCGATTCCCGTCAGGCGTACTCCTGTGCCGTGGGTCGAAGTCGAAATGGCCCCGGAAATCGACTGGTACGCGACGTCCCCGAGGTTGGCGAGCGCCCAGCCCTGTAGCGCGAGCGCCTCGTTCAAGTCGGCGATGGCCACTCCACCCTCGACTTCCACCTCGCCCGATGATTCGTCGATGCGCTCGACCCGGCCGACACGGTCGAGTCTCCGCAAGTCGACCAGAACGTCCTTGGCAACGGCTGTCGCCGTGAAACTGTGACCGAACCCGACTGCCTTGACGCGTCGGCCGTCACGAATTGCCTCGGTCACTGTCTCCCGCACGTCGTCGGCCGACCGCGCAATTTTCCACGACATCGGACGTACCTGCTGGTTGCCGGCCCAGTTCCGCCACCTCTTGCCGGCCATCGCTCCCACGGTTGACAAAGTACTCTTTGGCGAGTGTCATCGCTCTCTGTCCGCAAGTGGTTTTCATCCCGCGAGGAATCCGTTTCGGTGTTCGGTCGGCCGCTACCCACTGCTTCGGTTCGGGCGGTCGCTGCCGCAGTGGTCGCAAACCCGTTTGCCGGTCGTCACGTCGAGGATCTTTCGCCTCTGATCGCCGCGGCCCCCGAACTGTCGGCGGAGCTTGCACGTCGCTGTCTGGCAGTGCTCGGCGCCGGACCTGAAGCGATCACCGCCTACGGCAAGGGTGCCATCGTCGGCCTCGACGGAGAGGCCGAACACGCCGCGGCGCTCATTCATCCGACCTTCGGTGCGCCCGTGCGCGCCGCCATCGGCGGCGGAGCGGCCATCATTCCCTCGACAAAAGTCGTAGCCGCGGCAGGCTTCCGCTTGACGATGCCCGTGACGAACCGTCACGACATCTGGGTTTTCGACGACATGGACGCGGCGTCTTTTGCCATCGACGATGCCCCCCGACCCGACGAGATTGTTGTTGCGCTCGTCTATGCAACGGGGGGCCGGCCCGGACACCGCATTACCAAGCCGACCTGAGATTCAGAATCGAGACGCATCACGCATGTTCAAGGCCATCATTCTCCTCACCCGAGGGGCGGACCAGACGCCCGACGACTTTCGTCGCTGGTGGCTGGAGCAACACGCTCCGCTCGCTCGCCGACTGCCCGGACTTCGGGGCCTCGTCTTCAACCTGGTCCCACCCAACCTCGATGGCGGCACCGCGCCGCTCTACGACGGGGTTTCGGAACTCTGGTTCGACAGCCGTGATGCTTTCGATGCCGCCTACGCGACTGATCTTGGCAAACAAGTTGCGTCCGATTCGCTGGAACACGTCAGCGGTCGTTTACGGTTGTTCGTGGAAGAACATGTCCTAGAAAGGCACCAGTCATGACCGCGATTGACAACGACCCGGGCGTTTCGCATTCCCGCGGGGCCAAGGTGCAGGAAATCTTAAAGACCGACACCCGTCCGGTGCCCAAGGCCTTTCTCGACTTCGCCAGCCCGTATGTGGGTATGGAAGAAGTACCCAAATCACGGTTCACCTCGCCCGAATTCGCCGCGCTCGAAAAGCGCTACGTCTGGATGAAGACATGGCAGTTCGCCTGTCTGGAAGATGAAATCAAGGAGCCAGGATCGCACGTCGTGTACGACGTCGCTGACGAATCGCTCATCATCATTCGCGGCAAGGACGGCCTGATCCGCGCCCTGCACAACGCCTGCATGCACCGCGGTACGCGCCTGGCCGATGACGAAGGACGCGTTGACTCCTTCATGTGCCCGTTCCACGGATGGGAATGGGACAACAAGGGTGACCTGGTGAACGTGCCGGGTTCGTGGGATTTCCCGCAGTTCCTCAACGGTTCCAAGCCCACGTGCCTGCCGCAGGCGAAAGTCGCAACGTGGGACGGTCTCGTCTTCATCAACTTCGACCTGGAAGCCAAGCCCTTCCACGAATACGCAGCAAAAATGATCGACCATTTCAGGGAGTTTCCTCTCTCGAAGCGCTACAAGGCCTTCCACGCCGTCAAGGAGGTCGATTGCAACTGGAAGGTTCTGATGGAGGCCTTCAGCGAGGGCTACCACGTGCTCGTCACGCACCCACAGATCGTTGCATTTTGCGGGGACGAAAACAGCGAGTACTCCATCTATCCCGACAACCCGGAGGTCTCCCGCTTCTTCAACCCGTTCGGTGTTCAGTCCCCACATATCGTCGAGACTCTCTCTGAAGAAACGATCGCCGAAGAGTTCGTTGCGTTTTCCAGCCGCAGCCGCGGGTACGCCGACCAGACACGGCCCGAAGTTCCAGCAGGTGTCGAAGCCCGCGCGTACGTCGCCGAGACTTTCCGGGAGCGGATGTCGGCGATGTTCCGCGCCAACCTCGACAACTACTCCGACTCTGAGATTCTCGACGCGGTGCTCTATCACCTATTCCCCGCCTTCGCGCCGTGGGCAGGGATCGGTCAGCCGTTGATGTACCGCTGGCGTCCGGGGCGTACCCCCGACACGGCGTTCATGGATGTCATCCGCATGGTTGCCGTTCCCGACAACGAGCCCAAACCCGACCCTGCGCCCACGGCCCGTCTGCGCCGCGAACAACGCTGGATCGAAGCGCCCGGTATGGCCGGATTGGCAGACGTCTTCGAGCAGGACATGTCGAACCTCCCGTTTGTGCAGCAGGGACTCAAGTCGACGGGCAAGAAAACCGTCACCTACGCCAGCTACATGGAGGGTCGCCTGCGTCACTTCCACAAGATGCTCGACATGTACATCGAGGAGGGATTGCGCGCCGACGGTAAGAGCCTGGATGTGCTCGATCCGCATCGCGTGGGTGCTCAACTCGATTGAATCGACGTGTCGCGGCGAACAACGTCATGGGGGTGAACACGTGTTGTCAGTAAAGGAGGCGGGCCAGGTCTTCGTCGACCCGGCTGCCTATGCCGACGAAGAATTGTTCTTTCGGGCCTGCACCGTGCTGCGGCGGGAGGATCCAGTTCATCTCGTCGAACACGAAAACTTCAATCCCTTCCACGCCGTCACGCGGCACGCCGACGTCTTGTCGGTGGAACTTCGCAGCAACATCTTCCGCAACGAACCGAGGCCGGTTCTCGGCACGCGGGCCGACGACGAAAGAGCCGCCAAGAACGGCAATTTGTTGCGGACGCTGATCCATGTCGACGGCGAGGAACATCGCGCCCTGCGCGGAATCACCTCTGATTGGTTCCTTCCCAAGAGCCTGGCCAGACTCGACCAACGGCTCTCCGGCTTGGCCCGCGCATCGGTTGACCGGATGGTCGAACTCGGTGGCGAATGCGACTTTGCGCGTGACATCGCCATGCCACTGCCCCTCAACGTGATCCTCGCGATCCTCGGCTTGCCCGAGAGCGACTATCCGCGAATGTTGAAACTGACCCAGGAACTCTTCGGCAGTGCCGATGAGGAGATGCGCCGGGGGTCGACCCCCGAGGACTTGATCGCCGTCGTCCAGGACTTCTTCGCCTATTTCACCGACCTCACACGCCAGCGCCGCGAAGAACCCCAGGACGATCTCACCTCGGTCATTGCCAACGCACTCATCGACGGCCGACCTCTCACCGACATACAGACGATCTCTTATTACGTGATCGCCGCAACGGCGGGTCACGACACGACATCTGCCTCCATGGCGGGTGGCCTGCAAGCGCTCATCGAGAACCCCGATCAACTGGACTTGCTCAGGACCCACCCCGAGCACATTGGGACCGCCGTCGACGAGATCATTCGATGGGTCACACCCGTCAAGCACTTCATGCGCAACGCCATCGAAGATGCCCAAGTCGGCGGAAAAACGATCCGCAAAGGTGAAAGTCTCTTGCTGTCGTACCCATCGGCGAACCGCGACGAGTCTGTCTTCTCCGACCCTGATCGCTTTGACGTCACTCGGAGCCCCAACAAGCATCTCGCGTTCGGCTTTGGCGTTCACTATTGCCTCGGCGCTTTGCTCGCGCGCATGGAACTGAGGGCCTTGTTGAGCGAACTCATCCCCCGCCTCGACCACGTCGAGTTGGCGGCGGAACCCGCGCTTGTCAAGACAATCTTCGTGGGCGGCTTGAAGCGTTTGCCGATCAGGTACGTGGTACGAGACGCATCGTGAGGCAAGCCGATGCTTCGCAAGGCACCTTCGGCGTCTTGCGGCTCACATCATTCCGCTTGTTGTGGTACAACACCCTCGGCTTCATCCTCGTCCAGTCGACTCAACGGTTCGCTTTCGTCTGGCTGGTTCTGGAACTCGGGTCGAAGTCCGATGTCAGTGGCCGGTTGCTTTTCGTCATGGGCCTGCCGGCGCTTTTCATCTCTTTGCCCGTCGGCGTGATGTCCGACAGGGTCAACCGCCGAATGCTGCTGCTCCTGAGTCAGACGGGTGCGTTCGTCGTGACCCTCGTGACCTCTCTGCTCGTGTCCGCCGATCGCATCACGACGGGCTCGGCAACATTGTGCGCGGCGGTTCTCGGTCTCTTCGTGGCAATCGGCCAGCCGGTACGCGCGGCCATCGTTCCCACGCTCGTGCCGCCGGAGCACCTGATGAATGCCATCATCGTCTCGGTCGTTGCCTCGAATCTCGCGCTCATCCTGGGCCCGGCCATCGCGGGCCCGGCCATCAGCCGTTGGGGCATCGAGGGGGCCTTTTGGGTCCAGGCGGTCCTCTACGGGGTCGGCTTCCTTGCTCTCGTGCCCTTGAAACTGCCGGCCATGGTGCCCCACACGCACCGCCCTTCACTGCGCAGCGAACTGGCCACGGGGGTTGGCTTCATCGTTCGCCACCCCGATATCCGGACGCTCTTCATCCTCCTCACGGGAAGCGTCATTTTCATGATGTCACCGTGGATGGTTCTCGGGCCCCAATTCGCACGGGAAGAAGTCGCCGCCACGGGGGCATCTGCAACGTTCCTCTACACGCTGCTCGGCCTCGGACAGTTCGTCACGTCCATGTGGCTCTTGCGCAATTCACATCGCGTCAAGCAAAAAGGGCTCTGGTTCATGCTGGCTCTGACGACCGGTGCAACGGTTCAAATCCTCATCGGTCCTGCACCGTCGTACCTCGCCCTTGCCCTGATCCTGTTTGCATGGGGTCTCACCGGTGGGTTCTACCTGAACCTCAATCAGGCCCTCCTGCAGGGAAACACGCCGCCTGAAGTGATGGGCCGCGTCATGTCGGTCCACAGTCTTTTGATGGTCGGCCTGGCCCCGATGGGAGCCCTCCTCATCGGCTACGCCGCCCGCCACCTGCGTTCACTTCCCGAGACGATCTCAGGCACGGGAGCGGCGATGCTCGTACTCGTTCTCGTCGTGCTCCTCACACAGCGCCGATTCCGCACGTTGTCTTGACTTCGTCCGGCGGCGTCGTGGGTCCTAAGGTCGCAGTATGTCCAACGCAGCAGTCTGGCGGTCCAACCCCGACGATGTCGAGCCGTTGGTCGCCACCAACCCGAACATCAAGGGTGAGGTCCACGTGCGAATTCTCAGCCGAACACCGACGGTTCTCGAGAACACTTTTCCACCCAACACCTGGTTGGGTCGTCACGTGCATACCTGCGACACGCTCTACATCGTCAAGCGAGGTGAGTTCCACATCGAAGGCGAGGGAGTCTTCGGGCCCGGCGAGGTGCGGTTCGTCGCCGAGGGACACGCCTACGGCCCCGAGTGGGCCGGCCCCGAGGGCGCAACACTTCTCATCGTCGCTGTCAACGGCAACTTCGGCACCGACTGGATCTAGGGCCGCGAATCGGGCGGGGCGTCCATCAAGGCTCGGAATGGAGCCACAGCGTGTCGGCGTCGGAACGTGGGCTCGTGCGCGAGGCGCACACCACAACCCGCTGGCCCGCCTGAACCCGACCCGCGGCACGCACGGCCTCCAGAGCCAGCGGAATGGCCTCCTCGATGCGTCCGGGCCGGTCGACGACCGTCGGCTCCACGCCTCGCAAGGCGACTAGTAGTCGTGCTGTGGCAGGATCGGGCGTGACGGCAAGAATCGGAGTGCTGGGCCGACAGGCGGCCAACAAACGGGCGCTGTAGCCCGTGTAGGTGAGAGCCAAAATCGCATCGGCTCCGATCCGCTTGGCGAGCGCGCTGGCCGCGGCCGTGACCGCCGCCGTGGCAGGGTTGGCGTCTGCAAACAGATTCGGCAGGTTGACGTCGGCCTCGGCTCCCCGACAGATCCGTGCCATGGCCCGCACCGCACCGGCGGGGTCGTCCCCCACTGCTGTTTCACCCGACAACATCACCGCATCGAAGCCGTCGCGCACAGCCGCCGAGACGTCGGCGACCTCGGCACGGCTCGGACGAGTCGATGAGATCATCGACTCGAGCATCTCTGTCGCACAGATCGAAACCTTCCCCGCCTCGATGGCCCGCCGTGCGAGGCGCCTCTGGACGGGCGGCACGTCCTCGTAGGGAATCTCGACCCCGAGGTCACCGCGCGCAGCCATCACGCCGTCACCAGCGGCAAGGATTCCATCAAGATCGGCGAGTGCCTGTGGGCGCTCGATTTTTGCGATCACCAAACCCGCGACACCAAACAAGTTGCGGACCTGTTCGACGTCGCGCGACGACTGCACGAACGACACCGCAACCATTTCCACGCCCGCCTCCCGAGCCACCGCAATGTCGGCACGGTCCTTGCCCGAGAGCAGATCCCCGGTGATCGAGGTGTCGGGCAGATTCACTCCTTTGCCGTGTTTGAGAACACCGCCGTCGACGATCCGAACGAGCAGTGACTCGCCGTCCACGGAAACGATGCGCGAGGAAATACGACCGTCGTGGAGCAACAATCGTTGTCCCACTTGGATTGACAGTTCGCTCGCACCCTTCGTCAGTTCCTCGAGACCCAACTCAGCGTGGGTGAACCTCACCTCGTCGTCTCCGCCAAGCACGCGCTCCTCACCCACGTAGCGCATTTTCGGACCCTGAATGTCGACCAAAACCGCAGCGAGGGGTGCCGCACGCCGCACGAGTGCGATCGAATCGCGCAGTCTCTCGGTCGTGAGATGCGAGCAGTTCAAGCGGAACACAGAGGCGCCCGCCTCGACTAGCGCTCGTACTCCCTCATCCGACGCCGATGCCGGACCCAACGTGGCAACGATCTTGGTTCTGCGGTCCACTTTTCCTCCGTCAGCGCCTACGGGTGCGAGACTACGGCATGGCCCTGGCCGCTGGCGCGACCCAAACGATCGTCACACTCGACCTCGAAGGTGTCCTCGTACCCGAAATTTGGATTGCCATAGCCGAAGCAACGGGCATCAAGGAACTACGTCGCACGACGCGCGACGAGCCCGACTACGACGTCTTGATGCGCGGACGACTCAAGGTCCTCACTGCCCACGGATTGACCATGTCGGCAATCCAAGATGTCATCGCGACGCTGTCACCGCTCGTGGGTGCACGTGAATTCCTCGACGAACTACGGTCGGTCACACAGGTCGTCATCCTTTCCGACACGTTCGAGCAATTCGGTCGACCCCTGATGCGGCACCTCGGCATGCCAACGCTCGTCTGCCATCGTTTGGTTGTCGAGAATGACCGCATCATCGACTACGAGTTGCGACTCGACGACCAGAAGCGCAAGGCGGTCGAAGCGTTTCGGGCGCTGAACTACCGCGTCATCGCAGCAGGTGACTCGTACAACGACACCGCAATGCTCGGCGCTGCGGACCACGGTTTTTTCTTCAACGCTCCCGACAACGTCAAACGTGAATTTCCCCAGTTCCCCGCACTCGACACCTACGGCGACCTCCTCACCCGCATCGGTGGCGTGCTGTGAACGGACCCCGCCGTCACCGGTGCGGGACAACACGAGGTGCGGGCGCGCGACGGACGGGTGGACGGGGCGATTCAGGAGCGGCCGAGAAGGCCGCCGATGACCCCACCCGCACCCGGTTGGCCCGTCGGTAGAACCGACGAAATCCAGCCGATGAGTTCCTGCGGGTTTCTGGTTTGGGTCCACACACGTCCCGGACCCCGGAAATCAAGGACAAGGCCTTCGCCGCTCTTGAACATCTGCACGATGCCACCCGTTGCCTTGCGGATACCCATCTGCACCGACGACTCGTAGGCCACCATGTGACCCGAATCGACCGTGATGCCCTCACCACCCGCGAGATTCCACTCTTCGAGACCGCCGTAGCAGCCGAACACCACCAGTCCGTTGCCGTCGGCGCGAAGGATGAATCCGCCCTCGGATCCGAACATGTTCTTGAAACCACCCCACTGGGTATCGAGCGTGACCGATTTTTCGTTCGCCAACCAGCTGCCACGCGAAATGAACAACGGCATCGAACCCGAAATCGTCTGCACTGTCAAGTCGCCGGGGAGACGAGCCGCGACGTCCACGAATCCGCCGGACGCCGGCGCCGTGTAAGTGGACACAAAGAGGCTCTCACCACCCAGCGTGGCGCGCTTGAGCGACTTCATGACGCCACCCTCGGCCTTGGCGACCAGGTTGACCCCCTCGGACATCGCCATCATGGCGCCGGACTCGACCTGTACGGCCTCACCACCGCCCAATTGGATGCGCGCTACGGAAAACGAAGGATTCTGACGAACCGTTACCTGCATGACCCGAGATGCTAGTCGCACCTCTCGTGCAGGGCGAGCTTCGTGAGCATCACGCGGCGCTCGTCGAAAGCGGGACGGTCACTGCGCGGGAGTTGCCGGCGCAAATGCCGTGTCGCCCGCAGGTCTCCGTAGGTGTCGAGCTCGATGGGCGACACATTGTGGGTGAAGGCCAGTTGCACCAAACGCCGGCGAACCAGCGCAACTTCGTCGCGCCGCATGCGTCGCAAGCGTCGCACCATCACGAGGAACAGTACGACATGCGCCAGAAGAAGGAGCGCGAAGATGGAATTCAGACCAGAGGCATTCCATGCGGCATGCAACAGCATCGCCGGTGCCAGTCCACGTATCGCGGCGTAGCGCCGTGAGCGTCCGCTGCGGACTGCCGCTCCGACGCTGAGTCCGACCCAGAGCGTGAAGTAGGGATGTGCAAAGGGTGAGAAGAGTCCGCGTAACGCGAAGACGAACCCAATCTCGTCCTCGGCAATGGCATCCGAGAAGTAGGTGACGTTTTCGACCATCGCGAAGCCGAGACCCACGTATCCGGCGTAGACGGCGCCATCCAGAGGGGTGTCGAGATGACCACGCTTGGCGGCCCCGAGGATTCCGAGCGACTTCATGAACTCTTCCGCCACGGGAGCACTAACCACGAGAGCAGCAGAGGATCCGACCGAGGCCGCGGTGACTTCATTGGCCACACTCGCGACCAAGGTGGAGACTCCCGCACCCCACAGGAATGCGTTCCAGCGCATCGTCCGGGGCTCGGGCTCGAGACGATCGAGCCAGACGAAAGCCGGAACGGTGTAGGCCAACGGGACCACTGCGAGCAAAAAGGCTGAAGGTGTGTCCGCTGCGTAGGCACCCACCGCCAAGAGCGCCACGAGGAACGCGACCACCAGCGACGAACGGACTTTTGTTGTCGCCATTTTTCGTGTCGAAGGGGGGACTTGAACCCCCACGCCCTTGCGGGCGCCAGCCCCTCAAGCTGGTGCGTCTGCCTATTTCGCCACTTCGACGTGGATTACAGAGCCTAACTGCGGCCGGCCGAACCGCCAACCAGGGTTGCGTGCTACTCGGCGAGGAGCATCGCAAGCGCGATCACGGTGAGGAACCACGCAAGTGCAAACACCGTCGTGATGCGGTTCAAGTTGCGCTCGGCGGCGGCCGAACCAAGAGCCGCACCGCCACCCCCACCGAACATGTCGGACAAGCCGCCGCCACGCCCGCTGTGCAGGAGAATGCCCACGATCATCGCAAACATCGAAGCCACGTTGACAATCACGACGAAGATGGTGATGAGGTCGCGCACGGCGGAGAATGCTAGTCCCGAGCCTCCGGGAAATGACAGGCAGCGGCCCGACCCGAGGCATCGACCACCAGTTGCGGGGTCTCCGAGGCACAGCGCTCGGTGGCCTTCCAGCAGCGCGTGCGGAAACGACAGCCGCTGGGCGGATTGACGGGCGAGGGAACGTCACCCTGGATGGTGATGCGACTGCGGATCTTTTCCTTGTGCGGATCGGCGACGGGAACCGCCGACAGCAGGGCTTTCGTGTACGGGTGTCTGGGTTCTTGGTAGATCCGATCGACGGGTCCGATTTCGACGATCCTGCCCAGGTACATCACCGCTACGCGATCGGCGATGTGACGCACCACCGACAGGTCGTGGGCGATGAAGAGGTACGCAAGACCAAGTTCGCCCTGGAGATCCCCCAGAAGGTTGATGATGCCCGCCTGCACGCTGACATCGAGTGCGGAAACGGGTTCGTCGAGCACCAGCAACTTCGGCTCGACGGCAAGCGCACGCGCGATGCCGATGCGTTGACGCTGGCCACCGGAGAATTCGTGCGGATAGCGATTGCCATGCTCGGGATTCAAGCCGACCATCGCCAGGAGTTCGAATACGCGCTCGGCTTCCCTGCCGGCAGCCAGACCGTGTGTGCGCAAGGGTTCGGCAATCGTTTGACTGACCTGCATGCGCGGGTTGAGCGAGGCGTACGGGTCTTGAAAGACGATCTGCATCTCTCGACGCAAGGGACGCATTTCTCGCACGGACAGGTCGGTCAGTTCTCGCCCGTCAAACGTGACGGACCCCGACGTTGCCTGGAGCAGTTGCAACACGCTGCGACCGGTCGTCGACTTGCCGCATCCGCTTTCGCCCACGAGGCCCAACGTCTCGCCCGCAGCGAGATCAAAAGAAACGTCGGAGACGGCCTGCACCTTGCCGACCACGCGCCGCACCACCCCTGGAGAACGTACGGGGAATTCCTTCACGAGGTTCCTGACTTCGAGCAGGGCCACTTAGACCGCCCCCTCGCGCAGGAAGATCGATCGCCTGTCGGGCATCGACCGGATGTCGCCGACGCGGTGGCATGCCACGCCATGGTGTGCCTCGGGTCCGATGACCGCAGGTTCACTGTCGCCACACGCTTCGAGTGCCAACGGACAGCGCGGCGCGAAGAGACAACCCTCGGGAATGCGCATCAGTGATGGCGGCGCTCCCTTGATTTGGCTCAGTCGTCGACCGTGGCTGTCTTCGCCGGGAATCGCGCCGAGCAGACCGATCGTGTAGGGCATCTGTGGGTCATCGAAGACCTCTTCGATTTGACCGCATTCGACGACGCGACCCGCGTACATGACCAGCAGACGATCCGCGATGCCGGCGAGCACGCCGAGGTCGTGTGTGATGAAGATGATGGCGGTGCCGGTCTCGCGACGGATCCGCTGGAGTGTGTCGAGGATCTGGGCCTGCACCGTGACGTCGAGTGCCGTCGTTGGCTCATCGGCGATCAACACCTCGGGATCATTTGCGATCGCCATGGCGATGACGACACGCTGGCGCATACCGCCGGAGAACTCGTGCGGATACGACTCGAAGCGGTCGTCGGGGTTCGGGATGCCGACCAGACGCAACAGGTCGACCGCCTTTGCGTGGGCTTCGTTCTTCTTCATTTCTCGGTGGGCCCGGATGGTTTCGACCAGCTGCCAACCGACGGTGTAAACGGGATTCAACGAGGTCATCGGATCCTGGAAGATCATTGCAATGCGCTTGCCACGAATCTCACGCATCTCCCCGGGGAAACGACCGACCACCTCGGAATCGCCGATCTTCACGGAACCCGATACACGGGCCGTATTCGGAAGCAGGCCCATGATGGCGAGGTTCGTGACCGACTTTCCGCACCCACTTTCGCCGACGATGCCGAGGACCTCGCCGCGGCGAAGATCGAAGGAAACACCGCGCACGGCTCGAACGACACCATCGTCGGTCGGAAACTCGACGCTCAGGTCGCGCACTTGCAGAAGAGTTTCGGTCATGCGCGCACCCTCGTTTGCTTGGGATCGAATGCGTCGCGCAGGCCGTCCCCGACGAAATTGACACCGAGGCAGATGACGATGATGAAAATCCCCGGGAACCAGAACAACCACGGGCGGGTCTGGAAAGCGGCCTGGTAATCACTGACCAGCAAACCGAGCGATGAATCAGGGGCCTTCACGCCAAGTCCGAGATACGACAACGCGGTTTCGACGAGGATCGCACCTGCGATCGAGAGGGTTGCCGAGACGATGATCGGCCCGAGTGCGTTCGGTAGAACGTGCCTGAAGATGATGCGTCGATCGGTGACTCCGATGGCGCGCGCCGCTTCGACGAATTCCTTTTCGCGCAACGACAAGAACTCGCCGCGAACGATGCGGGCCGTTCCCTGCCAACTCAATACACCCAGGATCAACGACAACAGCCACCATGAGCCGCCTCCGTCGAATTGCCATGCGATGCAGCCAGCGAGGATGAGCAACGGAATGGTGAGCAACAGATCCGTGATTCGCATGATGATCGCATCGGTCCATCCGCGGAAGTAACCGGCAATCGCGCCGAGCGTCACGCCGATCGTGGTAGACAGCACCGAAACCATCAGCGCGATGAGGATCGAGCGCTGGGCCCCGCGAAGCGTGAGGGCCAACATGTCCTTGCCCAACGAGTCGGTCCCGAACGGATGCGTCCATGAAGGTGGCTGCGACAGGTTCGCGGTATCACGCTCCATGAAATCGAAACGCCAGATGTATTTTCCGAAAATCGACGCGAAGAAAATGATGATGAGCGTGACCAGACTGATCATGGCCAGCTTGTGGCGAAGAAAACGACGTACGACCGTTCGCCACTGGGAACGAACCTCTATGGTGAACTCGGCGTCATGTGAACCGACGATCGTCGACATGTCAG
>VGAC01000008.1 GCA_016870865.1 Actinomycetota bacterium
CCGCAACTTCTGCCGGTGGTGCGGTGTAAACCTTCGTGTCGGTCACCGTGACACCGGGCTTCGCTGCTGCGTAAACGTTCGCGACAGTGGTTGTTGTTGCAACCGTCGTGGTTGTTGCGGCAGCAGTAGTGGTGGGTGCCGCCGTAGTTGTGGTTGTTGTTTCCACAGTGACGACCAGGGGTACGAAATTCGGCGACAATGTGTTTCTTGCGGCCCACCCAGTCGGGTATCCGGCCATGATGTCGCCCGTGACCGCATATTGAATGTGGTACGACCCGTCGGCGATGAAGTTTTCATCGACCGGGGTCGATGGAACTCCATTTGTGTAGGACTGTTTGGTCATCTTGTCGACCGTGATGGTGAAGCTGTTGTTCGTCACGGTGGGCAGGCTGCTACCGGTCAGCCTGACTGCCGTGTAGTCGGTGTACGACGCGCCGAATCGCGGTACCGATAGGTCGAATGACGTTGGTGCGATCCTCACGTAGACACTGTTCAGTGCCGATGCGGGCAGGTCCGAAAAGGTAACTTCGACCTTCCCCCCCTTTAAGACTGCGGCGGCCTTGAATCCGGTAGCGAGCGTCTGTTGCGATCCCGATGACCCACCACTACTGCCCCCACTGCTTCCGCCGCCACTGCTGCTCTGTTGTATGCGACCCGTCTTGATTACAACGGGAAGAGCCGAGTCAGTGGTGTCATTCTGGGCCAACTGGCCTTTGGTGTTGCTTCCCCAGCACCACCTTAAAAAACAGGTGAAGCCGGTTGGCGACGACTTTGATACGGCGATTACTGGGTTACTGTGGTTATCCCCCGGGTCAAAACTCGCGGCCGGATTCGCGGGAATTGCAACCGGCTTGGTTTCGCGGGGGTTGCTCGAGCCAGCAATCTTGCCACCGTTTTCGCCCCAGCAATGGAGGAAGCGGGTGCTCGCACCGGTGTAGGTCCACGCGCACATGGTCTTGCCGCCGCCGCCGAGATAGCGGCCGGCGCTTGTCGAGGCGCCTTGGGTGTAGCTGTTCTCGAACGTTCCGTTTGCTGCAACCAATGTTGGCACGGTCTTGTCAACGAGCGTGCCGTCACCAACCTGGCCTTCGTCGTTGCGACCCCAGCAGTACATGTTGCCGTATCCGCTGTTGCCCGCAATACATGTCGAGTGGGCGGTGCTGGCGAGAGACGATGCTTGTTGAGCCTCGCTTGCGCCCGCTGCGGCGCTGATGTTGGTGATCACCGGAGTCAGACTGCGCGCAGTCGAGCCATTGCCGAGTTGGCCGTACGTGTTATCGCCCCAGCAATACACCGTTCGCGGTGACATGTTGAAGTGAGTTGCACAAGTGTGGGATTGGCCCAGAGTTACCGCGTTACCAACATTGCCCGAGGCGAATACGCCGTCGGGCTTGACTGGAAGCGAGCGATCGGTGGTGCTGCCATCGCCAAGCTGCCCAGTCGTGTTGCGTCCCCAGCAGTACAGCTGGCCTGATTTGACGGCGCACGTGTGGTCGTAACCCGCGAAGACTTGGTCGACGCCTGTGTTGGTGAAACCCTCTGCGGAGTTGTCGGCCACTCGCGTCGGAACGTTCTTTCCGCTCGTGGTGCCATCGCCCAGCTGGCCGTAATCATTGGCACCCCAGCAGTAGACGGCGCTGGGCGCAGAAGCGTTGGGCGCGGTGATGAAACATGAATGCCTCTCGCCGACCGTCGTGTAGAAAACGTTGGCGAAGAGCATGCCATTGTTGGCCTCACGGATTTGTTTGCCGTAGGGGAGGTCGGTGTATGCACCCGACCCCAATTGCCCGTAGCCGTTCCCACCTGCGCAGTGGTAGCCGCTCATCGAAACGAAACAAATGTGTTCGGCGCCGGCGTAAATGTTGTTCGCGCGGAACACGTTTTCAATGACGACGCTTGATGTCGTCGCCGACGCAACGTTGGACGGGCTCGACGGGCTGATGATGCCGAGAAGTATCACGGCGAGAACAATCATTGATTTGGGTTTGAGCTTCATGAGTTTAATGTACCATATGTCTGATAACCTATAAACTTATGGTCTTATAAATGTGCGGCGCACGAGGTGCAGACTGATGGTGATGTTGACAAGTGCAAATGATCCGGTGCGGGAGCGGATTGTGGCTGCGTCGCTGCGGGCGATTGGTGAGTCGGGGACGGCGGGCCTGCGGGTGGTGGCGGTGGCCCATGAGGCCGGGGTGTCGCAGGGGATGATTCGGTATTACTTCGGGGATCGGCAGGGCTTGGTTGATGAGGCGTTGGCCCGCCGCTTTGGTGAGCGGTTCGGCCAGTTCATGGGAGTATTCGCCGAGCGGACGAAGGAATGTTCGACGCCTGCCGAGTTCCGTTCGGTGATCCAGGGGGTGCTGGAAGCGGTGTTCGTGCCCGAGCGTGCGTCGATGCGTTTGGAACGCAACAGCGACCTGGGCGAGGCAGTTGCGCGGCCGGCGCTGGCAGCAAAGATTGCAGCCGAGCGCGACAAGTCGCTGGGTGAGTTGCGCGACATTGTTTCCGACGCGCAGGCGCGAGGGTTGATGCGTGCCGATCTCGACCCGACGGCGGTGGCGGGCCTGCACTTGGCCATGGTGCACGGGTGTTCGATGTTCGAATTGGGTGCGAGTTCCGTTGGCGTTGAAGTCTTGCGTCAGGTGTACATGGACGCACTTTTTGCGTTGATTTTTGATTGACGACATTTCAGTGTGTCGTGCACACATGGGAGCATGACAGAAAAACAGACATCACATCCCGTTACACCCGCTGATCTTGCCACGATGGTGGAGGCACGAATCGATGACTCGCTTGGCGTGACTGCCAAGCCTTTCGACCTCGACCGTGCGCGTTTGTACGGCGTGAACTTCCGCGGTGACGACCTTCAGCTGTCCTTCGTGCTGGAGCATGGCGACATTTATCAGCTGCTCGAAGTTCCGGAGTCGGCATGTGCCCGGATGTTCGATGCGGCCGCGCTGGTGACGTGCGGCTGGGCGGCGCCCATTGCGCCGGGAACGGGTGAGCCGGATGGTGCGCCGAGTGAACACCCACAGCGCCGGCGAGTACGGCTGGTCGTGGTGGTGGGCGATGCGGGGGTGGCATCGGTTCTGCGCTTTGCGGATGACGCGGCGTCGCCGATTCTCGACGCGGGTGAGGCCAAGGGCCCACTGGCCGATGCAGTGGCGGGGTATTGGACGGCTGATTGAGCCGTAGCCTTGACGGCGTGACGGCCGTTCAAGGCGCTTTCGATGTTGCGGCATGGGCCGACGAGATTCGGGCATTAGCTACCCAACGCGATGCGGTGATTCTCGCCCACAACTACCAGGTGCCCGAGATACAGGACGTGGCCCACCACGTGGGTGACTCACTCGCGTTGTCGCGCATCGCCGCCAAGGCCGATGCCTCGACCATCATCTTCTGCGGCGTTCATTTCATGGCCGAGACGGCGAAGATCCTGGCCTACGACAAGACGGTATTGATTCCCGACGAAAAGGCTGGTTGTTCGCTGGCCGAAACCATCAACGGCGAACAGTTGCGCGCTTGGAAGGCGCAGCATCCCGGGGCCGTCGTAGTGAGCTACGTGAACACCACGGCCGAGGTGAAAGCCGAAACCGACATCTGCTGCACGTCGTCGAATGCTGTTGAAGTGGTGGCCTCGATTCCGGCCGACCGCGAGATTCTCTTCTGTCCTGACCAGTTCCTGGGCGCACACGTTCAGCGCACGCTGGGTCGCGAGAACATGCACATTTGGATGGGCGAGTGTCACGTGCATGCGGGTATCAACGGCGCCGAATTGCGGCGGCGTGTGGAAGAAGAGCCGGATGCCGAGCTGTTCATTCACCCCGAGTGCGGTTGTGCGACGAGTGCGTTGTATCTCGTCGAGTCGGGTGTCGTGCCGAAAGAGCGGACGCGCATTTTGTCGACCGGGGGCATGGGTGACGCGGCGGTGACAACCAAGGCGAAGAAAGTGTTGATCGCCACCGAGACGGGAATCATTCACCAGCTGCAGAAGTCGAACCCGCTGGTGATATTCGAACCCGTGAACCGTGCCGCGGTGTGCAAGTACATGAAGATGATCACGCCCGAGAAGTTGTCGGCATGTCTGAAGACCGGACGCGACGAAGTGACGGTTCCGCGCGAGATCGCCGATCGGGCGCGGCAGTCGGTCGAGCGGATGATCGCACTCGGCACACCCTCGAAAACGGGGGAGTAGGTGCACAGCGCACCCTTCGGCGTTGCGTTTCCCACGCAACTCGCGGCGCCCGCACCAACCTGGGAGCGCGACATCGACGTGGTGGTGCTGGGAAGCGGTGCCGCGGGCTTGGCCGCCGCATTGGCGATGCGTCCCGTGCGCGAAGTGGTGCTGGTCACGAAGGGTGAACTGGCCGCGGGTAGCACGCAATGGGCGCAGGGTGGTTTGGCCGCGGTGCTCGACCCGAAGGATTCGCTCGAGGCGCATGTTGCCGACACGCTGGCGGCCGGTGCGGGTCTCTGCGACGAGGCGAACGTGCGCACGCTGGTGGCCGAGGCGCCGACCGCGATTCGCTATCTCATGAAGTTGGGTGCGGCGTTCGACCCGGGTGTGGATGGCGCCCCGGCTTTGACGCGCGAGGGCGGCCACTCGCACAGTCGCATCGTGCACGCCGGTGGCGACCAGTCAGGTGCCGAAGTGCAGCGCACGCTCGACCAGTCGGCGATGAACGCGGGTGTGCAGGTGATGGAGCACACGTTTGCTCTCGACCTGTTGGTCGGTTTCGACCGCAACGGTGTACGTCGAGCGGTGGGCGTGCGTGTCGCGCGACTGAACCCCGATGGTTCGGTTCTCGATGTGGGTCACATCACCGCGCGGGCCGTCGTTGTTGCGACGGGTGGTCTGGGACAGGTCTTCGCATCGACGTCGAACCCGCCCGCAGTGACGGGTGACGGTCTGGCATTGGCGCTGCGTGCCGGTGTGGAAGTGGCCGACATGGAGTTCATTCAGTTCCACCCGACGGTGTTGTGGCAGGGTGCCGATGCCAAGGGGCAACTTGCCTTGATCAGCGAAGCCGTGCGCGGTGAGGGCGCCTCGTTGATCGATGGTTCCGGAGCGCGGGTGATGGAAGGTGTGCACCCCTTGGGAGATCTCGCGCCGCGCGACGTCGTGGCGGCGGCGATTTCGCGCCGCATGGCCGGGGCACCGGGAGGCGTCGACGACCACGTGTTTCTCGATGCCACGGCGATGGGCGAAGAGTTCGAGCGCCGCTTTCCTTCGATCACCGCATCGTGCAGGCACTTCGGTATCGAACCGTCGCGGGACCTCATTCCTGTCGCCCCGGCCGCCCACTATTTCTGTGGCGGCATCACTGCTGGTCTGAACGGGATGACGTCTCTCCCCGGGTTCTTCGCGGTGGGTGAAGTTGCCTGCACGGGTGTGCACGGAGCAAACCGCCTCGCCTCGAATTCACTGACCGAAGGAGTCGTGGCGGGAACACGCGTTGGACGCGAACTGAGTTGGTTGTTGCCCGAGAAGTGTCCGCCCGTCGAGGTGGTTGGTGGTGCGCTTCTCGATCCGCAGGATCGTCGCGTGTTGCGCGAGACGATGAGCCGCAACGTTGGCGTGCTGCGGCGTCCCGAAGGGCTGGCCGTGGCACGCGAAATCGTCGACGATCTGGCATTTGGGGCAAACGTCAAAGTTCAGCCGTCACTCGAGGCATTCGAGGCGACAAATCTGCTGACCGTCGCTGCGGCCGTCATCGGGTCGGCCGAACTGCGCAGCGAAAGTCGCGGGTGTCACCGACGCGTCGACCATCCCGAACCGCGCGACGAATGGGTTCGCCACATCACGGTGCAGTGCGAAGATGGCGTGATGAGGTTTTCATCGTGACTCCCAGACACGAGCAGCCGTTTTATCCACTGTCGCCACAGATCGACAGTCACCTGCACGACGTTGGGCTGTCGCCGACGTACGTCGAGGCGCTGATCCGCAGCGCGATTCTTGAGGACCTGGACGACGGATACGACGTCACCACGCACTCCACCGTTCCCGGCGACCACCGCAGCGAAGTGGTGTTCACTGCACGCAAGCCCGGATGCGTGGCGGGCGTGCCGGTCGTTGCGGCCGTGCTGGAGGTTGTTTGTGGGACGACGAACCTCCTCTACGAGCCACTTGTGCAAGACGGCGATGTCGTGTTGCGCGACGCGGCATTGCTGCGTGCCGAGGCTTCGACGCGCGACCTGTTGACATCCGAACGCACTGCGCTGAATCTGTTCTGTCACCTCAGTGGTATTGCCACAACCACCCGTGAATGGGCCGATCAACTGTCACGCACCGGTGCGGTGGTGCGCGATACGCGCAAGACAACACCGGGCTTGCGGAAGTTGGAGAAGTACGCGGTGCGCTGCGGTGGTGGCCAGAACCACCGTATGAGCCTGTCGGACGCTGCTCTCGTGAAGGACAACCACATCGCCGCTGCGGGTGGAGTGGCTGCTGCGTTCCGCGCCGTTCGTGAACACGCGCCAAACATCACGGTGGAGATCGAAGTCGACACACTCGATCAATTGCGCGAGGCCCTCTCTGCGGGCGCCGACCTTGTTCTCCTCGACAACATGCCGCCCAACGTTTTGCGCGAGGCAGTTGCAATTTCCCGGCAGCACTCCGCGGCCACCGGCCGAAAGGTGATCCTCGAGGCAAGTGGAGGCCTGACATTGGCCAACGCCGGCGCCGTTGGTGCAACTGGTGTCGACTACATCTCCGTTGGTGGCCTGACGCACTCGTCGTCGATTCTCGACATCGGCCTCGACTACGTCCGCACCCTGTAAGCGAGCTCCGACACGTCTCGGATTCAATCGTCCGGGCAGGGTTAGTGTGCTCGCAGGCCCGCGCGGGCGGGCCGAAAGGTGGGGGCCATGAACGATGGAGTTGTGGCGAAGGCGGTTGCTTTCGCAAATGCCGACGGTGAGTTCCAGTACAACGCAAGGTGGTGGACCGGTTCGATGACGATTCTCGTCGACGGTTCGGGTTGGCGCATCGACGTGACGCGCGGAAACCTTGGCGCGGCCTCATCGGCGACGGGCGACGGTCTCTCCGGCTCGGGCAACGACTTCGTGGTGAACGCGAGCACCGAAACCTGGAACCAGCTTCTGGCTTCGGTTCCACCGTCGGGTTACGTCGACTACATCGCTGCAGCGGCGGTTGGCGGCTTGGTGTTGAGCCCTGCGCACCCTAATGCCGAGCGGCACCTGGCGACGCGTCGCTTTTGCGAGCTGCTGCGCGCTGCGGTGAACAGTTCGGATCCCGCTCCGAACCCGAGCGGTTACACACGGCCACACGGAACTTTCGACAAGGCGACCGGCCGATACGTACACCTGAACATCGGTGGTTACGACAACCGTGTCTACTTCGAAGAGGCTGGTTCGGGAGTCGGTCTGTTGTGTCAGCACACGGCCGGTGCCGACGGACGACAGTTTCGACACTTCTTGGAAGACGAACGCATCACGTCGAAGTATCGCGTGATCGTCTACGACATGCCGTTCCACGGCAAGTCGCTTCCGCCAGTGGAAAAGGCATGGTGGGCCGAGCGCTACACGTTGACGCCCGAGAATGCGATGGCCCTGCCGGTGCAATTGGCGCAGGTGTTGGGCCTCGATAGACCGGTGTTCATCGGCTCGTCGGTCGGCGGAATGCTGGCGCTTGATCTAGCCCGATATCACGCCGACGATTTCCGCGCGGTTCTCGCACTCGAGGGCGGGCTGCATGCAGACATTCCCGAAGGTGCATTGGAAGACTCACAAGACATTGACCCCGCGAAACATGCGGCAACGATGATGATGATCATGTCACCGACGGCGCCTGAGAGCTCGCGGCAGGAAACGAGGTTGCACTATGCGCAAGGGGCGCCTGGCGCATTTCCCGGCGACATCGACTACTACGCAGTGACCCACGACCTGCGTGGTCAGGGGCATCTCATCGACACGCGCAAGTGCGCGGTGCATCTGTTGACGGGTGAGTACGACTTTCCGACGATTCCGTGGACGGAACTGGCGGGCCGCGAGATTCCGGGGTCGACCATGCAGATCATGAAGGGTCTCGGACACTTTCCGATGTCGGAGGATCATGAGGGGCTGATGAGGTACGTGCTCCCTCTTCTCGACGAAATCGCGGCCAAGTGATGGCATCACTGCACGGGTGTGTGGCAATTGTGACCGGCGCCTCGTCGGGAATCGGTGAGGCGACGGCGCGTGACCTGGCCGGACGCGGTGCGATCGTGGTGGCGGCTGCGCGCCGTGCCGACCGTCTGGCAAGCCTTGCCTCGATGGTCGCTAATGTGTACGCCTCTCAATGCGACGTCACCGACGTTTCCTCGGTGCAGCACATGGTCGACGGAACTGTTGCACGCTTCGGGCGCATCGACGTCCTGGTGAACAATGCCGGCATCGGTCTCACCGGCCCCGCCGTGCAAGTCGACCTCGACGACTGGCGTCAGATGGTTGATGTCAACGTGATGGGCGTGTTGAACTGCACGCACATTGCCCTGAAACATCTCATCGATGCCGCGGCCGGTCCGAGAGGAGTGGCCGACATCGTGAACATCAGCTCGGTCGCGGGCCGCAAAGCCTTGCCGGGGAGTTCCGTCTATGCGGCAACGAAATTCGCGGTGAACGCTTTCAGCGACGGGCTGCGGCAGGAACTGGCGGCGAAGCATGTGCGAGTGTCGATTGTCGCGCCGGGCTTCACCAAGTCCGAGTTCATCGAGCACATTCGCCCGGACCTGCTGGCCAAGATCCGCGCAAGTCTCGAGGCGATGCCGGCGATGACCTCGGAGGAAATTGCCGAAACCGTCACCTTCTGTGTGACGCGGCCGGCGGGCGTATCGGTGAGCGACCTGTTGGTGCGGCCAACCGAACAGGAGCGCTGACAATGACCGTGCACACTTGGATCGACGGGTTGAAGTTTCCCGAAGGACCGGTGCTGATGCCGGATGGGTCGGTGATGTTGAGCGAACTGTTGGGCAACAAGGTCGTGCAGGTGTGGCCCGACGGCGCGAAGAAAGTGATCGCTGAACCTGAGGGCATGCCGAACGGTCTTGCGTTCGGGCCCGACGGCTTTCTGTACTGCGCAAACATGGGCGGTCTGCTGAAGCCGGGCATCCTCGGTTCGATGCCGGGGGTCGATGTGAAGCGGCTCGCGTATCGCGGGGGCAGCATTCAGCGCATCGACGTGGCGACGGGTGAGTGCACCGACATCCTGACTGAGTGCGAGGGTCACGGACTGCGTGCCCCCGACGACCTGGTGTTCGATCATGCGGGTGGATTCTGGTTCACCGACATAGGTGTGTCCGACCACGACACGCGCAAGGCCGACGAGACGGGTATCTATTACGTTCCCGCCGACATGTCGAGTGTCAAGCGGGTAATCCGTTCGACCGTCCCGACGAACGGTGTCGGGATTTCCCCCGACGGGTCGAAGCTCTACTGGACCGAGTATCTGACCGGTCGCTTGTTCATGCGTCGGATCACCGCACCCGGCGTGCTGGAAGAACCCGAGCTGCCATTTGGCGACTGCATCTTCACGCACCCGCTGCCCGTGACGTGGTTCGATTCTCTGACCGTCGGCGCGAACGGCGAGATCGCCGTGGCGGTGCACAACGGCACGCCACAGGGCCGAAGTGGTGTGATCACGTTCAGCCCTGCCGGCGACGAGGTCCACTACATGGGCTTCGACGATGCGTGGACGACCCACGTGCTGTTCTCATTCGAAGGCGACCCGACGGCATACGTCACATTGTCGGGAACGGGTCGGCTGGTGTCGCTGCCGTGGCACTACCACCAGATGCGTCCGCTGCATGGGCCGCGTTGAGGTGAGGTGACCAGCGTGGGCGTCGTCAACGAACTCGACAACGATCTTCGTTCGATCCTGCCAGGCGAATGGTTCACATTTGCCGAAGGTCGGGACTGGAATGCCCTGCGCGAGGTGCAACAGTCAGTCGGATCGCAGGCGATCGTTCGTGCGCTCGGTCGTTGCGGCTGGATCGCGCCGCATTGGGATGTCGAGCATGGCGGCCGCGGGCTGCCGGAATCCGACGCAGCCCTGGCGATCGCTCATCTCGATTCATTGGCAGTTCCGCGCATTCCGCGGGGGACCGGTTTTGTTCTGGCTGCACCCGCGATTCGCCAATTTGCCTCGGAGGAAACGAAGCGTCGGTTCCTGCCCAAGATCGTGACCGGCGAGGAGATGTGGGCGCAGTTGTTCAGCGAACCCGGTGCCGGCAGCGACCTTGCGTCACTTGCCTGCCGCGCGGTGCGCGATGGTGGCGAATGGGTCGCGTCAGGGCAAAAAGTGTGGACGACTTTGGGCCACGAAGCCGACATTGGAATGCTTCTCGCCCGCACCGACCCCGATGTACCAAAGAACAACGGCATTACCTATTTCGCAGTCGACTTGCGCGCACCCGGTGTGGAGTTGCGGCCACTCATCCAGATGACCGGCGAGCACGAGTTCAACCAGGTCTTTCTGTCCGACGTGCGGATACCTGATTCCTGGCGAATCAGTCCGGTGAACGAGGGGTGGGCGGCATCGAATGCGTCGCTTGCAGCGGAACGGATCACGCTCTCGGGCCAGGGGGCCGGTGGTCCCCAAAAGCGCAGCATCCTCGGTGGCAAGACAACCGATGAGGTGTTGGCTCTTGCACACGATCGTGGCCTCACGCCTGTGCAACGCCAACGACTGGTCGAAGCGTGGATCAATGCAAAGACACTGGGGCTGACTGTCGGTCGGATGAGAGGGCCGGCAGGGTCGATCACCAAGGTGATGAAGGCGAAGTCAAATCAAGAACTGCAGTGTCTGGCCCTCGAGATTCTCGGGGCTGATGTGATCGGCTGGGATGGTGGCGTGAAGTCCGAGTATGCGAGGTACGTACGCGAGTTCCTGCGCACGAGAGCAAACTCGATCGAAGGCGGAACGAGCGAGATTCAACGCAACATCATCGGCGAGCAGGTGCTGGGACTTCCCCGTGAACCCAACCCATGGGCGGGTCAACCATGGACGCAAGTGCCGCGAAACTAGGCCCGGTCGTCCTTCACGGAGAAGCCGACGATGATCCGTTGGCTCTTCATGTTCGGGTCGGTTGAAGCTCGGGGAACACGACCAAAACACTCGGGTGAACGCCCGGGTGAACGCCCGAGGCGTGCGGGACATCCCGCGGCTTTGGCCGTATGCGGACGCTGAACCCGCAGACCCGACGTGCAACAACTGTCAAGGGCGCGAGTGTACGCGCACAGACGCCGTCTCTTGCGGTGCGTCAGTCGCGTGATGCAAGCCAGGCAGCTTCCGCCTGACCGAGGGGCGTGGACGGCGCGGCGTTGACCATCGGCCACAGCTCCTCGGCGATACGACGGTAATTGCCGTTCGCGCGCAGTTCGCCAAGCAGTGCGTAGAGACCGAGATTGATGCGTTGGATGAAAACGAACGCGCGGGGAACCGACGCATAGTTGGCGATGGGGCTCGTGCGGTCGAAAGTATGCCGAACAATCGACGACGAGTACTCCGGTGTCCAATGCATCACGTGTGATTCGCGCACCGGAGCGTAGAACTGCGAGAAGTAGTCACCAATCTGATCGGTCGTTACGGGGGCATCGGGCTTCAAGAGTCCGGCATCCTCGATGATCCTGCGGAACGCGGCACCATCGTGGTTGATGGCGGCGGCCGAGATCATGTTCTTGAAGACGGTCATCTCCTCCTCGGAGAAGTGTTTGACGAGTCCGTAATCGAGGAATGTGATGCGAATACTCTTCGGGTCGTCGAGGTGGAAGATGTAGTTGCCGGGATGTGGGTCGCCGTTGAAGGCACGGAAGCGATAGAGAGACCGGAATACGTAGCGGAATATCGCTTCGGCGGCGCGGTCGCGAACGTCTTGTGGTTGTTGCATCAGTTCGGCCCAGGAACTGCCGGTAACAAGATCCGAAGTAATGACGCGGGCCGAGGAGAGGTGTGGGTGCACCCGTGGAACGTTCACGAAGGGGTGGCCGGTGTAGAAATCGGCGAATTCCTGCTGGTTTTTTGCCTCGCGCGTGTAGTCGAGTTCCTCGGAGAGACGTTCCCGTATTTCAGCCACCATTTCCTCGGGTTCGAAGGCCTTGAAGCCGAAGGCGAGGATCGCGCCGAGAAGGTCGGCATTCTTCAGATCGGCGGCTATCGCCTCGGCGACGCCCGGATACTGCACCTTCACCGCAACAGCCCGGTGTTCGCTGGTGGTGGGGTCGGCGATGATGGCGCGGTGCACCTGGCCGATGGACGCCGAGGCGATGGGTATGTCGTCCCACTCGACGAAAAGCTGCGAAACCGGAGCGCCGAATTCTTCTTCGATGACGCGACGCGCAAGGTCACCACTCATTGGCGGGGCGTTGTTCTGTAGTTCGGCGAGCGCGAGACGCAACGGTTCGGGAAGGCCGTGGTCGAGGTAGCTGGCCATCTGGCCGAGCTTCATGAGCGCACCCTTCATGTTGCCGAGACGATCGGCGATTTCGGTGGCGTTCTTCAATTCACGCGAGTGATCGAGGGCTTCCTTGCGTTGTGCGGATGCGAACAACTTCTTTGCGGCGGTCGTGGCGTAGTTGGTCCCGACCTTGACTCCGAGCCTTGCGATCTCGGCGTTGCGCCCGAGACGACGGCTGGACGAGAGAGGGGATGGGGGCCGTGGCATGTGGTCAGGTCCCTGCTCGCTCGACCGCGGACCTGCAGGCACGCACGAGGGTGGGTACGAATTGATCGGCAGCGGCATAGACGGCATCGTGGTCGGCATCGACTCGGAAGGCCTCGGCACGGGGGAGTGCCTCGAAGAGTCGCAACTGACGCTTCACCGGAACGACCCGGTCGCGCATGGTGATCAGGACACTTGATGGAACATCGACCGTGCGAATCCAGTCGCGTGAATTGAACGACCCGAGCGCACCACCGGCCTCAAGAATCGTGCGCCAATCATGCTGCTGCAACTGCGCGGCGGCCCAGGGTTCCCAGTTGCTCACCTTTCGCTGGAGGTAGACACGTTCGGTGATTCGTTCGCGGGTACGCGATGGTGTGACGCGAGCGAGTACGCCGAGTCCGTGCAGTCCCAGAAACGACAGCCGCTCCTGGCGGGTGGAGGCAAAGTAGCCCGATGTTGCCGCCAGGACGAGGGCGCGGACGCGTGATTCGTGGCGTTTCCAGAGAAGTTGTGCGATCGACCCACCCATCGAATACCCGACGGGAATGAAGGTCGCAATGCCCAGATGGTCGGCGAGCGCAGCCACGTCATCGGCGCACGCGGCAAGAGTGAAGGGTTTGTTCGAACGAATTCCACGACCGTGGCCGCGTTGGTCAGGTGCGACGACACGAAAGTGCTCACCCAACGCGCGGTAACACGTGAAGAAGTTGAGGTCGGCAGTGGCAGTCCACCCGTGCAACAAGACGAGTGTCGGTGCATTCGGCGGGCCGGGGACCTCGCGGAAAAACATGGTTCCACGGCCGGGGAGCATGATCTCGCGGCCGGAGGGGAGCTGGGGGGTTCGCGGTTCGGTGTAGGTCACGGGTCAGTCGGGGTGTTCGACAGCCAGGATGCGCACACGCAACGTGCTGCCGTTCGGGGTCTGGTAGTCCACCCAGTCTTCAGCACGGCGTTCGAGGAGTGCTGCACCGAGGGGTGCCTTTGGGCTCATGATCTCGACCCCCTCCCGTCGCTCTTCGATGTGACCAATGAAATAACGCTCGGCCATGTCGTCGTCGTCACCCTCGTAGACGATGGTGACGGTGCAGCCGATCGACACCTCACCGTCCTCGCCCGCCGCGATGATCTCGTGGTCCTCCAGGATTGCCTCGAGTGTTCGGATGCGGGCCTCCATGTGCCCCTGTTCATCCTTGGCGGCGTGGTAGTCGCCGTTTTCCGACAGGTCGCCCATTTCGCGCGCCCGTCCGATCTTCTCGGCCACCTGAATGCGGCCACGTGTGGTGAGGTCATCGAATTCGGCCTTCAATCGGTCGTGGGCGACCCGCGTGAGTTGGTGGCGTGCCATGGGAAAAAGGCTACCCACGGGCATGCCGTTAGCCTGCGTGTCCATGGCACATCGCATTGCAGTCATTGGTGGTGACGGAATCGGACCGGAGGTCACGACCGAAGCCCTGAGGGTGGTTCACGCGGCCGGAGTGGACGTCTCGGTGACGAACTTCGATCTTGGTGGGGCCCGCTACCTGCGCGACGGTGAGATTCTGTCCGACGCGACGCTCGATGAATTGCGCGGTTTTGATGCGATCCTTCTCGGTGCGGTGGGTACTCCCGACGTCCCACCCGGCGTCATCGAGCGGGGTTTGTTGCTAAAGATGCGGTTCGAGCTCGACCTCTACGTCAACCAGAGGCCCTTCGTCGGGAGGGCACCCGGTCACTCGAAGTCGCATGATTTCATCGTCATACGTGAAAACACCGAAGGCCCGTACGCGGGCGAGGGTGGGGTCCTGCGCAAGGGAACACCGAATGAAGTTGCCACCCAGGGCAGTGTGAACACACGCAGGGGAGTCGAACGCTGCGTTCGTTATGCATTCGAACTTGCCGCCAAGCGCGAGCGGAAGCACGTGACGTTGGTCCACAAGACGAACGTCCTCACGTTCGCCGGTGATCTGTGGCAGCGAACGTTCGACGTCGTCGCCAAGGAGTTCCCGAATGTGGGCACCGCCTACAACCATGTCGATGCCGCGTGCATCTACTTCGTGCAGGACCCCCATCGCTACGACGTCATCGTCACCGACAACCTCTTCGGTGACATCCTCACCGACCTTGGTGGTGCGATCAGTGGTGGCATCGGTCTTGCCTCGTCGGCCAACCTGAATCCGGCCCGCACCGGTCCCTCGATGTTCGAACCCGTGCACGGCTCTGCACCCGACATCGTCGGGACGGGCAAGGCGAACCCCACGGCAGCGATTCTCTCTGCAGCCCTCATGCTCGACTTTCTGGGTGAAAACGTCGCTGCGACACGTGTTCGCCTCGCATGTGCCGAGCCCTCGGCTGGTTCCACCGTCGACATCGCCAATTCAATCGTTGCCCGCCTGGCCGGCAAGTAATCTGCGTAGACCCGAAAGGACTCACGGATGCCCACGCTCGTTCCCACGCCGAAAATCTGGATGAACGGAAAACTCGTCAATTGGGACGACGCCAAGGTCCACGTTCTGACGCACACCCTGCACTACGGCACGGGTGTCTTCGAGGGAATTCGCGCGTATGAGACCGCCGAGGGGCCCGCGGTTTTCCGCTTGACCGAGCACATCGAGCGTATGTTCCGTAGTGCACACATCCTGGGGATGGAGATTCCGTACACCGTCCAACAGATCATCGACGCCACGAAGGAAACCGTGGTCTCCACCGGTCTTCCCGGTTGCTACATCCGCCCGATCGCGTATTACGGCTACGGCGAAATGGGCCTCAACACGCTCCCGTGCAGTGTCGACGTCGCGATTGCGTGCTGGCCGTGGGGCGCGTACCTGGGCGACGATGCAATGACCAAGGGTGTCCGGATGAAGATTTCATCGTGGAAGCGCCTCGACCACAACATGTTGCCGCCTGCCGCAAAGACGGTCGCGAACTATGCGAACTCGTCGCTTGCAAAAGTGGAAGCGTTGAAGGCCGGCTACGACGAGGCGATCCTCCTCAACAATGAAGGACTCGTCAGCGAGTGCACCGGCGAGAACCTGTTCGTCGTGCGCAACGGTGCGGTCATCACGCCCCCGCTGTCGGCCGGTGCGCTCGAAGGCATCACGCAGGCAAGCGTCATCACCATTCTCGAGGACCTCGGTCACGCGGTTGACAAGGGCAACATCGCCAGGTCCGACCTCTACATCGCCGAAGAGATCTTTTGTGTGGGTACCGCCGCCGAGGTCAGCGCGATCAACTCGGTCGACGACCGAAAGGTGCCGTGTCCCGGGCCAATCGCGCGGCAGGTTGCCGAGACCTACAGCAAGGCGGTGCGCGGCCAGATCGCCAAGTACAAGCACTGGTGTGAAGCGGCAAAATGAGCCCACGCGGCTCGATTGTGCGCTCTGTGTGACAATCCCCAGTTTTGTCCACAGGGGGCCTCGACGCCCCCTGACACCCCTGTAATTGCCGTAAAATCAAGGTCCTCATTGACGAAACGGGCGTTTCACGGGCAGACTGAGGGGCGTGATGTCCACAGCCTGTCCCTCTTTGGCCCTCGGGTCGCTGCGCGCCGCTGTCGCCATCATCATTATTCCGTAGCGCACGGTCCACCCCGTGCGCAGCCAGCCGCCCACCGGGCGGCTTTTGTTTTACCCGAAACACCCCAGAAAGAGACGAACAGATGAGCACGAAGAGCACCCAAGTGGCCGACAATTTCGTCGAGGTCTTCGACACGACGCTGCGTGACGGCATGCAGGTCGAGGGCGTGTCGGCGACGGTGGAGGACAAGTTGCGCATCGCCGAGCAGCTCGACTTCCTCGGGGTGCACTTCATCGAGGGTGGCTGGCCGGGAGCGAACCCCAAGGACATCGAATTTTTCTCCCGTGCCCGCAGAGAACTAAAGCTTGCGAACTCGACGCTGGTTGCCTTCGGATCGACTCGTCGGCCGAAGGGAAAGGTGGACGACGACATCACGCTGCGCAACCTCATCGAGGCCGAGACGTCCGCGGTGTGCATCGTCGCGAAATGCTGGGATTACCACGTCGAGCACGCATTGCAGACGACCCTCGAGGAGGGTGTTGCCATGGTTGCCGACTCCGTCGGATTTCTCAAGGGCAGCGGTCGTCGCGTGCTTGTCGACATGGAGCACTTCTTCGACGGCTACAAACGCAATCCTGAGTTCTCGCTGCGGGTGCTCGAGGCAGCCGTCATGAACGGTGCAAGTCACCTCGTTCTCTGTGACACGAACGGAGGGTCGTTGCCCCACGAAGTCGGTGACATCGTTGCCGCCGTGCGCAAGCACATTGGCTCCGACGCGACGCTCGGTATCCACTGTCACGATGACACCGGCTGTGCGGTGGCCAACTCGATAGCCGCAGTTGCGGCCGGGGTGCGTCATGTCCAGGGAACTTTGAACGGTCTTGGTGAGCGCACGGGCAACGCGAACCTCACCACGATCATTCCGAACCTGCAGTTGAAGATGGGCTACCACTGTCTGCCCGACGAGAACATGCCGCGCCTAACGACCGTCAGCCATCACGTCGCAGAGGTTCTCAACCGCCCGATGAACCCGCAGGCCCCGTACGTCGGGTCGTCAGCGTTCGCCCACAAGGCGGGTCTCCACGTGTCGGCGATCGCTCGCGCGAAGGATGCGTACGAGCACGTCGACCCCGAACTTGTCGGCAATGGCACGAGGTTTGTCGTGTCGGAGATGGCCGGACGCGCGACGATCCAGATGAAGGCCGATGAAATCGGTCTTGCCATTGACGGGCCCGCGGTGAATCAGGTCATCGACGACCTCAAGCGTCTCGAGCACGAGGGCTACCACTTCGAGGCGGCCGACGCGTCGCTCGAATTGCTGATGCGCCGTGCCGCTGGCTGGGAATCACCCTTCTTCACCGTCGAGTCGATGCGTGTCATCACCGATGAGGCCGCCGATGGGACATTCACCACCGAGGCCACCGTCAAAGTGTGGGTGGCCGAAGAGCGCTTCGTGCACACCGCCGAGGGCAACGGCCCGGTCAATGCGATCGACTCGGCGTTGCGTGCCGCACTCGTGCCACGGTTCCCGCAGCTCACGAAGATTCATCTCACCGACTACAAGGTGCGCATCCTCGACGGCGCAACGGCTACCGGTGCGGTGACGCGTGTCCTCATCGATGCGACGAACGGGGAACGTTCGTGGACCACGATCGGTGTGTCGCCGAACATCATCCAGGCGTCGTGGCAGGCGCTCGAAGAGTCGCTCGTGTACGGCTTGCTCCACGCCTGACGGCTACTCTCAAGGCCATGGCCGCACCGCGTTACACCCCCGAGTTCACGGCGGGACAGACCTCTGCCTACGAGTCGCCCCAGCACGTGCCTGGGTCGTGGAAACCCGGCCGCAAGGGCGAAATCGACGGACGTCAACCCGCCGGCAGACGCCTGGGTTACCAGGGTCCCGACCAGGGTTTCGTTCTCAAGATCGCCTCTTCCCTGCGTGGTGAGATTCGCCTGCAGTCCGGTGAGAGCGTCGATGACGCCATTCGCGGCAGCATCAACATCGCCCTGCGTCGCGCGTCGCTCTACGGCCGTGCGCCCGTGGTCCACGACGTGCGTCTTGCGCTGACCATCTGGGGTTGGCTCGACCCGAGTCCGCCCACTGATCTGGTGGTGGCGCGCAAGGCGCTGTTTGCCGGTGTGTCGCACGTGACCGCGCATTACGGCGAAGGCCGGCACATCGCGGATCTCGTTCCCGAGGCGACACTACGGATGACCCCTGAATCAGCAGGCAACGCGATGCCCGACTCGTGGCGCGCCCTCACCGGCTCCTGAGGATTCTCGGCACACGGAGGTGCAGGTTTTGCCAAGATCTGCGCCGAAAGACCTAGTTCCGGGTGTGGATTGGCCGGATCTGAGCGGCGCGTTGAACCGAGAACACCGACCTAGCGCTCTTGTAGTGCGATGCCGGCGATGATGAGCGCGCCGCCGACGCAGTCCCACCCGGTCGGTGTTTGGTCAAAGACGACGAAACCGAAGATGCTCGACACGATCGGCAGCATCGCGAGGAGCACAGAGTAACGGCGGACCGTCACCGTTCGCAGGATTTTTTGGTCGATGCCGTAGCTGGTGACGCTTGACAGCGTGCCAATCAGCACGCCGAGGGGTATCAACCACAGGTGTGAAGCAACGGCACCAGGGTCGCTCAGTCCGAACGGGACCGTCAAGAGCGTTCCGAAAACGAAGGACATCGCGAGCCCATCGATACCGGAGTGGCCGCGCGCGACTTTTGCACCTGAAACGATGTGAATCGCCCATGATGTTGCAGCGAGGAGAATGAAGAGGACGCCCAGGGGTTCGTCATCGATTTCGACACCGCTGAGGATTGCGACGCCGGAAACGGCAAGCACGAGTGCCACGGCATTGCGTCGCGAGCGCGTGAGAATCGCCGCAACCGTGATGGGTCCGATGAATTCGATGGCGACGCCCTTGCCGAGGGGCAGTCGGTCGATCGCGAGATAGAAAAACGTGCTGGTCAGGCCTGTCGACAATCCGAAGATCACCGCGGCACGCAACGAATCGCGCGACCAGTTGCGGTGTCGCATCTTGCGTGGTCCAGCGATGCAGACCGCCACGACCATCGCACCGAACATGCGCAGCCAAGCGAGTGCCGCCGGGTTTACGGTGTCGAATTGAGCCTTCGCGATTGCGTTGCCCGAGTTCAACGCCACAGCCGAAATGAGAAAGAGAATCTCCGGCTCGAATGTTCGTTCCCCCGGCGTGTCGTGTTGAAAAAACCGACTCAATTGGCGCCGAGGACCCTCTCAGTCGAGGAGGTCGGGATCGGACTTGACAATGTCGTCCCACAAGGGCTGGAAGTTGAGCCACATCGCAGCCTGATGCGCGGTGTTGTTGCGGGTGTACTCGGCCCACTCGTGAGGAATGAGCTTGGGCTTACCTGCGGCTTCGGCCATCAACTGCGCCTGACATGTGCGTTCCATCGTGACGAAGGCGTACGCGGCGGCATCGACGGTTTCGCCGGTGGTGAAGAGGCCGTGGTTCTGGTGAATGGCGGCCTTGTAGTTGCCGAAACAATCAGCGAAACGAATGCCGTCTTCAATCTCAAACACGACCTTGCCACCAACGTCGTCAATGAGTACGTGGTCGTTGTAGAACGCGCACGAGTCCTGCGTGATCGGGTCGAGGAGCCGTCCGAGCGACGACCACGACTTGCCGTACACCGAGTGCGCGTGGGCCGCGGCGTTGATGTCGGGGCGCGCCTTGTGGACTGCTGCGTGCAGCACAAATGCGGCGCGATTCACGGGACGTGAGCCGTAGACGACGTCACCGTCGTGGTTGACGAGAATCAAATCGCTGACACTGATCTGACGGAAGGACATCGCGAACGGGTTCACCCAGAAGTGGTCGGTGAACTCGGGGTCGCGGACCGTGATGTGGCCCGCCACGCCTTCGGAGAACCCGAATCTGCCAAAAATCCGCAACGCGCCGGCGAGACGTTCCTTGCGGTGACGGCGTTCGTCTTCGAAGTTGTCGAACTTCGGAATGGAGACGAAGTCGAGAGGCTTGGGCGTGAGCGGGATACCGTCGATCGTCGGGACGGCGGGTGCATCGGTGACTGCCATGGCCTCAACACTACGCCTCTCGCCCGGGCGTTTTCGGCGCGAATCTTGACGCAGACTGCACCTCACGGCGCCGAAAACCCTACGATTTGGCAGGTATGGCTGATTCCACCGCAGATGTTTCGACCTGGCCGAGAACCGATTCGGGGATTCCGATCGCACCGCTCTACACGGCGGAATCGCTGATCGGCTGGGACTCGGCCTCGCGGTTGGGTGAGCCCGGCACGGCCCCCTACACCCGAGGCGTCTATCCGACGATGTACCGCGGCAAGTTGTGGACGATGCGCCAGTACGCCGGCTTCGGCACCGCGGCGTCCACGAACGAGCGCTTCAAGTTCTTGTTGCAGGCCGGCCAGACCGGTCTTTCGTGTGCCTTTGACCTGCCGACCCAGATGGGCTACGACTCCGACCACCCGCGCGCGGAGGGCGAAGTCGGCAAGGTCGGCGTCGCCATCGACTCGATGGCCGACATGCGCATCTTGTTGTCGGGTCTGCCCCTCGACGAGGTGTCGACTTCGATGACGATCAACTCGACCGGCGCGATCCTGTTGTTGATGTACGAACTCGTGGCCGAAGAGCAAGGTGTGCCGGCCAGCGCCATCAGTGGCACGATCCAGAACGATCTGCTCAAGGAGTACATCGCCCGTGGTACCTACATCTACCCGCCACGTCCGTCCATGCGCGTCATCACCGACATCTTCGAATACTGCTCGAAGCACGTGCCGAAGTGGAACACGATTTCGATCTCGGGCTACCACATCCGCGAAGCCGGCAGTACGGCAGTCCAGGAGATCGCCTTCACCATCGCCAACGCGATCGCCTACGTACAGGCGGCGGTCGACGCGGGTTTGAAGGTCGACGACTTCGCGCCGCGACTCAGTTTCTTCTGGAACGGCCACAACAACTTCTTCGAGGAAGTCGCCAAGTTCCGTGCTGCACGACGCATGTGGTACCGCATCATGACCGAGCGTTTCGGTGCGCAGAAGGAGTCCAGCAAGTTGCTGCGCTTCCACACCCAGACGGGTGGCAGCACGCTGACCGCGCAGCAGCCGTTGAACAACGTCGTTCGTGTCGCCATTCAGTCGATGGCCGCGGTTCTCGGCGGAACCCAGAGCCTGCACACGAACGGCTACGACGAAGCCATCAGCCTGCCCACCGAAGAGGCCGCTCGCATCGCGTTGCGGACGCAGCAGATCATCGGTTACGAGAGTGGTGTCGCCGACACACCCGATCCGCTGGCCGGTTCGTATTTCGTCGAGAAGCTGACCGACGACGTCGAGGCGTTGGCGTGGCAGTACATCGAACGCATCGATGAAATGGGCGGAGCGGTTGCCGCAATCGAGCAGGGCTATCAGATGGACGAGATCGAGCAGGCGGCCTACGACTACACGAAGTCGATCGACGATGACGAGCGCGTGATCGTCGGTGTGAACAGGTTCAAGGTCGACGTGGAGCCCGAGCCGAAGGCGTTCCCGATCGACCCGCTGCTGCAGGTCGACCAGGTGGCAAGCCTCAAGAAGTTCAAGGCCGACCGTGACGCGGCGCTCGTGGGGGCGAAACTCGACGATGTCACCGCCGCAGCACGTGGCACACAGAACCTTCTCTATCCGATGAAGGAGGCGCTGCGTGCCCACGCGACGCTGGGCGAAGTCAGCGACGCACTGCGCACAGTGTTTGGCGTGTACCAGCCCTGAAGGAGGTCACAGCCAGTTGATGCTGGGCGCCGGGCGTTCGGGCGTCTCGACGGTTCCCGTGGGCCAACCCAGATAGACGAGGGCGAGAACCTCGGTGTCGGGTTCGAAGCCACACACGTCGTTGATCGCCGCGTTAGCTCCGCGCATGGGTGAGCCCCACAGCGCTGCCAAGCCCCGCGCGTGGGCTGCGAGCAACAGGTTCTGCAGCCCCGCCGCGACCGCGTAGCGGTTCTCCGCGGTGCGCTGCGGGCTCTCGCCCGGTGCCGCACCGGCGGCAATGACGACCGGCGACCGCAGGTACTTGGTTCGTGTTTTTTCGACCTTCGGTGCGTCGTCTCCCTGGGCTGCCATCACGTCGGCAATCGACTCGCCGAGTGCGCGCCGCACATCGCCCGTGAGTACCGCGAGTCGCCAAGGCCACGTGCGTTTGTGGTTCGGAGCCCACGTGAGAAGTTCGAGCAGGTCTTCCACGACGGCGCGCGGCACCTCGCGTTGCGCATCGATCAGCAGGCTGCTGCGACGTGAACGGATGAGGTTGGCGAGGTCATCGGGAGACATGTCAATTCCTGTGGAGTGCCGCGTTCAGGCCACCCCAGGTGCCCTGGCGTTGCACGGCTTCGACTGCGCCGTTGGTGCTGTTTCGCCGGAACAGCAGGTTGTTCGCGCCCGATACCTCGCGTGCTTTCACCACGTCGCCGTCGGGCAGGCGGACGAGCGTGCCGGCGGTGACGTACAGCCCGGCTTCGACGATGCACTCGTCGCCCAGTGAAATGCCGAGTCCCGAGTTCGCACCGAGCAGGCAGCGTTGGCCGACGGTGATCATCTCTTTTCCACCGCCCGAGAGCGTGCCCATGATGCTGGCGCCGCCGCCGATGTCACTGCCGTCGCCGACAACGACGCCGGCCGAGATGCGGCCCTCGACCATCGATGCACCGAGCGTGCCCGCGTTGAAGTTGCAGAAGCCCTCGTGCATGACGGTGGTGCCGACAGCCAAGTGGGCGCCGAGACGAACGCGGCTCGCATCGGCAATACGTACCCCGGATGGCACCACATAGTCGGTCATACGGGGGAACTTGTCGACACCGTTGACCACCAGGTGCTCGCCGCGCTGTGCGAAATTCCACGAGATGCTCTCGAGTTGATCGATTGCAACCGGTCCGCGACTGGTCCAAGCGACGTTTGCCAACAAGCCGAAGGTGCCGTCGAGATTCAGTGTGCGGGGCTGGGCGAGGCGGTGCGACAAGAGATGCAGGCGAAGGTAGACATCGCTCACACTTTGCGGCGCGACCGACGTATCGACCACGATCCGCACCGGCTCGAAGCAAACACCGCGATCAGGATCGCCGGACTTGGCGTGTTCGATGCTGCTGTGCGGCGCATCGCCGGGAACCGTGTCGCCCCAACCCAGGGCGCGGAAGCGGGTGTCGAGAACCGAACCGTCGGCGGCGACCGTTGCAAGGCCGACACCCCATGCGTTCTTGGTCATGTTGTGGCTCCTGTGTTGTTGACGGCGACCGGTCAGTCAAGAACCTCGGGTCGCAGGGTGGGGAAGAGAATCACGTCACGAATGGTCGGTACGTTCGCGATCAACATGGTGAGACGATCCATGCCGATGCCGAGGCCACCCGTGGGCGGCATGCCGAATTCGAGCGCGCGGAGGTAATCCTCGTCGACCGTGCCGGCCTCCGCGTTGCCTGCTTCCTTGGCACGTTGTTCGTCCTCGAAGCGGAGGCGTTGTTCGACGGGGTCGTTCAACTCGCTGTAGCCGTTGGCAAGTTCACGTCCACCGACGAACAATTCGAAGCGCTCGGTCAGGTGCGGGTCGTTGCGGTCGACACGCGCGAGGGGACTCGTCTCGACAGGATGGCCGGTGACGAACGTCGGTGCGATCAGTGCGTGCTCGGCCAAGGCCTCGAACAACTCCTCAATGATCTTGCCCGAACCCCACTGAGCCTCGGTGCGAACGTTGTGCTCGGCCGCGAGTGAGCGAAGTGCTTCGACGCTTTGCGATGGGTGTACCGCCACACCCGTCTTTTCTCGCACCAGGTCGATCATGCGCACGCGCCGGAACGGCTCGGCAAGGTCGACGCTCAGACCGTTCACGTCTATGACCGTCGTGCCGATCGCGTCGCGCGCCGCCGCGGCGAACAGTTCCTCGGTGATCGCCATTACGTCGCTGTAGTCGCCGAACGCCTGGTACAGCTCCATCATCGTGAATTCTGGGTTGTGGCGCGGTGAGATGCCCTCGTTGCGGAACACGCGACCGATTTCGTAGACGCGCTCCATGCCACCCACGACCAGGCGCTTGAGGTGCAACTCGAGGGCGATGCGCAGGTACAGACCCATATCGAGGGTCTTGTGGTGCGTGGTGAACGGGCGGGCGTGTGCACCCCCGGCTTCGACGTGGAGAACCGGCGTCTCGACTTCGACGAAGTCCTTCGCGGCGAGGGTGCGTCGGAACGAGGCGATGATCGCGTGGCGAACGGCGAATACGCGGCGTGCATCGTCATTGGAGATGAGGTCGGCATAGCGCTGGCGGTAGCGGGTGTCGGTGTCGGCGAGGCCGTGCCACTTGTCGGGCAACGGACGCAGGGCCTTGGCGAGCAGTTCGAGGCCGGAAACCTTCACGGACAACTCACCCTTGCGCGTCGTCATCACAATGCCGTGGACTCCGACCCAGTCGCCGAGGTCGAGGTCATCGATGCGTGCGAAGAGATCGTCACCGACGACCGCCCTGGAGACGAACAACTGGATTTCGTCATCACGGTCGCGCAATGTCGCAAAAATCAACTTTCCCTGGTCGCGCTTCAAGAGAATGCGACCAGCGACCGCGACCGCCACCTCGGTTTCGGTGCCGGCTTGGAGCCCGCCGTGTGCAGAACGAATCTCCGCCAGTGTGTGTGACCTATCGAAGCGGTACGGATAGGGGTTTGTGCCGTCGTTACGCAACGCAGCAACATGATCGAGTCGACGCGCTCTCTCGGCTGCCAGTCCGTGCTCCGTTGTTGCGGCGGAGGTGTCGGGGGAGTCGGTCACAGAGTCCCACGGTAGTGCGTGGGCGCAGACCTACCGTTGTCGATTGGTGGTTCACCTCCGGACCCGACAAATTGCGCCACCGCGAACACGTCATCCACTCCATCGGCTGTTTCGGCGACCATCGTGGCTCACATCGCGAATATTCCTCTCCCCGCGACACGCTCCAACCCGATCCGCGGCGCGACGACAGTCACGCGCGACGACGGTGACGGCCGAGCCAAGTCGGGTGCATCCGGACATCACGGCAAGGTGGTTCTTCGGTGGCATCCGTGTCTGCCGGTCGCATGCCGGGCAAACCCGGTCGTGTTACACAAATGGGTATCCGCACGGAGCGGAAACTTCAAGCCCGTCAGTAGTGAACACTTCGAATGCATCGGTGAATGTCGCCACAACGATGTGTATCCATTGCTTTTTGTCCGAACATGCCGGGTGGTGACCGATAACCTTTCGCCGTGGCGTTGCGGTTCATCATCATCGGAGGGGGCCCCGCCGGAAACTCTGCGGCAACCTGGGCAGCCCGACTGGGTGCCGAAGTAGTGATGATCGAGCGTGAAATCGTCGGGGGAAGCGCCCATCTTCTGGACTGCATTCCCTCGAAGGCGATGATCGCCACGGGTGGTGCGATGAGTGCGACGAAGCGATTCGCCGGGATGGGCATCGAGCAGCACGACGTGGAAATCGACGTCGATTCGCTGGCTGAACGCATCGGTGGCATCGTCAACCGGCTGCAGGGCACCACCACCCAACTGCTCGAAAGCCAGGGTGTCGCAATCATGCGTGGCGAGGCACGGTTCGTCGGCCCTAACGAAGTGATTGTGGGTACCACCGAAGGCGAACAGAGCGTTCGTGGCGACGCATTCCTGATTGCAACGGGGTCGCGCCCCCGCATTCCCGACTGGTGCACACCGGACGGAAAGCGGATTCTCACGACACGCGACTGCTACCCGCCGAAGATCTTCCCGAAAAGTATCGCTGTCGTGGGCTCGGGTGTCACCGGCGTGGAGTTCGTCCACATGTTCGCTTCCTTCGGTGCGCAGGTCACCCTCATCGTGAGTCGTCAACAGGTGCTTCCGGGGAAGGATCCCGAGGCGGCGGCAGCCCTCGAAGACTCGTTCCTCGCTCGCGGCGTGAAGCTGCTCAAGGGTGCCCGTGCGACGGCAATCGAATACGAAGGTGACGGAGTCTTGGTGTGCTGTGACGACGGACGTGAGGTGCGTGCATCGCATGCGGTTCTCGCAATCGGTTCCGAGCCCAACGTGGAAGGTCTGGGCCTGGGCGCTGCGGGGGTCGAGTTCGATTCGCGCGGCTACGTGAACATCGACCGTCACTGCGAAACCAACGTGAAGGGCATCTATGCCGCCGGTGACGTCAGCGGCAAGTTGCCGTTGTCGTCGGTGGCGGCGATGCAGGGACGCAAGATCGCAGAGCACGTGATGGGCTCCAACCGCGCGAACCATCGCCATCTCGACTACGACAAGGCCGCGGCCGCGATCTTCACCCAGCCGGAAATTGCCGACGTCGGTCTTGCCGAGGCCGAGGCATTCGCAAACGGCCGCAAGATCCGTGTCACCAAGGTGCCGTTCTCGTCAACTGCCAAGGCACTGATCCACAACGACCCCCGCGGTTTCGTGAAGTTGATCTCCGACCCCAACACCGGCCAGGTACTCGGTGGCACCATCGTGGGTCGTCACGCCGGGGAACTGATCAGCGTCATCGCACTCGCGGTGACGGCACACTTGAGGGTCACCGACCTGCTCGACACCCTCTTCGTGCATCCCGCCCTCGCCGAGGCATTGCTCGACGCCGCCGAGTAACGCCTATTCGATGACGGCGACGATGTCGCCCGAACCGACGGTGTCGCCGGCCTTCACCCTGATTTCCTTCACCTTGCCCGACTTCTCGGCCTGGATCTGGTTCTCCATTTTCATGGCCTCGAGAACGACGACGGCCTGACCGACTTCGACGGCCTGACCGACTTCGACGAGAACCTTGACAATGGTCCCCTGCATCGGCACCACGACGTCGCCGCTGCCCGAGCCACCGGCGCCTCCAGCGGCGCCCGAGGCTGCGCGGGAGGGTTTCTTTGCCTTCGCGGATCCGGCCGATGCGACCATCTGGCCTTCGGGCACCCACATCTTTACTGCAAAGCGCTTGCCGTTGACCTCGACCGTCGTCTTGCGCTCAACGAGTGCTTCGGCTTCGTCACCCGCAGGCACAGGCACACTCGTGCCAACGCCCGACAGGTCAAGACGCTCTTCGACCCACTTCGTCGAGTGCTTGAAGGCCACGAAGTCGGGGTGCTCGAGTATCGCGATGTCGGCGGGGATCGTGGTGTGCACACCCTCGACGACCATTTCGTTGAGTGCTCGGATCGTGCGCGCGATGGCGACGTTGCGGTCCTTGCCCCAGACGATGAGTTTGCCGACGAGATTGTCGTAGAACTGGCTGACGGTGTCACCCGACTCGTACCCGCCGTCGAAGCGCACACCGAATCCGTCGGGCGTGACGAGCTTGGTGATGGTCCCCGGCGAGGGGAGGAACTTTCCACCCGCGGGGTTCTCGGCATTGATACGGATTTCGATCGCGTGGCCGCGGCGTTGTGCGGCAACCTGCTTCTGCGTCATCGGTAATTTCTCGCCCGATGCGACACGGATCTGCCACTCGACGAGGTCGATACCGGTGATGGCCTCGGTAACGGGGTGCTCGACCTGCAGACGGGTGTTCATTTCGAGGAAGAAGAACTCCCCGTCCTGGTAGATGAACTCGACCGTTCCGGCGTTGTAGTAGCCGACGGCTTTGGCGGCCTTGACGGCGGCTTCGCCCATGGCCTCTTCGAGTCCTTCGGGCAGTGCGACGGCCGGGGCCTCCTCGATCAGTTTCTGGTGGCGGCGTTGCGCCGAGCAGTCACGGGTGCTGACCCACACGACGTTGCCATGCTTGTCACCGACCAACTGCACTTCGATGTGGCGCGGCCAAGTGAGGTACTTCTCGACGTACACCTCGTCGCGGCCGAAGAACGCCTTGGCCTCGCGCTGCGCGGAGTCCATTGCCTCCTTGACGTCGGCGGCCGAGTGCACGACCTTCATACCGCGCCCACCGCCCCCGAAAGCGGCCTTGATTGCGACGGGGAAGCCGAACTTGTTGCCGAAGTCCTCGATCTCTTTTGCGGACTTGGCGAACTCGGTGGTTCCCGGAACGATCGGCGCACCACCGCGCTGAGCCGCGATACGGCTCGACACCTTGTCGCCCATTTCGATGATTGCCGCGGGCGGTGGCCCGATGAACTCGACTCCGAGTTCCGTGATGGCTTGCGCAAAGTCAGCATTCTCGCTGAAGAACCCGTAGCCGGGGTGCACGCCATCGGCGCCGCTGGCTTTGATTGCCTCGAGGATCGTCCCGGTGTTCAGGTAACTCTCGGCCGCGGTCTGGCCACCCAGTGCATACGCCTCGTCAGCGAGTCGGACATGGAGCGAGTTTCGGTCGAGTTCCGAGTAGACCGCGACGGTCTTGATCCCCATCTCTCGTGCGGCCCGTATGACACGCACGGCGATCTCTCCACGGTTTGCAATGAGGATTTTCTCCAGCACAGGTGACAATGTTGGTGCGATGGACGGGGTGAATGCGAACTGGCTCGAAAACGCTGGGAAAAACGGGCCTCTTGCCCACGGTCGTTGGCAGGTGTGGGTGGTGTCAGAGACCGGATCGACGAACTCGGATCTACTCGCTGGGCTCGGGGCAGGGGTGCCCGACCGGGCCGTTCTGCGCACCGATCACCAGACCGCGGGCCGGGGTCGACTGGGCCGGACCTGGGAGGCGCCGCCGGGTGTGAACCTCCTCGTGTCGATTCTCTTCCGCGGTGTTGGTGAGCCCGTGCACCGAATGACACAGTTGCTCGGCACGGCCTGCGCCTTGGTCTTGCGTCGCGAGTTTGGTGTTGCCGCCGGCTTGAAGTGGCCGAATGACGTCGTGGCGTCGCGCAGCGACGGGGACCTGAAGATTGCGGGCATCCTGGCACAGGTTGCGGGTGCGTCGGCCGATGGTCGTGTGGACGTCGTCGTTGGCATGGGGTTGAACGTCGGCTGGTCACCGCCACCCGAGGTTGTTCCGGCAACGTGCCTGGTCGATGAAATTCCCGGTGGCTCAACTGCGATCCCGCACGAAGTTCTGCTGAAGATTCTCGACACGTTCGATGAGCTCGAAGCCACGAACGCCGACGAAGCCTTTGCGACGTACGAAAGTCTGCTGACCACCACGGGCAAGCGCGTGCGCTGCGAGATGCCTGATGGAACCGACATCACCGGACATGCAATCGGCGTGGAACGGGATGGACGGTTGCGAATCGTCGATGAATGTGCGGTTACGCACCGCGTCGACACCGCGGATGTGGTGCATCTCCGCAGCGCCGACTAGCGACTACGTTGGTTCGACGTGAAGGCAACGCGTTTGCTCATCGCCGCATGTCTCGCCGGAGCCGTTGCGTTGGCGGGTGCCGCTGGCCTGGTCTCGGGTGCCAGGGGTCAGATGAAAGACGTCAAGCGCAACATCGAGGTCGTCACCGACCTCGCCGCGGCGAATCCTGATTTCGAGAACTTTCTCCTCGTCGGCTCGGACAGTCGCGAGGGTATCGACCCCACCGAGTCCGACTTCAACGTCATCGGGTCGACCGGTGACGTCGGGGGCCAGCGCAGTGACACCATCATGGTTCTGCGCCATGACAAGAAGATGAGCACACTCTCGATCACCTCGTTCCCGCGCGATCTGTGGGTGCGCATCGGCTACGGAGAAAAGTCGAATCGCATCAATGCTGCGTACAACCTCGGCGCGGCGATGTTGGTACGTACCGTCACGTCGAACTTCGGTATCCCGATCCACCATTACATCGAAGTGAATTTCCAGGGATTCAAGGATCTGGTGAACGCGGTCGGTGGGGTGACGCTGTGTGCCCCGCACCATGCGCGCGACACACGCATCGGGCTGTGGGTCCGCAAGGGCTGTCACCGGCTCAGCGGAATCGGCGCCTTGCGCTACGCGCGCAGTCGCCACTATCAAGAGCGCATCAAGGGAAAGTGGGTGTCGGAGGGAAGTGGCGACATCGGCCGCTCGGCACGTCAACGCGAGTTCATCACGCTGATGCTCAAGCAGGCGGCGAAGTACGCAGCGGCCAACCCGTTCAGGGCCGGCGACGTCATCGAGTCGGTCACCTCGACGCTCACCGTCGATACCAACCTGGATATGCCGACGTTCCTCAAGAGCATGCGGCCCGCAGCCGAGGGCAACATCGCGAACTACGGCCTGGAGGTCTACCAGGACACCGAAGCGGACATGGCCGTGGTGAAACTCGGCGGCAACTCGAAGGCGACACTCGACTTCTTTGCGGGGATCGCCGCGGCGCCGATACCCGCCCCTGCTGGTTGAGTCAGCGCACGCGGGCGAGGGTGCGTGCGAACTCGTCGGCAGTGACCGGCTCGCCGATGCGGTTGCCCTGCAGGTGATCACAGCCCAGGACCCGCAGGCGCTTGGCCTGCTCTTCGGTGCTCACCCATTCGGCCACGACGGTCATGTCGAGGGAGTGTGCGAGTTGGATGATCGAGCGCACGATCGGGTCGTCATGACCCTGCTGGCCGATGTCGCGCACGAGCGAGCCGTCGAGTTTCAACAAGTCGGCGGGAAAGTTGCGCAGGGAAGACAATGACGAGAAGCCACTGCCGAAGTCGTCGATGGCGAGACGTATGCCTGCACGCTTGAGGGCGTTGATGCTGCGACCGACGCTGGGGTTGTCGTCGAGCACGGTCTGTTCGATCACCTCGACGATCAACTGTCCCGCCTCGAGGCCGCTATCGCGCAGGGTGGTGAGCGTGCGGTCGACGAATGACGGATCCGTGAGTTGCTTGGAAGACACGTTGATGTGGAGACCGAACGAGCGATCGACCAGGCCTGTCTCGATCCACCCGCGCATGTCGGCACAGGCCTTCGTGACGACGAAATCGCCCAGCGGGCCGATCATGCCCGACTCCTCGGCGACGGGAATGAAGGTCGCCGGGGTGAGTTCGCCGCGCTGGGGGTGGTCCCAACGCAGATAAGCCTCGACACCGGCGTTACGGCCGGTGTGCGCCGACACGATCGGCTGGTAGACGAGGCGCATCTGGCCGGTGGCGAGCGCCCGTTCGAGGGCATGACCGAGCGCAACACGGTCGCGTGCTTCGGCGCGCATCGCATCGCTGTAGACCTCGGCGCGGCCGCGGCCGCGTTGTTTGGCGCGGTACATCGCGGTGTCGGCATTGTTCAGCAGAATCTGGGCCGCATCGGCGGGAGAGTATTCGGCGAGCAACTGTTGGCTCGACATGGCAATGCCGATGCTCGCGCTGGTGAAGACCTCGGTTCCCTGCAACACCATCTGGCCGGTGACGGCCTGGAGGATGCGGTTGGCGATGTCGTGGGCGATGTCTTCGTGGGTGACGCCATCGCACAGCACGACGAACTCGTCACCGCCGTTGCGTGCAACCGTGTCGGACGGCCGCGTGGCATTGACGATGCGTTTGGCGATGTTCGAGATGAGTACGTCGCCGACGTCGTGGCCCATCGTGTCGTTCACGATTTTCAGACGATCAAGGTCGACGAACATCACCGCACAGCCCGACTTGAGGGTGCGGTCCTTTTCGAGTGCCTCCGCGAGCCGACGCAGGAAGAGCACCCGGTTCGGCAGGCCGGTGCGCGCGTCGTGCGTCGCCTGACGCGTGAGCTCATCGTGGAGTTGCTTGGTTTCGGTGACATCACGGGCGATGGCACTGAAGTGCTGCACGACCCCGCTTGCATCGCGCACGACCTGGAGGGTCAGCGACAGCGTGCGCACGATGCCATCGGGGCTGCGGAAACCGACTTCGCCCACCCATCGGTTCTCGGCGGGACTGGCCAGCGTGGCGGAGGCGTTGAGCACCTCACGCGGCACCTGGTCGCGAACCGCGCGCAGGAAGGTGTCGGCGATGGTGTCGTGGTCGGCATCGCTGACACCGACAAGTTGTTTCGCACCGTCGTTGCAAAAGAGCAGTCGTCCCCCGCGATCGAACACGAGTACCGCATCAGCGCTGACGTCGAGGAGGCCGACCAACTGCTCCGAGAGCGTGCGTCGCGTGACCATGTCGGTGTGGTCGGCGGCGGTGCCGACGAAGCCCGTCAGGGCACCTGTTGCATCGCGCACCGGCTCGAGATGCATCGATATCCAGCGCACCCCGCCGTCGGCAGACATCAAGCGGAACTCATGGGTGAACGCGCCGGCAAGCGGCCGGGTTTCTTCCCATGCGCGCTCCGCGGCAGCGCGCTCAGATGCCGAGGCATTCACCCACGGTGCCGACCCGACCACCACGGGTGCGCCACCCAACACCAGCGAACGAAAAGCGTCGTTGACCGCGAGCAGTCGGCCGTCGCCGTCGGTCTCGCAGACGGCGACGGGCAGGGAAGCGAGAACGCGATCGATGGGTCAAGTTTTGCACCCGTTTCATCGGAGGCCGGGGATTCAGGCGGTAAAAGTCACGGCTGCAGCCTCGATGGCCGCGGCGTAGATGGCGTTCTGCATTGCGGCACCGTCGTCACCGTTTTGCACCTCGAGCACCTGGTCGAGCGCGTAGAGGGACAAGGAGTAGGCGTGGGTCTGGCCTTCGGGTGGGCAGGGGCCGGAGAATCCAATGGAACCGGCCGAGTTCCGGGCCTGCACCGCGTTGGGGTCGACGCTGCCGCCGAGCAGGGTGCTCGTCGCCGGGTCGATGTTGGCCACGACCCAGTGCGTGTAGTCGGGGGCATCTTCATCGACGAGCACGAGGGCCAGTGACTTTGCCTCGGCCGGCACGCCCGTCCAGGAGACCTCGGGCGAGGCCTCGGGTCCGGCGCAGCGGAACGCATCGGGAATCGTGTCACCGTCGGCCCACGGCGCGGTGACGGTGAGAACCACGCTGCCGCCACCATCGACCGTCGTGTCGATCGGCGCACCGTCGAGGCCGCTGAGCGTGGTCTCAGCCGCGAACGTCGTGGTTGTCTGGGCCGATGCGATCTGTGCATCCGACGGCTGCTGCATCTCACGTCCATCGTCGGTGCCACACGCCGATGCCCCGATGCCAAGGACGACCACAAGAGCGACGATCGGGGTGAAACGAAGGCCACGCATGGGCCGAGCCTATGGGGGCCGCCAGTAGCCTGACACGTCATGGACGGTGAGCGACTGTGTCTCCTCACAGTGCACGCGCACCCCGACGACGAGGCCTCGAAGGGTGCCCCAACGCTGTCGAAGTACGCCGCCGAGGGCGTGCGCACGGTACTCGTCTGCTGCACCGGCGGCGAAGAGGGCGATCTCATGAACCCGCGACTAAAAGAGCCCGGCCAACCCTTCCACGGTCTCGACCCCGCCGCGGAGAAGGCGCTGCTGGCCGAAATGCGGCCGCACGAACTGGCCCGATCGGCCAAGGTCATCGGTTTCAGCGCGGTGCACATGCTGGGCTACCGCGACTCGGGGATGGAGGGCAAGGAATCGAACAACCACCCCGATTGTTTTCACAGGGCACCGCTCGACGAGGCGACCAAACGGCTTGTGGCGATCATTCGCGCCGAGCGGCCCCAGGTCATCATCACGTACAACGATGACCAATCGAACTACCCGCACCCCGATCATCTCAAGGTGCACGACATCTCGATCGCCGCGTTCCAGCGTGCCGGCGACCCGATGTGGTACCCCGATGCGGGCCCGCTGTGGCAGCCGTCGAAGATGTACTACACGCTGTGGTCGCGCATGCGATTGATGGCTCTCCACGAGGGGATGCTCAAGCACCGCGGTGAGTCGCCCTTCGACGAAAAATGGCTGTCCCGAGCCGACCAGGACTGGCGCATCACGACGCGGCTGCACATCGGCGACCACATACACGCGCGTTCAGGTGCATTGCTGGCCCACGCGACGCAGGTCGATCCCGACGAGCCCTTTTGGTTCGGCTTGTCGGACCAACAGTTGGCCGAGACCTACCCGTGGGAGGACTGGGTGCTTGCACGCAGCACCGTCGCGGGACCCACGCCGGGAACCTACGAGGACGACCTCTTTGCCGGTGTGCGCGGTGGTAGTTCCAGCATCGACCTTGCACTGGAGAGGCTCCCGTGACCGACGCCCTCATCCAGTACCGCGTTGCCAAGGGCAAGAAGGAAGAAATCGTCGAGGGCCCCGACGATGCCGCCGTTGTCGTGGCAATCGCGGCCGGCGATCTTCCGCTGGGCGCGAACATCGCCTACATGCGCGGCAAGTTGAAGGCGACCGGCCATAGCGGGGTGCTTCTTCGTGCGTTGGCGAGTGGTGAAATCGACCGCGTCCTCAGCGCGATCGCATCGCGTCTCTGACGCCGCGGTATCCCACCAACACCGCACCCGACTGCTCGATCGCCTCGCGCAAGGTCGGATCATTGACCACGAAGTTGTGGTCTTCGATCCAGCCCAACGCCACGTCTCCGAGCGCCCGCACCTCGGCCGTGTCGATCGCCGGCTGCACGTGGATTTCGGTTATTCCCGGCCGCAGGTCGGCAAGATCGCCCAGAGCGCGTTCGCGGCTCCCCGCACGCCAGTCGTGGTTGAAGTAGTCGGGGAAAACGACACCTTCTTCGCGGGCCAGTTTGCGGAACGGGAACCCTGCATCGCGTTCGTCGATGGTCGAGGGCAGGCGAATGGGGAGACGGAACTCGACTGCGAGGTCGAGGTAGATGTCGAAGAACTCGGGGCGAAGTGTGATGGCCGTGAGGTGGGGCGCGAGGTGTGTGGCGTCGATACCCCACGCGATTGCCCGTTCGATCTGTGCCCGACACTCACGGCGCACCTCGGAAAGGTCGGCGTGGTCCCAGAGGTCTTCGATGCTGCTCGGAAAACCACCGTCACCCGACAGGAGCGACGGTGCGTGGGTGATCGGACCCCAGCGAAGATTGTCGTGTTCGGCGTTGAGCGTGAGGTGAACACCGATGTCCTCGCCCCGGTACATGTTTGCTGCGTGACGCGCCCACGGGGCGGGAACCATGATCGAAGCGCACGTCGCCACACCCTTGCGCAACGCCTCGTACACGCCGATGTTCGCCGCGTGGCACGACCCCAGGTCGTCGCAGGAGAGGATGACGGCTCGTGCGTCTGCCGCAAGCCCCATCGCTTCGAGCAGACCCGCATCGTGGGTGTCGGCCGTCATTGCCCACAAACTAGCCGCGTCAGCACGCACTCCACAGTCCGCGCCGCGCGCCCTGCGCCTCCCACGCTGCGTCGGCAAAGGTCGCCTTGTGGATCGTGTTCGGCTCGAACGGATACGGCCGTGCAAAACCAAGCCGTATCAATTCACGATTCACGAACACGTTGGTGTCGGCGAGGTACACGTAGGCGAGGAGACGTCCGTACCTGTCGCGTGCCTCGGCATCGCGCACCAGCCTGACGCGGGTACCGGGCACGAGAAGTGATTTCGTGAAGTCCGACGCTTCGGGCCCCCAGCACTCCACGCCTTTGGTCGGGTGCTTGGTTTCGGGCGTGTCGAGCCCGATCAGGCGGACCGTCTCGCGCTCGCCCGCCATCTCCAGGTCGAACGTGTCGCCATCCGCAACGGAAACGACGACCCCGACGTTCACGAAGGTCGTCGTTTGCGGATTTCCCGAAGTGTCGTTGCCGCCGCACCCCGTCGCCAGAAACACGACGCAAAAAAAGCGGTACGCGAGCCTCAGATGCGCTCGATCAGCGTTCCCGTTCCGAGGCCGCCACCGCAGCACATCGAGATGAGGCCGTAGCGGCCACCCGTGCGCTCGAGTTCGTGCAGCGATTTCGTCATGAGGAATGCACCGGTTGCGCCGAGCGGATGGCCCAGTGCGATGGCCCCGCCGTTCGGATTGGTGGTCTCGGGGTTGGCACCGGTCGCCTTGGCCCATGCCAGCACCACCGAGGCGAAGGCCTCATTGATCTCGAAGTTGTCGATCTGGTCGATCGACAGACCGTTGCGCGAGAGAAGACGCTTGGTCGCATCGATGGGGCCTTCGAGCATCAGCACGGGGTCGACGCCCACGAGGCAGGTGTCGACGATACGAGCACGAGGCCTGAGGCCCAGGTCCCGGGCACGCGTCGCGGTCATCATCAACACTGCGGCTGCACCATCGGAGATCTGCGAGGAATTGCCCGCGGTGTGCACGCCGTTCTCGCGTGCGACGGGCTTGAGGCCCGCGAGGGCCTCGCGAGTGGTGTCGCGCATGCCCTCGTCACGGGTGACCCTGTGCGTCGAACCCGTCGGCTTGCCCTCTTCGTCGAGGTCGGGTGCGACGACTTCGACCCACTGGCCCGCAAAGCGGTCCTCGGCCCACGCCCGCGCCGCGCGCTGCTGGCTCTGGAAACCGAATGCGTCGGTGTCGTCGCGGGTCAGGCCGAACTTGTCGGCGATGCGCTCGGCACCCTCGAACTGCGATGTCATTTCGTACTGGCCGAAATAGGTTTTCGGAATCGGAACACCGAGGCCGAGCTTCTTCGACGAGTTGATACCGATCGGGATGCGGCTCATGATCTCGACACCGCACGCCACGGCCACGTCGACCACGCCGCTGGCGACGAGCGAGGTCGCCATGTTCGTGGCCTGCTGCGAGGATCCGCACTGTGTGTCGACCGTGGTTGCCGCGGTGGTGAGTGGAAGACCCGCCGCCAGCCAGGCGGTGCGCGTGACGTTGAAGCTTTGCTCGCCGACCTGGCTGACGCAGCCGCCGACAACCTGCTCGATCGCCGACGGATCGACACCCGAGCGATTCACGAGTGTCTTTTGGGCGACGCCGAGAAGATCGGCCGGGTGCATGCTGGACAATCCACCGCCACGACGGCCGATGGGGGTACGCACTGCGTCGACAATGACGACGTCTTGTTTGCTGCTCATGGCGTCATCCTACGCAGGTACCGTTGGGACGCCATGAGCCGTCAGTCCGATGTTCCGAGCCTCGTTCCCTCGATGAAACCAGCGGCAGGCGCGCGCGGGAACCGCTTTTTCCACGTCGTTGGTGGCAATGTCTGGGAGGCCGAGGAACCCGCGGCAAGTGACTGGCAGGTCCACTTCATTGGAATGATGGGCGATGTTGCGGTGTGGGCGGTCGACGTGCCCCACGGCCTCGACCCCGCCGATGGTGCCTCGATCGACCTGTTTTCCTTTCATGGGCGAAGCCACGAGAACGACTGGTTGGCGGCAGGTCGCGCGGTGCAGTTGGTGGAGTGGGCGCGTACGCACCGCTTCTGCGGTCGATGCGGTGAGCCCACCGAACGTCTCGACAATGAACGATCGATGAGGTGTCCCGCATGCGGGTTGTCGGCGTTTCCGAGGCTCGCTCCCGCGATCATCACGCTCGTCACGCGCGGTGCGGGTGACGCGCAAGAAGCCCTGCTGGCGCGTGGTGTGCAGTGGCAGCAGCCGATGTATTCGTGCCTTGCCGGTTTCGTCGAGCCGGGGGAGACCCTCGAAGGGGCAGTCGTCCGGGAAACGATGGAAGAAGTCGGCGTGGCAGTCGGCAACGTGCGCTACATCCGCAGCCAACCGTGGCCATTTCCGCATTCTTTGATGCTGGGGTTCCGTGCTGATTGGTTGCACGGTGAGATTGTGTGCGATCCCGCCGAAATTGCGGACGCCCGGTGGTTCCGCCGCGATCAGATTCCGATGATCCCGCCGGGAATTTCGATTGCGCGAAGGCTGATCGACCTGTGGCTGGAGGGCGGTAACGTCGGCCCATGAGCGACGACAAGGCCCCACAGACGCACCCGAAACCCGATCTTGGTCGCATTGGCCTGTGGAGTGGATCGCTTGACGGTGTGCCGGGCTCGCAGGTCCGTGACGTCGTGCAGGAGATCGAGGCTCTGGGCTTTGGTACCTACTGGTATCCCGAGACCGTGGGGCGCGAGGCGTTCGTCAACGCGACGATGATTCTTTCCTCGTCGACGAAGTTGAAGGCGGCCACAGGTATCGCCAGCATCGCGGCACGCACCGCCATGGCGATGCAGGCCGGCTGGAAGGCGCTCTCAGAGGCCTATCCCGAACGCTTCATCCTGGGCATGGGTGTGAGTCACGGTCACATGGTGACGAAGCTGCACAAGTCGCCGTACGAAAAGCCGTACTCGACGATGGTCGAGTATCTCGACAACATGGACAGTGTCCCGTACTTCGGTGTCGCGCCGACCGGTCCGCTGTACCGCGTCCTTGCGGCACTCGGGCCGAAGATGTTGGAGCTGTCGCGTGACCGCACGATGGGGGCGCACCCGTACTTCACCACGCCGGCACACACCGCCGAGGCGCGTGCGATTCTCGGTCCCGACAAGCTGCTCGCACCCGAACAGATGGTGATCTTCGAAACCGATTCCGCCAGGGCCCGCGAGACGGCCCGCAAGAACATGTCGGTGTACACACGTCTGCCGAACTACGCAAACAACCTGATGCGCCTCGGCTTCTCGGCCGACGAGATCAAGGAACAGTCCGACCGTCTCGTCGACGAGATCGTGTGTTGGGGAACGCTCGACAAGATCGCCGCGCGCATCGGGGAGCACCACGACGCGGGTGCCGACCATGTGTGCGTCCAGGTGCTGATGCACGAGGGTGCGGCACTTCCCATGGCGCAGTGGCGCGAACTCGCGCAGCTCTTGCGGTAGGCCCGAAGTGACCCTGTCGTACACCGACTTGCGCGGCCGCAATCATCTCCATGTCTTGGCCGAAGAGAACGATCGTTTCATCATGGCGGCACGTGCGGCCGGCTGGTCGAGCGAGGTTGCGGCATGTCCAGGTTGGAACGCGGCTGATCTGGCGTTCCACATGTGCAAGGTGCAGTCGATGTTCTTAGGCATGCTCACCACCGAGGCGATTAGTCCGAAAGACCTCCCTCGCCTCGAGCGCCCCGAATCCGATGAGGGGCTCGTCGATCTCTTCATTGCCGGCGCCACCCAACTCGAGCGTGTTCTCGAAAACACCTCCGACGACGCACCCGTGTGGACCTTCACGGGGTCGCAGCCCGCATCGTGGGTGAAGCGACGCATGGCGCAGGAGGCCTTGATGCACAGGTTCGATGCGGAAATTGCCGCGGGCGATTTGTCGCAGACAGACGAGTTGATATGCGCCGACGGTATCGACGAGAAATTGGCCGTGTTCCTGCCGTGGTTCGGCGACAAAGTGCACTTGGCGCACACCCTCCATCTGCACTGCAGCGACACCGACGGAGAGTGGATGCTCGGCCCCCGAGCGGGTGGCGTCGCGGTTGCGCGTGAGCACGGCAAGGGTGACGCTGCTCTTCGGGGCCCCGCTCAGTTGCTGTTGTTGGCGCTGTGGCGCCGCATCACGGTCGATGAAGCGATCGCCGCGGGCGCCGAAGCCTTCGGCGACCGCGCAGCCCTCGACGGCTTTGTGACGGCGTTCGGCATCTAGCGCACACCCGACCGCTTCTTCACCGACGACTTCACGGGTTTTTTCTCCGCGGTCCTCTTGGTGGCCTTGGATGCAGAAGTCTTCATCATGATCTTCGCCGCAAAGCGCTGCTTCGTTGTCGGGGTGGTCAGGACGTCGACGGGGGGCGGGGTTGGGCTGGTCGGTGGTGTGGGGGCGACGACGGGTTCGGGGACGACGGGGTCGAGGCGACGCCGCAGAAGTTTTCCGACCGGAGTCGTGGTATTGAAAGTGATGACGTCACTCGTTGTCGTGCCCTTTTGGTTCACCGCAACGAAACGGGCATGGTAGACGCTGGAGTCGACGAGTTCGCTCACGTCGAGAGAGATCTGCGATGTGGAACCCGCAACGGTGCTGCCTGCGAACCACTCGTCGTAGTTCGAGAAGTCGTCATCGTCGTCGATCTGAAGTGTGATTCGGGTGGTGAACTCGTTGCTGTCCACCAACGAGCGCAGGGTGACGGTGGTGTGGGAGACATCGTGTGCCGTGGGGGCGGCCACGATCGGTGCGCCGCCGGCGGTTGTGAAGGAAAGACCATCGAGCCTGTCGAAACCGACGGCGTTGGTCACCGTCACGTTGACGTCGTATTTCGTGGCTGGTTGCAGGGCCATGAGCGGCACCACAACGGTGGTGCAAGATGCGTCGACCCTGCGCTCCTCTGCGGTCCAGGCCCGTGTCGTTCCCGAGGGTCGGTATTCGACGATGATGCGGGTACCCAACAGACCCGGGTCGAGCGCAAGCGAGATGCTGGCCGACTTGCGACCGCCGGTCGCAGTCGCACTTCCGATCGACGGGGCGTCGCCGATCGTGGTGAAGGAGATCGTGGTGGGAGTGGCATCACCGACCTCGTTTGATGCGCTGAGGCGCACGAAGTAGGTGGTGCGGGGGGAAAGTGAGGTGAGCCCCGTGCTGAGGTGGGTGTCGCCGTCGCCCCGTGCCGTGCCGAGGCTTGCCGTGCCGACATCGCGGGTGAATGCCTCGTCGGTGGCGTAGGTGGCGGAGACCGCGGTGTCGAGCAGATTCGCATCGACAATCACACGCAGCGACGCAAAATCACCGCCGATGTCGGTTGCGGTGATGGCGGTGAGCGTTGGTGCTGCGCCCAGCGTGACGAACGACGAGGCGGTGGAGTCGGTGGCCCCGAACATGTTCGTTGCACGAATCTTGACGTGGTATTCGGTGGCGGGACGCAGGCCCGGAACCGGAACCGAAAAAGTGACCGGAGCGAAGAGTTGCGCGAGGGTGGACTGTTGGGTGCGACGCAGCAGAACGTTGAGCGTTCGTGCGCCGTCGAAGGACGGTGTGGTCGAGACGAGTACCACGACGCTCGATGTCGCTCCGTTGGGCACGATGGACCCGGAAATGGTGGCTTGGTGCGTGCCCATGGAGTCGAGCGTCGGTTGCCCTGCGTCGGGCGTACCGACACGCAACACCTCGGTGGGTGAGTGCGTGGGCGCCTTGGTGCCGTTGCCGACACTGCCGTGCAGGTTCGAACCCCAACAGAAGATTCGACTGTTGGTCGAGGTGATGCACGTGCCCGCAAGACCGACCTGGAGCCCCTTGGCACGCACGTCGTCGGGAAGGGCCGCGGTACGGATGGTCTTGCCGCCGTACGACTGACCCCAGCCGAGCGCACCACCGTCGTTGCTGCCCCAACACAACGTCATGCCGGCGTTCGTGATTGCGCACGTGTGGTACCAACCGGTTCGGATGTCGGTGAGGATCGTTCCCGCCGACAGTGCCACGGGCCGCGGTGTGCGGCTGTGCGCATAAGTGCCGTCGCCGAGCGCGCCGTCGTAGTTCCGGCCCCAGCACCATCCACCTCCGACGGTGTCGACGGCACATGCGCGCTCGAGCCCCGCGCTGATGGAACTGAATTGGGCTCCTTCAGGCATGGCAACGCGGGCGAAGACCTTCGACGTGCCTGAACCTCCGTTTCCCAGTTGCCCGGCAGTGTTGACGCCGCTGCAATAAGCGGTGCCGGTGGTCGCCACGACGCAGGTGAAGCCGATTCCCGCGGATACGTAGGCGGGGACGGCCGAGTCGGGCAAATGAACACGCACGGGCAGGTGTGTGTATTCCATGTCGCCGGTGCCGAGCTCGCCCGAACTCCAGTCACCGCGGCAGTAGAGGTGACGCTCGGAGGTGAGCGCGCAGACCTGTGACGCGCCGACACTGAACTGCGTCACGACGCTGCCCGTGGGAAGCCGCAGACGCCCGGGTGCGCCCGACTCACCCCAGCAATAAACGATGCCCGTCTCGGTGAGTCCGCACGAAGAGAACGACGAACCCGCCTCGATATGACGGAATCGTTCGCCCGTGGGAAGTGTGACGGGTGATGGTGCCAGGACGGTGGGTGCGCCGTCCGCCGTACCCAGGCTGGCGTAGAGATTCCATCCCCAGCACAGCCCGTGGCCCTCGGTGGTGACCGCACACGTGCGGTGGTAACCGGTGGAGACCGAGGTGTAACTGAACGGTGCGGCGCCGGTGGGCGAGGCATCGAGGGTAACCGTGAGGCAGGAAGTGGCCAGGATGGTGCCGACGGCGGCAAACAAACGAAGTCGCATGACCCCAACCGTAGGGTCGGGGTGCGACAGCGGTCTCTAGGCCCCGAACACGCGGGCTTGCAGCTTGCGCATGCCCCCCAGCCAGCGGGCATGCTGCGACGCACGGGTGGTCATGTAGCCCTCGACTTCGGGATGCGGAAGGATGAGGAAGCGTTCGGCGCGGATGGCGTCGAGGGCCATGGACGCGACGTCGTCGGGTTCGAGAACCGCGCCCGCGGCCTTGACCACGTCACCTGCCGACGCAAAGCCAGTGTCGCGGGCGGACTTGTCGGGGTTCAGCATGTTCGTATTCACACCCTGGGGGCAGAGGCAACTCACACGCAGGCCGCGCTCGTGATACGTGATCGACAACCACTCGGCGAATGCAACCGCGGCGTGCTTCGTCACCGAGTACGGGGCCGAGCCGATTTGAGCAAGCAGACCGGCAGCCGAAGCGGTCGAACAGAAATATCCACGCTTCCGGGCGAGCCACTCGGGTACCAACATCTCGGCGGCATAGCGGTGTGCGTGCACATTGACCGCGAAACTCACGTCCCAGTCGTGGTCGCTGGCGTGTTCGAGGTCGGTTCCCAGTCCGACACCCGCGTTCGCAAAGAAGAGATCGATCGCACCGAATCGTGCGCGCGCATGGTCGATCACGGCGGCGTTTCCGGTGCGCGTCGCGATGTCGGCGGCGACGGCCGTTGCCGAGTCGGGCCGCGCGGCGTTGAGATTGTTGCAGACCGCAAAAAGACCGTCTTCGTCGACGTCGGTGAGCGTCACACGGGCGCCAACCGCGTGGAAAGCGCGAGCCAGTGAACCACCGATACCGCCGGCAGCGCCGGTCACGACAACGTGGGAGGCGGGGGATATGTCCATGGTGGACCGAGCGTAGATCGCCCCACCATTGACGCTGATCACGACCGACCTGTGGGTAATGTCACGGTAGGTCGGTAGTGGGGTATCTCGTACCTGCTGCTAAACCGTAGACATGAGGCACGCATTGACCGGAACCATTCTCGAACCGACCGAAGGCCACCAAGCCGACGGAACCGCACATGCGGTAGCCGAAGCGTTGGCAATCGTGGACAAGGCCCTTGCCGAAATGCTGCGTCGCGAACTCGTGTCGAGTGGTGAAGTTGCCGACCTTTTGCTGGACTTGAGGTCGCTGCTCACTGTGGCGTCAAAGTACGCCGACGCCGCAACCAGCGCGGCTTCCTGACGGTCGTCGGGCCGCGCGGCGTCTCTTCGTCTCGCACGTGCGTCTGACCGGTGGGTGCAGGCGCACCGGGGTTCGGCGCGAATCGAGCGATCTTGGCGAAAGAATCCTCGATGCACGTGCGCAAAAGACCGGGGTCAGCCACCGCTGCGGTGTCGATGTGCAGTCCCATGTCGAGGTTCCCGTCGTTGCCCAAAAGTGTGAGGTTGAAGGCGACTCCACCCAGCGGGCCAATCGGGTGATTGGCAAGAAGCCGTGCGCCCCCGATGTAGAGGGGAATCCCCGCCCCACGCACGTTCGATGTGGCGAAATCGACGGTTTGGCTCTGGGCCCGGGCAAGGCGCGTGAGCACCGAAATCGGGAGCGCCTGGGCGATGCCGGCGAGCGTGTCGAGGCTGGCCTCGCCGGAGCCTGAGCGCACCGATGTTGCCATTTCGTTGATTGCGGCGAATCGTTCCTCAATCGGCATTTCGCCCGTCGGCACGACAAGACGCACCAACGTAAAGGCATTCGATACCGATTCATCGGCGCGGGTACTCACGGCCATGGACGTCCGCAGTGATTCGACGGGCGAGCCCAGGCGGCGGTGGTATTCACCCGCGGCATCGGCGGCTGCGGTCACGAAGGCGCTGTTCAACTTGCCCCCCAACACCTTCGACGCCTCACGCATCGTGTGGTACGAAACCGACAGAGCTTCGAGGCGACGCCCGAGCGAGCGCTTCGTCCACAGCGGGCTACGCGCGGGGTCGGTGTCGCTGAGTTGTCTCACGACCGCACGCACGTTCGCGGCCGTTGCTGCCCCGGTCGACGGCAGACTCGTGGGGTCACCCAGGGCGTCGCGAACCTGCTTCACGAACGACAGGGGGATGCGCATCGCGTCACCGAGTGCGGCGCGCAGAACGTCCGTCGCTTCGTCGTCGGGGTGAACGGCTTCGAGGTCCGGTTCGGGTAGATCAGGTGGCTCGGGTGCATCACGTTCGAGGTCGATGAACTGCATCGAGAGGAGAACACCCCCTTCGCCGTCGGTGATGGTGTGGTGGATCTTGCTGATCAGGGCGCTGCGGCCACCGGTGAGGTTGTCGACGATGAGGAATTGCCACGGCGGGCGCGCGCGGTCGAAAGGGTCGGCGGTATAGAGGGTCGCGAGGTCGAGGAGCTGGCGCATCGTGCCGTCGCCCGGGAGCGCGATGTGTCGCACGTGCTGGGCAAGACTGAAATGCGGGTCGGGCTGCCAGAACGGTGCGCCAAGGTTCGCAGGTGCCGGCTGTACCCGTTGGCGCAGCCGCGGGATCGCAATCGTGGCGCGATGCATGCGGCGCATGAAGGCCGCAACGTTGAGCGGTCGATCGAGAATCGAAATGTTGGAGAAGGTCGAGGACAGGAACGGGTCTTTTTCGAGACGCCACAGCAAACCCTCGGCGTCGGTCATTCGCTCGGTCATCGCCAATCCCTCACTGCGGCACGCTCGTGTGCTTGAACTCGTTCAGTATCGGCCAGGCAATGTCGTCGAGGATTCGCTCGATGGTGGCAGTTGCGGTGCCGGCGTCGCCCTGGGCAGTGCGCAATAGGCGTACGAAGACGGCCTTGTCGTCGACGACGAACGTCGGTACACCCCACACCTCGTGACTGTTCACGTACTGCATGTGCTCGCGGGCGATGGTGCGTAGGGGTTCGCCACCTTCGACGACGCCCAGGACGCTGTCCGGGTCGAATCCTGCGCCGACGAGGAGCGCGGCAATTGCGGCGCGGTCGTTGAGATTTCCCGCCCGTGTGTGGCGGTACTCGTACACGGCGTGGTGAAACGCGGGAAACCGGGCCGGGTCGGCGTCGCGTGCGGCCACTCCGACCTGCAGTGCAAAGAGACCCGAGTCGGCCCGCGGTGTCTCCCAGATCGGAGGAAGGTCGGGATCGCGGTTCGATTGGCCGAGGCAGTAGGGGAGGAAAGTGACGTTCCAGTCGGCACCCGCGAGCAGACCGGTGACGACGTGGTCATGAACGATGCGCCCGTAGGGGCACCGGTAATCCCAAGTCACGGCAAATGAACGAGCCATATCCTCAACCTACAAGTGGCGCCGCGAGAAGGCCAAGGGCAGCCCCGACGGCGGCCCCGCCGAGAATGTCGGAAAAGTGGTGCAGCCGTACCATGACGCGGCTGAGCGCCACGCCGACGGCCAGCACGAAAATCAGCCCCGACCATGCGCCACTGACGAGGGTCGCAAGCAAGGTCGCGGCGAAAAATGCCGACGATGAATGTCCACTCGGGAACGAGGATGTCATCGGGGTGCGAACGGTGAACCTGTCGTCGCCGCCCGTTTTCGGCCGACTGCGTTTGAAGAGACGCTTTATTCCCTGGTTCACGACCAGACCCTCGGCACCGAGGAGAAGGGAGAACACGAGCGCGTCGGCCGCGCGCGAGGTACTGCCGCTCGCGCGCAACCAGATGATGCCGTGCCACACGAGGCCGAATTCGCCGGCCCAACTCAGGAGCGAGAACAGACCCCGCGAGACCGCGTTGCGGCGCACGGGTTCGAGTCGTGTATCGACCCACCCGTCGATGCGATGGATGTTCATCGTCGTGTGACGGTTTGCGCGCACATCGCGATGAAGTTCGCGAGGCGGTCGGGGTCTTCCATCGGGCCGAAGTGGGACACGTCGCTCCACGCCTCGTAACGAGCACCGGGGACCTGTTCGGCGATACGCGGCGCGATGGCGGATGGTTGGTACTGCTGTTCGGGGCTGCCGACCACCCACAACGGAACCGTGAGCGACGTGAGGGAATTCCACGTCTCATGGCTCCCACCCGTTTCGTACGTGCGCGCCTCGTGCTCGGGGCTGCACTTGAGCGCCACGCCGTTCGCGGTGTGACGAAAGCCGTGGACAACGTACGCCTCGAGTGCGTCGCTGTGGAATGACGACATGGGCGGCTTGGAGGCGAAGTTCTCCCGAGCCTCGTCGAGGGAGGCAAAGACCGCACGCCGGCGGCGCGTGAGAGCGGCCAGCGGATTCGGCGGCATGTCGTCGGGTCGAAAGCCCGACGGCGGGAAAATGATCGGCTCGAAGGTGACGATGCCCCCGAACAGGGCGGGTTCGCGTAGCGCCGCCATGACGAGGGTCGCGCCGCCCATCGAGTGACCCGCCGCGATGATCGGGCCGTTGTTCACATTCGTCGCGACGTACCGCGCCGCGGCGAGCGCGTCGTCACCGAACGCCGCCCAACGCACGGTCCAGTCGTCGGGCACCGTTGAGTCGCCGTAGCCGCGGTGGTCGTGGGCCCAGACGTCGAATCGTCCCTCGAGGCGTTTGGCGACCGGGATCCAACACCGTCCGTGGAAACCGGTGGCGTGCGAGAGAAGAACGGCGGGGAGCGAACCGGGCTCGCAATCGGAAAGATGGTGGACTGCGAGTGAGATGCCGTCGGTGGATTCGACGCTCACCGTTTCATGCGTCATTTCGCCTTGGGCTCTCTCGCAAGGCCCAGAAGTCGCTCGCCGATGATGTTGCGCTGCACCTGGCTCGTGCCGCCTGCTATGCGCCCACCCGGCGCTGCGAGCATGCCCGTTGCGTCGCTGCCCTCGAGAATCGACGCCGCACCGGCGATGTCGCCTTTCAGCATTGCGGTGTCGAACATCATCTCGGTGATGCCGAGTTTCATGAGCGAGGCGGCCGTCGAGGCTTCGGGGCCCTGACGTTGACCCATGGCCTTGAATGCGTGACCGCGTGAGAGCAACTGCGCGAGACGATCTCGTGACGGCGCGTCGAGTTCGCGGCTGGAGCCGAGTTGTGCCATCGACTCGAGACGACGCTCGAGGCCGATGACGCTGGCGCCAATGTGCCCCCGTTCGCTGGTGAGCACCGCCATGCCGACACCCCAGCCGCCGTGGAGGGGACCCAGGAGACAGTCAGCGGGCAGTTCGACGTCCGTGAAGAACACCTCATCGAACTCGGCTTCGCCTGTCATCTGGCGCAGCGGGCGAATCTCGATGCCGGGCGTGTTCATCGGACACAGGAAGAACGAGATGCCCTCGTGTTTCGGGGCGTCGGTGTCCGTGCGTGCCATGAGAATGCCCCAGTTGCTGTAGCGACCGCCGCTGCACCACACCTTCTGGCCGTTCACGATGAAGCGCTCGCCGTCGCGAACAGCCTTGGTCGACAAACCCCCGAGGTCACTGCCCGCACCCGGTTCGCTGAACAGCTGGCACCACACGTGGTCGGCCGCGAGAGTCGAGCCGAGGTGCAGCGACTGTTGCGCGGGGGTACCGAAACGCAGGATCGACCCTCCCGCGAGAACAAGGCCGACCATGTTCAGCATCGGTGGAACGCCGTGTCGCGCGCACAGTTCGATCCAAGTCGCCGTGTGCGCCACTGAGAGACCCTGCCCGCCGTGCTCGACGGGCCAGTGGATGCCCGTGAAGCCCGCCTCGTTGAGACGGATCTGCCATGTGCGACCCTCGCTGATGAGATCGGGAGGGCAAATGGCGCCGTAGTCGCGCGGCGCCGTCGAGGCGTTCGCCGCGAGCCACGTCTCGGCGCGTGCGCGAAACACCTCGGTCGTCTCCGTCATCAGATCACTTCAACTCGTTGAAGAACGCGGCCGTTTCCTCGGCGAGATTCTGCGGAACGAAGTAGTCCGTCTGGCTCATGATTGCCTCCCAGTTGTCGCGGACATCTTCGAGGCCGTGGCCGGGCTTGGTGTAGCCCTTCGTCTCACCGAAGAAGACATTCGCGATGCGGCCACCGCCGACGCTGTACACCTGGCCCGAGACGGGGCAGTCCTCGTGGGCCAGCCACGCGACGATCGGTGATACCTGCGACGGGTCGAGTTTGTCGGCGAGGGCTCCCATCAGGTCCTCGGTCATTCGCGTGAGTGCGAGCGGTGCGATGGCGTTGGCCTTGATGTTGTACTTCGCGCCTTCGACGGCGAGCACGCGCGTGAATCCGACGAGGCCGAGCTTTGCCGCGCCGTAGTTCGTCTGGCCGAAGTTGCCGAAAATGCCGGCGGCCGACGAAGTGGACACGATGCGGCCGTAGCCCTGTTCGCGCATCAGCACCCACGCGGGCTGCGTGACGTGGAAGGCACCCTTCAGGTGGACGTCGAAGACCGGATTCATGAGATCGGGTGACATGTTGTGGAAGGACTTGTCACGCAGGATGCCGGCATTGTTGACGACGATGTCGACGCGACCGAAGCTGTCGATTGCCGTCTTGACGATTGCCGCGCCACCCTCGGGTGTTGCGACGGAGTTGTGGTCAGAAACTGCCTCGCCGCCCGCCGCCTTGATTTCGTCGACGACCCTTTGTGCGGCAGATGCATCTCCACCCGTGCCGTCGATGTTGCCGCCGAGGTCGTTCACGACGACGAGAGCGCCACGCTTGGCGAGGAGAAGGGCGTGTTGACGGCCGAGACCGCCGCCCGCGCCGGTGATGATCGCAACCTTGCCGTCGTAACCGAGATCTGCCATCGCGGACCCTTTCTATTCCCACCGCACAGCGGTGCGGGAAATTCGTTCGCACCGTAGGGAGGTGTGGGTGAAGACTACTTGTGGGTCACTTGGACAAGCCAAGTGCGTCGAGGGCTTCCTGCTTGAGACGCTTGTAGTCGAGTTTGCCGTTCGGCGCCCGGCCAACGGAGGCCACCGTGATCACATTTTTCGGCGACTTGTACGCGGCGAGAGTCGAACGCACGTGGGCGACGAGCACCCCCGAATCGATCGCCTGGCCCGGACGGGGCTCGACCAGGGCGGTGATTGCCTCGCCGAAGCGCTCGTCAGGTACGCCCACGCATGCCGCATCGAGCACGCTCGGGTGCATCTTTAGCACCTCTTCGACCTCTTCGGGGTACACCTTTTCCCCACCGGTGTTGATGCACTGGCTGCCGCGGCCGAGCAGTTTCACCGTGCCGTGCACGTCGACCTCGGCGAAGTCGCCGGGGATCGAATAGCGCAGGCCGTCGATGACGACGAATGTCGATGCCGACTTGGCCTCGTCCTTGTAGTAACCGATCGGCGTGCGACCGCGCATCGCGATGCGTCCGCGCTCGCCACTGCCCGGTACGACATCATGGCCCTCTTCGTCGATGACTCGGGTGTTCGGTCCCAACTTGAACGTCGCGGTGCTGCTCGAGCCGCCAGCCGTCGTGGTCGAAGACGCCATGCCGATCGCCTCGGACGAACCCAGGCTGTCGATGAGCAACATCTTCGGGTGATGGCGCAACAGCCCCGCCTTGGTTTCCGCCGACCACATGACGCCACTCGAGGTGATGAATTTGATCGAAGAAATGTCGTACTTGCCGGGATGCTCGTCGAGCGCGCGCAGAATCGGTTTTGCGAACGCATCGCCAACGATCGCGATGCTGTTCACGCGCGCCGACTGCACGACCTCGAGCAGTTCCTCGGCATCGAAGGTGCGGCCCGTCATCGTTGCAACAGCCCCGCCGAGCGCGAGCGCCCACATCGCGTTCATTGCGCCCGTGCCGTGCATCAACGGTGCGGCCGGCATGTTGATCGGGCCGGGTTTGCCCACGCGCGCCTGGAGGGCCCCCATGTCTTTGTACACGGGCAGGGGGATCTTCGAAGGCGCATCGAGGCTCCCGACCATGTCGTCTTGTCGCCACATCACCCCCTTGGGCATGCCCGTGGTGCCACCCGTGTAGAGGAAGTAGAGATCATCACCGCTGCGCGCCCACGCCGGTGTGGGCCGTGCCGTGTTCGTGGCCGTGGCCGTTTCGTACGACACCGCCCATTCGGGGCACGGGTGCGTGCCGTCGTCGACCCAGATCCACGTCCTGACGTTCGGCACACGCGGGCGCACCGCCGCACACCGCTCGGTGTAGGTCGCATGGAAGATCACCGCAACGGAATCAGAATTGTCCCACAGATAGGTCAGTTCGTCCTCGGTGTAGCGGTAGTTCGTGTTGACGGGAACGAGGCTCACCTTGAAGAGACCGAACATCGACTCCATGTACTCGGGGCAGTTGTGCATGTACTGGGCGACCTTGTCCTGGTGTTTGGCGCCGGCGGCAAGCAGAGCGTTGGCGACGCCGTTCGCACGTGCATCAAAGTCGCGCCATGCGCGGGTCTGGCCCCCGTGGATTGCTGCGGGCGCGTCGGGGAACCGCTTCGCGTGCTGTTCCCACATGTCGGCAAAGTTCCACCCGGAGTTCGTCGTCGGACTCGTCACAAGCGGCAAGACTATTCTCGGGAGGGTGGAACACCTGTTGCCCGGCGACGAAGACGAACGCAGAATCGAGGTGCGGCGCTGGCTCGCCGACAATCCGCGGCCGTCAGGTCGGCAACTGGCCGAAGCGGGCTACGTGGCGCCGCATCTTCCCGTGCCGTGGGGCCTGGGTGCGGACCCGATCCACCAACTCATCATCGATGACGAGTTGAAACGTGCGGGCGTGTCGCGGCCGTCGAATGCGATCGGCATCGGGTGGGCTGGGCCGACCATCGTCCATGCCGGGTCGGAGGACCAGAAGCATCGTTATGTGCCCAAGATCCTCTCGGGCGAGGAGATCTGGTGTCAGTTGTTCAGCGAGCCCGAAGCGGGAAGTGATCTGGCCGGTCTCCGCACGCGCGCGATTCTCGATGGCGACGAATGGGTGGTGAACGGTCAGAAAATCTGGACCAGCGGCGCGCAGCATTCGAAGTTCGGGATCCTGCTCGCCCGCACCGATCCCGACGCGCCAAAACATCGCGGCATCACATATTTCATCTGTCCGATGGACCTGCCCGGTGTCGAGGTACGCCCGATTCGCGAAATGACGGGTGGTGAAACGTTCAACGAAGTCTTCCTCACTGACGTGCGACTTCCACACGATGCCGTGGTCGGCGAGGTCAACGACGGCTGGCGACTGGCCAAGGTGACCCTCGGAAACGAACGCGTCTCGTTGTCGACGGGGGGCATTTTGTGGGGGCATGGTCCGACGGCGATCGACCTCATCGACCAGATTCGTCTCAAAGGCGGTGTGACCGACCCCGTGATGCGGCGCAGGGTCGTCGGGGTGTGGATCGAGCACCAGATTCTCGAGCTCATTCGCATGCGCACGCTCGTCGCGCGGTTGCGCGGTGAACAGCCGGGCCCCGAGGCGAGCATCCGCAAGATCCTCGCCGACGAACACGGCCAACACGTGGCGGCCCTGGCTGTCGACATGATGGGCACCGAGGGGGTGCTCGGGGCGAACGTCGACATCGACCACGCGGTGTGGACGGGCGCATTCCTGTTTTCCCAGGCACTCACCGTCGGCGGGGGAACCGGCAATGTGCAGCGCAACATCGTGGGTGAGCGGGTGCTGCAATTGCCCCACGAGCCCGGCATCGTCTGACCCTGCTGGTTTTCGCTAGTTTGCGTTCACTCGTCAGTCAGGGGGATCCATGAAGCCGTTCCGTTTCGGAGTGCAGTCTTACAACGCAGAGACGCCGCAGGCGTGGCGTGACAAGGTGAAAAAAGCCGAGGACCTCGGATACTCCGCCTTCCACCTCGCCGATCACCTGCTCGGGCCCGGGCCCGCGCTCAAGAAATGCAACCACCCGGTGCAGGGTCTGGCCGCGGTGCCCGCGATGGCCGTTGCCGCCGAGGCGACATCCACGATCAAGGTTGGTTGCCGCGTTTTTTGCATCGACTACCGCCCTGCCGCGGTGTTGATCAAGGAAGCCGCGACCCTCGACTTTTTTTCGGGCGGTCGCCTCGAGTTCGGACTCGGCGCCGGTTGGTTGGAAGCCGAATACGAAGCCCTCGGCATCAAGATGGATCCGGCAGGGGAGCGCGTGACACGCATGGAGGAATGCGTGAAGGCGGCAAAGGTCGCCTTCGCCGGCGGTGAGGTGCACTACGACGGCAAGTACGTCAAACTCCACGACTACGAGTCGCTGCCCGCGCCCGCCAATCCGAACGGCATCCAAATCATGATCGGTGGGGGCAGCAAGCGCGTGCTCACGATTGCGGGCCGTGAGGCGAACATTGTCTCCTACAACTTCGACAACTCAAGTGGCAAGATCGGCCCCTACGGCGCACAGAGCAGCACCGCGGAACTCACGGCGCAGAAGGTGGCGTGGGTCAAGGCGGGTGCCGAATCGGCGGGCCGCAAGATGTCCGAACTCGAGTTCGAGATCGGCGCGTACTTCACCGTGGTCACGCCCGACCCCGACAGTGTCAATGCTAATTTCGCGAAAATGTTCGGCATCACGCCCGAGGCGATGGCCGATCATCCCCACGCCTACATCGGCACCGCCGACCAGATCTGCGACATCATCCAGGATCGCCGCGAAAAGTACGGCATCAGCTACTTCACCGTGAGTGAAGGCAACCTCGAGGCCTTTGCTCCGGTCGTCAGCCGTCTCACGGGAAAGTAGGATCAAACTCCATGTCACAGAACATTTCATCGGTCGGGGACATCATCAGGGTGCACGGTGCCGAGCGCGCCGGGCAGACCGCGGTCATTCAGGGTGACCGTTCACTCACCTGGGGCGAGCTCTACGCGCGGTCGAAGAAACTTTCCCAGGCGCTTGCGGGAGTCGGCGTCGGGTCGGAAACGCGCGTGTCCTTTCTCGACAAGAACTCCGTCGAACACTTCGAAGTCTTCTTCGCCTGCAGCCTTTTGAATGCGGTGTCGGTCGACGTCAACTGGCGTTTGGCACCACCCGAGGTCGCCTACATCGTGAACGACGCCGAGTCGCGCGTCTTCATCGCGCACAACGACTTCCGTGCGGTACTCGATGCGATCGCGGGCGAACTGCATCCCGATTCGCTCGTCGTGATCATCGGTGGCGACGCTGCACCCGTCGGCGAGTTGCGCACCGTCGCCTACGAGGACTTCCTCGCCGGTGGCACCGAGACCGACCCCGGCGTTCAGGGTGGGGCGGACGATGTTGCGTTCCAACTGTATTCCAGCGGCACCACGGGTCGGCCCAAGGGCGTCATGTTGACGAACAACAACTTCTTCGCACTCATGCCTCTTGCCAAGGACATGTGGGAACTCGATGCCGACTCGGTGAACATGATCGCGATGCCGCTCTTCCACATCGGTGGCGGCGGCTGGGCGGTCGCGGGCATGTACTGCGGCTGCAAGTCGATCATCGTCCGCGACCTCGACCCGTCGGCCATCGTCAAGTTGATCCCGTCCCAGAAGGTGACCCACGCCTTCCTCGTGCCGGCCGTATTCCAGTTCATGTTGATGGTCCCCGATGTCGACAAGGGCGACTTTGCCAGTCTCAAGGTGTTCGTATACGGCGCATCACCGATCTCCGAAGACGTGCTGGCCCGTTCGGTCAAGACGTTTAAGTGCAAGTTCTGGCAGGCCTACGGCCTCACCGAAACCACCGGAGCCGTGGTCAACCTCGCGCCCGAGGACCACGATCCCGACGGTCCGAACAAGCACCGTCTGCGTTCGTGCGGCAAGCCCGGCCCCGGCGTCGGGGTTCGTGTCGTGGACTCGTCAACCGGCAACGACGTGAAGGTGGGCGAAGTCGGTGAGATTTGGTTGAACGGCCCGCAAATCATGAAGGGCTACTGGAAGATGCCCGAAGCGACGGCCGACTCGATCGTGGCGGGCGGGTGGTTCAGAAGTGGGGACGCAGGCTACTTCGACGCCGATGGCTATCTGTACATCCACGACCGCGTCAAGGACATGATCGTGTCAGGCGGCGAGAATGTTTATCCGGCCGAGGTGGAAAACGTGTTGATGGCGCATCCCGCGATCGCCGACGTCGCCGTCATCGGAGTCCCGCACGAAAAGTGGGGTGAAACCGCAAAGGCGATCGTGGTGCGCAAGCCGAATGTCGAGGTGACCGAGCAGGAGATCATCGACTTCAGCCGTGAGCGCCTGGCCAAGTTCAAGTGTCCGACGAGCGTGGATTGGGTCGACGCGCTACCACGAAACCCCAGCGGCAAGGTCCTCAAGAAAGACCTGCGGGCACCGTACTGGGCCGGTCGTTCGCGCAACGTGAACTGATCTGCACGAAACTTTTTCGGAAACAGACTTCTGCTCTGCCCCGTAATGAAAATGCAAAGGAGCCTCGGGTTCCGGCAAACTCAGCGTTTCCGACCGGTTCGAGCACTCGCGTGAAGCGTTTCGGGAACATTTTGGGAACACCAGATGTTGTTCGGCGTCATGTTGGGCACGGGTTTATGGGTGTTGCTTGCGACCATTTTCAATCTGATCACCGATCTGGTCGGCGGCGTGCGGGTCACGGTGCTCGAAGAAGAGGTTCGCATCGTCTCGGTTGAGGCTGACGAAACAGCGCTTTAGCTTTTGAGAGGTTTGGCATCAAGAGGTGCTAAAAATTGGCGCATCCAGAAAGAAGAACCAGTGACCAACCGAAATCTCGAAACCTTCGACAATCCGCCAATCCCCCTGCAGGCCAAGCTTGCTGCCGCGTGGACCAGCTTCATGTTTTTCTATGTCTACGTCGACTATTTCAATCTCTTCAAGCCTGGCGTCATCGACGATTTACGGGCCGGTGTCGTTTTCGAGTTCGACATCACACCGATATTGTTGACCGTGTTTCTCGCTCTGATAGGGATCCCAGCTCTGATGGTTGTGCTATCAATGGTGCTTCCCGCTCGGGTGAACCGTGCCATCAACATCTCCGTCGCATCTCTGTACATTCCCGTCACGGTGTTCAACGCGGTCGGGGAGTCCAGCAACTGGGCCCCCTTCTACGGTCTTTCCATCGGAACCGAGGTAGTGCTCCTGGTCTTTATTCTGCGCTCGGCCTGGACATGGCCTCGTACGCAATCACGGTCTTTGCCGGTTTGACACCAGAGGAAAAAAAATTGTCTGTCGAAGAGCACGAACGTCATTGCTCGCGATAGAAAGAGGAAATGACCCAGAAAACCAACTTCATTCTTGCGATTGGCCTTTTGTTCACTTCTTCGATGCTCGTGTCCTGCGGGGATGATTCGAGTTCAGCCGACGGTGACTCGGACGGAGCAGTGTCGTGTTCCGGCGGCGCGGTCGTCGACGGCCGTTCGATCCGCATCGCCACGACCGTGGCGCCGATCACGAACATCGTCGCCAACATTGCGGCCGACACGGATGCCGTGATCGAGGGACTCGTACCCGAGGGCACCAACTCCCATACGTTCGAGCCACCACCGAGTGCCGCAGAGACTCTGGAGACAGCCGACATTGTCTTCATCAATGGTCTCGTGCTCGAAGAGCCGACCAAGGATCTCGCCCTCGCCAACCTCGCCGCTGGTGCAACCGTTTGCGAGCTCGGCACGCAGATCCTCCCCGAGAGCGAATGGATCTTCGATTTCTCCTTTCCCGAAGAAGGGGGAAAGCCGAACCCTCACTTGTGGACCAATCCCCCGATGGTGAAGGAGTACGCCCAACTCGTCGCCGACGCGTTGTCGGAACGTGACCCGGCCAACGCCGACACCTATTCCTCGAATCTCGAGCGGTTCAGTGCGAAGGTCGATGCACTCGATGTGGCCGTTCGCACGGCCAGCGAAACTGTCGACACCGAATCACGCAAGCTCGTCACCTACCACGATGCCTATGCTTATTTCGCGAAGGAATACGACTGGACCGTCGTCGGAGCGATTCAGCCCTCGTCGTTCGAAGAGCCGACCCCCAAGGAGATTGCCGATCTCATTTTGCAGGTCAAGGAAGAGGGCGTGAAGGCCGTCTTCGGCAGCGAGGTTTTTCCATCGCCGGTTCTCGAACAGATCGGTAAGGAAGCCGGCGTCTCCTACATCGACGTGTTGCGCGACGACGATCTACTGGGTGAACCCGGCGATGCCGAACACACATGGATGGGCCTCATGAGATTCAACTACGTGACGATGATCGAGGCACTGGGCGGAGACGCATCGGCACTCAAGGCACTTGACGTCTCGGACGTCTCGACGGACAGGGCAAATTACCCACAATGAACCTCAGGCCCGTTACCGACGACCGGTTGGTGTCGTGTCACCACCTCTCGTGCGCGTATGGCGACAACGTGGTGGTCAGCGATGTCACCTTCGACGTCGAGCGGGGTGAGTTCGTCGGCATCGTCGGTCCATCGGGCTCCGGCAAGACCACGTTGCTGCGGGCGATTCTCGGAATGGCCAAGCCCGCACACGGCGAGGTCACCACGCGGAAGGATGTCCGTCTGGGATATGTGCCGCAGGTTGAGTCGGTGGACTGGAATTTCCCGGTCAAGGTCCTTGAGGTGATTGTGATGACCCGCGCCCAACGCCGCGTCCTTCCGCGCATCACCCCTGCCGAGCGTCGCGACGCAAACGACATGCTCGAGCGCATCGGCCTCGGGGGGCTGGGTGACCGCCACATTCGCGAACTGTCGGGTGGGCAACAGCAGCGCGTCTTTATCGCGCGCGCTCTCTTCCACAACCCGGACCTTCTCGTCCTCGACGAACCAACGACGGGTGTCGACGTCCGCACGCGTCACGAGGTGTTGCACCTCCTCGCCGATCTGCACCGGGAGGGTATCTCGGTGCTGCTCACCACGCACGACCTCAACGGTCTCGCCGCCCACCTGCCGCGCCTGGTGTGTCTGAACCGCGAGATCATCGCCGATGGGAGTCCTCGTGAGGTTCTCGTGCCCGATGTGCTCGAGCGCCTCTATGGCGCGCCGATGTACGTGCTCGAGCACGGTGGTATGCCGGTGGTGCTCGACCACACCGAGGGTGTGGTCGTCGAGCCTTTGCGCCCGCGAGCGGTGTAGAAGTGTCGGGAGGTCTCGCGGCAGATCTTTTCGAGCCGTATGGTTTCGAATTCTTCCGTAACGGCACGGTCGTCGCCGTCGTCGCCGGTGCGCTGTGTGGTCTGCTGGGCGTTTTCGTCATTCTGCGGGGCATGTCGTACATCGGTCATGGCTTGTCGCACGCAGTGTTCGGTGGCGCGGCGGCTTCCGCAGTGATGAATTTCAACTACTTCATCGGTGCTGGCTTGTGGGGTGTCGTGTCGGGCGTCCTCATCGGCCGTATCGCGCGCCGGCGAATCCTCGGTGCCGACGCCGCGATCGGTGTGGTGACCACAGCGTCGTTCGCCATCGGTCTCGCCTTGCTGAACCGCTACGGTCAGGCCAAGCGGAGCATCGAAGCAGTGCTGTTCGGCAGCGTGCTCGGCGTGAAGACAGGTGACATCGTCGCTGTTGCCATCGTGAGTTTGCTCGCGGTGGGTGTGATCGTCGTGGGGTACCGGCACCTTCTGTTCTCCACGTTCGACCCCGAGGTCGCATCGGTTTCCGGTGTCCGGGTGTCGGTCATGGAGGTGACGCTCATGGTGATGCTGTCCTTGACGATCCTCGTCACGATGCGCGTCATCGGCACCTTGCTCATCTCCGCATTGCTCGTCATTCCGGCGGCGACCACGCGCATGCTGACCAGCCGTTTCTCCCGCATGTTGTGGCTGTCGCCCGTCATCGGCGCAAGCGGGGCATTTCTTGGCATGAACCTCGCCTACCACACCGACACATCAGCAGCGGCAATGATCATCATCGTGTGTGCCACCGCGTTCACCGGTGTGTATTTCGCGTCAGGTGTGCGCGGCAAACGTCGCAGCGCTGCGCTAGGGCACCTGTAGGACCCACTCGACGCCGGCGGGTGTGTCACGTACCTCGACCTTCGCGCCCGCCAAAGCATCGCGAATCACGTCGGAAAGGTCGTAACGCTTCTCGGCCCGTACGACCCGACGAATCTCGAGGATCGCCTCGACGTAGGGAGCGACGGTGGCGTGCGGGTCGGCGAGACCCGACGATGCGGCCTCGCCCAACTTCAGGATCATTCCACGGAGCGTGTCGCGGGCGAAGTCCCCGTCGGTGCCCGTCAAGGTGTCGGCCAACCATTGGCGAATGTCGGCTTCGAGGTCGAGGACCGCGCGCGTGGCCGCAGAAGAGTCACGGGCAGCGAGTGCGGCGTCGAATTCCGCTTTGCGGGCTTGGGCCACGCCACGCAGCGACGCGGCTGCCGTCTCGTGCGTGTCGGGGGCTTGATTCGTTGTTCGCGGGGCGGGCACGGTGGGCACCACAGCGGTCGATTTGTCGCGGGGGTCTTGGAGAAGGGCAAGTGGAATCGTCTCGCCGGTAGCAAAGGTGCGTGAAGCACCCCTGATGCGAAGGGTCACGACACCGTTGCCGACGACGCGCGAAAAGCCCGCATCGAAGTCGATGACAAGCCCGGTGTGTTCGTCAACGCCGAGAACGTATTCGTGTTCGTCGAGTTCTTCTTCCAGTGCCGCGAGCCGACGTTCGCCGAGGTAGCAAAAGCGTGTGTCGTGATGTCCGCCCTCGGCGTTGTTGTAGTGGGGAATCACGACTGCCGGAATGCCGAGGTCACCGAGCAGGTTCAAGCCCTCGAGCCAGTAGGGCTCTTCACCGCACTTGTAGATTTCGTACACGGGAACTGTGCGTGAACCAAGGGTGAGCGCGGCCGCCGATGCGAATGTTACGACGCCCCCGGTACGGATCTTGGTGTGCAAGAGGTCGGGGATCGTCGTGCCTCTCCACTGTCGCAATGCATAGGTTGGAGATCCGGGTCCGGCGAACACGTAGTTCGCGTCGGTCAAGAGGTTGAGTCCGTGTTGGAGCGTCACGGGATCTGCCCCGCTGATACGGCCGAGTCCCGCCGGGGTGATCGTTGTGTTCACGCTGGTCCTGAAGTACTCCACGGCGCGAGTGGCTAGTTCGGGGGCGTTCTCCTGGAAGCCGTAGGGCGTGTCGAGAAGCACCGCCAAGGTTTGCCCGAGGCGGCCGACGAGTTCGCGGTGCACCTTGACCATCGTCGGGGCCGTTTCACCCGAGCCCATGACCGTGAGTACGCGTGGGAGTGAAGTCATGAAAACAGGCCACCTTGTGTTTCCGCGTTCAATTCTTGTGCGACACGCAACGGGTGTTGCGCGTGCAGATCGTGGTCGGCACCGCGGTACCACGACACACCACCACGCCGCAGCAAACGCAGGGCGCGCTCGACGGCTTGGCGTTTGTCGGCGGCCCATCCGCGGACGTGTTGGTCGTCGTCGGCGACGGCGGGCATGAAGAGCACCGGCACCTCGATGTCGGGAAAGAGCGACTCCGGGTCGTGTTCCCACAGACCGCGGAGGATCTTCATGTGTCGGTCGCGCGACAACCACGGTCGGATGGTTCCATCGGCGAGGACCTCCATGTTCGCGAGTGACCCGGCTATTCCCTCCTCGGGCCAGTCGGGGTGGCCCGAGCGCATCGCAGATTCGAGTCTGCTCGCGGCCATGCCCAGAAGGTGGGGTGGCGCAAGTTGTGCCGCGCAGTCACCCCAATCGGGGTAGTGGCGGCGCAGGTGGATCGTGCCACCATCCACGGCCACGACCCCGCACACCGAGGCCGGCGAGCGGTACGCAAGTTCGACCACGACGTTCGCGCCCCACGACTGGCCGGCGACGACGGGGCGTTCCAGACCCAGTGCGGCGATGAGAAGTTCGAGATCATGGGCCACGGTGACCATGTCGAATCCGTCATCAGGTTTGGTGCTGCGGCCGTGGCCACGCTGGTCGATGGCAACCACGGGGTGTCCCATTTCCGAAAGATGTCGCGCGACGCCGTCCCACAGCCTCGCGTTCGAAGCAAGGCCGTGGACCAAGACGAAGGGCCTGGCATCGGAGGCAGCGTTTTCTCCCCAAAAGACGCAGTGCAAGTCGAGACCGGCACGCACGGAGACCATTTCGCTGCGCGGTGCAACCATTCCCCTAGTTTCGCACGGCACGGGATGAATGGCACGATGGAAGCACGATGAACGGTTCCGACGCGGGCACTGCGCTCGACGACATCCTGGTGCGCCTCGCTCGTGTCGTGGTCGCATTCAGCGGGGGAGCAGATTCCGCCTTTCTCGCGGCGAGGGCCAACCGGCTGCTCGGCCGGGACAACGTCCTGTGCGTGACGGCGGTGTCTGCCTCACTTGCAGCATCAGAAGAGCGTGACTGCACCGAGATCGCCCGCGAGTGGGGTCTGGACTGGCGCGCGGTGGGCACCCATGAAACTTCACGGCCGGCATACATCGCAAACGAAGGTGACAGGTGTTTCCACTGCAAGGACGAGTTGATGGACGCGCTACTGCCGATCGCCATGGAGCGCGGCGCGACGATCGTGCTCGGCGTGAACGTCGATGACCTTGGCGATCACCGACCAGGCCAGCGCGCAGCCCAGGAAAAAGGGGCGCGATTCCCGATGGTCGAGGCCGGACTGTCCAAGGCCGACGTTCGCGAGTTGTCACGGGCCATGGGCCTGCGAACATGGGACAAGCCGGCAGCCGCTTGTCTTGCGAGTCGCGTGCCATACGGAACGCCCGTCACGGTCGGTTTGTTGGGTCGCATCGAGCGCGCCGAGGCCGCGCTGCGCGAGGTGTTGTCGGGCGCGGGTGTCGCGCCGGGGAATCTTCGCCTGCGCCATGCCGGCGACACGGTACGTATCGAAATTGACCCGGTCGTCTTTCCGGTCATTGCTGCACACCACGAACGGGTCGTCGCCGTTCTCGAGGCAGTGGGTTACCGCTACGTGACCCTCGACCTCGCAGGTTTCCGTTCGGGAAACCTGAATTGGGCACTCCGCTCGGAGTCACCGTAGGGTTGGCGTGTTGGCCAGAGGGTTTTGGGGGAAATCATGAAGTTGTCGATGATGATCAACTACGCCGGTGGTTTCAAGGAAGCCGCACAGCGCGTGGTCGAGTACGAAAAAGCCGGCCTCGACCAAGTGTGGATTGCAGAGGCATACAGCTTCGATGCGATCTCGCAGGTCGGTTACCTCGCCGCCATCACGAACCGCGTCGAAATCGGCACGGGCATCGTCAACGTCTACTCGCGTTCAGCGGCCCTCATGGCCATGACCGCCGCAGGGTGTGACTACGTCAGCGACGGCCGATTCATTCTCGGCCTCGGCGCATCGGGTCCGCAGGTCGTCGAAGGTTTCCACGGCATCCCATACGAAAAGCCGATGCAACGAATCAAGGAATACATCGAGGTGTGTCGCACGGTGTGGAAGCGTGAACCACTCAACTATCAGGGCCAGACGGTGCAGGCTCCCTTGCCTGCGGGTGTAGGCACGGGCCTCGGCAAGCCGCTGAAGTTGATCAATCATCCCAAGCGCGCCGACATCCCGGTGTGGTGGGCAAGCCTGAAGGGTCTCAGCGTCGAGGCAACAGCCGAGCTTGCCGATGGCTGGTTGCCGATCATGTTCGTTCCCGAGAAGTTCGACCGCGTGTGGGGCAAGCAACTCAAGGCGGGTCTTGCCAAGCGGAGCCCCGAACTCGGCACGTTGGACATCGGGGCCGGTGGCATGCTGGCGATCGGCGACGACAACGTCGGTGACAAGAAGTCGAAGATTCTCGACATGGTTCGGCCCAACAGCGCGTTGTACATCGGTGGCATGGGTGCACGCGGCAAGAACTTCTACAACGACATCTGCCGTGCGTACGGCTACGAGGACGAAGCGAAGATCATTCAGGATCTCTACCTCGACGGCAAGAAGGACGAAGCCGCCGCGAACGTGCCGACCGAAATGCTCGAACTGACGAACCTCATCGGTCCGAGGGGTTTCATCGCCGAGCGCGTGGCGGCATTCAAGGATGCCGGCGTAACGGTGTTGAGCGTCAACCCCGTGGGCCCCGACGCCGTGAACCAGATCGAAACTCTGCGCGACATCGTCGACAGCATCTGAGACGGAACGACATGGCGAGCGCAGTTCCCGTGTCGGGCGTTTGTGAACCGGGTTGGGAGGCCGTTCGGGGCGCAATCGAGGCGAACTTCGCCGCGAGCGGAGAAACCGGCTGCAGCGTCGCGGTCTACCACCATGGTCGGCTCGTGGTCGATCTTGTTGCGGGTTGGGTCGACCCGGACCGCACCGTTGCGTACACGGCCGACAATCTCCAGGTGGTCTTCAGCACGACAAAGGGCATCGCGGCAACCGCGCTGGCAATGTGCGTCGATCGGGGACTCGTCGACTACCAGCGGCCCGTGTCGCACTACTGGCCCGAGTTCGGCGCGAACGGCAAGAAGAACGTGACCGTTGCACAGATGGTGTCGCATCGAGCCGGTCTCTACACGATCGATGAAACCCTCGAGTTCGGGGAAATTCTCGACGACGTGCGCATTGCCCGGGTTCTTGCCGATGGGACGCCGCGTTGGGAGCCCGGAACCGCGCACGGCTACCACGCAATCACCTACGGGTGGTTGGTGGGCGAACTCGTGCGCCGTGTGGACGGCCGTGACATAGGTCGGTTCGTGAACGAGGAAATCGCCTCACCGCTGGGTGCCGACCTGCACATCGGCTTGCCCGATCGACTGCACCATCGGGTTGCGCCGTTGATACAAGAGCGGCCCGCACCCTCGAGTGGACCCGAATCGGCGGAGGCAAAGGCGGTGCGCGAACTGATGGAGCAAATGCTCGGCCCCGACACTCCCGGCGGTCAGGCTCTGTCGCTTTCGGGTATGTGGACCGGCGAAGGTCTCTTCAACCGTCCCGAGGTGCTGCGGGCTCAGATACCTGCTGCCGGCGGGGCAACCAATGCCCGCTCGCTTGCCGCAATGTACGCCGCGTTACAAAAGCCGATCGGTGGTGTGCGCCTCTTGTCCGACGACGCGTTGGCAGCAGCGACGGAGAATCAGACGCCGGCGAACGAGGGCGACAAGTGCCTGATCGTGCCGACCGTTTTTTCGATGGGGTTCATGATGCACAGCATCTTCACGCAGTACGCGGGGCCGGGAAGTTTCGGCCACCCCGGGTTCGGGGGATCCGTGGCGTTCCTACAGCCATCGCGGGAATTGTCCTTCGCCTATGCGATGAACACGCTTGCCGCCAACCTGGCCGGTGACACGCGTGCGCAGGCCCTCATCGATTCGGCTGTTCGCTGCGCAGACGCCGCCTGATGGGGGTCGTCAGGATCAGATAGATCGTTCCGGCGAGGGCGGCCATCACGGCGAAAACTGCAATCGTGGCGCGCACTCCGATTGCGTCGGAGACGACACCCGAGAGCGCGCTCGTGATCGACAGCGTGAGGGTGACGATTGCAAAATCCCCGGCGAGGACACGTCCCCGCACTTCATCGGGGGCGCGCATCTGTAGGCCGTATGAACTCAGCACCCACTGCGCCCCGCCCCCGAAGTGGGCCAGCGCAACGAGCACCGCAGCGACCGCAATATGCGGGCTGACTGAGGTACCCAGATAGAAGCCCGAGAACAACAGGCCAGCGACTCCGCACGTGAGCAGGAGTCGTTCGAGGTTGCCCCCGACGAGACGCGCCGCAACCAGCGGCCCGAGTCCGGATCCGATTCCACGTGCGCCGATGAGTAGACCGCGTCCCGAATCGCCGGTCTTGAATGCGTCGGACGCCAGGACGGCGAGTTGGCTGACGATGCCCGCACCGATGGCAAACGTCATCTTCGATGCGACCAGAGCGAGGATGACGCTGTCGCGGCGTGCGAGTTGCAGTGCCTCGTGCATGTCGGCCAAGGGCCGCACCCCTCGGCCGGCGGCACGCTTAGAGCGTTCCTCCTGCATCGGGGTACGGATCGCCGCGAAGAGAGCGCCGGCGACGACAAAACTCACTGCATCCGCGATGAAAGCGGCCTCACGACCGAACGTCTGTGAGAACACACCGCCCAGACCCGCACCGACCGCCAGCATCACGCCCCACGTCGCGCCGAGGAGCGAGTTCGCCTTGCTCAGTTCCTCCGCATTGCGGGCGAGATTCGGGATCGCGGCACCACTGGCAGGACCGATGAACGAGGCGAATGCGGCAATCAGCGCTTGGCACACCAGAGCGATCCAGATGCGTCCTGCCGCCGATCCGAGCAAACCGAGAGCGCACACTGCCTGGGCGATGGACACCGCAACGAGAAGTTTTCGGCGGTCGTAGCGGTCGGCTGCGGGTCCGGCGATGGGCGAGGCGAGGAATGAGGGCAGCGAGAAGGCCACGTAAACGAGTGAAACGAGAAACTTGGAATCCGAGGCGTCGTCGACGAGACCGGCGAGTGCGACGAAAGTGAACCAGTCGCCGAGATACGACACCACCTGGGCAAAAAAAAGGAGGCGAATGTCGCGGTTCTCCCGCAGCAGTTTCAGCACTACAAAAACTTCTGCGACCTGCGTAGCACCCGTTCGGCCTCGACAACGATGTCACGAACGATCTGTGCCGCCGGGAGAAGGGATGTGATTGCGCCGACACCCTGACCGCACGGCATGAACTCGCGGGTCGTGTCGACGATCGTGTCGCTCGGTGCGCCGAGGTGGTTCGCACCCTCTTTCATCGAATGAATCGCCTGGTCGGGGAACTTCCGGATCTCTTCGGGGTGTTGCTCGTAGTGGTTCGTCCAGTCGTTGCGCACGACACGGCACGTCTTGCCCGTGAAGCCGCGCGAGACCACGGTGCCGTCCTCGGGCGTGGCCACGAGCATCTCCTTGTAGCCACGCACGGCGCGTGCCTCGGGTGTTGCGATGAAGCGGGTGCCGACCCAGACGGCATCCGCACCGAGCGCGAGGGACGCCGCGAGTCCGCGGCCGTCGAAGAGACCGCCTGCGGCGACGACGGGAACCCTCGCACCCACGGCGTCAACCACCTGGGGAACCAGTGCCATCGTTGCGACGGTGCCGGTGTGGCCACCGCCCTCGGTGCCCTGCGCGACGACGAAGTCGCAACCACTTGCCACCGCCGCTTCGGCATGGCGCACCTTGCCGCACATCGAGCCGACGAGGATGTTGTGCTTGTGCAGGTAGTCGATCGCGTCACGGGGCACACCAAGCCCCGCGACGAAAATGCGGGCGCCGCCCTCGACGACGGCCTTCACGCCCTCCTCGATCTGCGAAGGGAGCGCAGCGAGCAGGTCGACACCGAACGGCTTGGACGTGATCGCCCTGACGCGGGCCATCTCGTCGACGAGTTCACCGGTTTTCATCGTGGATGCACCGAAGGTCCCGATCCCCCCGGCCTCGGACACCGCCCCGACGAGATCGCTGTACGAGACGCCGCCCATTCCGGCCAGCATGACGGGGTGTTCGATGTCGAAGAGCTCCGTGATCCGCGTGCGCATGACGCCAACCTACATCAGTAGGCACCATCCCGATCCAGGAACCCACGGTGCCAACGGCGTGGCGTGAAGAGCGCCGCGCGCGGTTCGTCCTCGAACATCCACCGGGCAAAGTTCGTGCGTGTCCAGCCGTTCGTGGCGGCGGCACGGATCGCCCCGCGCGTGACGATCGGCGACCGCAATAGTTTGCCTAGAGCGACGCTCATACGGTGATCCGCGAACAGATGGCGACGCACCGACGACTCGTAGACCTTGGCAACGTTGCCGCCTGCGATGATTGCCTCGGCGGCGAGGATGCCGGTTTCCAGTGCTTGTCCGATGCCTTCACCGGTCAAGGCATCAGTTGCGCGCGCGGCATCGCCCACGAACAGCACGTTGCCGCTCGACAGCACCGCATCGGTGATGCCCGCGGGTATCGGCCATGCGGTGTGTCTGTCGACGAGCCCGAAGCCGGGGCCCAGCGCATCGACTATGTGTCGCTGCGACAACAAGTCGGCCCACTCCCTCTTCATGTCTCGCACGTGCCGTTTGCCGTCACGGAGGATGCCGAAGCCGATGTTCACACGACCATCGGCAAGGGGAAACGACCAGGCGTAACCCGGCAGCAGAGCGGTCTCGAACCACACGTAGAGGCGGTGAGCGGCGGGGCCGGTCACGTTGTCGGCGTACTGCCGAAACGCGTGCCACTCGCCGAGGTAACCCGTGTCGCCGAGACCCATTGCCTTGCGGACCGGGGACCACATGCCGTCGGCGGCGATGACATGAGCGGCCGCGATCGGCTCGCCGTTGGCGAAGTGAACGGTCGCAGTGGGTGTTCCGCCGCTGTAGTTGGGCGTGAGGTGCGAGAACCCCAGACCCTCACGGATGTCGGCGCCCGCGGCGCGGGCGTGCTTGACCAGTTCGTTGTCGAGTTGCAGACGTGCAGCGATTGCCGCGTACTGACCCCGACCGCGGGGGAGCGGAAGTTCGACCTCGCGTCCCGACGGCGACCGCAACCACGCTGAGTCGACGATCCGCCACGACGCGACGACACCCGGATCGAAGTCGATCCTCTCGAGCATCCGCAGGGCAAGGGTCGTGAGTCCGTCGCCGCAACACTTGTCGCGCGGAAACTCGGCCTTGTCGGCAACGACTACCCTTCGCCCCGCGCGGGCCAGCACCGTCGCAGCCGCGGTCCCTGCAGGACCGGCACCCACAACGAGAACATCGACACAGGAGTCGGAGTTTCGATCCGCCACGGCCCGAGGTTATGGCCCGTCACGTCGGGTCGTATGATCGACCGAGCAGATCATCTGGCGAAAACCGTTTCGGGGGAATCGATGTCGAAGTTGTGCGAGGGCCGTGTGGTCATTGTCACGGGAGCAGGCCGCGGTATCGGACGTGAGCACTCGCTCAGCCTCGCGCGGCACGGTGCATTAGTCGTCGTCAACGACCTTGGCGGCAACGTCGACGGCACGGGTGGCGACACTTCGCCGGCGCAGCAGGTCGTCAAGGAGATCGAGGCGATGGGTGGCCGCGCGGTGGCAAACGGTGACGACATTTCCTCCTGGGACGGTGCAAAACGACTCGTTCAAACCGCCGTCGAGGTCTTCGGCGACCTTCACGGTCTTGTCAACAACGCCGGCATCCTCCGCGACCGCACGCTCGTCAACATGACCGAGGCCGAGTGGGACGCGGTCATCCAGGTGCACCTGAAGGGAACCTTTGCGCCCGCGCATTTTGCGGCCGAATACTGGCGAGACCGTCACAAGGCGGACAAGCCCGTCGACGGTCGCATCATCAACACGACGTCGGTGTCGGGCATTTACGGCAACCCGGGCCAAACCAACTACGGTGCCGCGAAGGCGGGTATTGCGGCGTTCACGATCATCGCCGCACTCGAACTTGGGCGCTACGACGTCACCGTCAATGCCGTCGCCCCCGTCGCACTCACGCGCATGACCGAGGGGCTGGGCCCCGCACCCGAAACCGAGGACGAGCGCGAGATGCGTTCGCCGAAGTGGATCGCACCCATCGTCACGTGGCTCGCCTCGGCGGAGTCGAGGAACGTCACGGGCCGGGTCTTTGAGGCCAGCGGGCAAACTCTGGCGATCGCCGAGGGGTGGCACCGCGGTCCGCGCCGCGAACCCATCGAAGATCCGACGAAGATGGCGCCGGCCGTGGCCGAACTTCTCGCCTCGGCGCGCGGCAATGCGGGAATGAACGGTGAAGACGGCACTTGGCCGCAGTCGCCACGCTGAAACGAAACGAGTCAAAGGGGGAGAGAAAATGCCGATCAATCCGGACGCCGTGGGTATGCAGGGCGACCCGTTCGTCGTCACGTGGGACAGCAAGGACTGCCTTCTCTACGCAGTGGGAATCGGTGCGGGTGCGGCCGATCTGCCCTTTAGCACCGAGAACAGCCGTGACGCATCGGGCAACATCACCCCGCAACAGGTGTACCCGACGTTTCCCGTCATCTTGACGCGCGACCCCGCCTCGCCGATGCGCAACATCGGCTCGTTCAACCCCGCGATGCTCGTGCACGGCCAGCAGGCCGTCACGCTCCACAAGGCAGTTCCCGTCGAGGGCTCCGCGCGCATCGTCACGCGCATCACGGGCATCTACGACAAGGGCAAGGGTGCGGTCGTCGCGACCGAGCAAACCGCCGTCGATGCCGACGACGGGTCGCCTCTCTTTTCGCTCGCCTCGTCGGCGTTCATTCGTGGCGAAGGCGGTTGGGGGGGCGATCGCGGCCCCGGTGGCGACAAGAACGTCCCACCCGCGCGCAAGCCCGACCACGCCGTGACCTACCAGACCGCCCCCGACCAGGCCTACGTCTACCGACTCTCGGGTGACCGCAACCCGTTGCACTCCGACCCGACGTTTGCCGCGATGGGTGGCTTCGACCGTCCGATCCTCCACGGCCTGTGCACCTACGGCTTCACGGGCCGCGGTCTGCTGTCGGCATTGTGCGCCAACGACGCATCGCGGTTCACGCACATCGAGGGACGCTTCGCCTCGCCCGTCATCGCCGGAGAAGCACTGACCATCTCGATCTGGGAAACCTCGGCCGGCGAAGCGGTCTTCACGACCTCCGCCGGCGACCGCGTCGTTCTCGACCAGGGTCTCGTGCGGTTCAGAACAAAGTGAGTTCGTCGGGCTTGCGACCACGCAGCGTGTCGTAGTCCACTTCCACGCATGCAAGACCCCGTGTCGTTGCGAGGGTTTTCGCCTGCGGCTTTATCACCTGCGCGACGAAAATCCCGCGCACCTCGCCGAGCGAGGAATCCTTCGAGAGGTACTCGAGGTAACGGGCGAGTTGCTCGACGCCGTCGATCTCGCCGCGGCGCTTCACTTCGATGGCAACGGTGCGTCCCTCGCGGTCGCGGCAGAGAAGATCCACCGGTCCGATCGCAGTCGGATGTTCGCGGCGAATCAGAGTGAGACCGTCCTCGATGGCGTCGGGGAGTGCCGCGAGCAGTTCCTGTAGATGCGCCTCGACACCGTCCTTGCTGAGCCCGGGATCTTCACCAAGCTCATGCGATGTGTCGAGCAAGACCTCGTGAAGCGTGATGGTGAGCGTCTCGCCCTTCGGGTTGGTCACAACCCATTCCCTCTCGGTCTCGGTCAGCACGTTCGGGGCGTTCATCCAGTTCAACGGTTTGTAGGCACCACCGTCGGCGTGAATGGCGACACAGCCGTCGGCCTTGACCATGATGAGCCGCGTCGCCTCGTCGAGACGCGACTCGAGGCGACCTGCGTATTTCACACTGCAACGAGCAATCACCAGACGCACCCTATTTTCGTAGCAGACAATAAGATTTGGTGACGAATGAAAACGACCGTGGATCTGCGCACCAAGCAGTACCTGATGCTGGCCGCCATCGTGGCAGTGGGTGGGACGTGGCTCGCTCTCGGTGTGTCATCCAGAGACGGGAATGACAGTGGTTCGGCCGACGGCGGCCGGGACGGCGCGACGACCACGTCCGAGGTCGTGTCCGTCGCGACGACGGTCTTTGTTGCTGACACGACGACGACCGCCGAGGTCGACCTCGTGGGTGACGAGGAAGTTCCGGACGACTGCAAGATTGCCACGCGCACACTTCGTGTCGGGGACACCGGAGCTTCGGTCATGTGCCTCCAGAAGGCTTTGATCCGAGAGAACCGTCTGGCGGGTGAGGCGAGCGGGACGTTTGACGGTCCGACCCGCACCGCCGTCATCGCGCTGCAAAGGGAGAAGTCGTTGTTCGTCGACGGGGAAGTCGGTCGCGAGTCGGCACTCGTGCTTGGTGTGTGGCCCGAGGAACAGCTGGACGTCGTCCGCACGCCGCCGCCGCCGGCCGGGGCCAAGGATTCGGAGGGATTCTTATTGTCCTCGGTCGCTTCCGCGGGCGCCGAGGCACCGCCCCTGCCGCCGAACTCGGGCAAAGGCAGGCGGCTCGTCTACGAGCGCGCGGGCCAGCGTGTGTGGGCGGTTGACAAGGACGGTGGAATCATTCGTTCCTGGCTGGTGTCGGGAAGCCAGTACAACAACGAACTCCCCGGAACCCACAAGGTCTACAGCAAATCGCAAGTCACGACGGCATGGAACGGCAAGGCGTCCCTGCCCTTGATGGTCCGTTGGCTGAAGACGAAAATCGGTGCCATTGGGTTCCATCAGATCCCGGTGAAGCGAAGTGACGGGTCTTTGTACCAAACCGAGGACGAGCTTGGAACGCGGCTTTCGGGCGGATGTCAGCGCCAGGCGAAAGAGGATGCCGAGTTCCTCTGGAAGTTCGCCAGGATCGGCTTACCCGTCGTTGTCATCTGAGACGTGGCCGGCGCGGCGGCTCAGGCGCGGATGTGGTCGCGCATCCGCCTGTTGATGAGGTTGCGTCGTTCCTGAAGTTCGCGGTACGTGAGCCGGTTGACGCTCGACTCGAGACCGAGACTGGCCTTCACGCTGTCGAGATTGAGCTCAAAGGCATCGGGGTTGAAGCCCAGTTCGCGGCCGATGCGCTCGCCGTGCCTTTCGGCAAAGACCATTGAAATAGCGGCCACTTCGGCGAGGATGTCGAGGTCGGGCGCCAGGCGGGCGATGGCTCCGTCGAGGAACACCATGTTCTTCACGTAGAGCATCAGTTCCTTTGGCATGCTGGCCCCGTAGCCGAGCAGCGCCTTGACGATGCGTTGTACTTCCTTCACCAACTCCTCGCCCGACAAACCCGTCGGGTCGATCGTCGGTTGGTCGAGACGCAGATCGACGATCACCTGGTCGATGTCGACGTCGGCGGGAAGCGCGCCGAGGTCACGAAGTGCTGCGACCTGGCCCTTCACGTCGTTGGTCGTTGCGCCGAGCATCAGGCGCAGGAACGCGATGCGTCGTGGTCCCGACAGGCGACCGACGATCCCAAAGTCGAGCAGTGCGGTGCGTCCGTCGGTCATCACAAAAAGGTTTCCGCCGTGCAGGTCGCCGTGGAAGACCCCCTCGATCATTGCGCCCTCCATGAACGCGATCATTCCCGTACGGATGATCTTCTCGGTGTCGATGCCGGCCGCCTTCATTCCCTCGACATCGTCGAAGTTGAAACCATTGAGGCGTTCCATCACGAGAACACGGCGCGTCACCAGTTTCGAGTGCGGCCGCGGGACGACGTAGCCGGCCTGACCGAGGTTGCGGAGCATCGCGGCAACGTCGATCATGTTCGACGCCTCCATGCGGAAGTCGAGTTCTTCCACGATCGTCTCGGCGAAAAGCTCGACGAGTGCCGGCGGATTTGCCAATGCCGCGACCGGGATGCGCCCGATGAGGAAGGGCGCGATCCACGACATGACCCGCAGGTCGCGACGAACCAAGTCGCCGATGTCGGGTCGTTGCACCTTGACGACGACCGGTTCGCCCGAGACGAGGGTCGCGGCGTGCACCTGGGCGATCGACGCGGCCGCCAGCGGGGTGGTGTCGACGTGCACGAAGACGTCGTTCATCCGTGCGCCCAGGTCGCGTTCGATCGTGCGCTGCACGACCTCGAACGGTTCGGCCGGAACCTGGTCGCGGCACCGCTTGAACTCATTGACCAGTTCGGAGGGAAAGAGGCCCTCACCACTCGAGATGATCTGGGCCAGCTTGATGTAGGTAGGGCCCAGCGTTTCGACCGCGCGACGCAGACGCAACGAGAGTGCGGTGCGGCTTTCTTCGGGCGAGGCGAAGCGACGCAATTTCTTGCGGACGAGCCATGGTGCGAACGCCCTGCCAAGGACAAAGACCACCTTCATCAGCCGAGCGATCGGTGGAATGCGTCCGGGGGTCGTTAGTCGCGGCACCTCGCTCCGGGCTTCGCGTCGCAACACGACGGCGTTTTCCGACCAGGCAATCGCGTCGCGATCCAGCTCCCACGGACCGCGCTCGGAGAACGCCCCCCAGGCAAGGTCGGCCGCGTTGCTCGCCACGTCGCCGGTGGGGGATTTGGACATTTCCTCAGTCTGCAACGAATGCGAGTCCGAGCCTCCGTCGAGCGGGAAATTGGCCTGTGACAAACGGACTAGACATGGCAACGGGCCGCGAGCGCCGGGGGGTGCGTCCATGGGAAACACGAATCGCTACTACGTCACTGACACCGACCTGTCGGGTCGATTTCCGATCTACACGAGGGCAAACGTCGGCGAGGTATTTCCCGACCCCGTCACACCTCTCACGAGTGGGACCGGCCTGTGGCGGGCCGAGCGCGGGTGGCGCACTGCGTGGGAGCGGATGGGTGCCTTCGAAATCGGCGAGTTTCCCGCGGGGGAGTTCTGCCAACTTGGTGTCGTCGGGGGTTACTGCTACCTCAACGCCTCTGTCATCCGGTTGTTCGGCGAAAGGGCGCCCGGCTTGTCATGGCAGGACATGGACGCCCAGTTCTTCGGCGCACAACCCGGCATACCTGCCTACGTCGAGGCCGACGGTGACGTGCGGCCCGACCTGACTTTGCGCATCGGCGAAACCTTCGCGTCGATACTCGCGTTCTCATCGGTCGACCAGTTGGCCGATATAAACGAGCACAAGGCCCAGACGATCGCACTGCGTGGCGATCGCCCCGACCTGGCGGCGATGTCCGACGCCGAACTCTGGGCGCGCTACCTCGAATTGATCGGATGGCACGAGTCGCTTTTCTCTCAGCACATCTACACCACCTACATGGCGACGGTTCCGGTGGGCATGATCTCGGCGATCGCAACCGCGGTCAGCCGCCCCGATCTCGTCATGCCCCTCATCGCCGGTTTCGGTGACGTCGACTCCGCCGAACCGAGCCATGCGTTGTGGGCGATGGGTCGACTCGTGGCAAATACGCCCGCGCTCACCTCCGAGTTCGACTCCGGTGTGCCGGGACTTCTCGACCGATTGCGCGGCAGCAGCGCCGCGGGCACAGCGCAGTTTCTCGCGATGTTCGACGAGTTCGTCCGCACTTTTGGTTCGCGCGGACCGAATGAATGGGAGACCCGTTCACCTTCGTGGGAAACGCGACCCGAACTTGCGCTATCGGCGATCGAACGCATGCGCCTCGCGCCATCTTCGGCGGATCCGGCGGGGCACAGCGTCGAGCGGGCGCGTGAGCGGGTCGCCGCCGCGGAGGAGTTGCTCGCGGTCGTGGCGGGTGATGCCGCGGTGCATGGTCAATTGTCGGTTGCGATCGCGGCATCGCAAGCATGGATACCGGCGCGCGAGCGTACGAAGACCAACAACATCCGGCTCATCCACGAGTGCCGCATGCCGATGCGCGAACTCGGCCGGCGCATGGTCGAACGCGGCTTCTTCGACGAAGTCGAGGACTTCGGATTCGTGCAGGCCGATGAAATGGACGGACTCATCGGTGCCCCGAACGGGGATGCCGGAAAGTGGCTCGGTCTCGTACGTGAACGTCGTGCGAGGTACGAAGAACTGTCGGCAAAGACCCCGCAATTCGTCTTCGTCGGTTCGGCGACCAGTCCCGACACCTGGGAGGCGCGGTCGGCGACGTCGGCCGGTCGACTTTCCGTGGGTGACGTACTGCAGGGGATGCCGGGTTGTCCCGGCCTCACGCGTGGTCGCGCGCGGGTGATTCTGGACTCGAACGACCCGACCGCCCTCGAACCCGGCGACATTCTCGTTGCGCCGATCACCGACCCCTCATGGACGCCCCTCTTTGTTCCCGCGGCGGGCGTGGTCGTCGATGTCGGTGCGCCCCTGAGCCACGCCATCATCGTCAGTCGCGAGCTCGGCATCCCTTGTGTCATTTCGGCAACCGAGGCGACACGGCGCATTCCCGATGGTGCGCTTCTCGAGGTGAACGGCTCGACGGGAATGGTTACAGTTCTCGGCGAATGAAGCGCAGGTAGCAACACCGAAAAACACGGAGCAAAGAATGTCCCACTGGATCACTGACACACACGCGAGCAAGCGCTTCCCCGTCTACACGCGATCGAACGCAAGCGACGTCCTGCCCGAACCGATCAGCCCGCTGGGTGCGAGCCTGGCATTCATTCCCGGCACGATGGAAGGCTGGCGTGACGGCAACGTGCGGAATGGTTCGGTTCTCGAGGGCGAAGTGCACGCCGAGGGTTTCAACCCCGTCTGTGGTTTCTTCAACGGCTTCTTCTACGTCAATGCCTCGGTCGTGCGCCTCTTCGGCGTGCGTGCCGGTGTCGGCGCCGAGCCGATCGACCTTGCGTTCTTCGGCACGCGGCCCGACACGCCACCCTACGTTCCGCATCCCGACGATCCGAACGAGACGGTTGCCAAGCAACTCACCGATCGTGCGAACTGGGCGTTGACGATCACCGATTATCCCGAACTCGAAGAGTCGAAGCAGGTTGCGAAGGAGATTCGCGCAAAACGCCCGAACCTGGCCGAGGCGAGCGACGCTGCGCTCGTCGAGTACGCGCGATCACTCATCCCCGTGCACCGTCGGATGTTCGACGATCACGTGATGACATCGACGAATACGGCAACCGGCCCGACGGTGCTCGGCCAGATCGTTCCCGACCTTCTCGTGCGGATCATCGCGGGCGCGGGCGACGTCGACTCGGCGGCCCCCGGTCTCGCGATGTGGGCCCTGTCCCGTTTGCCGCAGAACTCACCCGGGTTCCAACAGGGATTCGAGGACTTCCTCTACGAGTTCGGTTCCCGCGGTCCCAACGAGTGGGACCTCTACTCCGATGTGTGGGAGACCAAGCCGACCTTGGCGCTTGCCCTAATCGACGCCATGCGCCAGGTCGGCCCCGACGGTGATCCCGCAAAGGCCGTGGCCCGCACCGTGGCCGACTCGACTGCTGCCCTCGCCGTGGCCCTCGAGCGCGTGACGGGCAACGAAGAGGCGACGACAATGGTGAAGCTCGCCGCAGCCTCGGGTCGTCGTTTCAACGCGTGGCGCGAACGCAGCAAGACGAACTGCATCCGAGTCATGAACGAGGCACGTGTCGCGATGCGCGAGCTCGGTCGCCGCCACGCGGCCACCGGTGCGATCGCCCACGAGAAGCAGGTCTTCATGTTGATGAACGACGAGCTGGATACGTTCATCGCCGACCCCAAGTCGTTCACCGAGAAGCTCGCCGAGCGCGAGGCGCAGTGGCGTTCACTGTGGGAACTGGAGACCCCCTACTTCGTCGAGGGTGACAGGCGTGTTCCAGAAATCGAGGATCTTCCGAAGCGCACCGAGGTCAGAGTCGAGGCCGTGAAGAAGGGTGACGTGTTGCAGGGCAACGCGGGTTGTGCAGGCGTTGCACGTGGGCGTGCGCGGGTGATCCTCGACTTGGCGGATCCATCGGCACTCGAAGAGGGTGACATCCTCATCGCTCCGAACACGGATCCCTCGTGGACGCCGCTATTCATCCCTGCCGGTGGTGTCGTGGTCGATGTCGGGGCGTTGAACAGTCACTCCGTCATCGTGAGCCGCGAGCTCGGTATCCCCTGCGTCGTTTCGGTCGTCAATGCGACGCGCCGCATCCGCGACGGAGCAACCATCGAAGTGAACGGCGACCTCGGCACAGTCACGATCCTGGAGGACTGACGTCGCCGTGTCGCAGGGGGGACCGCTCGCGGGCGTTCGCGTCGTCGAACTCGGCGTGTGGGTGGCCGGGCCGGCTTGTGGCGGAGTGCTTGCAGATTGGGGAGCCGAAGTCATCAAGGTCGAGCCGCCGGCCGGCGATCCGCAGCGCAACATCTTCGGGGCGTTGGGGCAGGGTGATCAGGACGCGGTGCCACCCTTCGAGATCGACAATCGCGGCAAGAAGTCGGTCGTCATCGATCTCCGGTCCGATGGGGGCCGGGCGAAGATGCGCGAACTTCTCGCGTCGGCCGATGCTTTCGTGACCAACGTTCGCCTCGCAGCCCTCGCCCGTCTGGGACTCGACCCGTCGAGCATACGCGCGGCAAATCCGCGGCTCGTCTACGGAATCATCACGGGCTACGGCCTCGAGGGACCCGATGCGCACCGTCCCGGTTACGACATCGGCGGTTACTGGGCGCGTTCGGGTCTTGCGCACACGCTCGTGCCACCCGGGGCCAACCCGCCGCCGAACCGCAGTGGCCAGGGCGACCACGTCACGGGTATGTCGCTCGTCGCCGGTGTCGCCGCCGCCCTTTTCGACGCACAGCGCACCGGCCAGGGAAGGCTCGTCTCGACCAGCCTGTTGCGCAACGGCATCTACAACATCGGCTGGGACATCGGCATTCAGCTGCGATTCGGCAAACGCGAAAGCACGCGTCCGCGCGAGAACGGACGCGCCCCATTGATGCTCAACTACTTCGCAGGCGACGGTCGCGCATTCTGGATGCTCGCGCTCGAAGGCGACCGCCATTGGCCGGCAGTTGTTGCCGCGGTCGACTCCGATCGTCTGCGGGTCGACCACTTCGCGACGGCGAAGCTCCGGCTGGCAAACAACACCGAACTGATCGCGACACTCGATGAACTGTTCGCCGAACGTCCGATGAACGAGTGGGCCGCGAGGTTCGACCAACACGACGTCTGGTGGGCGCCGCTCAACACGATTCCCGAGGTGATCGTCGACCCACAGGCCCGCGCATCCGGTGCGTTCGTGGCGATGTCGCCCCGCGATGGTGAAGAGCCCTTCGAGGCGGTGAACAATCCCGTCGACTTCGATGGGTACACGTTGCGACCCGGGCCCGTGCCGCGCCTCGGCGAGCATACGAACGACTACCTCCACTGACTCGCGTTCTGAGATTTCGCGTCAGTCGTTGTTCCAGAGCGCCTTCATCACCGGCTCGGCAAGTTCGGGCCGGCAGATGAGAAGGTCGGGCAGCCACGTGTCGCGTTCGTTGTAGAGGAGAGGGGAGCCGTCGATGCGGCTGGTGTGGAATCCGGCGGCACGCGCCACGGCGACGGGCGCGGCCGAGTCCCACTGGTGCTGGCCGCCGTCGTGCACGTAGATGTCGGCTTCGCCGAGGACGACGGCCATGGCCTTTGCTCCGGCCGAGCCGAGTCGAATCGCATCACAGTCGATTGCATTGGCGACGAGGATCGCCGAATACGGTGCTCGGTTGCGCGAGGTGATCAGGCGCACCTTGCGGTCGGGCATGGGTGGCAGCGTCGGCCTGGTCGACGGGTGGGTGTCGAGCGTGACGCCGAGGGCGGGAAGCGAAACGGCGCCGGCAACGAGATCGCCTTTTTCCCACAGCGCGACGTGAATCGCCCAGTCGGACCGGCCACGCTCACCGTATTCGTTCGTCCCGTCGAGGGGATCGATGATCCACACGCGGTCGGCACCGAGGCGCTGTGCGTTGTCGGCTCCCTCTTCGGACAGCACAGCATCGTCTGGTCTGTGTTCGCTGAGCGCACCCATGAGGTATCGGTGCCCCGTCGCATCGCCGGTGTCCATGACGTACCACGGCGACGCGTTCTCTGCGAAGAGTTCGTTGCGCAGCGCGTTGAGACGGACACCCGTCTCGTGTGCCAGGTGGGCGGCGAGAAGATGGTCGTCGGCAACGACGGCGGGCCCGGTCACGACGACTGTCTTCCGAGTTCCACCGCGCGTCGAACGATCTCGCGCAAGGAATCCTCGTCCGCACCGTTGGCAACCTCGGTCGCGATCAGCGACTCGAGTTTTTCCGCGGCGACTTCGTTGAACGCGGGTATCCGCAACCGTGATGCGACCGTTGACGCGATGATGAGTGTGATCGCAGCAAGCGTGGTGGTCAGACCGATGGTCACGACCCAGCCCTCGTTGTTTCCGTTGATCGACGACACGATGATGCCCGCGATACCGCAGACGAAGACAACGGCGCACACCCAGCGGATGACCCTGAGGCTGGATGGCACGTTCATCGATTGAGGGGCTTGTACTTGATGCGGTGCGGCTGGTCCACCGACGAGCCGAGTTCTTTGCGTCGCCACGACTCGTATTCGCTGAAATTTCCCTCGAACCAACGCACCTGACTGTCGCCCTCGAACGCGAGCACGTGGGTCGCGATGCGGTCCAGGAACCAACGGTCGTGGCTGATGACGACAGCGCATCCGGGGAAGCTTTCGAGTGCCGTTTCGAGGGCGCGCAGTGTGTCGACGTCGAGGTCATTGGTCGGCTCGTCGAGCAAGAGCACGTTTCCGCCACGCTTCAAGAGCTTGGCGAGGTGCACACGGTTGCGTTCGCCGCCCGAGAGATCGCCGACCAACTTCTGCTGGTCGCTCCCCTTGAAATTGAAACTTGCAACGTAGGCACGGCCGTGCACTTCGCGTCCGCCAATCTTCATGTGCTCGACGCCACCCGTGATCTCCTCGTAGACGGTGGCCTTCGGGTCGAGATCGTCACGGTTCTGGTCGACGTGGCTCAATTGCACGGTGTCGCCGACGTTGACGGCTCCTGCGTCGGGTGCTTCGAGTCCCGCGAGCAAGCGGAAGAGCGTCGTCTTGCCGGCGCCATTGGGGCCGATGATCCCGACGATGCCTGCGGGCGGCAACGAGAACGAAAGATTGTCGATGAGCAATCGTTCGCCGTAGCCCTTCGACAGGCCCTCGACCTTGATGACGGTGTCGCCGAGCCTTGGTCCGGCAGGAATGGCGATTTCCAGGCGATCGGGTCCGCGTTCGGCCGCCTCGGCTTCGGCGTGCAACTTCTCGTAGGCGGCGAGGCGCGCCTTGCCCTTTGCCTGGCGAGCCTTGGGTGACATGCGAACCCACTCGAGTTCGCGCTGCAACGTGCGCGCGCGCATCTCGTTCGACTTCTCCTCTTGGGCGAGGCGCGCCTGCTTCTGCTCGAGCCAACTGGTGTAGTTGCCCTCGAACGGATAGCCGCGACCACGGTCAAGTTCGAGAATCCATTTTGCAACATTGTCGAGGAAGTAGCGATCGTGGGTGATGGCGACAACCGTGCCCGGGTACTCGGAGAGAAACCGTTCGAGCCACAGAACACTTTCTGCGTCAAGGTGGTTCGTCGGTTCATCGAGGAGCAGAAGATCGGGCCGGCTGAGCAGCAGGCGGCAGAGAGCGACGCGGCGACGTTCGCCGCCCGACAGCTTCGTCACATCGGCGTCGTTCGGCGGGCAGCGCAACGCATCCATCGCAATTTCGACGTTGCGGTCGAGGCTCCAGGCATCAGCGGCGGCGATTTTGTCCTCGAGGTCGGCCTGCAGTGCGCCGACCTTCTCGAAGTCGGCGTCGGGGTCTCCCCACATCGCCATCACCTCCTCGTAGCGGGCCAGCAGATCGCGGACCGGTGCGACACCGTCCATCACATTCCCGAGAACGTCCTTGGCGGGGTCGAGTTGGGGTTCTTGCTCGAGGAGACCGACCGAGAAGCCGGGGGTCAGGCGGGCCTCGCCGGAATAACCGTCGTCCTCTCCGGCCATGATGCGCAAAAGACTCGACTTGCCACTTCCGTTCGACCCGATGACGCCGATCTTGGCCCCGGGGTAGAAGGACAGGGAGATGTTCTCGAGAACCGTGCGCTCCGGAGGATAAAAGCGGCCCAGTTTGTAGCACGTGTAGATGAATTCGTGGGCCATGGCGCCTTCACCCTACTGCCCCCGCTCTTGGGCAGTCCCTCCCGTACCCGCCGAGGACTGGTACTTTCTCAATCACATCACTCATGCCCAATCAAGGGAGCAAAGCCAATGCAAGCACTCGAACTCCTCAGTCGTGACTACCTCGGGAACTTCGCCTTCCGCTGGTTGCACGTGGTCGTCGGCATCTGCTGGATCGGCCTTCTCTATTACTTCAACCTCGTACAGGTTCCCGCCTTCGCGGCCTACGGCGACGAGGGCAGGGCCCGAAACTTCGCCATCGACAAGGTTGCGCGCCGCGCACTGTGGTGGTTCCGCTGGGCGGCCATTGCCACGCTCGTGACCGGTCTACTTATCACCGGCCTCATCGAGAACTATTACAAGGACTTCATGTCCGGCTCGTCCTTGAACGGTGTCGGCCACAACGTGGCGATCAGCGTCGGCATGGTGCTCGGCACCCTGATGGCCGCCAACGTCTGGATGGTCATCTGGAAGAACCAGCGTGTCGTCCTCGCCAACGCCGTCAACGTCATCGATGGCCGGGACGCCGACCCTGCAGCGGCCGGTGCGGGTCGTCGCGCACTGCTCGCTTCGCGTCAGAACTTCATTTTCTCCTTCTCGATGCTGTTCTTCATGGTCGGTCCGGCGCACTTCTACAGCGGCGCGTTCGCCGATGCGAGCAGTGGCTCTGCGTGGACCTTCTTCGTCATTGCCATTGCAATCACCGCGATCCTCGAGCTCAATGCTCTCGGCCTCCTCGGCGGCACGGCGGCAACCAACAAGCTGCTGTGGCCCTACGAGAACCACAAGAACGCCCTCATCGCCGGTGGCGTTCTGTGGCTGGTCCTCTGGCTGCTCTCTGAAATCCTTCTTGGCTGACACGTCACAACCGTTCGCGAAAAGCCCCGGCTCGTGCCGGGGCTTTTCTGCATTTCGGGTCTTCACCAAACCGGAAAACGAAGTCGGGCGACTCTGGCGCGTCTGCTCGATCTGCGTTCTTTGGGGTTTCAATGGAGCGTTTTCTTGTTCTGGTTGCCGTGGTTCTTGCTGCAGACGGAGTCCTGCAGAACGCGACAAACCGGCCAACGCAAGCGGCCGATCCAGCCCCGCATTACGAAAACCTCACGCGGTCCTGCAGCACCACCAACTATGTCAAGCCGTGCCACAATCGCGACTCGGAAGACGGGTATTTGGTCTATATGGCTGAGTGCTCTGTGTCGGTCACCACGTTCTGTTTTACCCCGACCAAGTCTGAACGGTCGGCTCTTCTGATCGACCGGCTGACCAACCCGGCAACTAGGGCAAGCTCGACTTTTCTCCGGCGCTGATCGACTTTGCGATCACGGGTCAGGATGTGAAGGTGATGATGGAGGGCAAGCCGGCACATCTGGCGACCGAATCAGCCACACAGCACATCAACTTCGACACCGAAAAGAGCGATGACACGTCGAAGCCCTGGACCGACCGCTGCGGAATTCCGAGCATGCGATTCGTGGTCTGCGACGTCGACCGAGCGACGAACGACGCGCTCACCTTCCATGCCCGAACGAAGACATTTGTGAACGTTTACGCGGCCGAGGTGCCGGCGCCGATCTCGGTCTCGACAAACGTCGCATATTTCAATTTCCCGTCGATTGGCGTTGACACCGCTGCGAACACGAAGAATCTCGAGGTCAAGACTGCGGCAGCGCACTACTTGGCCGATGGTGCAACGTTGCACGAAGGAAACCGTCTTGCCCACCTTCGTCATCGCGGAGAATGGGGTCAAGGTGGTTTTTCCGAAGATTTCGTACTCCGCGCCGGTACTGAACCAGTCTTGGAGAGGACCAGCCTTGGAGAAGGGCAAGCCGACCTCGTTGCGTGCTCTGATCAAGCCCGTGGGCTCTGGAGCCGTCTCTTGGCGAATGTCGGGTGGTTGTAGACCCGTTGGGGCAAACCTGGTTGCTCCCGCCAGGGCGACAACCTGCGTCGTGACAATGCGACAGGCCATGACCGCAAAGCCGAAAGCCACGTCCAAGACGGTGCGCCCCGTCGTGTCGTAATATGGCGTTGGTTTTTCGTTCGATTCAGGCAGCAGGGGGAAACTGATGACAACAATCACGAAGCGCACGTTCTGTCGGTTCTGCCACGCGGGGTGTGCGATCGACGTTGACATCGATGTCGATACAAACACGGT
>VGAC01000009.1 GCA_016870865.1 Actinomycetota bacterium
AGTGCGGGTAGACCGATAGCCTTCGAGGCGCGTGGCCTTCGGGCTCGCGCTGGCGACGTGGCGGAATGGCTTACGCAGCGGCCTGCAAAGCCGTTTATCCGGGTTCGATTCCCGGCGTCGCCTCCAGAAAGCGGGGGGTCTTCGGTCAGGTGCATTCCGCAGTCGACTTTTGAGTTAATGAAATCTGGGCCCGCCTGCCGTTACCGTCTGTGTGTGCGTTCTCGGGGTGTTTTCCGGCGGTCTTGTGCGTCCACAAGACGGCAGCTCGGTGTGTGCGGCGTTGGAATCAGTCTCGCAATGGCTCTTCTTGCCTGCGGGGGCGGCGCGTCGTCAACGGTTTCCCGCGAGGTCGACACGATGCTCGATGCCCCCGACATTGACTTCGAGACTTCGTGCGGGGGGGCGAGTCTGGCCGATCTCGGATCTGAACCCCTATGCGCCGACTCCGGCCTCCGGGCCGAGCAGTCGCTGTCGATATCCAATTGGGGGGGTTACATCTATCCCGACGACGACTTCGGTGTTGACGAAATGGTTGCCCTGTTCGGAAGCGATGCCGTCTGTGTGACGTACGAGAACGGTCAGTGTGACGAACGGGCCGACGCAGCACTGCGGAGGGAGGAACTGAATTCGATGATCAGTGGCGGCAGATGCGAGGGCCTCACGACGCTCGCCTCACGTCTCGATCTAACGCTGTCAACCCCGAGCGCGGTCGGGGGTGTACAGGCGGTGGCAAACCTGGCACCGACAATCACCGGTGTAGTCGACGTCATCGACTATTGGTGGGCAACCCAGTTCAACGAGACGGTGATTGAGCAGACCGCAGAAACGCGAGAAGATGACCTCGAGTCATTGGTGAAGCTGCTCATCCAAGGTCTCCGCAAGGGTGCCGGCTTTACGATGGGGATCTATTTCGAGATGATGGGACATTCAATTCTTCCGGTTGCGGTGACTTCACCGTCCGAGCGCAAATACACCGTCTGGGTGTGGGATTCGAATGACCCGTCGCGGTTACTGCCCTTGACCATAGATGTCGAGGTGGGAAAGTGGTCCTACGAGAACGCATCCGCGAATCCCCAAATCCCCGGTGTGGAGTGGTCGGGGGAGAAGGGCACGATCGATCTGACACCCATGGCATCACGAGACGTAGCAGACAAGGTCAGATTCAAAGGGGAGGGAAGTGGAAAGGTGCGCGTCAGCGTGGTGCCGATCGGCAAGGGAACTGCCGACTTGTTGGTCTCCGTACCCGACGGCAGGTCTGCCGGGACTGCAGACGGCGTCGTAGTGGCCGACATCCCCGGGGCGATCGTGCAACTTCACCGCGACGGTCTGTCGAACGGACTGACGGTGCTGCTACCCAAGGGAGTGGTCAACTTTGGCGTCGATGTGAAGACTTCGAGTGTCGAGGAGGGCGGCGACGCAATCATCACCGTTGCTAAAAGTGGGGGTCGCACCACGCGGGTGAAGGCGAAGGCGAAAGCGGGATCGACGTCTTCGCGGGTGGTCCTCGAGTTCGAGGAGTCGCTGGGCGAGGTCACGGTGACGCCGTCGGACGAGAGTTCAGCGGTCGTCACGGTTGGCGAGAAAAGGCTCTCCGTTGAGATACCGATCGAGCAGGGCGAGAGTCTGCAAACCTCTGCACAGCCCCGTGGTGAGGAAGGCGTGGATATCAACCTGAGGCGTGGCGAGGAGTCGATTCTCGAGGAGTCTGTTGCGCCAGCCCCGACGGCAACCGAGAAGGTAAGTTTTGTACCGAGAACCCTCACCAAGACGGTTGAGGTCGTGTCACCAAAGCAGGTAGCCGACGCGTCTGCAATTGCTGAGAAGGTTGCAAAACTGTCAACTAACTTTGCCGGCACCACTACGAGCATCGCCCCGACCTCGGCCAAGACCGCTTCATCGACTGAGCCGAAGTTGACCACCACAACGGTGGCATCGGTCTTGGCTCCGGCCACGACGGTCAAGTCGACGGTCACAACGGTCACGACAATTCAGTCGACGGTCAAGCCGACGGTCAAGCCGACGGTGACGACTGTGAAGAGCACATTGACGACTGTGAAGCCGACGGTGTCCTCAACGAGTGTCGGACTGCCCTCGACATCGATGGTCAAGTCGCCGTCGACGACTCTCAAGGTGACGTCGACGACGTTGTCGAAGTCGACGACCACCACCGCGATGTCGATCGTTGCTCCGTCGACGACTGTGAAGCCGAGGGTGACGACTGTGAAGAGCACGTCGACGACGGTGAAGCCGCCGGTGACCTCAACGAGTGTCGGAATGCCCTCGACATCGATAGTCAAGTCGCCCTCGACGACTCTCAAGGTGACGTCGACGACGTTGTCGAAGTCGACGACCACCACCGCGATGTCGATCGTTGCTCCGTCGACGACTGTGAAGCCGACGGTGACGACTGTGAAGCCGACACTTGTGCCCGTGACAACCATCAAATCGCCAACCACGACAACAAAACCTGTTGCGGCAACGTCGACCACGACCATCGCGACAGAATCAGCGCCCGTAGCAACGAGCGCTCCGACCTCGACCACCTCTCAAGTTGCAGTGCCGGCGCAGACCACCATCGCTCCAACGACGAGCGTGAAATCTTCTACGACGACCACTCCAAAGACGACGACAACCATCAAGAAGTAGCGAATTGCGCTCTTGGCGTCAATGGAACGTCAAGAAGTCGCGTCGCCCACCTGTTGGGTGAGCATTTCGATGATGTTCGCCGGCACGAAATTGTTCTCGGTCGTGGTGTCGGCTTCGACAAGTTCCACCATGCGCTGAACCACTTCCTGCGGGTCCATCTGGTTGGTGGTGACAAGGTCCTTCATCATCAGGTGCATGTCACGGTTGGGGGCGTTGATGGCTTTGTCGTCGAACCATTCCCACATGGTGTCGGCCATGCGGTCGTTGAAGCCGGTGTTGTAAGGACCGGGGTTCAAGAGGCAGACGTCGATGCCCTGAGGCGCCATCTCGGCACGCATCGCCTTGCCCATGGCCTCGAGGGCGTGTTTGGTCATCGAGTAGGGCCCGAACGCGGGCCCGGCCATGACGCCCGCGATGGATGAGACGATGACGACCCGCCCTGAGCCTTTGGCGACCATCTTTGGGAGTGCTGCCTGGGTGACGAGAACGGTACCGAAGACGTTCACCTCGAACACGCGGCGGAGGCGGGCCATCGGCACGTCGGACATGGGGCCCGTTTCGCCGGCACCCGCATTGTTGATGAGGACGTCGATGTCCCACTTGCGCACTTTGTCCATGTCGGCGGGGTCGGTGATGTCGACCTTCTCGACGCAGATGTTCGAGGCTTCCTTGCGCAGCGCCTCGGCCTGGGCTTCGGTTTCGGTGGTGGCGATGACATCGTGGCCGCGAGCGGCGAGTGCGAGCGCAGCACCCTTGCCGAATCCAGATCCTGCTCCGGTGATCATGACTTTCTTGCCCATGGTGTGACCTTTCTCTATGTGCGATCGATGATGACGCGGACCTCGCCGAGAAAGACGGGGCTTGCATCGATGTCGAGGAAATTCTTCTCGTCCTCGTGGAACTCTTGGCGAAGTGCGGCGACCGCTTCCGCTGACGCGGTTGGCGCATCGCGGTAGATCTCGCTGACTCCGTCGAAAGCGGGTGGTGCATTGCGTTCACGGGCCAGGGGGTTGCCGTCGGCATCGGCCGGCGTGTGGTTCTGCACGTAGTGACAAAATCCGAATACTTCCGGATGGCGAAGGGCCCACGGACCGTGCAGTTCGCGCCAGTGATGGCGGAATTGTTCGCGGGTGATGCCAGGGTTGCGGCGAAGCGCCGCGGTCATTCGCAGGCCGGCCTTCGGTCCTTCGAGGCGAAGGTCTTCATCTGCAACCCAGATTGGTGACGCCGAGTGGTCGATGAAGTTGCGTTCGTCGGCGAGGAGTGCTTTTGATGCCGCTGCCACCTCTGCGGCGTCGGTCGAGCGCTTGGTGGGGTCGACCCACAGTTCGGCGACACCGTCGAAGCAGGCGACCGCAGTACCCCGCATCTCTTGGCGGGTGTGCACCTGTTGGTAGCCGACGATGCCAAGTGTCGCGGCGTGCGATGCGACGAGGGGTGCATGGGTGTCGAACCAGTGGGCTTGAAAAGCCTCGCGAGTAAGGTGGGGCAGCCGCCTCAGGAGGAAGATGATGCGCTTGCCCATTCCGTCTTTCTAGTCGGTCTGTGCGAGGATGGCGGATGCCCCAGAATCGCAAAATCGTGCTGAAGTCGCATCCGAAGGGCCCAGTTGGCGTCGAGAACTTCGACATGGTGACCGACCAGACCGGGCCCATGGCCGCGGGTCTCGTGTGCGTGAAGGTCGACCACCTGTCGATCGATGCCTTCATTCGCACCACTTTGGATGGTGGGGGCTTTCACCAATCGGCGAAGTTGGGTGGCGTCGTGCCTGCGCTGGGCGTGGGGACGGTCGTGGAGAGTGGGGATCCGGCGTTCGTGGTGGGTGACATCGTGACCGGACCCATGTGCTCCCAGGAATACGCAGTCCTGCCGGCGGCGATGTGCGGAAAAGTTGACACACGGCTCGGGTCGCCGACGGCGTTCCTCGGTGCGTTGAGCATCGCGACGGGTCTGACTTCGTACGTGGGTATGAAGTACGTGGCGAAGATTTCCGGGGGCGAGACGGTTGTCGTGTCGGGCGCTGCCGGGGCCGTGGGGTCGCTGGCTGGCCAGGTTGCCAAGCTTTTGGGTGCGGGTCGGGTGATCGGCATCGCCGGCGGGCCGAAGAAGTGTGCGTTCCTGGTCGACGAACTCGGCTTTGATGCAGCCGTGGACTACAAGGCGGGTGACGTGTCGGGTCAGGTTTCTGCGCTTGCTCCCAATGGTGTCGACGTGTTCTACGACAACGTCGGCGGAGAAGTGCTGGACGCGGTTCTCATGAACCTCGCGATCGAGGCACGGGTTGTGCTGTGTGGCGCGGTGTCGCAGTACGAGAACATGGCCGATGTTCGCGGGCCGAAGAACTACCTGAAGATCGCCGAGCGAGACGCGAGCCTGCTGGGATTCACGATCTTCCACTATCCCGATAAGTACGGCGAAGCAACGACCGCCATGGCCGACTGGTTGGCGTCGGGCGAGTTGATCGTCCATGAAACGGTCGGGACGGGTCTCGAGAACTTTCCCGCGGCGGTGCGTGCCTTGTTGGACGGCGGAAACACGGGGAAGTTCCTGCTCAAGGTTTCTTGAACGTTGGCTAATCTGCCCACATGGGGGCATTGGCAAACGAAATAGACCCGCGCGAATTCGATTCGCCGGGATACCAGAAGGATCCATTTCCGCTCTACAAGCGGCTGCGCGACCACCATCCGCTGTTCCGTGACAGGTTCCACAACCGTTGGATGATCAGCCGCTACGAGGACGTCAATGCTGCGTTTCAGGACAACGAGAGCTTCGACAGGGCCCTCTACAGGGTCGACGGGCCGTACGAGTTCGGTTCGTCGCACGTGTTTGGCCCGAACATTCTCGAATACGGCAACAGCGAGCGCCACCGCTGGTTGCGCAACATCATCGCCGGTCAGTTCGTCGGTCAGGGGTTGGTGTCGTTCATTCCATTCATCGAAAAGATCGCGGGTGAACTGCTCGAGGAGTGCACGGGAGACGGGGAAGTGGAACTCGTTGGTCGCTTCTCGAACCAGTTCCCGATCCGTGTGATCTCGAACATTCTCGGCCTGCCGCGGGCCGACGAAGAGCGGTTCGTGGGCTGGTACCAGGCGCTGATCGCAGGGCTGGGTTTCGGTGGCGAGCATCTGGCGCGTGGCATTGCGGCGCGCAACGAGATGTGGAAGTACCTCGAGCCGATCATCCAGGAGCGGTTGCGTGACCCTGGCGAGGACCTGTTGTCGAAGATCGCGATGGCGGAGCTCGACGGCAAGCGCATGTCGATGGAGGAGGTGAAGGGTTTCATTGCGCTGTTGCTGGCTGCCGGGGGCGACACCACCGACAAGGCGATCGCGAACATGTGGTTCCACATGCTCTATACGCGACCGGACCAGTTCGAGGACGTGAAGAAGGACCCCTCGCTGTGGGAGAACGTTTTTGCCGAGATGATGCGCTACGACGCCGTGGTGCACGTGCAGTCGCGCTACACCACGCACGAGGTCGAGATGCACGGCCGCGTCATTCCCGAGAGGTCGCTGATCATCCTTCTTCTCGGGTCGGGCAATCGTGACGAGCGCGTGTTCGCGAACCCCGACACGTTCGACATCCACCGCACCGACATGCACATGGGCCGCGAGAACAGGTCGGCCCGCTACAAGGACAAGTTGCCCGGGCACTTGGGATTCGGTGTGGGCCAGCACTTCTGTATGGGGTACGCGATGGCCCGCCAGGAGGCGGTCATCGCCTGTGCTCGGATGATGGAGATGATGAAGAACCCGCGGCCGAAGTTCGCCACGCACGATGGAATTTCCTCACCGAACATCGACAGCGGTGGCTTCCGCTCGCCGCAGGAACTGTGGATCGAGTTCGACAGGTGATGCGATGAAAGTGACGATCGACCTTGACAAGTGCATCATGGCGGGTGAGTGCGTGTACAACCATCCGTGGCTGTTCGAGTTCAACGATGACAACCAGGCCTCGGTCAAGGTCGCGGTGCTGACGACCGACGAGCAGCAGCTCGGGGCCAGGCAGGCCCGCGAAGTCTGTCCCAGTGGTGCCATCCGACTCGCCGACGACTGACTTCGGCGGTTTACGATCACAACGAGTCGCCAAGCGGCGTTCTAGTGGGGGAGGAATTATGGGTCAGTTGGAAGGCAAGGTTGCGATCGTCACGGGTGCGGGACGCGGCATCGGAAAGGCCGTCGCCAAGGTGTATGCCCGCGAGGGTGCAAAGGTCGTGCTGGCGAGCCGCACGCAAGCCAACATCGACAAGGTCGTCGACGAGATCACCGCCGAGGGGAACATTGCGCTTGGCATCGCAACCGACGTGGGCAAAAAGGCCGACATTTTCAACATGGTGGCCAAGACGGTCGAGACCTTCGGTCCAGTCGACATTCTGGTGAACAACGCCCAGGGTTTCGGTACCGAGAAGAACCCGCGGGCATCGACGATTCCGACTCCTCTCGAAGACACCGATGACGAGGAATGGGACTACACCTTCCGCACCGGTGCCTCTGCAACGTTGTGGGGGATGCAGGCCGTGTTCCCGCACATGAAGGAACGCGGGGGTCGCATCATCAACTTCTCGTCGGGGTCGGGCCTCGAAGGCTTTCCCGGTAACACGTGCTACAACGCGACGAAGGAAGCGATCCGCGCTCTCACGCGCACCGCTGCACGTGAGTGGGGCAAGTACAAGATTTCCGTGAACACGGTGAATCCATCGTTGAAGACCGAGGCTTGGGACAACTGGGCGGCGAACAACACCGAATTCGTCGAGGGCCTAAAGGCAAAGATGCCGCTCGGCTTCCTCGGTGATGCCGAAGAACACGGAGGACCATGGCTGGTATGGCTCGCCGGCACCGGTGGTGACTACATCACCGGAATGACGTTCTTCCTCAACGGCGGCCGCTACATGAACTGATACGTCTCAGAGAAGGGCGTTGAGGTGTGATGTGAGCGTCATCACGAAGCCGTCGCCTGGCGGGCGGATGCGGTCAGCGACGTGGGCGGCCTCGAATTCGTCTTGAACCCGCATGAGGTGAACGTTCTTCCATCTCCGACCGTCACCGACGATCGTGCCCTCCACGTCGAAGGTGGCCCCTTGAAAGACGTCCGCCGAGACGATCATCACGAGGTGTTCGAGGGTGAGACCACCCCTCGGGCGGGGTCGGCTGTTGAGTTCTTTGTTGCGCGGCGTGCAGCAGGGGAGGATCGTGCGCAGCATCCCCGCGTTCTTGTGCACGTGCTTTTCGGCGAAGTCTCCTCGGCCCTGCATTTCGATGAAGGCGCGTCGTGTGGGATAACGAACCACGGCGATGCGGTCCCAGTCGGCACCGTGCACCGAGGTACGAACGTCGGCGGCCAGCATGATGTCGGCGCCGATCTTGTTGAGGATCGACGACGGGTTGTACCTGTCGTCCGCCTCACGCCCCGAGATTGGAACGTGCTGGTCCTCGTACCTGGCGATCTCGTGGTACTTCATCAAGTTGACCATGAAGATGGGGCCGTCTTCTTCGGGCGGTCTGGTCGCCAGAAACAGACCGTAGTCCTTGTCGATACGCCCGTAGTCGTGCTGCAGTTTGTGTTCGTCCCCCGACATGGGGTCAACGGTAGCCGTCACGTCTAACGTGAGTAACGTCATGGCGCGCACCCCATTGCCGAAGGGCCACGTGCTGGCCGCACGTAATGCACGTGTCCTCTACGTGCCGTCCACGAAGGCGGCTTCGAGCACGATGCGGCTCTTGTTGGCCGAGGCGAACGGCACCTTTCACCCCGAACGGATTCCGTATCTCGACGGTCCGACGGTGTCCGTGGAGCAGAGTGTCCACAACATGGCGATCAACGGCCTCGTGCACATGGAGTTGCTGACGGCGGCCGAACAGACGGAGATGAAGACATCCAAAGACTGGTGGCGGGTCGCAGCGGTACGGAATCCGTACGCGCGTCTCTATTCGGCATGGGAGAACAGGATTCTTTTTCGCGCGCCGAGCCAGGTGTCGCCCGACGTGTGGTCGGCATGCGCCGACGTGATGAGTGGCGGCAGCATCGACCTGGGTGCGTCGTTTCGGTCGTTCGTGCGCGTTCTGGCCGACCAACCCGAGGTCTTTGGGCGCGACTCGCACTTCAAGTCACAGGCATTGCATTTTGACCTGACTCCCATCGACCTCACGCATCTCATACGCCTCGATCGGGAAGGTGACCTGGCACGTTTTGCCGATGACCTCGGTGGCCGTGTCGGTAAGTCGCTCGTGCCGAAAAGATTGAACGAAGGCCTCGGTATCACGTACCGGGATGTCACCGACGCGGCAACAGCCGACTTGGTTCGACGGATTTTCGCAGACGATTTTGCGCGGTTCGACTTCGCCGACGAGGTCTTTGCTGCGGCCCCCGCCCCCGTCGTCGCCTCATCCCGCGAGACACAGGCGATCATTTACGCACGTTCGCTCACCGTCCGCCTCGAGCAGTTGTCGCGCCTTGCGCGGTATCGCACGACGAGCCGGCACGTGGCGGCACAGGCGTTGCGCAATCTCGGCCTGCGCCGCTGACGCGGCGCTGTTCAGGGAGTCGGCGGTGCGACCGTTGTTGTTGTGGTCGGCGGCACCGTCGTGGTCGTTGTCGTCGTGGTCGTGGTCGTTGTCGTCGTGGTCGTTGTCGTCGTGGTCGTTGTCGTCGTCGTTGTCGTTGTCGTCGTCGTTGTCGTTGTGGTCGTTGTCGTGGTGGTGGTGGTCGTGGTCGTGGTCGGCGGGGGTCGGAAAAAGGGTCCGCCCCAGCCCCATCGAATGTCGATCGGTGCGCCAAGCGGGGTGCTGCGGACGTCGTCGAGTGCATCGAGGGACGACCGCAACTGTTGCCAGCCATCCCACGCCGAGACGCCCGTTGTCGGACATCCCCCCTTGACTTGTGTGCAGGCCGCTGTTTGAACCGACATGCCTCCGAATTTCACCGTGACGCCGAGCGCCTTGGCTCTCGATGCGATGCGGGCCCACTGACGGGCCTGTGAACCGGTCTTCGTGTGGATTTGCGGTACGACGACGAGGTTCGGTCCGGCCTGTGCCGACACCCAGATGACGTCGTCGATCGTCCAGTTGTTGCCGCACACGATTTTGTTCGCTGTCGTTGGACAACCATCCGCCGACCCGAAGTTCCACAGGCGGATCGACGTGGTGGTGCGAACGAATCCATCGACCCACGCGCGTGCCTGGCCTGCCGGACCCCAGCCGGGTTCGAGGTCGTTTGCTGCAGAGACGGTGACGCGGGGGTCGGTGCTTGTCCGCGCTGCGGCAACCATCTCGGCCCATCGCGTGCCGCCCATGAAACCGTTGTACATCGTGAGCCCACCGGAGTTGCTGGTGCCGAGGGCGAGTTCCCATGGGCCGCGGGCACAGCGGGCAAGACCGGCCGCCCACGCACGGGCGACTTGTGTGATGTCGTCGTAGGACATGGCGAGACCAAAGCCGCTGGTGCCACCTTCAATCTGGCGGCCGAAGGACAAGATGATGACACCCTCGCCGACCTTCGTGGCTTGTTCGCACGCGGCCTTCTCGGCGGCGGGTAGAGCGGTGTCGAGCGGAAACACGTCCTTGCCCCTGACGTAGCTGCCGATGGCCACGACCCATCGGTCAGAGGCCTTGTCGGGCACCTCCCGCGGATACCACACGGCAGGGTCGGTCGGTGCCGCGCCGCCCGGCACGGCTGAATCGGGAACGGTAGCGGTCCGGGACGGGACGATGCGCAGGGTGCGAGAGCGCACGAAACTGCGCGTTTTACTCAACTTGATGGTGAGTCGCACCGAGCAGCGGCCCGTTGTCGACGCAACGATGTTGGGCCCGAGACGAGCGCACTTGCCGCGAACCAGCCACGTGCGCCGGCCGCTCATGGCTGTCGTGACCAGTGAGTCGAGTGGTGTCGAAGAACTGGCCACGAGGGTTGCGGTGTTCCAAGAGAGTCCGAGTGCAGGCGTGGCTTGCGAGCGCACCGGAGCAGGAAACATGGATGCGAGGACCACCACCAGCACAGCCGCGCCCGGCCAGCGGTGACGGTTGCCGCGATGACGGATGGCCCACATGACATCCATACGTGCCGTGCAGATTACCCGTGCGGTGTCCGAAGCCAAGAACGCTCCGTCGTGCGCGGGGACACGAATCTCTACGAGGAGTAACGGGGTGTGCGCTTGTCGGCGCGCGCGCGGAGCGTCTCCTGTGCGTCGTCTGAAAAGCTGGCCATGATTTGCTGGCGGTTTTCCATGTCGATGGCGGCCTGCAGTCCGGGGATCTCGAGCGCACTCCACATTCCCTCCTTTGTGAGTGCGACACCGATGGGACTGTTCAGCATGATGTCCGCTGCTTTTGCGTAGGCCCGGTCGAGCAGCACCGTGTCGGGCACGCACTCGATGACGAGACCGATTCGCTCGGCCTCGGCGGCGTCGAAGATACGGCCGGTCAACATCAACTCCTGTGCCCTGGCGGCTCCAACGAGGCGCGGAAGCAGCCAGCTGGTGCCGATGTCACAGGCCGACAGGCCGATGCGAATGAACGCGGCATTGAAACGAGCGGTGCTTGCCGCGATGCGGATGTCGGAACCCAGCACCAATGCGAATCCGCCGCCCGCTGCGGGGCCATTGACGGCAGCGATGATCGGCTGGGGGATCGAGCGCATGTGGGGAATGAGTGAAGCGATGTGTTTCTGGGTCGCGAACGACGCCTCGACCTTTCCGTGCTGCCGGCGTCCGGGCGCCGTTCCGTATCCGCCCAGGTCGAGGCCTGCGCAGAAACCCCGCCCCGCACCCGTCAGGACGACGACGCGCACCGAGGCATCGTCGGCGAGGGCGTCGAGGGTCTCGTGCAGGGACTCGACGAGTTCGCTCGTCATCGCGTTCAACTTGTCGGGTCTGTTCAGCGTGACGAGCGAGATTCCCGGGGACGGCGTGGAGACTTCGATGACGGCCATTCGGTCATCATGTCATGGACACATGCCGCGGTAGAACGAACCGGTAGGTCAGGTTGACGCGTGGCGAGCGGCTCTTCTTGGTTCGGGCCAGGCAGTGTTTCCAGTGGGTCTGGGTTTCGCCACTCATCACAAGAAACGATCCGTGCGGGAGATACACACGCACGGTCTCGCCCGAACTGCGGTGACGGAAATCGAAGCGCCGTTCGTCGCCGAATGAGAGCGACGCGATGATCGGCTTCGGGCCGAGCTCGGGTTCGTCGTCGGCGTGCCATCCCATCGAGTCGTCACCCGATCGGTAGAGATTTGCCAAGACCGAATTGAACGCGACACCACGAAACCTCGAAGCAAGGGTCGATTCGCAGCGATGCCTCAGTTCGGTGAGAGTAGGTGTCCAGGTTGCGGGAACGCGGCGGACACCCGAGTACGTGTAGGAGACGTCGTCGTCGGCCACCCACGCCGACAGGCGAGGTTCGGCCATCCTCTTGCCGAAGAGGACCAGGTCATGCGACTGCCAGGGAACCTCCTCCATCAGTCGCGCAAGCACCGTGTCGGCTTCGCTGTGGTCGATCCACTTCTCGCTCAACAAAGCGGATCCATCATGGGGCAGCACCTCGCGCCAGTCGCCGCTGTCCGGGTCCGGGAGGTCGAGTCGCATTGCGACACGAGAATAGAGTGACCAGCGGGGGTTTTCCGTGTCTGAAGTCGACTACAACCCGTTTTCAGGTCGTGACTTCGACGATCCTGCCACCGCGCACAAGCGTTTGCGCGAGTCGTGTCCCGCCCACCGGTTCAACGGCGCGGGATTTCAATTCGTCAGCCTGGCGCGCCACAACGACGTACTCGGAGCGTTGAAGAACATCGAAACGTTCTCGTCGTTGTGGGGCCAGGGCCCGCATCGCAAGCCGGCAATCGCCTTGTTCAACGATCCCCCGGAACACACCAGGTTTCGTCGCCTCATCAACACGTCCTTCACACCGAGGGCGGCGACGGCCCTCGAGCCGATGATCACGACCCTCGTCGATGAGCTGGTCGACGAGATGCTCGCCGTGCCGTCACGAAGCGGCGATCTTCACGATGCGTTGGCGATGCCGTTGCCCGTCATCGTGATCGCGCGCATGCTGGGCGTGCCCGAGGAGATGCGCGACACCTTCAAAGAGTGGAGCGATTCACAGTTGCAGGGAATGAACGGCACGGACCCCGCACGCGAGGCGCGCGCCCGCCGGGCTCTCGCCGAATACATGTTGGCCGAGGCGGACAAGCGCAGGGCGATCGCCCGCGAAGGAGGCGAGATGCCCGCCGACATCATCTCCGACGTCGTTGCTGCGTCGCTGGACGACGAGCGCCCGATCAGCGACGCCGAGATGCTGTCCCTTCTCACACAGATCCTCGTCGGTGGCAACGAGACGACGACCTCGCTCATCACGAACCTCTTGTGGCGACTTCTCGGTGATCGACGGTTGTGGGAGCAGTTGGTCGCCGATCCCACGTTGGTCGACGTGGCGGTCGAGGAGAGTCTGCGTTTCGACCCCCCGGTGCTCGGTCTTTATCGCACGGCGACGTGTCCCGTGACGATGTCGGGAACCGAGATCGAGGCCGAAGAGAAGGTGCACGTGCTGTACGCCTCGGCGAACCGCGACCCCGAAGTATGGGATCATCCCGACGAGTTCCGTCTCGATCGCGACCTCAACCGTTTGCGACAGCATCTCTCGTTCGGCTTTGGAACCCACGTGTGTCCGGGCGCGGCGCTCGCGCGAACCGAGGCGCGGATCGCACTGCACAAACTGCTGGCGGCAGCCCCGACGCTGTGCATGGCCGGTGAGCCAGAGCGCATCGAGACGTTCCTGCTGTGGGGCAAGCGCACGTTTCCCGTCACGTGGTGAAGAGGGGCTACCAGTCGACCGACGGGTCGTAGACGGCGTTCTGGTTGCCCATGGCGTTGCCGGCATCGGCAACGATCAACTGTCCGGTGATCGAACGGGCGGCAGGTGAGCACAGGAAGATGATGTGCGCCGCGGTCTCCTCGGGGCTCTGCAGCCTGCGGATAGGTGTGTCGTTGATGATGCGCTGTGTGTAGGCGACGACGTCGGGGGAGATGTTGGCCACTTCTTCCTCGCGGAAGCCCTGCGTGTCGACGGGTCCGGGCGCGAGCGCATTCACCGTGACGCCCCGATGGGCGAGATACAGCGCTGCGGTGCGCGTGAGGTTGACCACGCCGGCGCGCGCCGCGCCCGAGTGGATGAACAACGGTGCCCCGCGATCACCGACCTGGTTGTGGACGATGTTGACCACAGAACCGTCTCCGGCTTCCACGAGATCGGGCACGAATCGGCTCATCATGTTCCAGGTACCGTGCAGGTTGAGGTCGACAACGGCGCGGAAACCGCGGTCGGAGATCTGTGACGGTCGCGCCGGAAACTGACCCCCGGCGTTGTTGACGAGGAAATCGAGTCTCCCGAACGCACCGAGAACGTGGTCACGCAGGGCCTCGACGCTCCCGGTGTTGCGGATGTCGGTCACGAACGACGTGGCGGGTACGCCGCTCTCATGGAGGTCGCGGAGTGTTTTTTCGAGATTGTCCGCGTTGCGTGCCGCGATCGCCACAGATGCACCGAGCGTTGCAAAGCCGAGGGCAGTCGCGCGACCGATGCCGCGTCCGCCACCCGTCACGAGAACCGTGCGTCCCCGAAAGAGACCGGGTGCGAAGGTTTTTGCGGCGGTCTCGGGCGTACTCGTCATGGGGCGACAGTAGCGAAGTCAAGTACGGTACGGACCATGCGTGCCGTGGTGTGCAAGGAGTTCGGACCACTCGATGGTCTCGAAGTCGTCGACCTCGATGATCCGCCACTCTTGATCGGACACGTGCGGTTGCGCGTTCTTGCCAGTGGCGTCAACTATGTCGACGGCCTGTTGGTGCAGGGTCGTTACCAAATCAAGCCGGTGGTCCCTTTCGTGCCCGGAATGGAGGTCGTCGGCGAGATCGTCGAGGTCGCCGGTGATGTCGACGCGAAAATTCTCGGGGCGCGGGTTCTGGCGAACCTCGGCTTCGGCGGCTACGCCACGCACGCGGTGGCGCGGGCGGATCGCCTCGTTGCGCTTCCCGAGTCCATGACAACCGGTCAGGCCGCGAGTTTCCTGCAGAGTTATCTCACCGGCTGGTTCGCCTTCGTGCAGCGTCTCGGAGACGATCCGGCGAACGCAGCGGCCAACGCCGACAGATGGTTGCTCGTGCTCGGCGCGGGAGGGGGCGTGGGTCTGGCGGCCGTCGACATCGGCGTCGCGCTCGGATACCGCGTCATTGCCGCGGCATCGAGCGCCGACAAACGTCAACTCGCCCTCGACCGCGGCGCAGTGCACGCTGTGGATGTGTCGCTGGGTGATGACGCCGTCAAGGAGGCAGCAAAGGACCTCTCGGGTGGCGGCATCGACGTTTTGTACGACCCCGTCGGGGGCTCACTGGGTGAGGTGTGTCTGCGGGCTCTTCGTGAGGACGGCAACTACCTCGTGATCGGCTTCGTGGGAGGCATCCCGAAATTGCCCGCCAACCAGATTCTGCTCCGCAACCGCCGCGTGACCGGTGTCGATTGGGGGGCGTGGGCGACGCGCAATCCCGAGGCGAACACGGCCATGCTGCGCGAGGTCATAGGTCTCATCGGTGAAGGGCGTTTGTCGCCGGTCGAGCCCGCGGTCTACCCGTTGTCACGCGCGGCCGATGCACTGGCCGACCTCGACGCGCGCCGGGTCGCCGGCAAGGTCATCCTGCTTCCCGACTGACGAACCCCGACAACTAGGGTTGATCCATGGCAAAACAGAGACCCTTCAGGTTCGGCGCCAAGGCGAAGGTCGCAAACAACGGCAAGGAGTGGGCCGACATCGCAAGGCAGGCCGAGGACCTCGGTTACGTCAGTTTGCAGATCGACGACCACTACACCAAGCAGCTCGCCCCGATTCCCGCGATGATGGCGGCGGCGTGCGCCACCTCGACGCTCAAGGTCGGCACCCTGGTCGCAGGAAACGATTTCCGCAACCCGGTGGTGTTCGCAAAGGAGGCGGCGACGATCGACGTGTTGTCCGGTGGGCGCTTCATGCTCGGCCTCGGTGCGGGCTGGATGAAAGAGGACTACACGATCACCGGCATCGAACAGGACGACGCGATGACGCGCATCCACCGCATGGAAGAAGCCATCGACGTGATGCGCGGACTGTGGGGGGCGGGCCCCTTCTCGCACGCCGGTCGCTTTTACAGCGTGTCGGAGATCGATGCGTGGCCGAAACCTGTTTCGGGCATTCCGATCATCGTCGGCGGGGGTGGAGAGAAGTTGCTCGCCATGGCGGGTCGCAAGGCCGACATCGTCGGTATCAACCCGAAGATCGTCGGGCGCTCGATCAATCCTCGTTCGATGGCAACGGCCGCCGCCGACGTAGTCGACGAAAAGATCCGTTACGTCAAGGCCGGGGCGGGTGACAGGTTCGACGAGATCGAACTCTCGCTGCAGGTCTTCGTCACGGTCGTCACCAACGACCCGCAGGGTGTCGCGGAGAAATATGCGCCGGCTTTCGGTCTACCACCAGAGGTTGTGCTGACCGCGCCGTATTTTCAGATCGGCAGTGTGGAGCAGATCAAGGAGAACCTGATCGCACTGCGCGAGCGATGGGGTATCAACTACATCGCCTTCCAACAAGATGCGACGGCAGCAATGGAACCGGTGGTTGCCGAACTCAGCGGGCAGTGACGCCGAACCCGCGTCTTGCGCCGTTCGGTACGACGATCTTTGCGGAGATGTCGGCCTTGGCGGCCGAAATCGGCGCCGTGAACCTCGGGCAGGGGTTTCCCGACAGCGACGGTCCCGCCGAGGTGCTCGACGCCGCCGTCGATGCGATTCGCTCGGGCCTCAACCAGTATCCGCCCGGGCCGGGAATGCCCGTGTTGCGTTCCGCGGTCGCCGACCATCAGCGACGGTTCTACGGGGTCGACTACGACATGGAGACAGAAGTGCTCGTCACCGCGGGTGCGACCGAGGCGATTGCCGGGGCGATGCTGGGTTTGTTGCAGCCCGATGACGAGGTGATCGTCTTCGAACCGATGTACGACAGTTACCAGGCGTGCATCGCCCTGGCGGGAGCGCGTGCCGTACCCGTGACCCTGCGTCCGCCCGACTACCGACCCGACATCGATCGTGTACGGGCGCTCGTCGGGCCGCGCACCCGGGCGATTCTGGTCAACTCCCCCCACAACCCGACCGGCATGATGATGGACGAGGACGAACTCGGCGCCATCGCGGAAATTGCCGCGGAACGCGGCCTCGTGATCATCTCCGATGAGGTCTACGAACACCTGGTCTTCGACGGATTCAGGCACCGCAGCATGGCCGAGTTCCCCGGCGCACGTGAACGAACGCTGGTGATATCGAGCGGCGGCAAGACCTTCCGCACGACGGGTTGGAAGATCGGCTGGGTGTGCGGGCCTTCACACCTCGTTGCAGCCACTCGCGCGGCCAAACAGTTTCTCACCTACGTGAATGGCGCCCCGTTCCAGCCAGCGATCGCGCGTGGTCTGGGTCTGCCCGACGAGTACTTCCATGGCATCGCCGACGACTTGTGCAAGCGACGCGACGAACTCGTGCCCGCCTTGTGTTCGGTCGGATTCGAGGTGTTCCCGACACGGTCGACGTATTTCGTGACAGTCGATGCGGCACCTGTGATCCCGGGTATGGATGGCAGGGAATTCTGTCGGCGCATGGCCCACGACGCCGGTGTCGTGGCGATTCCGAACGTGGTCTTTTATTCGGAGGCAAACAAGGCCGCGGGTCGCAGCCTCGTGCGGTTCGCCTTCTGCAAGCGTCCCGAGGTGATCGCCGAGGCGGTCGAGCGCTTGCAAGGGTGGAAACCGTGAAGGTCGCTGCGATCCAGCACGACATCGTGTGGCTCGACCGCGACGCAAACTTCGCCCGGCTCGAACCGATGATCCGCGAAGCGGCCGCCGCCGATGCCCGTCTCGTCGTCTTGACCGAGATGTTCTCGACGGGGTTCGCAATGGGAGACGAATGGGCGGCTCGTCTTGCCGAACCCCGCGGCGGTGCGTCATCGCAGTTCTTGTGTTCGGTTGCAAGAACCCACGGGGTCTGGGTGGCCGGATCGTGTCCCGAACGCGCCACGGGCTCGTCTTTGCCGGCAAACACCCTCGTGATTGCCGGCCCGAACGGGGAGGTGCACAGATACGAAAAGATTCATCCCTTCAGCTTTGGGGGCGAGGACAAGTATTTCCGCGCCGGGTCGGGTCATCTCACCGTCGACATCGAAGGGGTCGCGGTCAGTGCGTTCGTGTGCTACGACCTGCGCTTTGCGGATCACTTCTGGGAACTGGCCGGCTCGACAGACCTCTTCATCGTGCCCGCCAACTGGCCCGCTTCGCGCGCCGAGCACTGGACGACGCTGCTCAATGCGCGTGCCATCGAGAATCAGTCCTATGTGCTGGGCGTCAACCGCGTCGGCACCGGTGGATCACTGCGGTACGGCGGGGGCTCAAGGATCGTGGCCCCATTCGGCGAGTGCCTCGCCGAGGCGCGTGAGGCGGAAACGATCCTGTATTCGGATGTGACGCACGATCGTGTCGTAGAGACGCGCGATCGCTACCCCTTTCTGCGCGATCGCTGAGGGCTCAGCGCATTTTGGGCCAGTTGGTGAATCTCTCGAGAGCGGCGAGGGTGGACTCCATCGAATCGGGGTGCACGGGGTGGGAAATCAGGAACCCCTGGGCCTTGGCGCAGCGCAGGTCTGCCAGCGACTGCAACTGGCGAACGCTCTCGACCCCCTCCGCGACGGTGTCCAGGCCGAGGGCCTCGGCCATGGCAATGATCGTCTTGACGAGCGAGCGTGAATGTACGTCGTCGGCCAGACCGGAAATGAAGGCGCGGTCAATCTTGAGACGCTGGATGGGGAACCGTTGCAGGAGCGACAAGGATGAGTACCCGGTCCCGAAGTCGTCGATGGCGACCCGCACTCCGAGTGTGTTGAGACGACGAAGCGTGACGAGAGCCTGGTCGGGCTCTGCCATCATGACGCCCTCGGTGACTTCGAGCCACAACTGCCGTGGCTCGATGCGGGACCGCGTCAAGGCCTCGCTCACCACCGACGTGAAGTTCGGGTCGTGAAGCTGACGCGGCGAGACGTTCACGGACATGGACGCCAAAACCGGGCACACCCCGCGGTCGATCCACTCGCGCAGATGGGAGAGTGCCTCAAGGAGTGCCCACGCACCGATCGGCACGATCGTCCCGGTTTCCTCGGCGATGGGTATGAACTCGGCCGGTGACACCGTGGTGCCGTCCTCTTGTTCCCAACGCATGAGAGCTTCGAAACCCACGACATCACCGAGCGTGATGTCGATGATCGGCTGGTGGACCAAACGCAACTCGCGTCGTTCGAGCGCGCGATAGAGGGCCGTTTCGACGGAGAGGCGTTGTGTGACGCGCTCGAGCATCGACTCGTCGAAAACTGCGATGCAGTTGCGACCCGCGTCCTTGGCGCGGTACATCGCCGTGTCCGCATTGCGCAGCAGTTCCTCGGCCGTCAGCGAACCGGTCGGGGAGGCGACTGCAACACCGATGCTCGCCGAGACAAAGACGTCACCCGGCTGCACATGCAGTGGTTCGTGGAAAGCGGCGAGCACGCGCTCGGCGAGATGTACGGCATCACCCGTCGCGTGCGACTGCGGGTCGAGAACGACGAATTCGTCTCCGCTGATCCGCCCAACCACGGTGCGTTCGGGAAGCATGCTGCGAAGTCTGTGTGCGACCGCTTGCAACACGTCGTCGCCCACCCCGTGGCCGAGGGAGTCGTTGATGTTCTTGAACCTGTCGACGTCGATGAAGAGCACCGTCGGTCGTCTGTCGGACCGCCACGCGCGATCGAGGGATTCGGCGATGTGGTCGAGCATCAGGCTGCGGTTCGGGAGACCCGTCAACGGGTCGGTTTGTGCCATTTCGAGGAGCACGGCCTGCGAGCGCGCGTTGTCGCGAATGGCTTGGGCGACACGCGCGGTGACCACCACGGCGAGAACGAACAGCGACACGGTCCGCACCATTCGGTCGAGCCCGTCGGCGGGGTCCATCGTCGAGACGACGACGAGCGGGATGGTGAGGGCGAGTGTGGTGAGAATGAGGCGTCCCAGGACGGGCCGACGCGAACGGATCGATCCACGGTGGCTCAGGCCCCGCACCGAAGGGTGCACGAAAGTGGCCGACGCGAGGAAGAGGGATGTCACGTACGGGGCGTTCGAGAAACGGTTGGCCACCTCGAGATGGCCGGACTTGTCGATGGCATAGAGGAGGTCGCCGAGGAGCGAAAGCCCGATGGCGCTCGCGAGCATCCAAACCGCCACGGTGCGATCGACGTCGGAGAACAGCAGCGAGGTGAGCAGGAACAGCACGATGGTGCTGACCGCGAGGGTGACCCCGCGCAGGCCCGTGACGACGTTCGGCTCGACAATCGCGTCGATGGATGGCTCGATCAGAAGCACCCAGATGAGGATCCAGGTGCCGAGCGAGACGATCAGCGCGTCGCCGAGCGACCTGACGAGTGACGTGCCGCTGCGACGAACTGTCACCAAGAGGAGAGCGATGGCGAGTGTCACCTGCACGGCAAGAAATCCCGATTCAGAGGCAATCTGCCAACCGCTGCCGCTGCCCACGGCACCAAAGATCTGGGCCGTGGTCGAAAACACCGCAATGGCCAGCACAAACGCCCACGTCGAAGCAGGGGGGCGGTGTGTGGCGAGCCCGGCGACGACCCCGATCGCTAGTTGCACGGTCGCCGCGAGGTAGATGACGTCGTTGGCGCCCGCGTCGTCGATCAGGGTATGCAGAAGTCCTGCACCCAGGCCGATGGCGACGAGAACCCAGGCGATGCGTGAAAAGCTTGTGCGCACTGGGTTTTGAGCGTACACATGCCTGCTTTGGCGGGGGTGGATCGCCTAGTCTCTGGGTGGGCGGAGCTCGACCCGACTTGAGCCCCTCCATGCACGTCACCCGACATTCCGCGGTTTTTGACCCGACGTTGATCGATCGTCTGTGGGCGCTCTACTCGCGTGCCTATCTGCCCGTCGTGGAGAGCACCGTGACCCACGAGATGCTCGACCGTCAGGAATTCACGTTGCAGTTGCGTTCGTCGGTCAACCGCGTGTGGGTCGTCTGGGAAGGAGCCCTTCCGGTGGCAATGACCGTGATCTCGACCGATGTTCGCGCGACGCGCTGGTTGTCGGAGCATTTTTTTGCCAAGAATTTTCCCGAGAGATTCGCCGCCGGCCAGGTGCACTACGTGGTTTGGGCGATCGTCGACCCCGACTACGTGGCGCGCGGGGCGGTGGTACACCTCGGCAAGCATTGTCTGGCCGTCGAGGCCGAGGAGGGTGCGCTTCTCGTTTTCGACACCCCGGAAGTCAACCAACCCAGGGAAACCGGAGGGTCGGCGGAACTGCTCTTGCGACTCGCCCGTATGGTTTCCGACGCCGACTTGGTGCCGATTTCGGTGCAGAGGTACTACGCGATCAGTTTCCCCACGCAGTCCCGCTACCGTGATGGAGCAGATGTCGAACACGTTCTCCAGCGCCCGATCAGTTGACGTCGTCGTCCCGGGCGCCCACTTGATGGCGGACCTGCTCGGTCTGCGTGACGGCAATCTTCGGATGGTCGAGCGCGCGTTCCCCGACACCGATGTCTCGGTGCGCGGCAACGTGATCCACCTCGAGGGCGGTCGAACCGAGGTCGTCGGCCGACTCTTTGAAGAACTCGTCCGCCTCCTGCAGCGCGGTGAGCCACTCGACGAGACGGTTGTCGGACGCTCGATCGACATGGTGCGCAGTGATCAGCTCCCCAGCATCGTGCTTTCGGACGAGATCGTTCGCGTGGCAAAGGGCCGTTCGGTCAAACCCAAGACGGCGGGCCAGAAGCGCTACGTGGACGCGATCCGGGAGAACGTCATCACCTTCGGCATCGGACCCGCGGGCACGGGCAAAAGTTGGCTGGCAGTCGCCATGGCCGTGCAGGCCCTGCAGGCCAAGCAGGTGCAGCGCATCATTCTGACGCGTCCCGCCGTCGAAGCCGGTGAGCGTCTCGGCTTCCTGCCGGGTGACCTGATGGCGAAGATCGATCCGTACCTGCGCCCTCTCTACGACGCGCTCTACGACATGCTCGAACCTGAGGCGGCCGCACGACTCGTCGAACGTCAGGCGATCGAGGTCGCCCCGCTGGCGTTCATGCGAGGTCGGACGCTGAACAACTCCTTCATCATTCTCGATGAAGCACAGAACACGACTCCCGAGCAGATGAAGATGTTCCTCACGCGTATCGGCTTCAATTCACGCGTTGTCGTCACCGGCGACATGACACAGGTCGACGTCGCCCAGGGCAAGAGTGGATTGGTGGACCTGGAGCGGATACTCACGGGAATCGATGGCCTCGCCTTCGTCCATCTGGGCAAGGGCGACGTCGTACGGCACCGAATCGTCGCCGACATCGTCTCGGCGTACGAGGACGCCGGCCGGGACTGACCAACGATGGTGGGCTTTCTGTCACGTCAGCGTCGCGCGCGTCGCATCGGTGGCGACGGGGCAATCCAGGTCTTTTGTGCCGACGAACAGTCCGACATCGCGATCGACGTCGACAACTGGCGCCGTCTGGTTGGCTCGGTACTCGTTGCAGAGGGTGTTCGGGGCGTGGCTGAGTTGAGTGTCTTGTTCGTCGATGAGGCAACGATCACCGAGATGAATCGTGTGCACATGGACAAAGACGGACCGACGGACGTGCTGGCATTTCCGATCGACGCGGTGGTCGTCGGGGAATCACCCGGGCCCGGGCGCATCTCCCGCGGCCCCGACCGCGCCGAGGTCGACGCCGACGACCACCCCTTATTGCTGGGCGACGTCGTCGTGTGCCCCGCCGTGGCTGCTCGTCAGGCGCCCACGCATGCCGGAAACCTCGTCGACGAACTGGCTCTTTTGATCACGCATGGAGTGCTGCATGTGCTCGGTTACGATCATGCCGATGACGTCCAGCGGATCGCCATGCAGCGACGCGAAACCGCGTTGCTCGAGGAAATCCACTGGGGAGGACCCGCTCCCGGTGGTTTTCGGATCGATCATTTCGAGGATGGTCCGGTGAAATGAAGTGTTGATGTCGAATGTCGCCCTTGTGGCGGCGGCCCCGACGGGTGGGGACTGGGGAATGCTGACGGCGATCCTTCTCCTCCTCGTCATCCTGATTTTTCTCGCCGCCGCCGAAATGGGCCTGTCGAAGATGACAAAGCCGAAGGCGGCCGCGATGGCCGATCAGGGCCTGAAGTCGGGTCGCGCATTGTCGCGTCTCGTCGAGGATCCCGCGCGTTGGGTGAACCCGATTCTTCTCACGGTCAACGTCTGTCAGACGGTGCAGGCGACCCTCACCGGTGTCGTGGCCGGCAGGCTTTTCGGGGCGGCCGGCGTGGTGATCGGTATTGCGGCAAATGTCGTGGTGTTCTACGTGCTCGCCGAGGCGGTGCCGAAAACCTACGCGGTGATCTATCCGGAGAAGGCGGCGTTGCTGGCGGCGCGACCCGTGTGGACCCTGGCGAACTTCTGGCCCCTGCAGTTCGTGTCACGGGGTCTCATTTCTCTCACGAACATGATCGTGAGGGGCAAGGGCCTGCAGCAGGGCCCGTTCGTATCCGAACAGGAGTTGCTCGGCATCGTCGAGGCCGCCGCACAGGATGAGATCATCGAGCATGAGGAAAGAGAGTTGATCGAGTCGATCATCGAGTTCGGTGACACGGTGGTTCGCGAGGTCATGGTGCCACGGCCCGACATGGTCACCATCGACCACGGTCTGACGGTCACTGGGGCGCTCGACGTCGCGATCACCGAGGGATTCAGCAGGCTTCCTGTGGTGCGCGAGTTCGACGACGACATCGACGTGGTGGGTCTGGCCTTCGCGAAGGACTTGATGCGCGCCGAGCGTGAGGGTCGCGGGGCCGAGTCCATCACCTCCCTTGTTCGCAACGTACGGATCGTTCCGGAGAACAAGCCCGTCAGTCGTCTCATGCGTGAAATGCAGACCGACAAGTTCCACATGGCCGTCGTCGCCGACGAACACGGATCGATCGCGGGCATCGTTTCGCTGGAGGACTGCCTCGAGGAGCTCGTGGGGGAAATCGTCGACGAGTTCGACCAGGAAGAACAAGGAATAAAACATCTCTCGAACGGTGACTATCTCGTCGTAGGCAAAACATCCGTGAGCGATGTGAACGATCTGCTCGACATCCGGATTCCGGATGACGACTGGGACACGATTGCGGGTTTCGTGTTCAACGTTCTCGAGCATGTTCCCCGGCCCGGTGAGTTCGTCGACCATGACGGCTGGCGGTTCGCTGCCGAGACGGTCGAGGGCCGTCGCATTGCCGTTCTACGCGTGTCGGCAAGACCGCGCACCGACTAGTTTGTTTCGATGGAAATCTCGCTGTCGGGCCGCGTTGCCCTCGTCACGGGTGCATCCAAGGGCATCGGTCTGGCAATCGCCAAGACGATGGCCGAAAGCGGGGCCAAAGTCATGCTCTCGTCGCGTAAAGAGGACAAGCTGCGCGCGGCGGCCACGGGTATCGACGGAGAGACCGACGTGTTCGCGGCAAACGCAGGAGATCTGCCCGCAGCGTCGGCGTGCATCGACGCGACACTCGAACGGTTCGGTGCGATCGACATTCTCGTCAACAATGCCGCGACGAATCCCCACTTCGGCAAGACACTCGGAGTCGACGAGGGACGTTTCGGCAAGACCTTTGACGTGAACCTGAAGGGGCCACTCTTTTGGACCCAGATGGTTCATGAGCGCTGGATGAGCGCCCACCCGGGGGTGATCATCAACATCGCATCGGTTGGTGGCATGCGCGCCGAGATCGGTCTCGGTGTCTACAACCTCACCAAGGCGGCACTCATCCACATGACGCGTCAGTTGGCCAGCGAAATTGGCCCGTCGCGGGTGGTCGGTATCGCACCCGGGTTGGTGAAGACCGATTTCGCCGCCGTACTCGTCGACAACTTCGGTGAAACGCTGGCCGCACGTCTACCAACGAAGCGTCTCGGCGAGCCACAGGACATCGCAAACCTCGCCGTGTTTCTTGCGTCGGATGCCGCAAGTTGGATCACCGGCGAGACCTACGTCATTGACGGCGGAGCAGGGGTGGCCGGTCCGGCCTGAGCGTCACACACCCGCTGCGGTTGCGTGGCGAACGAGAGGTCGGGCGCCGACCCCTGACGTCGAAACGCAACCCGAAATTTCATCGCGACGACGACAGGTCGTCGACGAGCGCGCGACGCAGCACCTTTCCGAGCGTCGTGCGGGGAAGGGAATCGACGACCACCAGCTGACGTGGCGCGCAGAAACGAGGCAGAGAGTCGGCGACAAAGTCCCGAAGGTCTTCCAACGTGGGGACCGCGTCGCCGTTCTTGACCACCCATGCGACGACGCGTTGGCCCCACACGGGATCATCGACTCCCGCGACGGCACACTCAGCGACGAGTGGATGTCGAGAAAGGACACGTTCGACCGAGTCCGGCCACACGTTCTCACCGCCCGTGATGATCATCTCGCCGCGACGGCCGTCGACGAGCAGAAGACCGTCATCGAAACGACCGACGTCGTTGGTGTGCAGCCAGCCGTCGGAGTCGACGGGAGACTTCACCCCCCGGTTGCGGTAACGCGACATGATCATCGGACCGCGCAGCAACACCTCTCCGTCGGCGGCGATGTCGACGCTGACACCGGGGATCGGGCGGCGGTTGTAGACGACTCCACCGCAGGACTCGGTCAGTCCATACGTCACGGTGACGTTGTCGGCGACGGAAGCAGGTGGTCGCGCCCCGCCGAGAAGGATGTGTCGAAACGTTGTTGTCTCGATGCGAGCCATTGCAGTTGCCACGAGCGACACGTGGGTGGCGCCGCTGGTGGTTGCGGACTCGGGGTCGAACCCATCGTGGATCGTGAGGTCCGCGCCGGTGTGCCACGCGCGCGTGAGAACACCAAAGCCACCGATGTGAGCAAGGGGAAGGCATGCAAGCCAATGCGCCTCCGCACCGGTGCGCAGGGCCGCGGCCGAGGCAAGTGAAGCGGATCGAAGGCCCGCGTGAGTGTGAACCACACCCCTTGGCGGGCCCGAGGTTCCGCTCGTGGCAATGACGACGGCATCGCCGTCGTCCATCGGTTCGGCGGCGCGATCGATGAGGCTGCGTCCCGTCGCGTCGACGACTCTGTGCACACCGAGGTTGCGAAGAAGATCCCGTCGTGCCGTGTCGGGCAACCGCTGGTCGACGACCAGCACTGCATTTGCCGCATCCCATTCACGTCTCACGCTCTCGGCGATCGCCGCCGATGCGGCGAGATCGAGAGCCACGAGTTCACGCACGCTCACAGCGTAGGGTTGGCGCCGTGAACCCGTGGATCGTTGGTGCGCGGCCGAAGACACTTCCGGCCGCGGTGGTGCCCGTTGCCGTCGGGCTGGCGGCCGCGGCGGGGTCCGACGATGTGCGTTGGTGGCTCGGTACTCCGGCGTTGGTCGTCAGCCTCGCACTGCAGATCGGCGTCAACTACGCCAACGACTACAGCGACGGCATTCGCGGTACCGATGAGGTGCGTGTCGGGCCGTTGCGACTCGTCGGGTCGGGGCTGGTGGCCCCACGGAAGGTCAAATTCGCCGCCTTCGCCGCCCTGGGCATTGCCGCTGTTGCGGGTCTGGTCATTGCTCTGGCCACCTCGTTGTGGTTGCTCGCCGTGGGTGTCGCCGCGATCACCGCGGCGTGGTTCTACACCGGGGGAAAGAACCCCTACGGCTACATGGGCCTGGGCGAAGTGTTCGTGTTCGTCTTTTTCGGTTTGGTGGCCACGGTGGGCTCGACGTTCGCAGTCACCGAAAGACTTCCGAGCCTGTCGTGGCTGGCGAGCGTGCCCGTTGGTTGTCTCGCATGCGCTCTACTCGTCGTCAACAATCTGCGCGACATTCCGACCGACACGCTTGCAGGCAAGAAGACGCTCGCGGTGCGCCTCGGTGATCGACGAACGCGAGTCCTCTATTCGGCGCTTTGCGTGGTGGCCGGCGTGTTCGTCGTCCTCACAGGAGTTCAACGACCGTCGGCGGTGCTCGGCTTGCTCGGTCTCGTCGCTGTGGGCCCCGGGCTCGCGGCGGTGCGTGGCGGCGCACAGGGACGCGACCTGATTCCCGTACTCGGCGCGACCGGTCGCGCGCAGATGATGTTTGGACTCACGTTCGCCGTTGGGCTTCTCATCGGCGCTTGATTCAGCGCAGGAAGGCGCTCAAGAGTGCGGCGAAATCCGCCGATCTCTCGAAGGGGACCGCGTGTCCGGCGCCGGGCACCTCGACGTGACGCGCGTTGTCACCGATGCACTCGACGAGTCGTCGGCCGAGCGCCTTGAACTTGTCATCGTTTTCGCCCGTGACGACAAGCACCGGCATCGAGAGGGTGTGCAGGCGGTCCCAGAGCGGCTCTTGGGTGCCCGTGCCGGCGGATTCGAGGCTGGCGGCAAGGCCCTCGGCGGTGTTCGTGGCGCGCACTTCGGCATCGTGTTTGGTCACGGCGAGGGAGGCGAACATCGGTTGCGCGAGCCATTCGGTGAGAAACGTGTCGACGCCGACGTTCAGAAGGCGTGCAGCAAGGGCTGAATCGGCGGCGCGGCGGGTGGCGCGCTCGTGCGGGTCGTCGATGCCCGCGGTGGTGCTGCAGACAACGAGATGCGACACCACTTCGGGGTGGGCGAGGGCGACGTGAAGCGCAATGCGTCCACCCATCGAGTAGCCGACATAGGCGCCCTTGCCGTATCGAAGAGCCAGGTCTTGGGCGGTCCTTGCGAGGCCGGACACGACGTTTGCCTCACTGCCGTGTCCGGGGAGATCGGGCGCGTCGATCGGCGTGCGCGTCGTGATCGCCTCCATGATCGGAACCCAGATCGCCCCACCTTGTGTGAAACCGTGGAGAAGAACGATGCGGCGCGGAATCATTACCAGTGGTGGTTCATCCAGGGGGGAGGGACTTCTCGTGCATCCGTCGCAGCGCACGCACGAACACCTCCACGTCCTGTGCACCGGGAATTGTCCATCGTCCGTCGATGACGAAGGTGGGAACCGCGGTGATGCCGAGTTCGCCCGCCCCGATGATGTCGCGACGCACTTCGACATCGCCCTCGTCGGAATCGAGCCATGCTTCGGCCATCCCGCGAGGTATGCCTGCGGACTGCGCAGCCCCGAGGAGGACCTCGTCGTCGGCGACGTTTTCGCCGTTCGTGAAATACGACTCCAGAAGGTGTTGTTTCATGGCGCATTGTGCCGCAGGCCCACGGTGAGTGAGGGCGAGATGCAGCATGCGGTGTGCACGCAAGGTGTTGGCCCGAACCGCCCTGTCCATACGAAAGGTGATGCCCGCATCAGCAGCGACGCGTGTCACATGGTGGAGGATTTTTTCCGCCTTGTCTGGTCCACCGAACTTCTTGGCGTAGGCCTCGGCGACGGGGCTGGACCCGCCCACGGGGGCGCTCGGGTCGAGTTGGAAGGGACGGAACGTCACTTCGAGGTCGAGTTCTGTACCCTCATCTGTGAGGCTTTGAACTGCATCCTCGAAGCGTTTCTTGCCGATGTAGCACCACGGGCACACCACATCCGACCAGATCTCAACCTTCATGACACACACGATAGACCTCCACCCCACAGCCGACGCACAGGCGACCTTCTGTGCGACGTTGGTCGATGAGTGGGCTCGTATCGGGGTGAAGTTCGCCTTCGTCGCACCGGGTTCCCGGTCGACACCGATGGCCCTCGCGCTGGTCAACGATGGTCGCATCCGCACCGAGGTTTTCCTCGACGAACGGGGTGCAGCCTTTGCGGCACTCGGGTCGGCGCTCGTGAGCGGCACACCTGCGGTGGCGTTGTGCACGTCGGGTACCGCGGCGGCGCACTTCCACGCGGCCGTCATCGAGGCCCATCTCTCGGCCGTGCCGATGATCGTCTGCACCGCCGACAGGCCGCCCGAACTCCGCGACGTCGGTGCCGCCCAGACAATCAACCAGACGGCGCTCTACGGGGCGTCGGTGCGCTGGTTCCACGACCCCGGTGTGGCGTCATTCGATGCTGCGCACACCTGGCGGGCTCTTGCCAACCATGTCGTGGCGCGAACCACCGGGCCGGTGCCGGGGCCCGTGCACCTCAACCTGCCGTTCCGTGAACCCCTACTCGGCAAAGTCGCCAGCCTGCCCGCGTCGCGCTCGCACGACGGACCGTGGTCGGGTCACCTGCACGCAAAATCGTTGCTCACGGACTGGGAGATCGACGACCTGGCACAGCGGCTTGCCGGGCGTCGCGGTGTGATCGTCGCGGGTGATCCGGGATGTGGCTATGCGATCACGGCCTACGCCGGAGCGGCAACCGTTCTGGCTTCGGTTCTCAACTGGCCCTTGCTCGCCTGTCCCCGCAGTGGAACACGGGCCATGGGTGGCAACATCATCAGCCATTTCGACGGCATCGTCAGGTCGCCGTTGGCGGCCACTGAACTCGCCCCCGAAGTGGTCCTGCGATTGGGTGCCCCGCCGGCATCGAAGGTGCTCGGTCAGTGGTTGCGGGCGGTGGCGGCAGAGCAAATCGTCGTGCATTCGCCCGGGACGTACCACGACCCGGACCACACAGTCGAGGTTCACATCGAAGCCGACGTCGCAAACACCGTCGATCGTCTCACGATCGCCGTGTCGCGGGCAATGGCCGACAAACGCCACGACGGGGACCCGACGTCGTGGGCTGACAAGTGGCGTGTCGCAGAATCGGCGGCCGAGGCAGCGATCCTGGCCACCCTCTCGGGCGAGGTTCTGCTCGACCCGCACGTTGCTCGTGAGGTGGCCGCTTCGGCACGAATCGTCGTTGCAAGTTCCTCCATGCCCATCCGTGACATCGAGTGGTACGCACCGACCGGTGACGGGTTGCTCGTGTACGCGAATAGGGGTGCCAACGGAATCGACGGTGTCATCGCCACTGCGATTGGTGTCGCGTGCGAACTGGGGGCCGTGACCGCGTTCATTGGTGACGTGGCCTTCGTCCACGACGTGTCGTCGCTGGCCATGCTCGCAGCGAGGGCACTGGACGTGCGGATCGTCGTGACGAACAACGATGGGGGAGCGATTTTCTCCTACCTGCCGCAGGCGACGACCGTTGCACATGACACCTTCGAGAAGCTCTATGGCACTCCCCATGGCAGCGATGTCGCTGCCGTGGCGCACGGCTTCGGACTGAGGGTCGCGACACCAAAACTCGTCGGGGACCTGCGCGAGGCGCTGGCGACGCCGGGGCCGTCGGTGATCGTCGTCAACACCGACCGTGACGAGGATCATGCGGTGCACGATCGGCTGAACGGCGCGATCAGCGACGCTGTCGACGCCGCGCTTGGTGGCTAGGGGCGAACGATCGCCGACAACATCGCCTGGAACTTGGCCTGTGTTTCGGCGAGTTCCGCCTCCGGGTCGCTGTCGGCGACAATCCCGCCGCCCGCCAAGAGGCGCGCGCGGCGGCGATCTTGGGCGAACTCCGCGCATCGAATCGTGACAGCGAAGGTGCCGTTGCCCGCCGCGTCGCACCAACCCATGGCTCCCCCGTAGAGGCCGCGGTCCATCCCCTCGACGCGCCTGATCAGGTCGACCGCGGTGTCCCGCGGATGACCACCAAGTGCAGGGGTCGGGCACAGCAAGCGGGCAAGGTCGACGACGTGGGCGGGCCGGTTGAGGCGACCCTCGACGCGTGTACCGAGGTGTTGCACGTTGGCCACTGCAACGACGGATGCATCGGGCTCCCAGTCGAGGTACGAGCAGTAGGGAAGCAACGTGTCGTGCACCATGTCGACAACCACGCGGTGCTCGATCTGGTTTTTCTCGCTTGCGAGGAGCGCCTCGGCGAGCGCCCGGTCGGTCGCGGGGTCACCGGTCCGCGCCGTCGTCCCGGCCAACGGATTGCTGCGTACCGTTTGGTCCTCCACCTCGACCAGCAACTCGGGGGAGGCGCCAACCAGGCCACGGAAGCTGTAGCGGTAACTCGACCCGAAAGAAGCCTTCAGGCGGAGAAGCACCGCGTGGATGTCGATCGGGTCGGTCGAGGTGACCTCGATGTCGCGGGCGATCACGGCCTTTGTGATCTCCCCCCGTCGCACCGCGTCGCGGGCGGCGGTGACCGCCTTGAGGTACACCTCGACCGCGGTCAGCGCTGCGACACCGAACCGCCCGGCGTGCGCGCGAGGGGCCGACGTTGGTGGGAGCGTGATCTGCGCGTGTGCCCGGGCCAAGAGGGCTTCGGCGGCCGCGGCGGTATCGGCCACCGCCACGAGATGTTGTTCACCCGCAACGGTTTTCACCACGCTGAGGGCAGGGATCACGAAACTGCCCGCGCCGCCCGGGGCGAAGGGGAGTGCGCCGATGGCCCGGGGTGGAAATGAACCGGGGGCTACGGCGATGGCAGCAAGCACGTCCTGAACCCGGGTCGATGGAGCCTCCGCAGCGGTGCCGCGGGCCGCAACGCCCACTCCGTCGCGCACGAAGAGAAGACCGTCGTGGCGGGCGACGTCGTTGAGATCGACGGGATTTTCGAAGCGGCGGCTGCAGGAATGCAGTGCGGTCATGCGTTGCGGGTCCCCGTGAGCAGTTGCGTGAGACCGCCGCTTAGTTGTTGGTGCACGGCATCGGCGAATCCGGCGGCGCGGACCTTTTCGATCAGTTCCTCGCGTGGGGGCAGGTAAGCGACGCTCTTGGGCAGATACCGGTACGCGGGTCCATCGGAGAGGAGAGCACCGATCTTGGGCACGATTTTCCCGAAGTAGATCTCGTTGCCGAAGCGCACGACCGGGTTGTGCGGAATACCAACGTCGAGGAGCGCGATGCGGCCGCCGGGTCGAATCACACGTGCGAGTTCGACGAAGAACGCATCCAGGTCGACGAGGTTGCGTAGTGCAAAACCACACGTCGCGCCATCGACGCATCCGTCAGCCAGCGGCAGGCGCAGAATATCGGCCTGCGCCCGTGGTTCACCGCTTCGATCGGCGCTGAGCATGCCGAAACTGAGGTCAAAAGAGACGGGTTCGAGGCCGCGCCGACGCAGGTCGATGCACAGGTCCCCGGTTCCAGAGGCAAGGTCGATGACTGTCGAACCAGGGGCAAGACCAAGGGTGCGTATGGCACGACGGCGCCAACGCGTATCGAGGCGGAAGGTCATGATGCGGTTGACGAGGTCGTACCTCGGGGCGATCCGGTCGAACATCGTCCGCACGGCCCTGACCTTCTCTGCCCCTTCGGGGAGGCGACCATCGGGCATCGACACAAGCGCAGGTTAGGAGGGTTTCTGGTTGCCGCCCAACCGTGCGCGGCGCAAGAATGGATCCCGTCGCAGACCGACGAGTTGGGGGACACCACGTGATCGATTTCAGTTTTTCGCAGGACGTCGAGGACATCCGCCAGAAAGTGCGTGCCTTCATGGACGAGTCGGTTCGCCCCGCATGGGAAGCAACCGACCAGAACGACAGGTCACAGGTCGTCAAGACCATCGTGAAACTGCGCGCGGAGGCTCGCCAAGAGAGGGGTCTCTGGTTGCCCCACATGCCCGCGGAGTGGGGTGGCATGGGCCTCGGCCCGACGGCGATGGCGGCCGTGTCCGCCGAGGCGGCGAAGGTCGGTATCGGCCCGTTCGTGCTCAACGCCCAGGCTCCCGACGAGGGCAACCAACACACGCTGTTGCACTGGGGAACGCCGGAACAAAAGGAGAAATATCTGCGTCCGCTGTGCGAGGGCACCGCGCGGTCGTGTTTCGCCATGACCGAGCCAGAGGTGGCGGGCAGTGACCCGACACTCATCAAGACCTTTGCCTACAAGGACGGCGACGAATGGGTCATCAACGGCCACAAGTGGTTCATCTCGGGCGCGCGCGGTGCGAAGTTCGCGATGCTCGTCGCCCGTACCGAAGAGGACCCCGACATTCCCCAAGCGGCGAACAGTTGCTTCATCGTCGACCTGCCGAGTGAGGGCTGGAACATCGTTCGCGACGTGCACACGATGTCGGGTGGCCACAACCACTGCGAAATCAAGATCGAGGACCTGCGTGTCCCGGCGGCGAACATGCTCGGCGGACGGGGTCAGGGACACCTTCTCGGCCAGTACCGACTGGGACCCGCCCGCTTGGCGCATTGCATGCGTTGGATCGGCCAGGCCGAGATTGCACTCGACCTCATGGTGAAGCGTTCTCTGGAACGTTACTCGCACGGGTCGTACCTCGCCGAGAAGCAGGGCATCCAGTGGATGATCGCCGACTCGACGATGGAGCTGTACCAATCGAAGCTGATGGTGCTGCACGCGGCCTACAAAATCGAGCACAAGATGGACTTCGTCGCCGAAGTCTCGATGGCCAAGCATTTCGTCGCGAACAGTCTGTGGCGGATCATCGACCGCGCCATTCAGGTGCACGGTGCGCTGGGCTATTCGACTGACACCCCGCTGGCGGGAATGTTGCAACAGGCACGTTGGAGCCGTTTTGCCGACGGTGCCGACGAGATCCATCAGATGCGTATCGCCCAACGGACGATCGCGGCATACAAGGATTTCGGGTCCACGAAGAAAGCAACGGGCGAACTGCCGCTCTAGGGTGGCGACCATGTCCGCACACCCACTCCACGCCGCCGGCAAGCCGATCTTCGGGGTGTTCATGCCCCAGGGCTGGAAAATGGAACTCGCCGACGTCGTGGGCGACGCAGAGAAGTGGAACGTCGCCGTCGATGTGGCGCTCCGCGCCGAAGAACTCGGCTTTCACTCGATCTGGGTGTACGACCATTTCCACAATGTTCCGCGGCCCGCCCACGAGGCCGTGTTCGAATGCTGGACGACCATGGCGGCGATCTCGCAGCGCACGTCGCGCATCAGGCTCGGCCAGATGGTGGGCTGCAACAGTTACCGCAACCCGGGTCTGCTGGCCAAGATGACCTCGACGCTCGACGTGATCTGCGGCGGTCGCCTGGAGTGGGGTATCGGTGCCGGCTGGTACGAAAACGAGTACCGCGGTTACGGCTTCGAGTTCCCCAAGCCCAAGGACCGCATCGGGATGTTGCGCGAGTCCGTTGAAATCGTGAAATCGATGTGGACCAACGTCGAGACGACCTACGACGGCAAGTACTACAAGACGGTCCGGGCCAACTGCGACCCCAAGCCGCTGCAGAAGCCCACACCGCCCATCTGGATCGGTGGTGGAGGTGAACAGTTGACCCTGCGTGTGGTCGCCGAACACGCCGACTGTTCGAACTTCGGTGGCACGCCCGACGAATGGGCGCGCAAGCGTGAGATTCTCAAGGGTCACTGTGCAGCCGTGGGCCGCGACGAAGGGGAGATTCGCAAGACCTGGTCGCCCGAGGTGTTCATTCGTTCGACGGAGAAGGAACTGGCCCAGCGCACGAAGGGTGGTCTCTGGGGGGATTCCGTGGAGAACTGGAGCAACAACAACCTCGTCGGAACCCCCGAGCAGGTTGCAGAAAAGATCGCAACCTACGTGAAGCTCGGATGCTCGGGTTTCATCCCGTGGTGTGCCGACTATCCCGACACCGAGACGATGGAACTGCTGGCGATGAAGGTGATGCCCGAGTTCGTCTGAGCCGGGTGGCGGAAAAGGGGCCGCCGCGAATCAGACGTAGTAGCGGAAGATGATTTCCGCGACGCACGAAGGCTTTGCAGCGCCCTCGACTTCGAAGGTGACCTCCATCGTGGCCTGTGCGCCACCCGCGACGTCTTCGACGTTGGTCAACTTTGCACCTGCGCGCAACTTCGAACCGACCTGAACCGGCGACATGAATCGGATCTTGTTGGCCCCGTAGTTGACGCCCATTGAAATGCCGCCAACCGTGAAGATCTCGGGCAACAGCACCGGCCCGAGTGAGAGCGTGAGATAACCGTGGGCGATCGGCGCACCGAAGGGGCCGGCCTTCGCACGCTCGACGTCGACGTGAATCCACTGGTGATCACCGGTCGCCTCGGCGAACTGGTTGACACGTTCCTGGGTGATCGTCAGATAGGTGCTGTAGCCGAGGTGGGTTCCGATGCGGGACTTGAGACTGTCGATACCGTCGATAACTGTTGCCATCCCGACAGTCTCTCACGCCGGGAAGGGGCGCGGAAAACGGTCAGCGGTACCAGATCTTTTGGTGTCCGCGGCTGTGTGGGTGCAACAGCAGTGCACACAGGGCAACCTCGAAGATCGCACTGAGTGTGCTGCCCCCGGTGAGTTTGCGGTAGAGGCTGAACGAACCAGCCAACTTGCGTTCGATGTCGGAATAGGCGATGAAACGCAGGACGAACGGCGCGAATGAAGCCGCGACCGCAAGTTTCCAGCCGAGTTTGCGATCGTTCGCCATGAGCCACCCACCGGCCGCGTGCAGGGCCACGATGGCAACCCCGAGGGGCAGGCCCCATCCGTACTGAACCCGAAAGTAACCCAGGTAGTCGCTCTTGTCGACGACGTCGATCAACAGAAAGAACCCGTTGAGATACAGCAACCACGTCGCGATCTGCAGGGTTTGCGGTTGCATGCGGTCGAACCAGCGTCGGGGGTCGAGGGGTGTGTCTCCCGATGCCATGCGCTTAGTCTGTCACCCGTGGGTGTCGAGTGTCGTGCTTTTCGTTTCAGCGTGATGACGTCGGGCGCGCCTGATGCGGCATCCTGGCGCCGACTGGTGGAGCGCGTCGACACGGAGGGTTACGACATGGTGCACATGCCACAGCACCGCGGCGCCAAGGGTTTATCGCCGCTCGTTGCGCTCGCATTCGTCGCGTCCTATACGTCGCGACTACGCATCGGTACGTTGGTTCTCGACAACGAATCCGTCCACCCTGCAATTGTTGCCCGTGATGCTGCGACACTGGACTTGTTGAGCGGTGGTCGACTCGAGGTTGGAATCGGAGCCGGATGGTTGGAGGCAGATCACGCAACCATCGGCCAGGATTTCGCGCCCGTGGGTCTGCGTATCGAGCGGCTGTCCGAGGCGGTCGACGTCATGCGTGCGTGTTGGCAGGGAGATTCGGCGAACTTCGAAGGCACCCATTTCGTGCTGCGCGACGCGCCGAACGACCCCAAGCCGGTCCAACCGGGAGGCCCTCGGGTCCTCATCGGTGGCGGTGGCAAACGGGTGCTGTCTCTTGCGGCCCGCAAGGCCGACATCGTGTCATTCGTGCCGAACATGTCCGCTGGTCGGGTCGGACGCGAATCGGCCGCAAATGCAACCGGTGCCGCGACGGCCGAAAAGTTGGCCTGGGTGCGTGAGGCTGCGGGCGACCGGATGTCGTCCCTGGAGTTGCACACGAATCTCACCAACGTCTTCGTGACCGACGACCGCCTGCCGACAATGGAAAAGGTGGCCCGCGGTTACGGCCTCGACGACGCAAGCGACGCGCTTTACATTCCCCACGTCGTGATCGGGACCGTGCCGCAGTGTGTCGAACAGTTGCTGGAGCGTCGCGAGACGACGGGTATCAGCCACTACACGGTCTTTGAAACCAACCTCGACGCCTTTGCACCGATCATCACAGAGCTACAAGGTCGATGAGATCCGGTCTTGTCGCAGTGGTCGGAAGACCAAACGTCGGCAAGTCGTCCCTCGTCAATGCAATCGTCGGCAAAAAAGTGTCGATCGTGTCGGACAAGCCCCAGACAACACGACGTCGAATCCACGGCGTTGCAACTCGTGGAGACACCCAGATCGTTTTCGTCGACACTCCCGGTCTGCACAAACCGGTGACCGCACTCGGCCAGCGCGTCAACGCGACGGCGATTGCCAGCGCGGTCGACGTCGATGTTCTCTTGCTCGTCTTTGATGCCGAGAGCGGATTCGGCAAGGGTGACGAATGGGTTGCCGCCAATGTGTCGATTGATCGAAGCACCACGAAACTGTTCGTCGTGGCGAACAAGTGTGATGCCGTGGCCCCCCGCCGCGTTCTCACCGAATTGTCCCTCTCGACCGTTCTCGATGCCGATGAGTACTTCCCGGTTTCGGCACACACGCGCAAGGGTCTCGGTGAATTGTCAGAAGCCCTCCACGGGGTACTACCCGAGGGACCGTGGTACTACCCGATCGATACGACGGGTGACGTGAGCGGCCAGGAGTGGGTGGCCGAACTGGTGCGTGAAGAGTTGTTGCGGCTGACCCGCGACGAACTGCCGTACTCGATCGCCACTCGTGTCACTGAATGGGAGTGGCCACGGGTGCGCTGTGAAATCATCGTCGAGCGCGAGAGCCAGAAGGGGATGGTGATCGGCCGCGGCGGATCGCTTCTCAAAGAGGTTGGAGCAACGGTGCGACGCCAGATGGATCCCGGTGCTTATCTCGAACTTCGTGTGGTGGTCGACAAGGACTGGCAACGAAAGCCGGGCCGAGTCGAACGTCTCGGATACTGAATCCAATTTGCGTCAGGGGCCAGCGTTGCCGACGACCTCCGGTGAAACAAGAACCGCGTAGTCGTCGTAAGCGACGGGCTCGTCGGCGGGGGCCAGTTCGCCGCCACCCCGCGGAACCGCCTGTGGCTCGCCGTCGACCCGGAAATCGACCTGGCCGATGCCCGGCCGCGAGGTGAGCGTGAGAACGATCTGTGCAATCGCAAGTGGCTGGTCGATGGGTGAAATCTCGAACAGGAGCGAACCCGCCACGTCGACCGTCGCCAGGCCGCGCTCCACGGTGATCGTTGCCTCGAGTTTGCTCGGAATGGCACTGCGCACGTCGGAGCCGAATGCGCTGGAGGGATAACCCGCGAGGAGGGAATCGAGCACCATCTGTGGTTCGGGGTCTGGGGGGAGGTCTCGCACGACGGCCGTGATCTTTTCGCCGAGAATGAAGTACAACAGCACGGACTCGGTTTCGACAACGGTCGTGAGGGTCGGGGCAATCGATGTCGATGTGGTGGTCGTCGAGGTGGTCGTGGGCGCGGTGAGTTCGTCGGGCACACCGCGCAGGACCGTTGCATCATCCTGCGTGCGGGGTCCACAGGCCCCCAAAACGACGGCGAACATCGGCAAAGCAGCGACTGCGCGCACCCGTTTCACTGCTCCTCCACCGCGCCGGCGCCCTCGGGGTCAATCGGAATCTCGAGACAGAAGCGCATTCCGCGAGCCGTGTTGTCCTCGATGCGAATCGAACCACCGATGGCAACGGCGTGTTCGAGGGCGATGGACAAACCAAGACCCGTACCGGTCCCACGCGCCGCCGAGGAACCGCGGGCAAATCGGTTGAAGATTCGCTGTCGATCGCTCTCGGGTATTCCAGCGCCCTCGTCGACGACCGTGATGGCAACCGAGTGGAGGTGACCGTTGACGAGTATTGCAACGGGCCCACCGGCATGCTCGCGCGCATTGACGAGGAGGTTGACGATGATCCGCTCGAGGCGCAGACGGTCGCTCGTGATGTGACGATGGACGATGCCCGACGCCACGACCGGAACCATGCCGAAACCGGATCTCTGAGCGATCCGTCGGATGAAGTCGACGATCTCCACCGTGTCGTACTGTGGCGTGCTCGTTCCCGAGTCGAGACGCGACAACTCGAGCAGATCGATCACCATGCGGTCGAAGCGCCGGACCTGCGTCGTGACGACATCGAGAGCTTGTTGATTACGGTCGGACAGCTCTGACCGACGGGCCGCCAGGACGTCGATCGCAGCGCTGAGAGCCGTGATCGGCGAACGCAGTTCGTGGCTGACGTCGCTGGCGAACCTCACCTCACGTTCGATTCGCTCCTGAACAGCATCTGCCATCTCGTTGAAGGTGACCGCCAGGCGATTGAGGTCGGGATCATCCTCGGGTTCCAGGCGCGCGTCGAGTCGACCACCGGCGATGTTGGCCGCGGCGTCGACGACCCGTCGCACGGGCAGGAGAACTCGACGCGAGGTGAACCAGCCGAGCGCGATCGCGATGGCTGTCGCGACGATCAGACCGGCGAGAAGTGCACTGAGGATGAAACTCAGCGTTCGCTGTGTTTCGCGCAACGGAAAGACCTCGTAGTAGTCGGCTCCGACCGAGGGCATCGGGACGCCGAAGCCCTGGTACAACTCACCATCGTGATCAAAGCGCTGTGTGGCGGCGCGGCCGGCCGCCACCGAAGTCAGGAGAGAATCGGGAAGGTCCGCCTGCGTGAAACTGAGCGGATCGGTGGCGTAAAAGAAGTTCTGCGGGTCGACACGGACAAGGGCGTAGCCGCGCGATTCGGTGCGGATGGTGGTGATGACCTGGCTCGCCAGATTGCGTCGCGTCTGGAGGAGGGTTCGCATCAGCTGCGCGTTGCCCAAAGCCTGCGAACGTGTTGCCTGGAAACGCTGGTCGATGAGACTGCTGCGGCTGAAGGAATACGTCGCGACACCGGCGAACATCGACGTGACCAGGGCGATCAGGCCGAAGGAAACCAGGGTTCTGGCTCGCAACCCGAGGCGGACCGGACGGCCATCTCTGCGGAACGGGCTTCGCACACGACCAGTGTGGCCGAACCTTCCGCCCGATGGATCACAAAAGGGGGAGGAAAGTGACCCACCGGGCAGGAAACCACCCCGCAGGCAGTATCTCCCGTGATTGTGACGAAGCGGGCCGATTTTCGTGCGTTTTGTGTAACGATTTGGGCACGTTCCCGAGGTGATCGGCAGAATGAGGGCCGTGCACCGACTCCTGTTCGTCGAAGACGACGACAACATTCGTCTGGCTCTCAGGCTGGCCCTCGAAGACGAGGGCTACGAGGTAGTGGAGGCGCCCGACGGCGCGACGGGACTCAAGAGATTCAACGAAACAGCGCCCGATCTGGTGTTGTTGGATCTGCGCTTGCCCGACATCTCCGGCTTCGACGTGTGTCGCCAGATCAGGGCCCATTCGCTGACCCCGATCATCATGGTGACCGCGCAGACCGATACCCACGACCTCGTCGCCGGCCTCGAGGCAGGTGCCGACGACTACGTGACGAAGCCCGTGGTCACGAAGGAACTTGCTGCACGCATACGTGCCGCTTTGCGTCGTGCCCAGTTGCAGGAGGGGTCGGCTGTGGCGGCGCCCTCGACGAGACTCGACCGCGTGGCGGATCTCGAGATTCGTCGCGATCTCGGCATCGTCTTGAAAATGGGGAAAGAGTTACCCCTCACACGCACCGAGTACCGCCTTTTGTGCGAATTCGCCGACCACGCCGGCCAGGTGTTGTCACGCGATCAGTTGCTCGAGCGTGTGTGGGGATACGAGTACCTCGGCGACAGTCGGCTCGTCGACGCCCACGTCCGTCGTTTGCGGGTGAAGATCGAGGACCAACCCGACGAGCCGCGGATCATCCTGACGGTGCGTGGTCTGGGATACCGGCTCGTCGTCGCGTGAGGTCAGGCGTCGTTGATGGCGCTGCGGAGGAAATCGATCGCTTCGGACTTGTCGCTCGTGCGTGCCATCGGCGGCAGGGCATTGATGATCGTCCAGCGGTAGCCCTTTTTCGCCAGGCGGGGATCGAGAACCGCAACGACGCCTCGGTCGGTGCGCGAACGAACGAGACGTCCGGCCGCCTGGGCGAGGGATGTGATCGCGCGCGGCAGGTCGATCTCGATGAATCCCCGTGGACCGTGGAGTTCGCGCCGGGCGGCGAGCAGTGGATTGTTGCGGTGGGGAAAGGGAATTCGGTCGATGATGACAAGGCAGAGCGAGCGACCCGGGATGTCGACCCCCTCGAAGAAGCCCGCGGTTGCGAACAGGCACGCGGATTCGTCGAGCGTGAACTCGCGCAACAAAGTTGCACGCTGGTTCTCGTCCTGGGCGAGGATCGGGAAGGGGAGACGGGACCGCAGGGCTTCAACCGCGGCGTTCATCGCCCGCCGGCTGGTGAAGAGTGCAAGCGTGCGGCCGCCTGCAGCCGCGATGAGGTCGGCCATTTCGGAGTGCACGAGATCGTCGCGGTCGGCGTTGGGCTCGGGAAGATGCGTGGCGCAATAGAGCATCGCCTGTTCGGCGAACTCGAACGGGCTCCCGACATCGATCATTTCTGCCGAATCACCGAGGCCGACACGGTGGGGCATCGACAACGGGATCGTCGCGCTGGTCAGCACGACCGCGTGTCCGGGCCACGCATGTTCGGCCAGCGCCGGTCCGACGTCGAGCGGCGCGAGAATTAGTTCCGCCCGCTCGCTGGACCCGGTGACGAACGGGACGTATGTGGAGTCGGCACGCAGGGTGGCATCGATGTCATCGGCGAGACGCGTGGCGAGTTGCTGGGCGCGGAACATCTTTTGTCGCACCGAGTCCATTGCGGAGTCGACGTTGCGCAGCGCTTCGAGACACTCACCGGCCGTGAGCCGCAACGCCGTGAGGCAATCGACGATGTCGCGGGGGATCGGTAGCGCCAGACGCTGCTCGACGTTGGGTGCGAGAACGTCGCCCAGGGCCTTGGCCTCGTCGTGGAGCCGGCGTTGAAGGCGATCATCTGCGATGACACGCCTCAGCGCCGCCGCGAGGGTCGTGGCACGGGACGCCGCGAGGCTCACACCGATGGTGGATGTGAGCGTGTCCTCGAGTTGATGGGCTTCGTCGAAGATGACCACGTCGTGTTCGGGAAGAATCGCGCCGCCCGCGGCCACGTGCATGCCGTACAGGTGCGTGTTGACGACCAGGACATCGGCGGCCGCGGCACGGGCTCGTGCACGTTCGGCAAAGCAATTTCCGCCCGACTCACAACGCGCCGCACCCGGACACTCGTCGCTGCCGACGCTGACCGTCTGCCAGGCGCGGAGCGAGGGCTGCCAGTCGAGTTCGGCCACGTCGCCCGACTCGGTGCCGAGGGCCCAACGGGCAAGTTGGTCGACTTCTCGTTGGTGGCTGGCTCCGAGATCCTCCAATTCGAGACGTGCGTTGTTGGTGACCTCGGATACGCGCTGCATGCACACGTAGTTGCTGCGGCCCTTGAGAATCGACCAGGTGAAGGGTTGCGGAAGGGTCGCCTCGAGGAGGGGCAGGTCGCTGTGTGCGAGTTGGTCCTGGAGAGTCTTGGTGGCCGTGGAGACGACCGTGCGTTTGCCCGAGAGGATCGCCGGGACGAGATAGGCGATGGTCTTGCCGGTTCCCGTGCCCGCCTGCACGATGAGGCGGCCGTCAGTGTTGATCGCCTGCGTCACGGCCAGAGCCATGTCGACCTGGCCGGGGCGGTCCTCGGGCCGGGGGAGACCCGCTGTCACGTGGTGAAGTGCCTGTGCGACCTCGTCGCGCATCACATGCCGACCACGGGGTGCGTCGTCGGAGGAATCGTCGGTGCCGGTCATCAGGCCAATGTGCGCCTCAACCGAGAACCGCAAGGGCGCGGTCGAACTCTTCGGCCGACATGTCGGGCCAGGTGCGCTCGGTGAAGTGGACCTTTGCACCGTTGATTTGCCAGAGCAGGAAGTTCGAGATGCGGGACTCGCCCGAGGTGCGGATGAGCAGGTCGACATCGGGCAGCGACGCGTCGTAGAGGTTCGCCGCGAGGTCGTTGGGTTGTACCCCGTTTGCGGCGTCAGCGGCCGCGAGTTGGGCGGCGCGGGCAAGTTCGGCGCGCGATCCGTAGTCGAAGGCCACCGTGAAGACCATTCCCGTGTTCTGGGTCGTGTCGTCGACGGCGCGTTTTATTGCGCGCTGAACGTACGACGGGGTTCGTGACCCCGGTTCGTCGAATCGGCGACCGATCCAGTTGACCCGCACATTGTTGGCGTTCAACTCGTCGAGACGACCGAAGAGCTTCTTGTGCATGGCGAGGATGTGGCGTACCTCGGCCCGCGGCCGAATCCAATTCTCGGTGCTGAAGCCGAAAACGGTCAGCCAACCGATGTCGCGGTCGCCTGCCGCACGCGTGACGATGGCAAGCGCCTCTTCTCCCGCGGTGTGACCCGCCGTACGGGGCAAGCCGCGACGGCGGGCCCAACGCCCGTTGCCATCCATGATGCATGCGACATGCAACTTGCGCTCGGCCATGCACCAACACTACCGATGGGGCGTGCGGCGGGCCGTTCAGCGGCTCGACCATGTCGATACATGACACAATGATGTCGTGATCAGTCGGTTCAAATCGCGCGTCAAGGAACGCGTGAAGGCGCGCTTGCGAAGGGCTCTCGGTACTCCGGTGGCCAGCGATGAACCGCTCGCGCATGTCGTGGTCGCGGGTGGCACGCTCGCCGACTGGGCGGGTTTTGGTCAGGGTGCGTGGAACCGGCGTATCGGTGATCTGATCGATGCGCTCGAACGAGAAGGGGTGCGTTGGCTCACTCTCGTTCCCGTTTCGGCGGGCTCCGCACCGCTCGACGACGGGGAGCGGTTGCGCCTCGAGTCGATGATCGACAAAGCGTTGCGACATCAGCGCAGTCGGGTCGAAGTGATCGTGCGGCCCGAAGCCGACGGCCGGGCGCGCTTTGCTCTCGTCGTGGAGAGACTTCTCTCGGATGACGCATCGCGGGGGGTACATTCGACGGCCTCCGAGCAGGCACTTGCGCGGGCGGTGCTTGCTCCCGCCGATGCCGAACCCGATCTCGTCGTTGTTCTCGGCCCGCCCGACACGTTGCCGACATCGCTGGTATGGGAACTCGCCTACAGCGAGATCGTGTTCCTCGACATCCCGTGGTCCGACATCAGTACCGAGCACCTGCAGGTGGCCGTCGACGACTTTCGTCGACGCAACCGCCGCTTCGGCGGGATCGACGCGTGACCAACTACCGCGACGAGGCCGTCGTGCTGCGGACGTACCGGTTGGGTGAGTCCGATCGCATCGTCGTCATGATGACAGAAGCCAACGGCAAGGTGCGCGCGGTCGCCAAGGGTGTGCGCAAGACGCGCTCAAGGCTCGGTTCGCGGCTCGAGCCCCTCAGCCATGTCTCGGTTCTGCTGCACAGGGGGCGCGAACTCGACATAGTGACGCAGGTCGAACCCCTCGACACCGCCTCGGCCCTGCGTGCAAACCTCGACAAGATGACCCAGGGTCTCGCGATGCTCGAAGCAGTCGACCAAATGACGATCGATCGCGAGCCCGTTCCCCACGTCTATCGGATGCTCGTGGGTGCTCTCGGTGCGCTCGCACAAGGGGGCTCGTCACTCGTGGTCGGGGCTTTTTATCTCAAGCTTCTCGCTGCGGAGGGCTTCGAGCCGGAGTTGGCTCGCTGCACCTCGTGCGGTTCGGGCGAGGAACTCGTCGCCTTCGATGTGGTGAACGGGGGCTTGCAGTGTCGCTCGTGCCGCACCGGACCCGCGATCTCCAGCGGTGCGGTCGCATTGATGAGGCGCATCCTCGGGGGGCAACTGGCAGCCGCACTCGCCGAGCCGGAGAGTGCGATGACCCATGAGGTGACCCGCATCGCAACAGTCGCGATCGAAAGACAGTGCGACCGAAGGCTGAAATCCGTGGGGATGTTCGAGCGTCACGACTAACCTCTGGCTGTCTTATGCCAGCCAAGGATCTCGAGCAGATTGTCAACCTCGCCAAGCGCCGCGGTTTCGTGTACCCGAGCGCGGAGATCTACGGCGGATTCCGCTCCTCCTACGACTACGGCCCACTCGGGTCGCTGATGCTGCGCAACGTGAAAGATTCCTGGTTGCGCACGATGGTCCAGATGCGCGACGACGTGGTTCTCATCGATGCCGCCATTCTCGGCCCGCCCCAGATGTACGAGGCGAGTGGTCACCTGGCGAGTTTCAGTGATCCGCTCGTCGACTGCACCGTGTGCAAGCGGCGTTTCCGCGAAGACCACATCGAGGACCGTGATTGTCCACAGGGCAAGAAGGGATGTGTGTTCACCGCGGCGAGGGCCTTCAACCTCATGTTCAAGACCTTCGCAGGACCAATCGAGGGATCCGGGGCCGAGGTCTACATGCGGCCCGAGACCGCGCAGGGAACGTTCGTGAACTTTGCGAACGTCCTGCAGACCAGCCGCAAGAAACCTCCGTTCGGGATTGCACAGATCGGCAAGAGTTTCCGCAACGAAATAACGCCCGGGAACTTCATCTTCCGTACGCGTGAATTCGAGCAGATGGAACTCGAATTCTTCGTGCCGCCCGAGGAGGGGCGCAAGTGGTTCGACTACTGGTGCACCGAGCGCATGAACTGGTACGTCGAACTGGGCATACCGCGCGACATGCTGCGCATTCGTGCACACGACACCGATGAACTTTCCCACTATTCAGCCGGAACAGCCGACGTGGAGTTTCTCTTCCCGTGGGGGTGGGGTGAACTCGAAGGCATCGCACAGCGCACGAACTACGACCTGACCCAACACGCGGACCACTCCGGCCAGAAACTCGACTACTTCGACCAGGCTACGAACGAGCGCTACGTCCCCTACGTGGTCGAACCCGCGGCGGGAGCCAACCGCACGATGGCCGCCTTCCTGTTGGCGGCATACGACGAGGACGTCGTGGGTGACGAAGAGCGGGTCGTTCTGCGTCTTCACCCCCGGTTGGCCCCGTACAAGGTTGCGGTTCTGCCGTTGTCCAAGAAGGACACGCTGACGCCGCTGGCACGCGAGATCTTTGCGGCACTCTCCGGGCGTTACATGGTCGACTACGACGAAACACAGGCCATCGGCCGCCGGTACCGCCGCCAGGACGAGATAGGTACGCCGTACTGCGTCACCGTCGACTTCGACTCGCTCGACGACGGTTGTGTGACCATCCGTGAACGCGACACGACGGCCCAGGCAAGGGTGGCCATCGGCGACCTGACGACCGAACTTGCTCGACGACTAGGGTTCTAGGAACACGAAAGCGAAAGTGGGGGAAACATGGGTATCGAGAGTCGTGTGGGTGTCGTAGCCAAGATCATTGCCGCACCCGGAAAGCGCGCCGACCTGGCGCGGGAACTGATGAAGGCACAAGACCACGTCTCCAAAGAAGCGGGAACGATCCACTACATCCTCAACGAAGATGCGACCGACGAGAACATTTTGTGGATGTGGGAGATGTACACCGACCAAGGGGCGCTCGACGCACACATGGGCGCCCAGTGGTTCAAGGATTGGGGCCCGTCGCTGGCGCCGTTCATGGGCGGTCGCCCCGAGTTGATCTTCGTCAAGCCCCTCGGCGGCAAGGGCTGCTGAAACGATTTGGCGACGTATCTCGACAAGATCGTCGCGCACCATCGCGCCCGCGCGGCCGCCGACACACGCGATCTGGAGGAGTTGATCTCCGCCACGGCGGTCTTGCCCGCCACCAGGGGCTTTCGTGCCCGTCTCGAATCGGAGGGCCTCGACCGATTGGCGGTCGTCGCCGAGATCAAACGCCGTTCGCCGTCCAAGGGTGACCTCAACCCCGGCCTCGACCCCGCAGTCCTGGCCCGCATTTACGAAACCTGTGGTGCGACCACGATGTCGGTGCTCACCGACTCGCCGCACTTCGGTGGCTCGGTGGCGGATCTGCAGGCGGCGCGTGGTGCGTGTGGATTGCCGGTGATCCGCAAGGACTTCACGGTGGACGCGCGCGACGTGTGCGACACGCGCCTGATGGGCGCAGACTGTGTTCTGCTGATCGCCGCGGCTCTCTCCGAGTCCGAGATGTCCGCCTTCCACTCGGTTGCGACGAAAGTCGGCCTCGACGTGCTGGTCGAGATCCACGACGAGGCCGAGCTTGAAGTGGCGATCGCGGTGGGAGCGACACTCATCGGCGTCAACCAACGCGATCTTGCCACCTTTGCCGTTGATCACGAGCGGGCGCTTCGCATGGCCTCGAAAATGCCCCCGGGCGTCGTGCGTGTGGCTGAATCGGGCGTTCGCGATGCGGGCGACGCGCGCAACTTGAGAGACGCCGGCTACCACGCGGTGCTCGTGGGTGAGAGCCTCGTGACTTCGGGTGATGTGTGTGCATCGCTCCGGGCCCTGCGGGTCTCGTAGTACCTTCGAGTGCGGTGTTCATCAAGATCTGCGGGATCACGAGCGAGGACGACGCTCTGTTGGCCGTCGCCATGGGCGCAGACGCGGTCGGGTTCGTGTTCGCCCCGTCGCCCCGACAGATCGCGGTCAAGCGGGCCTACGACATCGGACGCCGCCTGCCGCCCGAAATCCTGACCGTCGGAGTGTTCCGTGACGAGCACCCGAGTCGGGTCATCGACCTCGTCCATGGGGCGGGTCTCAAGGCGGCCCAGTTGCACGGCCATGAATCCGCAGCCGACGTCGCGGCGGTGGGCGCGAGTGTCCGCTTCGTCATCAAGGCCGTCGTCGCCGGGTCCGTTGACGCCCGTCGCGCCGACAAATTCGGTACGGGTCTGGTGCTGCTCGACGCACCTGCGCCCGGCTCGGGAAAGGTGTTCGATTGGTCGCTGGCCGGTGAGGTGGCTGTGGGGCCACGCATCATCCTCGCGGGTGGCTTGACGCCGACGAACGTGGCTGACGCAATCACCCAGACCCGCCCGTGGGGGGTCGATGCGTCGAGCGGCGTGGAAAGCGAGCCGGGCAAGAAGGACCCGCGGCTCGTGCGTGCATTCATCTCCGCGGCTCGTGCGGCAGCCCCCGCCACCTATGTGGGTCCCGACGAAATGCCCTACAACTGGCAGGACGATCTCTAGACGATTCCGGCACATGCTCGAAATTCGTGCCAAACGAATCGTGGTGCACGGGAGGCGCCTGCGAGACTGGTGCCCATGAGCGTGATGGTCGAACCTGACGGCTCGGGTCGCTTCGGCCAATTCGGTGGACGTTTCGTGCCCGAGACATTGGTACCCGCCTGCCAAGAACTCGAGGCCGGTTTCCGCGACGCGTGGAATGACCCCGCTTTCCGTGCGGAGCTCGATCATCTGCTGCGCACGTATGCGGGGCGCCCCTCGATACTCACCGAATGCAACAACCTCGGCCGTCAGCTCGGCATTCGCCTGTTGTTGAAGAGGGAAGACCTCAACCACACGGGTTCCCACAAGATCAACAACGTGCTCGGACAGGCACTGCTTGCCAAACGAATGGGAAAAAAGCGCATCGTGGCGGAAACCGGGGCGGGCCAGCACGGTGTCGCCTCGGCAACGGCTGCGGCGTTACTTGGACTCGAGTGCAAGGTGTACATGGGCGCCGTCGACATGGAACGTCAGGCCTTGAACGTGTTCCGCATGAGGCTGCTGGGTGCACAAGTCGAACCCGCAACGTCGGGTAGCCGTACGCTCAAGGACGCAGTCAACGAAGCCATGCGGGATTGGGTTGCCACCGTGGAGACGACGCACTACTGCCTCGGTTCGGTGATGGGACCCCACCCTTACCCGTGGATGGTGCGGCAGTTCCACCGCGTGATCGGTGACGAGGCCCGCGAACAATGTCGTGCCGCCACGGGCGCCGACCCGGACGTTGTCGTTGCCTGTGTCGGCGGTGGGTCGAATGCGATCGGCATTTTCTCCGGTTTCATCGACACCAAGGCGCGTCTCGTGGGTGTCGAACCCGCCGGTGGCGCGGCCGTTGGGCGCGGTGTACCGGGCGTGGTGCACGGCATGAAGAGCTACCTCATGCAAGACGAACACGGTCAAGTCCAAGAGGCCCATTCGATCAGTGCAGGCCTCGATTATCCGGGCGTCGGACCCGAGCATTCTTATCTTTCCGAGATCGGGCGCGCGGAGTATCCGTCGGTGACCGACGAGGAGGTCATCGGCGGATTCAGTCTTCTCGCCAGGACCGAGGGAATCATTCCGGCGCTGGAGTGTGCACACGCTCTGGCATGGATCGCGCGCGAAGCCCCGAAAATATCGGGCCAGACGGTTCTCATGAACCTGTCGGGCCGGGGCGACAAGGACGTCGCGCAGATGATGGACGTTCTGGCGTGACGGGACTCGAGTCCCACCTCCGCGCTCGCAGGGCGGAGGGTCGCAAACTCCTGATCCCCTACGTCACGGGAGGTCTCGCGAACTGGAAGGAAGGCATTCGTGCCGCGGTGGCTGCCGGTGCCGACGCTGTGGAGGTGGGGATCCCGTTCTCTGACCCGGTGATGGACGGTCCCGTCATCCAAGAGGCGTCCCAGCGGGCTTTGGATGCCGGTGCGACGCCACCGGCGATCCTCGCCGAGATTCCGACCCTCGACGTGCAGGTGCCGATCGTGGTGATGCTCTACTACAACACCGTTTTTCGCACCGGATACGAGCGATTCGCCTCGATGTGTCAACAAAATGGCGTCGCCGGTGCGATCGTCCCCGACCTTCCGTTGGAGGAAGCGACGGGCTGGTGTACCGCGGCCGACGCGGCAGGTGTCGAGACGGTGATGCTCGCCGCACCGACGGCGCCCGATGAGCGGTTGCCCCGTATCGCGGCACGTGCGCGGGGTTTCGTCTACGCCGTTGGTCTGTTGGGTATCACCGGTGAACGTGACGCACTGGCAAAGACGGCAACGACCATCGCAGGGCGGGTCAAGGCCGTCACGGATCTGCCCGTGCTCGTGGGTGTGGGCGTGTCGAACGCGCAACAGGCACAGGAAGCCTGTCAAGTGGCGGACGGAGTCATTCAGGGTGCCTCGGTCGTGCGCCGTTTGATGCAAGAGGGACCCGAAGCGATCGGGGTGTACATCGCCGAAGTGCGTGCCGCGATCGACGCGAAGTAGTTTTCGGTCATGTTGAAAGCCGGCGACAAAGCCCCTTCGATCGTCCTTGGTGACCAGAACGGCAAGACGGTTGATCTGGCGAAGTTCGCCAAGAAAAAGGTCCTCGTCTACTTCTACCCGAAGGCCGACACACCGGGTTGCACGGCCCAGTCGTGTGGTTTGCGGGACATCAAGGATCAAATCGGCCGCACCGTCATCATCGGTATCAGTCCCGACAAGCCGGACAAGCTCAAGAAATTCGACGACAAATACGATCTCGGTTTCACGCTTCTCTCCGACACCCAGAACAAGGTCGCCAAGGCCTACAAAGTGTGGAAGAAAAAGAGCATGTACGGTCGCCAGTACATGGGCATCGAACGCTCGGCATTCCTCGTCGGCCCCGACGGTGTCATTCTCGAGGCGTGGTACAAGGTGTCGCCCAAGGACACCCCCGGCAATCTTCTCAAGGCCCTCGGGAAGTAGGCAACGGACATGTCGTTGCGTGCACCCGCTGACGTCCTGCCGCATCGCCCACCGTTTTTGTTCATCGACGTGGTGAGCGAGGTCGTTGACGGCACCTCGGGCCGCGGTACGTGGCGACTGACGGGTGACGAGTGGTTTTTTGCGGGCCACTTTCCCGGTCGTCCCACGCTGCCGGGAGTTCTGATGTGCGAGGCCATTGCGCAGTTGGGCGCATACGTCGTCCTCAGCGACCCCAAGACAGAGGGAAAATTGCCACTTTTCGGCGGCCTCGACTCGGCAAGATTTCGTCGGCAGGTCGCCCCCGGCGACACCCTCACCCTGGAGGTGACGCTCGGACGCTTGTCTTCGCGCGCCGGCAAGGGCAGCGGACGCGCGTTGGTGAGAGACGCGGTGGCATGCGAGTGCGACCTGATGTTCGTCCTTGTCGAGGCCTGAACGCCTCAGTTGACGGGGCCGATGATGATCGACCCGTTGTGGCCGCCGAAGCCGAAATTGTTCGACATCGTGGGGCCCGGCGACCACGGCCGAGGAGATCCGACGACGAGATCGATGTCGAGTTGGGGATCAAGGGCCGTCGTTCCGGCCGTCGGTGGGATGAGATTCTTCTCGAACGACATCAGTACCGCCGCTGCCTCCAGCGCGCCGGCGGCACCCAGGGCGTGACCGGTGACGCCTTTCGTCGAGGTGACCGCCGGCCGGTGGCTTCCGAACACCTCTTTCATGGCCTGTGCTTCGGCTGCGTCGTTGAGTGGTGTGGATGTTCCGTGCGCGTTCACCTGGACGATGTCGGTGGGGGACAGCCCGGCGTCTTCCAGGGCAAGGCGCATGCAGACCTGTGCACCCACGCCACCGGGTGAAGGTGCCGTGATGTGGTAAGCGTCGGCGTTGCTCGCCGCGCCGAGGACCTCGCCCAGAATCCTGGCACCGCGCGCCACCGCATGATCCCAACGCTCCAGGATCAGCACTGCGGACCCCTCACCCATGACGAACCCGTCGCGATCTGCGTCGAAAGGCTTGCTCGCGCCCGTGGTTGACAGCGCGGTCATGTTGCCGAAACCGGCGAGTGATGTGGGTGTTGCCGCGGCCTCTGATCCCCCGGTGGCGACGGCGTCACAGACGCCGTATGCGACGAGTCGTGCCGCGTAGCCAATGGCGTGCGTCGAGGCCGCGCAGGCGGTGCAGATCGTTTCGTTCGGACCGCGCAGGCCGTGTCGCATCGAGATGGCGGCCCCGGCGGCATTGGCCATCATCATCGGAACGAGGAAAGGGGACACGCGTCGCGAGCCTTTTTCAAGAAACACCCCGACCTGCTCTTCGAGGGTATGGAGACCGCCGACGCCGGTGGCAAAGATGGTCCCGAACCGACCCCTGTCGGCGGTGATGTCGCCGGCCTGGGCGAACGCCTCTGCGGCGGCAGCGAGGGCGAATTGCTCGGCGCGATCGGCGCGGCGGGCTTCTTTCGGGTTGTCGAAGTAGGGGGAAGGGTCCCAATCAGTGATCTCAACGGCCTTGGTGTCGCGCAGACCGGGTCCAAGGAGACCGCACCAGAACGCCTCCCGACCAAGACCGGATGGGGCAACCACGCCAAGACCGGTGATGGCCACTCGCCGGGGGCCGCCTCCGTCCAACGGGTTGCGCATCAGAGTTTTGAGACCACCAGGTCGAATGCCTGGCCGACGGTGCGGATGTCCTTTAGGTCTTCTTCGGGTACCTCAACATCGAACTCTTCTTCGAGTGCCATGACGAGTTCAACAAGGTCGAGGCTGTCGGCATCGAGGTCGTCACCAAAGGTGGCCTCTCTGGTGATCTGCGACGCATCAACGGAGAGAACATCGACGGCGCACTTGGTGAATCGGGCGAAGAGGTCATCGCTCATGGTTGCTCCTTTGGGTGAGTTGGGTCATTCTGGCAGAAACACGGGCACGCCTTGGGCTCAGTGACCCATTCCCAATCCACCGTCGACGGGGATGACCGCGCCGGTGATGTAGGCGGCAGCGTCGGAGGCGAGGAAAGCAACAACCTCGGCGATTTCGTCGACGGTTGCCATGCGACCGAGCGGAACCGCAGCCGTGAGTTCTGCGAGGCGGTCCGCGCCGAGGGCCGCCGTCATGTCGGTGGCGACGGGCCCGGGGGCAACAACGTTGACCGTGATGTTGCGCGAACCAAGCTCACGTGCCAATGACCGGGCGAGGCCGACAAGGCCCGCCTTCGACGCCGCGTAGTTCGCCTGTCCGGCCGAGCCGAGCAGACCCACGACTGACGACATGAGAATGATCCGCCCGTAGCGGGCTCGCAACATTTGTTGCGATGCGCGCTTGGAAACCCGGTATGCGGCGGTGAGGTTGGCGTCGATCACCGATGTGAAGTCGTTCTCGCTCATCCGTACGAAGAGGCCGTCTTTGGTGACGCCCGCATTCGACACGAGGACCTCGACCTTGCCGAGTTTCTCCTCGATTCCCACGAAGGCCGCCTCGACCGACTCTGCGGAGGTGACGTCACACTTGACCGTGAGAACACCCGCATCGGTGAGGACTGCGGGAGGCGTGGTGGAGTTGTAAGTGACGGCCACCTTGTCACCGATGCCCGCGAAGCGCAGTGCACATGCGGCACCGATACCCCTTGATCCGCCGGTGATGAGAACGACCCGTGACACGTCAGTTTCCCCAACGAATGACCGCGCTGGCGGCGGTCATTCCTGCTCCGAAGCCAACGAGCAGTACGAGATCACCCGGAGAAACACGTCCACCGTCGGCCGCGTCGAAGAGAGCAAGGGGGATCGACGCGGACGAAGTATTGCCGGTCTCACTGATACACACGGCCGCGCGGGCCATCGGTATGCCCAATCGATCGCACGCGGCTGAGATGATACGAATGTTGGCCTGGTGAGGAACGATGAGCGCGATGTCGTCGGCGCCGACGCCGGCGACAGCCATCGACTTCTCGGCCGAGTCGACCATGATCCGAACCGCGCGACGGAAGACTTCCCGGCCTTCCATGAAGATCGTCCCGCCGATGTCACAGAACAGCAACTCCTCGGCCGAACCGTCCGAGTCGAGGTCCCAGGCCAGTAACTGCCCGGGGCCGTCGGTGGCTTCGAGGACCGCCGCACCGCTGCCGTCGGCGAACAGGACTGCGGTGTTCCTGTCGTCCCAGTCGGTGACGCGGGACAGTGTGTCGGTGCCAATGAGGAGAACCTTGCGTGACCCCATGGCGATGAGGCCGTGGGCAACAACGGTGGCGTAGACGAATCCGCTGCACGCCGCGTTCACGTCGAACGCTCCGCACTTGAGACCAAGGCCGAGTTGGACGGTGGCCGACGTGGCGGGCACGGTGCGATCGGGTGTGGTGGTCGCCAACACGAGGGCGTCGATGTCGAGTGGGTCGACATTTGCCATCGCGAGCGCCAGTCGCCCACTTTGGATGGAAAGACCGGCCGTCGTTCCACCCACGTGACGACGTTCGATTCCCGTACGCTCGCGGATCCACTGGTCCGACGTCTCAACCATCGCCTCCAGGTCATGGTTCGTGAGTACCTTGGGAGGTAGCGCTCGACCCCATCCCGTGAAACGGGCACCGACGGCGTTTTTGGGGATGGGCGGCATGGTCAGTGCGTCCGCAGCCAGGCGATGGGTTGTCGGTGCGTGACTCGCTCTCCGTCGACGGCGATGTAGCTCTGCAATATTCCGGCAAAGGCACTGCGCACCTCGGTGTCCCCGACGCGTCCCAGCAGGTCGCCGACGTTGATGCGGGTGCCACCGGGGTGCAACGTGTCGGGGCAAAAGATGCCCGCGCAGGGGCTCACGACCAGACGTTCGGTGGCGAAGAGATGTTCGCCATCGAGGGGAGCCGGACCCGCCGGCGCCGCCCTGTTGACCCAGTCGATGAGCTTGTCGAGCTCGTCGGGAGTTGCGACGCTGATGGTCCTTGCGCGGCTGACGGTACGTTTCGCCATGCCGGTGAGAACCCCTCCGGGACCGAGTTCCACGAAGCCGGTCACACCCGCTCCGGCCATGGTCAGCAGGCAGTGTTTCCAGCGCACGGGGCTGGAGAGCTGCGCCGAGAGGAGCGAGATCCATTCGTCGGCTTCGTCGTGGGGGAGAGCATCCACGTTCGAGACGACGGCGACCTCGGCATCGCGGACATGTGCTCGGGCGATCGCCCGGCGCAGGCGATCGCGTGCCGCGGCCATGAACGGGGTGTGGAACGCACCGGACACCGGAAGTGACATGACTTTCTTCGCGCCGAGTTCTTTGGCGTGAAATGCGGCGGCTTCGACCCCCGCCGGGGAACCGGCGATGACGACCTGGCCCGGTGCGTTGAAATTGGCGACCCAGACATCGGAGTCGGCACGACGACAGGCCACCTCCACGGTGTCGTCGTCGAGGCCGAGAACGGCCGACATTGTTCCGGGTGATGCGCTCCCGGCCTCGTGCATCGCCGACGCCCGCTCGGCGACGAGGGCGACGCCTTCGTCGAAGGCGAAGGCACCCGTGGCGGTGAGCGCGGTGTACTCGCCAAGCGAATGACCGGCACAGAAACTCGGTTCGATACCGAGACGCTCGACAGCGTCGAGCACCATCAGCGACGACACGTAGGTCGTCAGTTGGGCGTTTCGGGTGTCCTTTAGTTCTTCGGCATCGGCCTCGAGGAGGAGCCTGCCGACGTCGCGACCCGCAATCTCGGAAGCCTCGCCGACCAGTTCCCAACTCTCGTGGTCCACCCATGGACGGCCCATGCCCGGACGCTGGGAGCCCTGGCCGGGGAAGGTGAACGCGAGCACATGTCGAGGATAGACCGTGGGCAAATCGAGCGTCGTTTTCGCAACCGGCCAGTAGTCTTTGCGTTCCCATCGCGATGGCTGTGTCGCGGCGGCCCGAGTGGCGGAATGGCAGACGCGGCGGACTCAAAATCCGCTGTCCGGAAGGGCGTGTGGGTTCGACTCCCACCTTGGGCACCGGTGTTCGAAAGCAATGCTCGCAAAAGGAACGGTCGTGACATGAATGGAGGTTGGCTCTTGAATCGACGTCTCGAACAGAACGCCACGCGGCTCCGTGCGGCGCGCGCCAAACTCGCTCTGGCTGACGAGCACTTGTCCGCACTCCAAGACGAGGCGTCAACCCAGGAGTTGCGTGCCATCGTTTCGGAAACACCCGACGCGGCGTTCGAATACCGCAGGGCAACCGCGCATGCAGCGGCGATGCGACGTCACCGAGACGAACTGCGCGACGAAGTCGCCGAGCTCGAGGTGCGCCAGGACCAGTTACTGGATCGGCTCTCGTCGGCCCGTGACAACGGCAGTCTGTGATGGCCACCCGCGTCGTGATCGCCGAGGACGAAGCGATCATCCGCCTCGACCTGCGTGAAACGCTCGAAGAAGAGGGATACGAGGTCGTGGCAGAGACGGGGCGAGGTGACAAAGCGGTGGAACTCGTGCGTGAGCACCGTCCCGACCTTGCGATCCTGGACATCAAGATGCCCGGGCTCGACGGCCTCGAAGCATCCCGGGCGATCTGTGCGGAGAAGTTGTGTCCGGTGGTCCTGCTCACGGCGTTCAGTCAGCGTGAAATCGTCGAGCAGGCCCGAGATGCGGGTGCGCTGGCCTACATCGTCAAGCCGTTCCAGAAGTCCGATCTCGTGCCCGCGATCGAGGTCGCACTCGGACGATTCCGCGAAATTCAGTTGTTGGCCAACGAGGTGGGTGCGCTCGAAGAGCAACTCGAGACAAGAAAAGTGATCGACCGCGCCAAGGGTGTTCTCATTGACAAGGCGGGTATGTCCGAGTCCGACGCGTACGCCTTCATTCAACGTGCCGCAATGTCCGAGCGCACCAAGATGCGTGACGTCGCAGAGAAAATTCTGGCCGGCAGCCTCTTGCCCTAGATTGGCGGCATGGGGCGGTCGGACCGATGAAGTGTCTGGCGCTCGACGGCAACTCGCTTGCATACCGGGCGTTCTTCGCATTGCCGAGCGACATGGCGACCTCCACGGGCCAGATTACGAACGCCGTCGTCGGCTTCACGTCGATGCTCGTCAACCTGGTGAAGGACCAGCAGCCCGACTCGATCATCGTCGTCTTCGACCGCCCGGAAAAAACCTTCCGCCACGAGGCGGTACCCGAGTACAAGGCGCAGCGAGAGGCGGCTCCCGATGCCCTGCGCAGCCAGATGGGAATCATCCGCGAACTGCTCGAGGCACTCGGAATCGTTGCTCTCGACATGGCCGGTTTCGAGGGTGACGACATCATCGCGACGCTCGCAAGGATGTGTCGCGTCGCCGGGGATGACATCGTCATCGTGACGGGGGACCGCGACAGCTACCAATTGGTGAGTGACCCTCATGTGAAGGTCCTCTACAACAAGCGTGGAGTCAGCGACTACGCACTCTACGACGAGGCGGGGATCCTCGAGCGCACGGGTGTCAGGCCATCCCGTTACGTCGACTACGCATCGTTGCGTGGGGACCCCAGCGACAATCTCGTGGGTGCGAACGGAGTCGGTGAGAAGACGGCTGCAAAGTTGGTCAACGACTACCCGGATCTCGTGGCAATCCTCGATTCCTTCGACGAACAGACGCCGAAACTCAAGGCCGCCCTGGTGGAAGGCCGGGAACGCGTGCTTCGCAATGCCTCGGTGATGGTGTTGCGCGACGATCTCGCCATTGACGTGCACCCCGCGGGGTGTCAACCCCGTCCCGACTGGGCCGCAACGCAGAGAATCCTGGACTTTCTTGAAATGCGCACGATGTCCAAGCGCCTGCGGGAGGTGTTCGGGCAATGGTCGAGGGACGTCGGCGATCCCGGCATCGGTGACGGTGGTCGCCCCTTGGCGCGGGCGTCGCTTTCAGCGCAGTTCGAAAGATGGAGTGCAAAGAACGAGCGCGCGCTCACTGCCGAAATTGCGGCTGTGGCGTCGGTTGCGGTCTTTGACTGCGGCGACGCGGGAGCGGTGTTGGCGATTGGTGACGATGCTGCTGCTCGGTGCATCGCCTTTTCGCCCACTGATTTCGGGGCCTTGTCGGGCTGTCTGGGTGCGGCGCGGAGGGTCCTGGCGCACGATGGCAAACCGCTGTGGAGGCGGATCCTCGAGGCGGGCTTGAACATCGGTCGTCTCGGCTTCGACACCGCCATCGCGGCCTACCTGCTCGATCCCGTCGAGGGCGGTCATCGAATCGATCGGCTCGTGGCGGCGCACCTCGACGTCGTTCTGCCCGTCGGTAAGTCCGAGTCGAACGGTGAGCTCGACTTCGGCGGATCAACCCCGGGTGATGAGGGTGCGTTCGCGGCGGGTGCGTCTCGCGCGCGTGCCGTTGCCGCACTCGTCGGACCGCTCGACGCCGCGCTTGAGGCATCGGGGATGAAATCGCTGTTCGACGATGTGGAGATGCCCCTCGTGGGTGTCCTCACCCGAATGGAAGTGCGGGGCATTGGTGTTGACATCGTGACCCTCGACGAGATCACACAAAGCCTCACAGCACGGACCACCGAACTGGCCGCGGTTCTCCGTGGCTTGGCCGGACACGAGTTCAATCTGAACTCACCCACGCAACTGCAAAAGATCCTCTTCGACGAGCGAGGTCTCTCCAAGGGCAAGAAGACGAAAACCGGTTACAGCACCGACGCGGCGACCCTGGAAAAACTGCGCGACGAGTGGCCCGAATTCATAGATGCACTGCTGGAGTACCGCGAGGTCGAGAAGTTGCGCGGGACCTACGGCGAGGGTTTGCGGGGTGTCGTGGCGCGCGACAGTCGGATCCACGCCGTATTCAACCAAACCGTGGCACGCACGGGCCGTCTGAGCAGTGAGAGCCCGAACCTCCACAACATCCCCGTTCGCAGCGAGATGGGCAAGGTGTTCCGGACCGCCTTCATCGCGAGCGAGGACTGCGAATTGTTGGTCGCCGACTACAACCAGATCGAACTGCGCTGCATCGCTCACCTGGCGGCCGATCCGGGCCTCATTGCGTCGTTCACTGCCGGCGTCGACATTCACAGTGCAACTGCGTCCCGCGTGTTTTCAGTCGACGCGAAGTCCGTCACGGCCGACCAGCGCTCGAAAGCCAAGATGGTGTCCTACGGGTTGGCTTACGGCATGGAGGCGTACGGTCTGTCACAACGACTTGCCATCGACGTGCCCGAGGCGACCGAAATTCTCGATGCGTACTTTGCGGCGTTTCCGGCCGTTCGGGCCTACATGGATCGAACCGTGACCGAGGCCCGCAATCGTGGCTACACCGAAACCTTGTTCGGGCGGCGGCGACCGATTCCGGAATTGACGAGTGACAACTTTCGTATCCGTCAAGCCGGCGAACGTCAGGCGATGAATGCAGGGATTCAGGGACTCGCCGCCGACATCTTCAAGATCGCACTCGTGCGCATCGACCGCGAACTCGACTCAGCGGGTCTGTCGTCGCGTCTGGTTCTCCAGGTCCACGACGAGGTGATCGTCGAGTCACCTCTGGCCGAGAAGGAGATGGTCGAAAATCTGGTGCTTGGGATCATGCGTGGTGCAGCCGAACTCACGGTGCCACTCGAAGTGAACGCTGCCTGGGGCCGCTCATGGGCCGACGCGAAATGACGCGGCATGGCGCGGGGTGAAGTCGGCGCCGACGGGCACTGGTTCGAGGAGTTGGCCTCGCACATGGGTGAGACCTACCTGCGCTACTCCTTCACCAAGGGCACGGAACAAGAGGTGGAATTCCTCGTCGAGTCACTCGGCCTCGCCGAGGGTGCTCGGGTGCTCGACGTTGGTTGTGGCCCTGGTCGCCATGCCCTTGCCCTCGCCCGGCGGGGAATCAGGGTCCACGGAATCGACATCTCGGCCGAGTTCATCGACGTGGCACGACTGGCGGCGCATCGACAAGGCCTGAGCGAGTCGGCCACCTTCGAGCGTGCGGACGCCCGTACGGCGAATCTTCCCCCAATTTTTGACGCAGTCATCTGTCTCTGTCAGGGCGCATTCGGGCTCATGGATCATCTCGCCCACGACCTCCAAATTCTCGGCGGGATCGCCGGCGCGCTGCGCCCCGGCGGTGGTTTTGCCCTGAGCGCTTTTAGTGCCTACTTCGCCGTCAGGTACCACACGCAGGCCACGTTCGACGCCGGGACGGGGGTCACTCGGGAACAGACGGCAGTGCACAATGCGGCGGGTGAGGCTCTCGAGGTGGAATTACGCACAGGCTGTTTCACACCCCGCGAATTGCGGCTCATGTGTCGACAGGCGGGCCTCGGCGTGGATGCGATCCACTCGGTCGAACCGGGCGGGTACGGCCGGCACGAGGCAACTGCGGAAAGTCCGGAGTTTTTGGTTCTGGGGCGCCGCTGGTAGGTTTTCGGGGTCTTATCCACCGATCCCAGTCCCTCCGAAAGCGAATTCCACGTTGTCCGACACCACCTACACTCCCCGTCAAATCACCGAGCGTGACACCTCCTTCGCAGACGCCATCGCCGGGACGATGGTCGAATTGAAAGACGGGCAACTGGTTTCGGGCAAGGTGGTCAAAGTCGACCGCGACGAGGTTCTCCTCGAAATCGGCTACAAGACCGAGGGCGTCATTCCCGCCCGCGAACTCTCGATTCGCAACGACGTCGACCCGGGGGAGATCGTCACGATCGGCGAGCGGATCGAAGCCCTCATCCTCACGCTTGAGGACAAAGAGGGTCGTCTAGTCCTGTCCAAGAAGCGCGCACAGTACGAGCGCGCCTGGGGTGACATCGAAAAGGTCAAGGAAGCCGACGGTATGGTCGAGGGTCTGGTCATCGAAGTCGTCAAGGGTGGTCTCATTGTCGACATCGGTCTGCGCGGGTTCCTGCCCGCGTCGCTCGTCGAATTGCGTCGCGTTCGTGATCTGCAGCCCTACATCGGCAAGGTGCTCCAGGCCAAGATCATCGAGCTTGACAAGAACCGCAACAACGTCGTTTTGTCACGTCGTGGATTCCTCGAGGAGAACCAGCGCGAACAGCGCGATGAATTCTTGACGCACCTCAAGCCGGGCGAGATCCGCAAGGGTGTCGTGTCCAGCGTGGTTCCTTTCGGTGCTTTCGTCGACCTCGGCGGCATGGACGGACTGATTCACGTGTCGGAACTCTCGTGGAAGCACGTCGACCATCCGGGTTCGGTCGTCGCCGTGGGCGACGAGGTCACCGTCCAGGTGCTCGACGTCGACATGAGCCGCGAACGCATCAGCCTGTCGCTCAAGGCCACCCAGCAGGATCCGTGGCAAGAGTTCGCCGGTTCACACGAGGTCGGCCAATTGGTCTACGGACGTGTCACGAAGTTGGTGCCCTTCGGTGCATTCGTCCAGGTTGGCGACGGCATCGAGGGTCTGGTGCACATTTCCGAGATGTCGGCGCATCACGTCGAGGCACCGGAACATTTCGTCACGCCGGGCGAGGAACTTTGGGTCAAGATCATCGACCTCGACCTCGAACGTCGCCGCATCAGCCTGTCGATCAAGCAGGCCGCCGAGGGTGGAGAACTGGCCGAGGAATACCGCAGCCATTTCGAGGTCGACGAGCAGGGCAACTGGTTCGGTGGCGACGACGCCGAACGCGAGGCCGCCTGGTCCGACTACTACAAGGAGTACGGCAAAGACGGCGCTCCGGGCGCCGACGGTGACGCGGCTCCCGGGCAGCCCGCACAGTAAGCAACGGCGCAGGATGATCCTCGTCGGGCTCACCGGCGGTATCGGGTCGGGCAAAACGACCGTGTCGGAGATGCTCGCCGCCCGTGGCGCGGTCATCATCGATGCGGATCAGATCACGAGGGAACTCCAGGCGCCCGGGTCCCCGGTGCTCGAGGAGATCGTTGCGGCTTTTGGGTCGGATCTTCTTGATTCCGCAGGCGTACTCGATCGTGCTGCGCTGGCCTCGAAGGTGTTCGGGGATCCCGAGGCGTTGGCGCGGTTGAACAAAATCGTGCACCCCGCCGTTGGTCGCGAAATGGCGTCACGGCTCGAGGCGCAACGCACCACTACCAACGTCGTGGTGCTCGACATCCCGCTGCTCGTGGAGAATCCACGTGAGGGCTTGTGTGGGACCGTGGTCGTGGACTTGCCGCTAGACCTGGCGGTCGAGCGACTGGTGAGGTTGCGCAACATGTCGCATGCCGATGCCCAAGCGCGCATCTCCCGGCAGGCCAGCCGTGAGGCGCGTGTCGCGATCGCCGATCGAGTGATCGACAATTCGGGGGATCTTGAATCACTCGAAGTCCAGGTCGACTCGGTGTGGCGGTGGATGAGGTCGCTTCCGCCTGCGGCTGCGGACGCAGGTCGCGTGTCACGTTCCTGACGGGATGCGGAGGTCGTAGCCTCGCATCATGGTCGAGGCCCGCCACACTTTCACGGTTGTCTCCGAGTACCGACCCGCTGGTGACCAGCCGGAGGCGATCGCGCAGTTGGCCGCGGGTATCGAGACAGGAGAGCGTTATCAGACGCTTCTGGGCATAACCGGTTCGGGCAAGTCCGCGACCATCGCCTGGACGATCGAGCAAGTGCAGCGTCCGACGCTCATCCTCGCCCCGAACAAGAGCCTCGCGGCGCAGTTGGCGCAGGAGATGCGTGACTTCTTCCCGAACAACCGCGTCGAATACTTCGTGAGTTACTACGACTACTACCAGCCCGAGGCGTACATCGCCTCCAGCGACACCTACATCGAGAAGGATTCGTCGATCAACGACGAGATCGATCGTTTGCGTCATTCGACGACCGCCGCCTTGTTGACGAGACGTGACACGATCGTGGTCGCGAGTGTCAGTTGCATCTACGGGATGGGGGACCCCGACGAGTACCGCGGCCAACTGCTCGAACTGCACGTGGGTGTCGATTACGACCAGCGCAGCATCCTCAAGCGGCTCGTCGAACTGCAATACGACCGTAACGACATGACGCTTGGTCGCGGCAACTTCCGCGTTCGGGGCGACACCATCGAGGTGCACCCCGCCTACGACGAAACGGTGCTGCGCATCGAGATGTTCGGCGAGACCGTCGATCGGATTTCCGTCATCGACCCCCTGACCGGTGAGAACCTGAGCGAACTCACCGAAGTGGTCGTTTTTCCGGCCACGCACTACGTGGCGGGTGACGAACGAATGCGGCGTGCAGTGATGGGTATCGAGGCCGAACTACAGGAACGTCTGGCGCTTTTCGAAAAGCAGGGAAAGCTGCTCGAAGCCCAGCGCCTGCGGATGCGCACGCAATACGACCTCGAAATGATCCAGGAGATGGGGTACTGCAACGGAATCGAGAACTACTCGATGCACATCGACGGCCGCAGCCCCGGGGAACCCCCTTTCACGCTCCTCGACTATTTCCCCGATGACTACCTGCTGGTCATCGACGAGAGCCATGTGACGGTTCCGCAGTTGCACGGCCAGTTCGAAGGGGACCGCAGCCGCAAGGACACACTCGTCGAGCACGGCTTCCGCCTGCCGTCCGCGCGCGACAATCGGCCCCTGAGGTTCGAAGAGACGATCGAGCGTGTCCACCAGTGCGTCTTTCTCTCGGCGACCCCCGGCAAGTACGAAATGGCGCACTCGCAGCGGGTGGTGGAACAGATCGTCCGGCCCACGGGCCTCGTCGACCCGGAAGTGATCGTCAAGCCGACGAAGGGCCAAATCGATGACCTGATCGCAATGGTGACGGATCGAATCGAGCGCGGCGACCGAGTGCTCGTGACCACGCTGACGAAGAAAATGGCCGAGGACCTGAGTGAATATCTCCTCGAGCAGGGCCTGCGGGTACGGTACCTCCACTCCAACATCGACACGATCCAACGGATCGAGATTCTCAGGGCGCTGCGGCTGGGGGAATTCGACGTGTTGGTGGGAATCAACCTTCTCCGCGAGGGTCTCGACCTCCCCGAGGTGTCTCTGGTTGCGATACTCGACGCGGACAAAGAGGGATTCCTGCGCAGCGAAACATCTCTCATCCAAATGATCGGTCGTGCGGCCCGCAACGTCGACGGCCAGGTCGTGATGTACGCAGACAAGACCACCGCCGCCATGGAAGCGGCTATCGGCGAGACCCGTCGTCGACGTGAGCGTCAGATCGCATACAACGCCGAACACGGAATCAATCCCCAGACGATCCGCAAGGCAGTGGGCGACATCCTGTCCCTGCTGCGGCCGGATGAAACGGCGCCAGTTCCGGGCAAGGATCGTCGCCGGAGCCGAGAGCGCGACAAGGTTCAGCGCGAGCTGAAGTCACTCCCCGAACAAGAGATTCAGCGACTCATACAAACCCTCGAGGAAGAGATGCACGAAGCGGCCGCCGAGATGCGCTTCGAGTACGCCGCCCGATTGCGCGACGAGGTGAAGGAACTACGCCGGGAACTTCGCGACGCGGGTTAGCGAGATTGCGTTCCCGTCGCTAGTCTCGCGGCGTGGTGGAAAAGATCGTGATCCGGGGTGCCCGTGAGCACAATCTGAAGAATGTCAACGTCGAACTCCCGCGCGACCAACTCATCGTCTTCACCGGTCTGAGCGGCTCGGGCAAGTCGAGCCTGGCGTTCGACACGATCTATGCCGAGGGGCAACGTCGGTATGTCGAGAGCCTCTCGGCATACGCCCGTCAGTTCCTCGGTCAGATGGACAAGCCCGATGTCGACCACATCGACGGATTGTCGCCGGCGATCTCGATCGACCAGAAGTCGGGTTCCCGCAACCCGCGCAGCACCGTCGGAACGATCACAGAGGTCTACGACTACCTGCGCCTCCTCTGGGCCCGCATCGGCGTGCAACATTGCCCGAATGACGGCACCCGCCTCGAGCGCCAGACCCCGCAACAGATCGTCGACCGAATCATGGGCCTACCCGACGGGACCCGATTCCAGGTTTTGGCGCCGGTGGTGCGGGGCCGAAAAGGCGAGTACGACACATTGCTCGGCGATCTGTCGGGTCAGGGCTTCGTGCGGGCCCGCGTCGACGGGGAAGTCGTGGACATCGCCGAATTTCTTCGTGAGGGCCGCAAACTCGCCCGCTACGAACAGCATGACATCGAGGTGATCGTCGACCGACTGGTGAAGCGCGACAACATCGGGCGGCGGCTGACCGACTCGCTCGAGACGGCACTCAAACTCGCTGAAGGGGTGGCCGGGATCGAGTTGATGGGCGGTGACAAGGCGGACGGCGAGATGCTGACGTTCAGCCAGCATCTCGCATGCCCGAAGTGTGGTGCCTCCTTCGACGAACCCGCGCCGCGCAATTTCTCATTCAATTCCCCCTACGGCGCCTGTGAGAACTGTGATGGTCTGGGAACCAAGTTCGAGGTCGATCCGGATTTGGTCATACCCAACACCGACATGTCGATCTCGGAGGGTGCGATCGCACCATGGCGCAGTGCCCACACCCAGTACTTCACCCGGCTGCTCGAAAGCGTCGCCGAGAAATACAAGATTCCACTCGAGAAGCCGTTTGCGAAGCTCACCGACAAGCAACGCAATATCGTCTTGAATGGGGTCGAAGAGGGTCTCGTCGTCAAATACCGCAACCGTTACGGTCGTCAGCGCACGTTCAACACCCATTACGAGGGAGTGATCCCGTGGATCAAGCGTCGTCATGAGGGTGCAGAGAGCGACTGGGCGCGGGAACAATACGAGTCCTTCATGCGCGAGGTGCCCTGCACGGTGTGCTGCGGCGCGCGTCTCAAGCCATCCTCACTGGCCGTCAAGGTCGGCGGAAAGAGCATTTCCGAGGTCTGCGACCTGCCCATCGGTGAGTCGGCGAAGTACCTGATGTCTCTCAAGCTCAGTGATCGCGATCGCATGATCGCCGAGCGGGTGACGAAAGAGATCAACGCCCGACTCGGGTTCCTTCTCGACGTGGGTCTCGACTACCTGACTCTCTCGCGGAGCGCGGGAACACTCGCGGGAGGCGAGGCGCAGCGCATCAGGCTCGCCAGCCAGATCGGGTCGGGTCTCGTCGGGACGCTCTACGTGCTCGACGAACCGTCGATCGGATTGCACCAGCGTGACAACCGCCGTCTCATCGACACGCTGCATCGTCTGCGCGACCTGGGAAACACCGTCATCGTCGTCGAGCACGACGAGGACACGATCAAGGAAAGCGACTGGATCGTGGACATCGGGCCGGGTGCGGGTGAGCACGGCGGTGAGGTCGTGTACAGCGGCAAGGTGACGGGAATCGGCAGGGTCGCCGAGTCGGTGACCGGCCAGTACATCGCAGGAAAGAAGTCGATTCCGGTTCCGACCCAGCGGCGCAAGCCCGCGGGCGGCGAACTTGTCGTACGCGGCGCTCGCGAGCACAACCTGCAGAACATCGATGTGAATATTCCGCTCGGATGTTTCGTGGCAGTCACCGGGGTGTCGGGCAGCGGCAAGAGCACGCTCGTGCGCGACATCCTGCTCCCGGCGCTGATGCAAAAGATCTACAAATCGAAAGAGGCGCCGGGCCGCCACAAGTCGGTCGAGGGCATCGCACTTCTCGACAAAGTGATCGACATGGATCAGTCGCCGATCGGACGGACACCCCGTTCGAATCCCGCCACTTACACGGGAGTGTTCGATGCCATCCGCAAGTTGTTCGCCGCAACCCCCGAATCGAAGGTGCGTGGCTACCAACCCGGTCGCTTCAGCTTCAACGTGTCGGGTGGTCGATGCGAGGCGTGCTCGGGTGACGGAACGATCAAGATCGAGATGCACTTCTTGCCCGACGTCTACGTTCCGTGCGAGGTCTGCAAGGGCAAGCGTTACAACCGCGACACACTCGAGATTCAATTCAAGGGCAGGAGCATCGCGGATGTCCTCGACATGCCGATTTCCGAAGCCGTTGATTTCTTTTCCAACCAACCGTCCATCGCACGGCACATGCAGACACTCGTCGACGTGGGTCTCGGTTATGTCCGCCTGGGCCAGCCCGCGCCGACGCTTTCGGGAGGGGAGGCTCAACGTGTGAAGTTGGCATCGGAACTTGCCAAGCGCAGTACCGGCCACACGATCTACCTCCTCGACGAGCCGACGACGGGTCTTCACTTCGAAGACGTGCGGCGCTTGCTGACCGTCTTGTCGAGGCTGGTCGACCAGGGGAACACGGTTCTTGTCATCGAGCACAACCTCGATGTGATCAAAAGTGCCGACTGGGTCATTGACCTCGGGCCGGAGGGCGGTTCGGGTGGAGGCAAGGTCGTCGCCGAGGGTCCACCCGAAGCCATTGCAAAGGTGCGCCAAAGCCATACAGGGCGCTTTCTGGCGCCGTTGCTCAGGCCGTCGGGACAGCCGGCGAAGCCCGTGAGGAAACAAAGTCGGAAATGATCCAGCGCCCTGCGGCCGGATCCATTCCCGACGCTCCGGGGTCGTACCAATTCAAGGACGCCCATGGACGGGTGATTTATGTTGGCAAGGCCTCGAGCCTGCGATCCCGTCTGTCGAGTTATTTCCAGGACAAGCGCAACCTGCACCCGCGCACGGCAGCCATGGTGTCGGCTGCCGAGTCCGTCGAGTGGATCGAGGTCCGCAACGAGGTCGAAGCGCTGATGCTCGAGTACAACCTCATCAAAGAGCACCGGCCGCGATTCAACATCCGTCTCCGTGACGACAAGAGCTACCCGTTCCTTGCGATCACGCTCGACGAAGAATGGCCTCGTGCAACGGTGATGCGAGGACGCAAGCGAAAGGGCACGCGCTATTTCGGTCCGTACGCCCACGCATACGCAATCCGCGAGACGCTCAACCTGCTTTTGCGGTCTTTCCCCGTCCGCACCTGCCCACCGTCGAAGTTCAACGAGCACCAGCGACTCGGTCGGCCTTGTCTGCTGTTCCACATCGAGAAGTGTTCGGGGCCCTGCGTCAAGGCCGTCGAAGGGGGTGACTACGCCGCCCACGTCGCGGGTCTGGCCGACTTTCTCGACGGCAGGACCGAAGATGTGGAGAAGGCCATTGAGGCGCGCATGGCGCAGGCGGCGGTCGCACAGGAGTACGAAATCGCGGCCAGGCTGCGGGACCGTTTGGCGGCGGTGCGTCGGGCGATGGAGCGCCAACAAATCGTCGCCGACCGGGGTGAGGACATCGACGTCGTGGGTGTCGCACAGGACGATCTGGAGGCATCGGTACAGGTTTTTTTCGTTCGACACGGTCGTGTGGTGGGCCGGCGAGGATTCATCATCGACAAGGTCGAGGCTCTCGGTGAGGAAGAGTTGATCGACAGGATCCTCGAAGAGTTGTACGGCGAAGAACCCGCAATGGGTTATCCGAAGGCGGTTCTTGTGCCCGTGCTCGGACGCGGCCACGAAACCTATGTCGAGTGGTTGTCGGGTCTGAGGGGCTCGAATGTCGAGATCCGGGTGCCGCAGCGCGGCGACAAACGTTCGTTGCACGAGACGGTGACGTTGAACGCGCGCGAAGAATTCGCACGTCACCGCATGCACCGTGCCTCCGACCACAACGCACGGAGCCGTGCACTGACGGAGTTGCAGCACCATCTGGAGTTGCCCGAGGCGCCACTACGCATCGAGTGCTTCGACATGGCCCACCTGCAGGGAACGGACTACGTCGGGTCGATGGTCGTACTCGAGGACGGCCTGCCCGCAAAGCGCGAATACCGGCGGTTCAAGGTGAAGGATGTGCCCGGCAACGACGATTACGCGGCGATGCGCGAGGTGTTGACCAGGCGCCTTCGCGCCTACGTCCACGACCAGGAAGAGGGCCAAGAAACAAAGCAGGACGTCAACGCCCAGACCCAAGGGGGCAGCAAGAAACCCGGCAAGTTCGCGTACCCACCCCAATTGTTGTTGGTTGACGGGGGGAAGGGTCAGTTGGCGGTCGCGATCGACGTCGTGCGCGAACTCGGTCTCGAACACGAGATTCCCGTCGCAGCTCTGGCGAAACGGTTCGAGGAGGTGTACGTACCCGGTCGCTCGAGGCCCGTGGCGGTGCCGCGCGGAAGTGAAGCCCTCTTCATGTTGCAGCGCATACGTGACGAGGCGCACCGTTTTGCCAACACGTTCCACCGGGAGCTGCGCGGCAAGCGCATGAGACGTGGATTGCTCGACGGAGTTCCCGGTCTCGGTGAAGCCCGCAAGACACGCCTCGTTCGGGAGTTCGGCGGTGTGAAGGGCGTCAGGGAGGCGGGTCTGGACGCCTTGCTGGCCGTCTCGTGGCTTCCCGAAGCGGTAGCGCGGGCGGTACACGAGAGAGTGTCGGGAGATGGATGACGGCATCACGCGGGTTCCCGCATGGGATGAACACGCCGAGTGGTGGATCAACGGATTCACCGACGGAGCCGACCCCGAATACGAAGAACAGATCATCCCGCTGGTTCTCGCCGAGACTGCGGGAGCCGAGCGGATTCTAGACATTGGATGTGGCGAGGGCCAGATCAGCCGTCGTTTGGCGGCGGTTCACGGAGACAGGTCGGTGGTCGGCATCGATCCGACCCGACGGCTCATAGACGTCGCGAGAGCCCGCGGGGGCAATGTCGACTACCGCGTGGGCAGCGTTGAGAACCTGCCCTTCGGGGATGGAGCCTTCGACGCAGTCGTGGCGTGTCTCGTCTTTGAGCATGTCGACGACCTCGATGGTGCAATCCGCGAGGTGTCGCGGGTGTTGAGCGAAGGCGGCACCTTTTTGTTCCTGCTGAATCATCCGCTCCTGCAAACTCCGAACAGTGGGTGGATAGACGACCAGATCCTCGACCCTCCCGAGCAGTACTGGCGGATAGGTGAGTACCTCACCGAGGCGGTGAACGTGGAGGAAGTCGAACCCGGTGTCCGTGTGCGTTTCGTACACCGTCCGCTGGGGCGCTACCTGAACACACTCGCCGACGCGGGTCTTATCCTCGAACGCATGCACGAGCCCGCACCACCGCCCGGGTTTCTGCTGCGTTGTCGGGAGTACGCGCAGGCCTCGACGATCCCGCGTCTCTTGGCCCTTCGGCTGCGCAAACGACCACTTCCCGCGAACGAAGACGAGTAGCCTCGGTGTTGTGACCGATGTTCTGGTGATCACCGGGTTGTCGGGTGCCGGTCGTTCCCAGGCCGCCGACGACCTCGAGGATCTCGGGTGGTTCGTGATCGACAATCTTCCGACGGCGCTCATCGAGCAGGTCGTCGAAATGGCGAGCCAGCCGTCCGATCCCCATCAGCAACTGTGTCTCGTGGTCGGCAACGCCACCCAGCGGGCCGACATCGTTGGAGTGCTTCGTAGTCTGCGGGCGTCGGGGAACCGTGTGCGAGTGCTCTTTCTCGACGCATCCACCGGATCGTTGGTCAAGCGGTACGGCACGACGCGTCGCCGCCACCCTCTCGACCTCGAAAGTGGTCGAGCGAATTCCGAGTCGGGGATAGCCGCGGTCATCCAGCGTGAACGCGAACTACTGCAGCCGGTGAAGGCGGAGGCAGATCTCGTGATCGACACGTCCGACCTCACGGTTCACCAGTTGAAGGCAAAGTTGATCGAATTGTTCGGGCCTTCATCACCCAGCGACAGGCTTCTGATTGGAATCGTTTCGTTCGGTTTCAAGCACGGCCTCCCGCTCGACGTCGATCTCGTCTTCGACGTGCGCTTTCTGCCGAATCCCTACTGGGACGAAAACCTCCGTCCGCTGTCCGGTCTGGATGATCCCGTGCGGGCGTACGTTCTCGACAACCCGCTGGCCGGTCGATTCCTCGAGCACCTCGAAGGCATGCTGGCGACGCTGTTGCCCGCGTACGTCGCCGAGGGCAAGAGTTACCTTTCGATAGCGATCGGCTGCACGGGAGGCCAACACCGATCGGTGGCCATCGCGGAACGGCTGGGCGCGTGGTTCGTGGCGCGTGACATGCGTCCCCGTGTCACGCACAGGGACCTCGTCAAGGGCTAGCCGATACGGGGCGTTGCGTGTCCCACCACTAATCTCGGAAGCCGTCAGGCCACCAAGACGTGAAGGAGCAGGTCAATGACGGTTCGCGTGGGAATCAACGGTTTCGGACGCATCGGACGGAATTTCTTCCGTGCCGTTCAGGCGAGCGGTGCCGACATCGAAATCGTTGCAGTCAACGACCTCGGTTCGTTGAAGACGATGGCGCACCTGCTCAAGTACGACTCCGTACTTGGGGTCCTGCCGAACGCGATCTCGGCGACCGACGACGGCATCAGCATCGATGGCAAGGTGCTGAAGGTTCTGCAGGTCCGTGATCCAAAGGAACTTCCGTGGAAGGCGTTGGGGGTCGACCTCGTCATCGAATCGACGGGCATCTTCACCGACCGCGACAAAGCGGCGATGCACCTCGACGCGGGCGCACCGCTGGTCATCGTGTCTGCACCGTCGAACGGCGCCGATGCGACGTTCGTCTACGGCGTCAACCATGCCGACTTCGACCCTGCCAAGCACAAGGTGGTGTCGAATGCGAGTTGCACCACCAACTGCTTCGTACCCCTCGTCAAGGTTCTCGATGACGCCTTCGGTGTCGAGAATGGCCTCATGACGACGGTCCACGCGTACACCGGTGACCAGCAACTGGTCGACGGGCCACACAGCGATCTGCGTCGCGCCCGCGGCGCAGCAATCAACATCACACCCACCAGCACGGGTGCAGCACGCGCGACCAGTCTCGTCATGGCCGCAATGAAGGGCAAGCTCGACGGCACTGCGCTCCGTGTTCCGGTACCGACCGGTTCGATCACTGACTTCGTGGCCAACTTGAAGAAGCCGGCCACAGTCGACGAAATCAACGCCGCCTTCAAGGCAGCGGCGAACGGCCCGTTGAAGGGGGTGCTCGAGTACACCGAGGCACCCATCGTTTCGAGCGACATCGTGACGAACCCACACTCGTGCATCTTCGACAGTGACCTCACCATGTCCATGGGAAATCTCGTCAAGGTCCTCGGCTGGTACGACAACGAATGGGGCTACTCGAACCGCCTTGTCGATCTGACGAAGCACATCGGCGCCAAGTTGAAGGCCTGAAATGTCGAGGCTTCCGGTACTCGAGGACTTGGGCGACGTCGCCGGAAAGCGGGTCCTCGTTCGCACCGACTTCAACGTGCCGATGGAGGGTCCCGACGACGCCCGATCGATCACCGATGATTTCCGCATCAGGGCCGCCCTGCCGACGATCGAATGGTTGACGTCACGCGGTGCAACCGTTGTTTGTGCCAGCCACCTCGGTCGCCCCAAAGGCAAGCCGACGCCGAAGGATTCGATGGATCCCGTCCGTCGTCGTCTTGCAGAACTTGCGCCGGGGGTCGAACTTCTCGAGAACCTGCGCTTCAATCCGGGCGAAGAGTCGAACAGCGATGACTTCGTTGCTCAACTGGTCGCCGGATTCGATGCATACGTCGACGATGCCTTCGGAGCCGCCCATCGTGCTCACGCCTCGGTGGTCGGTCCACCGAAAACCCTTCCGTCGGCAGCCGGACGTCTGCTGCAGAAGGAAGCCGAGATCCTCGGGGGATTGCGCGATCACCCGAAACGGCCTTTCGTTGCCGTGCTGGGCGGGGCGAAGGTAAGCGACAAGCTCGGTGTCATCGAGGCACTTCTTCAGACCGTCGACGCACTCGTCATCGGTGGCGGGATGTGCTTCACCTTCTTGGCCGCGAAGGGGATGCCCGTCGGTGATTCGATCTGTGAACTCGACCAGGTGGCTTTCTGCCGTCGACTTCTCGAGGGCCCGAAGCCGATTCATCTTCCCGAAGACATCGTCGGTCTCGACGCGAACGGCAATTACGCGACGTTCGGCATCCGCCTTCCCGACGGTGCGAAAGGTCTCGACATAGGTCCGGGCACGGCGGCAGCGTTCAGCGACGTCGTGATGGAAGCCCGCACGGTTTTCTGGAACGGTCCGATGGGAATGTTCGAAGATGCGCGCTTTGCCAACGGTACGAAGACGCTCGCTCATGCCGTCGCCGATACGAAGGCGTTCACGGTCGTGGGCGGCGGCGACAGCGCGGCAGCTCTTGCACAGTTCGGTCTCGACGACGAGGTTGACCACGTGTCCACAGGCGGGGGAGCGTCACTCGAGTTTCTCGAGTTCGGCGATCTTCCTGGTCTTGCCGCGTTGAGAGGGGCACCGAATGCCAAGTGAAGGTCGCAAGCCGTTGATCAGCGGCAATTGGAAGATGCACCTGAATCATTTCGAGGCCATCCAGTTGGTGCAGAAGTTGAACTACCTGGTCGTCAAAGAAGATTTCGATGCGGTTGACATCTCGATACACCCGCCGTTCACCGACGTCCGTAGTGTGCAGACGCTCATCGAGGCCGACGAACTGCGGTTCCTGCTCGGCGCACAACATTGTCACTTCGAGGAAAAGGGCGCCTTCACCGGTGAGGTGTCACCGGCGATGTTGGCCAAGTTGTCCGTCA
>VGAC01000010.1 GCA_016870865.1 Actinomycetota bacterium
CCGCGAGCGAACAAACCGCGAGCGAACAAACTGCAGGCGAACAAGCCGCAGACAACGTTGTCGAAGTGGACGCCGAGGAAAACACCGACCAAGTTGCAGGGGCACCAGTCATCATCGAATCAACGCCCGAAGTGATGGTGGACGAAGTGGCGACGCCCGAGCCCTCGAACGTAGTTTCGCTTTTCGGCAAGGAACGCGCCCGCACGGAATCACCGCGCGTCAATTCCGAACATCCGAGTGTCGACCATTCGCAGTCCGAACCGGTCGACGAGGTGCCCGTCGACGAAGCTCCCGTGCCACCGCGCGACCAGGTGGACGACATCTTCGCCCGTCTGCGCGCCTCGTCGGTCTCGAAGCCCGAGAACGGCAGCGTCGTTGGGGTGCGCAAGAAAAAAGACGGCACGGGTGCGCCGCCAAAGGCGACACCCGCCGTCGAACCCGTGCGCAACGATGCCGCGTTCGAGCATCGTTCGGAGGCGCTCGCGCCACTGGTCACGAGGATGTCGCGCAATCTCAAACGTGTTCTTGCCGACGAAGAGAACGAAATCCTCGAACAGCTCCGCAAGCGCAAGCCCGTGATGGAACTCAAGGCGATGTGTGGGACCAGTGCCGGACACACGGCAAGGTACGTTGATGCGTTGTCGAACGAGGTGATGGCGGCCGCGAAGGCAGGTGCGAATTTCGTCGACGCCACCGCGAAGCGCAAGCCGACAAAGTCCGACACCAACGCGGCAATCACCGAGACGGTGAAGCGTCTTCTCGTCACACCACTGCGCGACAAGGTCGGCGAGGTACTCCAAGTGCATGCGACCGACAAGGAGGGCGCAGCGAAGGCGATCCGTGGCATTTATCGACAGTGGAAGTCGACCCAGATCAACGAGCACATTGATGACGTTGCGTGCCTTGCCTACAGCCGCGGGATGTACGTCACTTTCGCGCCCGGCACCCAGGTTTGCTGGATGGTCGACCCGAACGGTCCGGCGTGTGCCGACGCGGAGGACAATTCGCTCGCCGGCTGTGTTGTCCTCGGCAAGGAATTCCCCACGGGACACAGCGAGCCGCTCGCACATGCGGGCTGCCGTTGCCTGTTGGCACCCCTCCCGAACTAGCCTGCCCGCGTGCGCAATCCCTCGGACTTACCTGGTCAGCCCCGCCGGGTCCCGAAACTGAGAGTTCGCAGGCCGGGCCGGGGTCGCCTGATCATCATCGCTGTTGTTGGTGTTTTGCTCCTGCTGATTTTGTCGGCACGCAGTCTCTCGTCCTTCTACATCAACGTGCTGTGGCACCGTTCGCTCGGGCGCACCGATGTGTACTGGGGCATCCTGGGTACCAAGTGGCTGCTCACGGGGGCGTTCACGTTGATCTTTGCCGTGCTCTTGTGGGTCAATCTGGCACTCGCCGACCGCATGGCCCCGGTGTCGGTACCGGATTCGCAGGAACAAAGGGCGCTCGCGCGGCTGCGAACTTTGTTGTTCAAGCGGCGGCGACTCACGCGCTCCCTCATTGCACTGGTGCTTGGTCTCCTCATCAGCCTTCCCGCCTCGGCCCAATGGCAGAACTGGATGATGTTCCGGAACCACAGGTCCTTCGGTATCGATGATCCGTTGTTCAAGAACGACATCGGCTTCTACGTCTTTCGTCTGCCCTTTGCTGAATTCGTTGTCACGTGGTTCTTCGGGGCACTCGTCCTTATTGCCATCATCACCGGTGTCTCTCACTATGTGAATGGCTCGATTCGGGTCCAGGACCCCGAGCAGCGCGTCACGCCGCAAGCCAAGGTTCACGTGTCGGTGTTGTTGGCCGGTCTCGCGCTCGTGCGTGCGGCCGATTATTGGCTGCAGCGCTTCGACCTCACGCGCTCGACCCGTGGCGTCGTCCAGGGTGCCACCTACACCGACGTGAAAGCACAGCTTCCCGCCCTGAACCTGATGATTCTCGTCTCGCTAGCGGTCGCGATCCTGTTTCTGTGGAACGTGCGCCAGCGCGGGTGGCGTCTGCCGGTACTGGCCGTTGGTTTGTGGCTCGTGGTTGCCGTCGTTGCCGGCACCATCTACCCGGCGATCATTCAGCGTTTCGTCGTGCAGCCCAACGTGAGCAGTCGCGAGTTGCCGTACATCGACCGCAACCTCAATGCGACGAAAGCCGCGCTCGGGCTCGAGGCTGTCGAAACGGTCGACTTCGATGTCGACAACATCGGCCTCGACGAGGTCGAGGCAAACGTTGCCCCGCTTCGGGACGTACGACAGCTCGAACCGACGCAGATGCGCGACCGCTTCTCGCTCGACCAGGGTCTTACGTCGTTCTATGCGATTCGCGACCTCGACGTCGACCGTTATTCGATCGACGGCCGATTGCAGCAAGTCATGCTGGCGACACGCGAGCTCAACTCCGCGGGTATCCCGAACGGCACTTGGGTCTCGCGCCACCTCCTGTACACGCACGGCTGCAACGTCGTTGCTGCACCGGCGAGTTCGGTGACAACCGATGGACGTCCGGTGTACGTAGACCTGGGTGTCAAGCGCCCCGAGTTGTATTTTGGCAACGGCCCGTTGACGTATGCCATCACGAACACGGGCACGCCCGAGCAGCCGTGTTCCGGGGAAAAGTCCCGTGACTACACGGGCAAGGCCGGCATCAAGATGAACTCGTCGCTCCGGCGTATTGCGTTGGCCGTCAACTTCGGCGAATACAACCTCTTCGGCTCGCGCCTCGTCGACGGTGACTCACAGATTCTCCTGGTGCGTGACGTGCGCGATCGTGTGGAGAAGTTGGCGCCATTCCTCACCTACGACGCCGACCCGTACCCAGTCGTGCACGACGGCAAGGTCGATTGGGTCGTGGATGCCTTCACGTCGACGAGCCGTTACCCCTACGCGCAGCGTGCCAACACCGACCAGTTGACACCGGGTGGCGGTCTGTCGCATTCGTTCAATTACGCACGCAACAGCGTCAAGGCCGTCATCGATGCCTACACGGGTGACGTCACCTTCTATGTCATCGACGACGAGGACCCGATCATCCGGATGTGGCGTGGTGTGTTTCCAAAACTGTTCACCGACGGTGACAAGGCGCCCGAGTCGCTGAGTGCACACTTCCGTTACCCCGAGGACCTCTTCCGTGTTCAGACGAACGTTTACGCGAAGTACCACTTCGACGACCCCAACCTGTTCTTCAACCGTGACGGTGCGTGGAGCGTGGCGCAGGCACCGCCGCTTGAACCAGAGCAGTCAACGGCCCTCGCGGGCGGACTGGCGGGTGCGGCCACTGCCGCCGGTGATGCGGTCGACGTGCAGGAAGCGAATGTCGAGCGCTTCGAGCCGTACTACACGATCTTCCACGACCCGACCGGAACGGTGAAGGCGCCGACGTTCTCGATGTTGCGGCCGTTTGTGCCGTTCTCTTCTGACGACGCCCGCAAGGAACTGCGTTCGATGATGGTCGTGTCCAGCGATCCTGGCTCGTTCGGGAGGCTCACCCTCTACCAGTTCAACAACCCACTCCCACCGGGGCCCGCGACGGTCGCAGCCCAGTTCGACAGCGATCCGATCATTTCGCAGACCATCACGCCGCTCGACCTCCGCGGGTCTCGTGTCGTGTACGGCGATCTGCAGATCGTGCCCGTGGGCAAGGGTCTTGTCTACGTGCGCCCACTTTTTGTGCGCCCGGATGACACCGCTGCACGTCAGGTTTTTGTTCGCAAGGTGATGGCGTCTCACAAGGACGAGTCGGTGATTGCCGACTCCGTGAGTGCCGCGATCGGCAAGTTGTTCTCCGGGTTCAAGACCGATCTCGGTGACAGGGTCGACGACGGCAAGGGCAGCGGGTCGACGAGCACCAATACGGGTGCCACCGACTCCAGCACCACCGACTCGGGCACCGAGACCGAACCCACGGTGCCCGGTACGGCGGGCCAAACGCCTGCGGAGCTGTTGGCGCGAGCCGACGACCTGTTCGCCGAGGCCGACGCAGCACTTGGTCAGTCGCCGCCCGACTTCACCAAGTTCCAGGAGAAGCAGGCAGCCGCACGTGAACTCATTCGCCAGGCTCTCGAGGCCTTCGGCGGCTAACGCGAGCGTCGCAAATTGTCGGCGATCTCCGCCAGGTCCTGACGGAAGGCGATTTCGTAGCGCACCTGTTCGGCGGCCAGTCGTGCCTGCACCGCGTGCAGTTGGGCGACGGTTTCCGCCGACACGGAATCGGCGTGCTTTTCGAGACCGTCGATTCCTGTCGCCAATTCGTGGATTTGGTTCGCAAACTCGCGGCCCATGTGCGCCAAACGGTCGTCGAGCACCCGCAGGTCGGCAACCACCTTGTTGTTCGCGGCCAACAGGTTGTCGTTCATCGAGATCATTTCGTCGAGCTGTTTGCGCGTCACGTCGAGGTCGGTGCGCAAGTGAGCAAACTCGGCTCGAAGTGTGTCGATGTCGGTTTCAACCAATTTCCGGAATTTCTTGAAGCCGGGCTTTTTCGCCATTGACGCCAAGCGTAACCAGCCGGCGTGGCGCGGGGATGGTATGACGGAGCCGTGGCAAAGGCTCCGCAACGTTGCACGTGGTGCCAAGGAAGCGACGTATACGTCGCCTACCACGACAACGAGTGGGGCCGCGCCGTCACCGACGAAACGCGGCTGTTCGAAAAGATCTGTCTCGAAGGGTTCCAAAGCGGACTCTCGTGGATCACCGTGCTGCGCAAACGTGAATCTTTCCGCGAAGCCTTCGCAGGGTTCGACCCCGCGAAAGTTGCGCGCTTCAGTGACGCAAAAGTCGACAAGCTCCTCAAGAACGCGGGCATCATCCGACACCGCGGGAAGATCGAGTCGACCATCAACAATGCGCAGCGGCTGAATGTGATGCACAAGGCGGGGGAGTCGCTTGCGGCCGTCGTCTGGTCGTTCGCCGACAAAGCGACCCCTCCCGCCCCCGACTCCCTCGGATCACTGCTGGCCAGCACCGCTGCATCGACTTCTCTCTCGAAGACGCTGAAGAAGAAAGGGTGGTCGTTCGTCGGGCCGACCACCATGTACGCCTTCATGCAGTCAATGGGTGTCGTGAACGACCACTTCGCGGGCTGCCACGTCCGCGCGGCATGCGACCGCGAACGCCGCGCGATTCTTTGCTCGGGGGTTGGCGACCTCTGATCCGCCGATACACTTCATTCCACGACGCGGGGTGGAGCAGCCCGGTAGCTCGTCGGGCTCATAACCCGAAGGTCGCAGGTTCAAATCCTGCCCCCGCCACCATCCTGAGAAGACCCGGACCGCAAGGTCCGGGCCTACTCAGCCAGTACTGAGTGCTCCCGACGGACTGCTTACTCGCGTTCCATCGACACGGCCATTGGAGGTAGCGAAACCCAAGGCTGGCGATCGACGCACCACGCCTCGACGGTCGGGTTCACCGACGACTTGTCGTCGAGGACGCCTGCCTTCACGGCGATGATGCCGTTCGACTTCGCAAGCTCCGACACGATCGGCGAGCCGCATCCCGGGCAGAACTTGCGACGCACGTAGACGTCGTCCTTTCGCTCACCGCGCTCTTCGAAGGTTTTCAATTCGCCGTTCACCTTCAACTGCGATTCGTGGGCAACCAGGTTGACCGAAAAGGCCGACCCGCCCTGTCGCTGACAACGGTCGCAATGGCACACCGCGGTGGCGATGATGTCTCCCGTCAACTCGAAAGTGACGGCCTCGCACAAACAACGGCCCGTCATCATGCGCCCAGAATACATCTCCCAGTGTTGACGGATAGATGCCACGACCCTGTCCGAAGTCGTCGGTCGGGCGGGGATGAAAGAGGGCCATCCGGCCGCTTGCAAGGGCGACCCACAGGTGCACCGGAACGGTGACGCCCCGCTCGAGGTTTGTTCTCGCCTATCACCGGTCCCCTCGCGTCGTCATTGGTGCCGCCGCCCTCGGGAGAATGGGCCCCGAAAGAGTTGCGGTGAAGCTCCATCTGTCTTGCCGTCGCATCGAACCACACGAGCACCTCGGAGGCCAAGACCACGGCGAGATTGTCGAAGTTCTGCTTGTCGATGGCCATGTTCGGGTGATGGCCGAATCGGCGGCGGCTTCACCGATGGGTGACGCTTTACGTCTTGTGTTACTCCTCGTCGTCGAGGCCGATGCGGCCGAATTCCTGAACAATCTGTGATCCGAGTTGTACGAAGCGGTGGTTGCGGTCACCGATCACTTCGCCGGCACCATCGACGACCATCACGTGGCCGTTCACGAACGAGGATTCGTCGGAGGCAAGGAACAGTGCGGCACTCGCAATGTCTCCGACGCGGCCACCGCGCCCCATGGGATTGGTGACACCGATCTTGGTCTGTGCTTCGTCGAGATTGTCGGAACTGCCCGTGACCAGCCATGCGGTGAGACCCGTGGTAGTTCCGCCCGGTGCAATCGCATTCGTACGGATACCGAATCGCCCCAGTTCGGTGGCGACCGATTGTGTGAGGCCGACGACACCGTGCTTTGCCGCGGTGTAAACGTGCGGGCCGAGACCGGCGCGAAGACCCGCGGTACTGGCGGTGTTGATGATGGTCCCCGCCGAACCGTCGGCGTTGCGGCCCTGTGCGATCATCGCCCGAGCGGCGTGCTTGATACCGAAGAACACACTGCTCAGCAAGACGTCGACCGAGCGTTGCCATTCGGCGCCCGGAATGTCGGCGACTGGTCCGACCGCGCCAAGGATGCCGGCGTTGTTGAACATGCAGTCAATGCGACCGAAATGCGACACGGCCACGGCAACCAGTGCTTCAACATCGGCTTCTTTGCCGACGTCGCAGCGCACGAAGATCGCATTCGCCCCGTGCGCTGCGGCGAGTTTCTTGCCTGCCCCGTCTTGGATGTCGGCAATGACGCACTTTGCACCCTCTTCAATGAAGCGCTCGACGGTACCCGCGCCGATTCCCGAAGCTCCACCCGTAATGACGGCAACTTTGTCGTTCAAGCGCATGTTTTTCAAACGTTCCCCCATAACGCATTACGTTAGGGGACGTGTCCTCCAAGCCCAGCGTCAGCGTTCCCGCGGGTGGGCCGCCTGCCGATCTCGTCATCGAAGACCTTGTTGTCGGCACCGGCGACGAAGCCGTGAAGGGCAAGAACGTCGACGTGCACTACGTCGGCGTGGCGTGGAGTAACGGCAAGCAGTTCGATGCCTCGTGGGACCGTCGCGAGTCGTTCGAGTTTCGCCTGGGAGCCGGTCAGGTCATCGCGGGCTGGGACCAGGGAGTCGCGGGCATGAAGGTCGGCGGCCGTAGACAACTGACCATTCCACCGCATATGGGTTACGGCAGCCGCGGTGCGGGCGGTGTCATCAAGGGCGGCGAGACCCTGATTTTCGTCGTCGACCTGCTGCGGGTGTTCTGACCCCCTCGGGGCGTTCCGCCAATGCGTGGTCCTGGCCGAAGCCCTAACGTGGGGGAATGACAGCAACCGATCCAGCACTTCGTAGGTCGCCGGGAATCTCGTATCAGGAATTGCTCGACACCGACACGCATCCGGTCCCCGAAGTTCTCCGTCTTGAGTCGAGCCCATATCTCGGCTCGGCCGACGTGTCGTCCGACCGCTTCTACAAGCGCGAGTGGCACGAACTCGAAAAAGAGCGCCTGTGGAGCCGCACGTGGCAGTTTGCTTGTCGCGAAGAGCACATCCAAAAGCCGGGCGACTACATCGTCTACGACATTTGCAACAAGTCGTACATCGTGATGCGTACCAGCACGGGTCACGTGAAGTCCTATGTCAACGCCTGTCTGCACCGTGGACGCCAGTTGAAACACTTCGACGGTCGCTGCAGCGAGTTGCGTTGTCCGTTCCACGGATTCACCTGGACAAACGAAGGCAACCTGAAGGAAATTCCCGCGGGATGGGACTTTGAGCACGTCAACCCCGCCGAGTTCAACCTCCCCGAGGTCAAGGTCGGCACATGGGCCGGATTCGTGTTCATCAATCCCGACCCGAAGGCCGAGTCACTCGAGGCATTCCTGGGTGACTTCATCGACCAGTTCGAACGTTGGGACCTCGGCAACCGCTACGTCGCCGCGCATGTCGGCAAGAAGTTGAGGTGCAACTGGAAGATCGCCCAGGAGGCCTTCAGCGAGGCGTACCACGTGAATGCCACGCACCCGCAGATCATGCACTACCTCGGTGACACAAACAGCCAGGTCGATGTGTGGGAGAACTTCGCACGCGTCATCACCCCCGGTGGAACGCCGAGTCCCTTGCTGAAGTATTCGATCCACGAGATCGACATCATGCGGGCCATGCTCGACACCCGTGTCGACGAGGAAGTACCCGTGCAGATTCCCGAGGGCAAGACGGCACGCGAAGTCGGGGCAGCGGCTGCACGTGAGCGTTGGCGCCCACTTGCCGGCGACATGGTCGACACGTGGTCGGATGCCGAGTACCTCGACGCCATCGACTACACCGTGTTCCCGAATTTTCACCCGTGGGGCGCATTCAACCGCATCGTCTACCGATTCCGTCCCCTCGGTGACAATCACAAGGAATCGCTGATGGAATGCCTCTTCCTCTCGCCGTTCCAGGGCCAGCGTCCCGCACCGGCGCCGATGCAGACGCTCGATTTCGACGAGCCGTGGTCGAGCGCGGAAATCCTCGCCAGTCTCGGCAAGGTGTTCGACCAGGATGTGTACAACATGGAGCGCGTGCAGATCGGCTGCGAGACTTCGATGAAGCCGGGTGTGACGCTGGCCAACTACCAGGAGTCGAAGATCCGCTGGTTCCACATGCTCCTTGACCAGTGGCTGGGGGTCTGATCATGTGGGGAATCATTCACCCAATCGACCGCAAGCTCTACGAGCGCGACAGCAACGGCAACATCAAGGTCAGCAAAGACGGAATCTGGGGCATTTTCGCCGTCGACGGTCGCCACCTCGAGGGCGAGATGTACGAGTGCGATCCGCAGTTGTGCGGTTGGGTCGGTGGTCCGAAGTACACCAACGCGCGTCTCGACAAGTCAGCCGACCGCAGCGCCTGATTCAGAACGAGTCGATCAACGCGATCAGGTCGAGGTCGCGGATCGCGGCGCTTGATCGACTGACCATCGCGCTCATGAAGGCCTTTCCGCGTTCATTGGTCGGATCGAGCGTGCCGGCGATGACGGCGACGTACACCCAGAGGTACAGCACGGCTCGCTTGTAGTCGTCCCACGCCTGTTCGGAGGTGTAGCCCCTCACGCCGTTTGCTTCAAGGGTGCTGCGCCAAAGTTCGACGAGGCGCTGTTCGTTGGCACGGCATTCTTTCGCGTCCATGTTGTGGCTCAGCAGATAGGCGACGTCCTGGATGCCCTTGCAACGCAGCGCGCCTTGGAAGTCGATGGCGGCGAGAGCAGAGTGTGCGGGCTTGGTACCGAACATCAGGTTGTCCATGCGGAAGTCACCGTGGATGAGCGTGTAGGGGTGCTGAACCAGCCACTGCTGCATCCTTGGCACGGCGTCGAGCAGGCGATCCTTGCTCGACTTGATCTCGTCGCAGATGAGATCGCCGAAGATCGAAACCATGTTGTCCCAGCCGGCCTTGGCGCCGCCGAGCATCGCCTCGGCGTGGATGCCGGGGAAGTGGTAGGGAAGGAACTCGTACTCGGCAGTGTCGACTTTTTCCCAAAATGAGGCGTGCAGCATGCCGAGCTCGCGCATTGCAACTTCGGCGCGCGTGATACTGCAGCCGTCGACCTGGTCACCCATCGTGTATTCGGAGAGGTCTTCCATCACGATGATGAACGAGGTCTCGCCATTGAATGCCGAGAAAAAGACCTTCGGGACGCGCATGCCCGCCCTGGGCGCCACACGTTGGCAGAAAAGAACCTCGCGTTGGTACACGTTGAACGTCGTTGCAACGACGAGATTCGCCTCGACTTCCGTGGGGTATTTGACGACGACCGACTGTGGTGCATTGCCTGCGTTGCCGGAATAGGTCGGCGTGACGACTTCAATGAGGCCGAGCATGCCCACGCCCTCGCCAACGGGACGGCGTTGCATGGACATCACCGCCGCATCAGACGGTAGATGGCCGCCCCACTGCAGAGCGGCAGTCAGCCACTCGCTCGTGATGTCGTTCGGGCGGAGCGGATATTTGTTCGGGTCGACTGCCATCCACCCAAACTAACCCTTGTCGGACAGGTCGAAATTCAACGCAGCGGGATCGCTTGCGCAGCGTGATGTTGGCGCCCACGAGGCGGCCGGTCTCACACGTCGAGAACGGAACACCCGACCATGCCGGCGACGTATTTCGTGAACCCGTTGCGAACCCCACCGACACCATCAAGTGGCAGCACGAGCACAAAGTTCTTTTCAGGAACTCAGTGTTGCTCCCAGGCCTGTTGGGTGTTCCGCCGGAATACTGCTCTGACAGGCATTGGTGACTTGTGATGTTCCAATGCTGGTGGTGCGTGGTGACGTCCGACTGGCGCGGGCCCGCGTGGATGTTTCTCGTCACCGCGGCGCTCCGTTTGTCGACGACGAACGAAGCAGGCAGGGATGCCGCACCGGCGGGTGTTACGCGGGAACCAGCGACACCCTGGGGTACCTCGTTGGTTTGCTCTGTTCCGATGCATCCGAATGCATCGATCGTTCTTCCACCGTGTGGTGGAAGAAGTCGCTCACCGATAGGAATCGAAGAACTCGGCCACATCCTCGGCGACGAGGTCGGGCTGTTCGGCTGCGGCGAAGTGGCCACCCGCGGGCATGCGTGTCCAGCGTCGAATGTTCGCCACCTTCTCCGCGCCGCGCCGTGGGATGAAGATGAGATCGCCGGGGAAAACCGCCATGGCGGTCGGGGCTTCCATGATCGGCGTGCGGTCGTGTGCCGGCTTCCAAGGTTCGTTCGTGCGGCCGTAGTACATGCGGCACGAACTCCAGAAGGATCCCGAGAACCAGTAGATGCTGACGAGCGTGGCCAACTCTTCGAGGCTGTGTGTCCTCTCAACGTCACGGTGACCCGTTTCGGTAAGCGAGTCACTCCACAGGCGTCGACGTTCGATCAGCCATGCAGCCATGCCCGCCGGTGAATCGTGCATGGCGTATGACAGTGTCTCGGGTTCGATGCCCTGCACTGTGTAATGGCTCGTCGCCGTGGCCATGCGCTGCTTCATCAATTGTGGGTAGTGCTTTTCTTCCTCGTCGTAGTCTTCGGCGCGCAGTGAGCCACGGTCGAGGCCGGGGAATACGGGTAACGTCATGTGCGCGCCGTGGAGGTTCGTGGCGTGCGAGTGGGCGAGTTCACTGGTGACGATCGCACCCCAGTCGCCACCGTGCGCTGCGTACTTGGGATAACCCAATTCCTCGGTCATCAACTTGTTCCACAGGTTCGCCACGTCACGTGTGGTGAGGTGGCCCACCGCGAGAGGCGACGACCATCCGAAGCCGGGGAGCGCGGGTACAACGACGTCGAAGTTGGCAGCGGCGAGCCGACGAGCAACGGGAAGATAGTCCCAGTAGGTCCACGGCCAACCGTGCGTTGCGATGATCGGCATGGGCTTCGTGCCGTTACCGCGCAGATGAACGAAGTGAACGGGAATGCCGTCAACGACGACACGATGGTTCGGCACCGCGTTCATCTCGGCCACCTTCGCCTGCCAGTCGAAGCTGTATCGCCAGTAGTGCAGGAAGTTTTCGAGCCACCCGCGTTGCATGCCGTACTTCCAGTCGTCGTTTGCCACGCCGAGGGGAAAGCGCGTGTTGTCGAGACGATGGTGCAGATCAGAAACTGCGACCGGGTCGTAGGGGATTTCGAAATGGGCCATCACTCACCCGGTTGCTTTCTGCCTCCGTACTGGTAACTACGTTCGGTACGTCCGCCGGCAACGAGCAAGTTCTGGCCCGTGATCCATGACGCAGCCGGTGAGGCGAGGAACATGACGGCTGCACCGATGTCGTCGATCGAGCCCAGGCGCCCGAGGGGAATCGTTTGGCGGAGTTTCTCCAACTGGTCGCTGATGCCGAGCACGCCGAGGTACGCCTCGGTGACGACCGGGCCGGGTGACACGGTGTTCACCCGAATACCACGCTCGGCCAACTCGAGAGCAAGCGTCTGCGTGAGATTGATCATGCCCGCCTTGGCGGCCGCATACGCACCGGTCATCGGTGAGCCACGCATGCCCGCGCCCGAGGCGATGTTGATGATCACGCCGCCGTTGGGCATGTTGGCGGCTGCGGCGCGGGCGCCCTGAAACGCCGAGGTGAGATTGAGTTCCAGCATGCCGCGAAAAAATTCGTCACTCATCTTCGAAAGTTCGTATGTCGTCGATTCGACCGAGCCTCCGACGTTGTTCACCCAAACGTCGAGTCGTCCAAATTCGGCGATGGTGCGGCGGGCGATCTCGTCGGAAAAATCGCGGATGTCGCCTTCGACGATCAGTGCGCGGCGGCCGCGTTCGCGAATGCCCCGGGCCGTCTCTTCCAAGTCGGCAAGGCGACGCGCGTTGACCACGATGTCGCATCCGGTGTCGGCCAAAGCCCACGCAATGCCCCTCCCGATTCCCTGCCCGGAACCGGTGACCACCGCAACTTGGCCGTCCATGCGAACGGAGTCAAAGACGCTCATTCGCATACCATACGCTCCTGCGGGACGGGGGAAAGAGGGGACATGTCGGGAGTTCTCGGGGATCTGAAGGGCAAAACGGCAGTCATCACGGGCGGTGCATCGGGAATCGGTTTGGCCATGGCGGAACGATTCGGTGCCGCTGGCATGAACGTGGTGATCGCAGACATCGAGGACGCTGCGTTGTCCGCGGCGAATGACGCGCTCCTCGCCGGGGGAGTCGACAGTCGTGCAATGCGCTGCGACGTATCCGACCTCGGATCGGTCGCAGCGCTTGCCGACTTTGCCTACGAAGAGTTCGGCAACGTGCATGTTCTGTGCAACAACGCCGGCGTCGTGCATCGTGACCGCGTCTGGGAAGCGTCGATTGAAAGCTGGGAGTGGGTGATCGGTGTCGATCTGTGGGGTCCCATTTACGGTGTGAAGACCTTCGTACCGCGCATGATCGCATCCGGCGAGCCGGGACATGTCATCAATACGGCATCTACGGCGGGGATCCTCACGTTCCCGGGTATCTGTTCCTACAACGTCGCCAAGCAGGGTGTGGTCGCTTTGTCAGAGGTGCTGCTCGCCGATGCACGCGACGCGGGCGTGCCGATTCTGGCGTCGGTGCTGTGCCCCGGAGTCGTGCGCACCAAGATCGGAACGAGCGAGCGCAACCGACCGAGCAACGTGCAGGGTGCCGCGTTCGGGACACAGGGCCTGACGACGGCCACAGAAGCCATCGATCCCGAGGAGGTGGCCGACCAGGTACTGGCGGCCGTGCACGAGGGTCGGTTCTGGATCATGACCCATCCGCGGTACGTGGGCCTCGTCCGAGAGCGGGCCACGACGATGGAAACCGGCGCGGCACCGCCCGTCCCGTCGCCGATCTGATCCCCTTGTTTTGATTGTCGTACGCAAGCGCTACCAACTCCGCGTGTATTTTTGTCGGTGGTCTCACGGGGCTACATTGACTGACTGAACTCGGCAAACAAACGCCGGACAAGGGTCGGAAAACCGAGGGGGAAACATGTTGGGTGAGAAGTGGATAATCGACCGGACACCGTCGAAGAAGTTCCCCAACTACACGCGTGGTAACGCGGCCGACGTGTTGGCCGACCCGGTTAGCCCGCTCGGCTGGTCGTTGTGCTGGGAAAAAGGCGTCGTGCTTGGTTGTCGCGACGGCTTCGTGTCATTCGGGGTGTTCGATGCCGACGAGTACGGCACACCACCGGAGACCTTCGGCCTCTTCGGTGGCTACTTCTACAACTCGCTGATGCAGGCCCGCCTGATGGGCGTTCGCATGCCGGGGGCCACTCCCGAGGCCATTGACGCTGCGTACTTCGACAACACACCCGACGTGCCACCGTACGTCCACGAGCCGTGGCACGACAGCCCGAGGCACGAGGCGAAGCTCGGCGAAACCATGGGATATGTCATGAGTGGCGTCACCCACACACCCGTCGAGGAGCAAAAAAAGATTGCCAAGAAAATTCGTGCCGAGCGCCCCGAACTGTCGAAGCTTACCGACGCTCAACTGGTCGCCCGTGCACGTGAGATCGGTGCGCTGCTTGTTCCTTTTTTCGAGCAGCATGTCTGGGTGTCGCTTGGTGCATCGCTCGGGCCCGGCGCCGTCGGTGCGATCACTGCTGCCATCGGACGCGCCGAGGATGGTGTCAAGTTGATCGGTTCGGTGGGCGACATCGACTCGGCACTCATAGCCATCGACTTGTGGGACCTTTCGCGCCTCATCCGTGCCTCGGCAGACATCACTGCAGCATTCGAAGCCGGCGCCGACGCCTGGGAATCCAGGATCAAGGGGACCGACTTCGAAGCAGCCCTCGACGCATTCAAGTTGAAGCATGGCTCGCGTGGCCCGAACGAATGGGACCCCGCAGCGCCCTCGTACGAGACGAGCCCGCGGCTCATCTACGCCCAACTCGACCGTCTGCGTCGTCAGTCCGACTCGGCCGACCCGCGAGCGGCAGCAAAGCGCAACTCGGCCGAACGTGAGCGCATCTTCGCCGAGATCGCCGAAATGATCGCCGGTGACGCCGAAACTGCCGGCACGTTCGCCGCGGGATACCGGTCGGCCGCAATCTGGCAGCAGGGTCGTGAGCGATGCAAGACAAACAACATTGTCCTCATCCACGAGGTGCGGATGGTGATGCACGAACTCGGCCGTCGTTGCGTTGCCGGCGGACACCTCGGCAATGTCGACCAGATCTTCATGTTGATGGAGAGTGAACTCGACGACTTTGTCGCCGATCCGGCGCAATTCACCGTCAAACTGGCCGAACGCGAAGCCGACCACAAGGAGCTTGCGACGCTGATCCCGCCGTTCATCGTGAACGGTTCCGTGCCGCCATTGAAGGACTGGAAGAAGCGTGGTCAGACCACGGTCGCACCGGTGAAGGCTGGCGACGTATTGACGGGAACCGCGTGTTCCGCGGGCACCTACACGGGCAAGGCGCGCATCGTGCTCGATCCGTTCGACCCGTCGGGCCTCGATGCGGGCGACATTCTCGTCACGCTGAACACCGACCCGTCGTGGACGCCGTTGTTCCTGGCTGCCGGTGCGGTTGTGGTGAACCTCGGTGCCATCGGTTCGCATGCCAGTATCGTGAGCCGCGAGTTGGGCATTCCGTGCGTTTCGTCGGTCACCGACGCGACCCTGCGCATCCCCGATGGTTCGACCATCACCGTCGACGGTGCGGCCGGCACCATCACCGTGGTGTCTTTGCCCTAGATCAGTCGCGTTTGCGCACGTTGGCGAGGAAACGCTTCGTACGTTCCTCGCGCGGGTTCCCTATCACCTGGTCGGGGTGACCCTCCTCGACGACGGCGCCGCTGTCCATGAAAACCACACGGTCGGCAACACCACGGGCGAAGTCCATTTCGTGGGTGACGACGAGCATCGTCATGCCCTCTTCGGCCAGTTCACGCATCACGCGCAACACGTCGCCGACAAGTTCGGGGTCGAGGGCGCTCGTGGCTTCATCGAACAGCATGACCTTGGGTTCCATGGCGAGTGCACGTGCGATCGCAACACGTTGCTGCTGGCCGCCCGAGAGTTGAGCGGGGTATGCCGTCGCCTTCTCGGCGAGACCGACGCGCGTCAGGAGTTTCTGGGCCTTCGCCTCGGCGGCCGAACGATCCTGTCTGAGTACTTTGCGCAGCGCGATCGTGATGTTGTCGAGAACCGACATGTGGGCGAACAAGTTGAATGACTGGAAGACCATGCCCGTCGAGGTGCGCGCACGGTCGAGGTCACAATCGGGGTCGGTGAGTTCGATACCGTCGACGAACACCCTGCCGTCGGACGGTGTCTCGAGCATGTTGACACAACGCAGAAGCGTGCTCTTGCCCGATCCCGACGGACCGATGATGCACACGACCTCGCCCCTGGTGACGTAGAGGTCGATGCCGCACAGAACGTGGTTCGACCCGAATCGTTTGTGCAACGCCTCGATGCGCACCAACGGTTCGCTCAACGCCGGCCTGCCTTCGAACGCCGTTCCATCCACGCAGCCAGTTGCGTGAGCGGAACCGTGAGCGCGAGATACACCAGACCCGCGACGACGAGGGGGGTGGCGTTGGCCGTGTCGTTCACACCGTTGCGGCCAAAGCGAGCGAGATCGAGTGTGCTCGCCGTGACTCCGAGGACGGAGATGAGAGATGTGTCCTTGATGAGCAGCACGAACTCGTTGGTGAGCGGCGGAACGATGATGCGAAAAGCCTGGGGAATGATGATGGTGGCCATTGCGCGGCTGTACGACATGCCGAGCGAGCGGGCGGCCTCCATCTGGCCACGTGGCACGGCTTCGATGCCGGCACGCACCGTCTCGGCGATGTACGCCCCGGCAACCAGAGCAAGAGGAACCGAGCCCTGAATGTAGGGGTTCGGCCACTTCCAACCCGTGGCGATGGGGATACCGAAGCCGAGAATCAAGAGTGTGACGAGTAGCGGAATGCCGCGGAGCACCTCGATGTAGGTGGCGGCGAACCAGCGGTACGGCCGTACGCCCGACAGCCGCATGATCGCAAGCAACAGACCAAGTGAGAGTCCTCCGGCAAAACCGAAGATGGTGAAGATCACCGTGTTGCGAAGTGCAGTCGTGAGGATGTCGGGGAACTGGTCCTTCACGATTCCCCACTTGAAAAGGGCGCCCCCGAGGGCGCCCCAGTCGACTACGAGCAGAATCAACACCAACGCCGTGATGGTCGCGGCATACACGCCGCCACGAACCAGTCGCAGGCGTTGGCGTCGACTCCAACTCATGTATTCGTCGCGACGTTTACTTTGCGAAGTACTTCGCGTAGATCTCGTCGTAGGTGCCGTTCGCCTTGATTTCGGCAATGCCTGCGTTCAGGGCGTCGGCGAGGGCCGTGTTGTCCTGCGAGACGGCGAAGCCGTACTGCTCACCGGTCGGGAATGACGCAGTCAGGGCCGTCTTGTCGTCCATCAAGGCACGCTCGGCGTTGACCGGCAGGTCCTGGAGGATGGCGTCGACGTCGCCACTCTCGAGAGCAAGGAACATGGCCGCCGCTTCGTCGAACGACTTCAGCGTCGAATCCTTGGCGTTCTCCTGTGCGTAGGTCTCACCGGTGGTGCCGGTCTGCACGGCGATCGTCTTGCCGGCGAGTGCCTCGAGTGAGGTGAGAGCATCCTTGTCTTGGGTGCGAACCAGCAGCGACTGGTCGGCATCGAAGTAGCCATCGGTGAACAGTGCGTTCGCCTTGCGCTCGTCGGTGATCGTCATTGCCGATGCAACCATGTCGCAGGTGCCGGCCTTCGGAGCCAGCCAGATGCCGTCGAAAGGCTGGACGGTGACGGCGAGTTCGAGACCCGAGCCGATGCCACCGGCGATTTCACGCACGACGTCCATGTCGAAGCCGGTCCATTCCTTCGTGGTCTCGTCCTGGAATTCGAAGGGCGGGTACGGCGCATCGGTGCAGACGGTCAGTTTCCCGTCTTCGATAAGGCCGAGGCTGGCGACATCGAGGGTCTCTTCTTGTGCTGTGGCAGTGGTGTCGGCGGTGGCGGCTTCTTCCGCTGCGGTGGTGTCTTGGGTGGATGAACTGCTGTCGTCTCCGCAGGCCGCAAGGATGAGTCCGAGGGCCAGAACGGGGGCGGCAATGCGCGAGATTCGACGCATTATTGCTCCTTTATGGGTGGTTGATGTGGGGTGGTTACCCATCTCGACGCTAGTCCACGGTGACTTGTGCGCCGGCGGTACCGTTCAATTCGTGTCGGGGACGGGAAACTGGGACCAGTTGGCAAGGGGTGTACGGCTACCGATCCCGTCATATGTCGTCGTTCCCAAATTGCACGAGGTCACATTGCCCGTGCCGCGACCAACCGCCGTGGGTGATCTCGAGGCCGAGGTGCGGAGTGTCACCACGGCGGCTTTTGTGCGGCGCGACCTCGCCGGCCGAGCCGTCGCCGTGGGTGCCGGCAGTCGGGGTCTGACCGGTCGGGTCGAGACTTTGCGCGGAGTCGTCGCGGGGCTGCGCGAATGCGGTGCCGAGCCCTTTGTCGTTCCTGCGATGGGTAGCCACGCGGGTGGAAGCGCCCAGGGTCAACGCGAACTACTCGCAGCACTCGGCATCGACGAGGAATCGCTCGACTGCGAGATCCGCTCGTCGATGACGACTGTCGAGATCGCGCGCACGGCCGGGGGAATGCCCCTTTACCTCGACGAACACGCGGCGGCCGCCGATTTCGTGCTGCCCGTCAACAGGGTCAAACCGCACACCTGTTTCAAGGGCCCGATCGAAAGTGGTTGCACGAAGATGACCGTCGTTGGATTCGGAAAACAACCGGGTGCGGCACAGATCCACGCATGCGGCCCCGAACGCATGGCGCAGCGGTTGCTCGATGGAGTAGCGGCCGTGCGCTCGACCGGGAGGTTGCTCGGCGGTGTGGCGACCGTCGAGTCGTGTGCGGGGGATGTCGTCAGGGTCGCGGCGTTCGGTCCCGATGACGTCGGTGGTGCAGCCGAATACGAGCTCACCGACTACGCACGTAGCCTCGTGCCGCGGTTGCCGTTCCCTGACATTGACGTGCTCGTGATCGAGCGCGGGGGCAAGGACATCAGTGGCACGATGATCGACCCGAACGTGACGGGACGCTTTTGGGTACACGGCCTGGCTGACTTCGATGCACCACCCGCAACGATCGTTCTTCTCGGCATCACTGAAGCATCGGGTGGCAACGTTCTCGGTGTCGGCCTCGCCGACTTCATCCCCGTGTCGGTCGCAAACGTCATCGACTGGGAGAAGACCTATCTCAACTGTCTCACGGCCGGCCCCTCGGGGGTACGCCGGTCGCGCATGCCGATGGTGCTGGCAGATGAAGATGAATGCATCCGGGCGGCAATGATGATGTGTGGCAAGGCGGCCGACGAGCCCAAGCGCATCGTTCGCATTCGCTCCACCTTGCACCTCGAGCGTGCGTGGGTCAGCGAGGGACTCGTCGGCGAATTGCCCTGAAGCTCGGCCTCACCGACGGTCGCCGGCGGGCATTTCGAGTTCGTACATCGGCACGGTACTGTCGCGCGACAACCACAGGCCACCACCCACCTGACGAAAGTGCCGGCCGAGTTCGCGGCGATACCACGTGCCGCTGCGCCGTTGCACCGACATGTCGGTGGCCATGGGGTCGACGACGTCGTCGAAGTCGTGGGCCGTGGGAACCTCCAGATAGAGAAAGTGCCGGCATGCTGCTGCAAGGTTTTCGATTGCGGTGTGCACGGCTGCGTTGTCGGGATACTGGAGAACGCTGTGGCAAACAACGAGGTCGGACCGCCACGCCGGACGCCACGCCGCGATGTCAGCCTTCTTGTGGCCGTAGGTCGCGCATGCGTAGTCACTGACATCGGTCGACACGACCCTCACTTTTGGATGGTTCGCGCGGTACCAATCGCGCCAAAAGCCAGGGCCTGCTCCGACATCGAGGAAGGATCGAACCTCGAGGCCCCACCACGCAAGCAGCGAGTGAACGCCCGTTGCAAGGTGTTCGATCTGCGCGCTGGTGTGCACGGAACCACGGCCGTAGAACTTGTCGTAGTAGGCGGCATCGAATCCACGCTGTGGCACGACACGTGTGTAGCAGATGTGGGGAGCTGTCCCCGTGCCGACGACCAAATGACGACGCCCTAGTGTGAGCCCATGCGTTACGGAGCGGTGTTCCCGACGGTCGAAATCGGGAAGGACCCGGGCGCGATCCGTGCATGGACGCAGGCCGTGGTTGACATGGGTTTTGGGCGGATAGTCACCTACGACCACGTCGTCGGCGCGGTGCATGCGAACCGTGAACCCAAACTGTGGGGTCCTTACACCGAACAGGACGAGTTCCACGAGCCGATCGTTTTGTTCAGTTATCTCGCCGCACTGACAACCGACGTCGAGTTGGTGACCGGTGTCGTCATTCTCCCGCAGCGGCAGGCAGTGCTGTTGGCCAAGCAAGCCGCCGACCTCGACCTCTTGTGCGGTGGGCGGCTGATTCTCGGCGTGGGGACGGGCTGGAACTACGTCGAGTACGAGTCGCTCGGCATGGAATACCGCAATCGTGCACGCCGCATGGAGGAGCAGGTGGCGGTGATGCGCGAACTGTGGACCAACCAGGTCGTCGACTTCGACGGCAAGTACCACCGTGTCGACCGCGCAGGTGTTGCACCGCTGCCGGGGCGCAGCATTCCCGTGTGGTTCGGCGGCTCCGCCGAGGCCTCGGTGCGCCGTGCCGCGCGCATGGGCGACGGGTACATCTTTGGTAACACGGGTTCACGTGTCGATGCGGCCAACGACATCCTGCGGGAGGAACTCACCGCGCAGGGGCGTTCGTGGGATGACTTCCCGCGTGATGCCGTGGTTCACCTGCAGCGCGGCGAGGCCGAACTCGGCCCCGAACTCGCCGCATGGAAGACAACGAAACCGCAGTGGGCCTCGTTGTCGACGATGGCAAACCGCATGTTCCAGGGAATGAATCCTGTGAACCGCGTCGACGACCAAATTTCGATGCTCGAGCGGTCGCTCGCATTCGTGAAGTCGATCTGACTTCACCATCAGACGGGCGCGTCGCAGGCGCGTCGCGGCGCCGCTGCGTGGGGAAGAGTGCGCCACATGTCCTCGAGGAGGTCGTCACGCATCGCACGGTGGGACGCGTCATGCCACAGATTGACGTGCTGCAGCGGGTCGTTGCTGAGGTCGTAGAGCTCGCCGTCGGTGCCGTCGTGAACGCTTCCCGGAAGAGTCGCCGTGCACACCCACGAGCCCCGGGTGATCGTGCGTAGCGAGACGATTTTGCCGAAGAGAACGCTGTCCCATTCCGTGAGAACACGCTCGTGTCCAAGGCCGGCTGCTTCGCCGTCGTCGAGCGGCAGTCGCGCAGACTCGGTGTAGTCGGGTCGTGGCAGGCCGGCAATGTCGGCGAACGTTGCAGCAAGTGACACGAGCCCGACGGGCGTGTCGACCGTTGCGGGCGTGACCGCGGCGCGCGACGGTGCGGGTCGCCAAACAAGCGGCAGGCGCATCAACGAATCGACGTGGTACGGACCCTTGAAGAGGAGGCCGAAGTCGCCCTGAAATTCGCCGTGGTCGGTGGTGAACACGACGTCGACATCGTCGTACCAACCCTTCCGGCGCAACAGCCCGATGATGCGACCCAACGCCTCGTCGACGAGTTCGTTCTGGATGTGGACCATCGCATTGACCTCGCGCACCTGGTCCGCGGTGAGAGTCGACGGTACCCACCTTGCGGGCGCCTCGTAGTTCGACACGAACGTGCCGTGGTACCAACCCAGCCAGTGCGCGGGCTTGGTGGCAAGAATGCGTTCACGTTCGACGGGGTCGTCGACCCAACCCGCGGGCATGTCGAGCTGTCGCCAATCGACGCGATGCAGTTCAGACATCGGTGGGTCCCAGGCGTGGTGTGGGTCGGGAAAACTGACCCAGCAGAACCAGTCGTCGGAGTCGTTCTGCGTGTCCAGCCACGACACGGCGCGATCGGCAACCCAGTCGGTGTGGTACCACTCGCGTGGTATCGGATTGTGCTTCACCTGGGGTGCCCCGGTGTCGCCTCCACCCGCTTCGTTGACCTGCAGTTGGGCGTTGAGGATCGGATAGAGCATCCCCACCGCTTCGGGGTGATTTTCCCGCAGCCACTTCGCGTAGTGCAACGGACCCATTCCATTGTGGGTGGCAAGTTCCATGTGTTCGAACCCGCGGTGCGGTTCACGACGACCGTTGGCAGACTCGCGGTACACCGATTCCTCTCCGAGGCTTGCGAGGGTATTTTCTGTGAAGAGTGCAAACGGGTCGAGAAACGGCTCGAAGTGCGCCTTGCCGATGAGTGCGGTGCGCCAGCCGTTGCGCCACAGGTCCATTGCAATGCTCGGTGCGTCGACGGGTAGCGCCACGCCGTTCATCCACACGCCGTGGGTTGCCACGTGTTGGCCGGTCAGCATCGTCGACCGCGACGGCATGCAGACGACGTTCGACGGAATGGCGCGCGTGTAGCGGATTCCTTCGCCGGCAATCGAGTCGATAACGGGCGTGCGTGCGATGGTGCCGCCGTTGCAACCGAGTCCGTCGTAGCGCTGCTGATCGGTGGTGACGAAGAGAATCCTGCGCGGCATGGTCAACCTTCCCCGAATCGTTCCCGCAGTGTGCGCAGTCCGTCGCCGGCTGCTGCCCCTATGGCGAGGCCGAGCACTTCGGGTTCGATGTCGGTGCCGTAGACGACGATGCAGCGGTCGGCGGCGAGTGCGATCACGTCAACCGTTCCCACGTGGCGGGTGATCAGCGGGTTGTTGATGATCGAGTACTGGAACCTGCGCAGGTCGTTGTCGACGAGCAGAATCTGTTCCTCAAAGGTGATCCCCGACGGCAGGGTGATCCAACGCTTGTCGCCTTCGACCCGGGTCGATGATATGGGGAACCACTCGTGCAACAGTTCGGGCCGACCGACGAAACCCCACACGGCTTCAGCGGACGATGCCAAGACCGCATGGCGTCTCACGGAACCCACGCATGACAACCTACCGAACCTGTTCAGCCGACATGGTCGTCGGCAGGTAACGCCCAATCGATCGGTGCTTGAGCGTGTTCGACGAGGGCGTTGTTTGTCCGCGAAAACGGTTTGCTACCGAAGAAGCCGTTGTTGGCCGACAACGGTGAGGGATGTGCCGATTCGATGATGGTGTGGCGTGCATCGCCTGCAACGTCGAGTATCAGTGCCTTCTTCTTGCGTGCGTAGGAACCCCAGAGAATGAAGACGACATGTTGATCCTTTGCGGCCACCGCACCGATGACCCGGTCGGTGAAGGTTTCCCAGCCCTTTCCTTGGTGTGAGGCAGCGGCGTTCGCGCGCACGGTCAGGGTCGCGTTGAGCATCAGCACACCCTGGCGTGCCCACGGTTCGAGGAAGCCGTGTGCGGGTGGTGTGACCCCGAGGTCGGAGCGCAGTTCCTTGAAGATGTTGACGAGACTCGGTGGAATCACCACGCCGGGATTGACAGAGAAACACAGACCGTGCGCCTGGCCCGCGCCGTGGTAGGGGTCTTGGCCGAGGATCACCACCCGTGTGTCGGCGAATGTCGTGACATGCAGGGCCCGGAAAACTTCGTCCGGTGGGGGATACACGGTCGTCCTGCGGCGTTCGTTGGCAACGAAACTCAAGAGATCCTTCCAGTAGGGCTCTTCGAACTCACCACGGAGTATCGGATTCCAATCGGTGGTCACGGTGCTAGAAAATAACTCCACATGGACGTCATTGTTGCAATCGATATCGGTGGCACGAAGTTCGCCGTGGGGCTTGTCACCACGGATGGAACGATCATCGATCGCACGCGGTGCCGTGTCAACTCCGCACAAAGCGACGAGGCGCTCTTTGAAGATCTCAACGGCCTGGTATCGGAGATGTTGGTACGTGCGCGTGGCCAGCACGGTGCGCATCCGATAGCAGTCGGTGTGGGGGCGGCCGGTCCGAACACCCCGAACGTCGAGCGCATATCGCCGCTCAACATCGCCTGTTGGCGCGACTTTCCTCTGGCCCCGCGCCTGCGGGAATGCACCGGACTTCCGGTGTTCGGCGACGGCGATGCAAAGGCCCTTGCACTGGGTGAGGGGTGGAAGGGTGCGGCGCGTGGCCACGACAACTTCCTTGCGATGGTGGTGTCGACGGGCGTGGGTGGTGGCATTGTCCTGAACGGCAAACTGCTGGATGGTGAGGGAGGAAATGCGGGCCATATCGGTCACGTGATCGTCGAGCCCGGGGGTCGACGCTGTGCGTGTGGTGCCCGCGGGTGTCTCGAAGCCGAGGCGTCGGGTCCATCGATCGAGGCGATCACCGGCAGGCCCCCCACACAGCCCACCTACGAAACGATCCAACGCACGGGGCGGTTGGTGGGTCGCGGTATCGCATCTGTGTGCAACCTTCTCGACTTGAAGCTCGCCGTCGTCGGCGGAAGCGTGGCGTTGGGTTTCGGTGCCCCGTTCTTCCAGGCCGCGCAGGCGACGCTCGATGACCTGTGTTGTCTCGACCACTCAAAGGGCACGCGTATCGTGCCGGCACGCCTCGGCGACGATGGTTCGTTGATCGGTGCGGCGGCAGTTGGCCTGCGAGGCCTCAACCGCCGAAACCGCGGACAAGCCGCTCGAGTGGACCGCGACCGATGACCCGGTCCCACCAGGCGCCGGCCGAGACGAGCAACACCCACATCAGCACCGACAATCCGAGCGCCGTGTCGAGCCCGGTCGGGCGGACCCAGCCGAGTCGGTTGACGACGAGGTTGTAGGCAAGCCCGTGCAGCACGTACAACGTGAGGGAGATCCGCCCCGCGCGAACGAACAGATCGGTGATCGGTGAGGAGGGAAACGCCTCGACGATCCACGACACCGAGATGACGACGAGCAGCGCCGAGAGGGTGACGCCGAGGGTTGCCAGGACGCCACGCTCGAACGGGTCGGTACTTGTGAAGCGTTGCCACGCACCGCCTGTGCGGCGGCGGATGAGCGTGCTCAGGGTGTAGATGACGGTGACCGCCACAACGAGGGGTACGAAGAGCCGACGACGGTTGTTGAAAAACCACGGAAGTGAGCGCCCGACGAGGAGACCAACGCAGAAAAAGGTGAACCAGGGCAGTATCGGGTGCGTGTAGTCGATGAAATAACGAAAGACGAAGTTGCGCGGCGAGTCGGGATTTGAAGGACTCAACCATGCAGTCGAGTGATAATCGTTCTCGCGGAAGAACCGCCACATCGACAGTGCTGCGGCGGAGGCGGTGCACACGACGGTGACCGCGGCGATGCTGCGGCGCGACCACGTAACAACCCCCGCCGCGAGGATGAAGTACAGACCGAAGTACGGGAGGATCGTCCCTCTCCAGACCCACTCGAACATCGACCCGAGTGCGAAGAGAAGGACTCCGCGCCGTACGAGTGTCCAGCGGTCGAAATTCGCCGAGGCAAACAGCGAACAACCGATGCCCGACACGACAACGAAGATGACCGGGCTCGGCGCGAGAACGCCGTTCCAAGCATCCATGAGGCGGACGAAAAGGTTTTCCTCGTCGGCACCGATGGCGGTGTAGCCGTTCAGATAGCCGTGGTAGTTGAGGATGATGATGCCGAGCAGCGCGACGGTTCGCGTGGCATCGAGGGACGGGTTCCGGTCAAGGCCGCTGCGCGTCGGCATCGCCCTCGGTGTCGGCACGCTCAGACCCACTCGGTGACGTCGGGCTGCACCATGGTCAACGGGCGTTGTACGTCGACGAAGTTGCCGTCGGTCGGGCACGGTTCACCGGTTGCAACGAACGCAAGGGAGGAATGCATGTAGGGCGACTCGACCAGCACCAAACGTTGCCGTGAAAAGTGGAACGGACTGTCACCATTCGGGAGCGGCATCACGCCGTGCGCCGAACCTGCACCGACGACGACGAGTGTGCCGTCGCCGGGCACCGTTGTCGTGTGGTAGCCGGCAGTTTCGCCCGCGCGACAACGTTCGGTGCGGATGACATCGGCGCGCAGGGCGAAGTGATCCTTCGTCCCGTGCCACAGTGCGGTGCCGAGACGTGCCTCGATTGTGCGGTGTTCGTTGTCGTTGCGCAATTGGGCGAGCGCCCCCGGCGAGAGGTGACTGACACTCAATGTCACGCGCTCGGGAAGAAGGGGAAGCCACGCCCGAATCTCGGCAAGACGCGATGCATCGTCGCCGGCGGTTGGCGGATGGATGCTGCAGGCGTGAACGGTTCCACCGATGCGACCGACGTCGTCCACCAGTGCGCCGAACCCGTCGCGGTCGACACCGAAGCGGCGCATCGACGAGGCGAGCTTCACCACGACGCGGCCCTTCCAGCCCCGTCGGGTGAGAATCTCGATGTCACGGTGCGAGCCGACGGTGAGGATCGCGTTCTCGGGAACGGCTGCGAGCGAGGCAAAGTCAGCGTCGGTGACGGGGTTCATCACATGTGCCGCAAAACGGCCGGGCACGTCGGTGGTTTCATGGATGGTGCCTACTGCGATCGTGACGACATCCGGGAGCAGTTCCCCGATCAACTCCACCAGCCGGCCCCGTCCCAGTCCGTAACCATTTCCCTTCACGACGGGAACGAGGTGTGGAACATCACGCGCGATGCTGCGCAGGTGGCCGAAGAAGGCGTCGCGCCGGACCGTGAGCCGCAGTGCCATCGACAACACGGTACCGCCCGTGGGCGGTTTCAGTCGGCTGCGGACGCAGGGCGTGTGGTGGCAGGCAGCAACGCGCCGGTGTCTCGTTCACGAATTACCGTCTTCCACACGCCGGTTCCGTAAGTGGCGTCGTCGATGATTCGCAGAATGGTGAATCTCACGGGGTCCAGACGTGGCCGCTTCTCCCACCATTCAGCCAGTGCCGGAACGAGGGCTGCGGAGCACAGGACGACACGTGCACGACGTGAGAAGATCGCTGCTACTACGGCAATCGGCCACCAGGCACGCGTGATCGCCGACGCGAAGTTGCGGCCGACGTGCAGGTGGGTCATCCCTGCGAGGCGCGCGGACTCGGCAGCATTGTTGGGTACGAAGTGGAGTTTGCGTGACAGCATCACGGCGGTTGTGACGGCGGCACATCCCGCGATGAAAGGTGCCCCGAGTGCGAGGGCGACCCAGGACGATACCGACGTCAATGATCCACGTGCGGGCGCCACCTTGTCTCCGTGACTGCGGCGGAGTGCGGTGGTGGACTCGCCGTAGCCCATGCGCTGGAGCGCGAAGGCGGCGAGTGTAGACCGGCGTTGGTGGAGTACTTCGATGGACGGTTCGTACCGGCAACGGAATCCCGATGCGTCGAGACGCCAAACAAGATCGACGTCTTCGCCCGTACGCATCGCTTCGTTGAAACCTGCGACCGAGCGAATCGCCGCGACCTCACAGAGCATCACCGCAGCGGGTAACCAGCCGACGCGGGTGGCGGCGCGCACGCGGGCAGGACGATCGCCCATGTCGAGCGGCGAGCGTGCTGCTTCATAGGCACCGAGAACCGAACCGTCGTCTTTGGTGCGGACTCGCGGGCCGATGACCACCGCGTCCGAGGCGACCAACCATGCAGCAAGTGCCACGACGTCGTCGACGCAACAGTCGACGTCGGCATCGATGAAAACGACATGGCTTGTTTCGACCCGTGCCAGGCCGGTGTTGCGCGCCGCTGCCGGCCCACCGTTGGATTCGCGGCGGATCGTCGTGACAGGTGTGGCCCCCGCCGAGAACGCGGGCAGGGGCCGGGGTGAGGCGTCGTCGACGATGATTACGCCTGCGAGACCGTCGAGTTTGCCGACGAGTGTCGCCAACGAGGTTCCGTTGGATGTGTCGGTGAGATGCACCGGGATGACGGCCGTGATGTGTGCCGCGTCGGCGGTGTGCTCAGGCGAATCGGCCAGCGGGTGGATGGCACCCGCATCGATGAGTCGGTCGACGAGCGCGCGGGCCGATGGGGGAATTTCTCCTCCGCGCTCGATCATTTCTGCGATGCGTCGTCCGCCTTCGGTGAGGCGGAACGCACGCGTGGGCGAACCGCCGATGACCACCGCGCCCTCGTGGGGCCGCCGCCAGGTTCGGTCAACGCTGAAGCGCATGGCACATTCTGTCGCGGATGACGATGTTTCAGGCGCGCCGTTTGCGGAGGTGCCGCACGACCTCGATGAGAACCGTGATCGAGATCGCGGTGGTGAAGGCGACGACGAATGCGAGGGTGTGGTTGTCCTCGAAGGTCTTGCCACCGATGTAACCCAGGAGTGCCGCATAGGAGGCCCAGATGACGGCCGCGGCACCGACCCATTTTGTGAACCATCGATGGGGCTGACCGGTGATGCCGCACGACAGTGTCAGGAGCGTGCGTCCGCCGGGAATGAATCGTGCCGTGATGAGGAGCAGCCCTCCCCGCTCTTCGATTTGTTCGTCGGCCCACGCGAGTCGTCTGGCGCGTTTTTCGCTGCGTGAGTACCAACGCGTCACGGATTCCTTCGCCCGCAGGCCGATCTCGAAGGACATGTTGTCGCCGATGAACGCGCCGGCGGCACCGACTGCGATGACGCCAGCGATGTTGAGATCGCCCAGCCCGGCTGTCACACCTCCGATGATCACCATGGTTTCACTGGGCACGATGGGGACCACCGAGTCGAGTACCGCGATGATGAAAATCACGAAATAAAAGAGGGGTGAATCGGAGAGATCGCGCAGACCGTCGAAAACACCCGCCAGCGCCGCCGCCACGTCAGGCCGTTTTTCCCTTGAGGGAGTTTTCGGTGCCTGAGCGCAGTCGGCGCAAGTTCGGCAGATGCCGCGCGACGACGAGCATGGCGAGTCCGACCATGGCCAGGATTTCCCACAGGGGGGCGCCGAGGATTGCCGTGCCGACAGGAACACCGATCGTCACCACGATGGACGCAATCGAGGCTTTTTTCGTTGTTTTGCTGACGACCATCCAGAGCGCGAAAAGAACGGTGCTGAGCACGGGTTGGAGAACCACGATCGCACCGCTGCCGGTGGCGACACCTTTGCCGCCGTGAAAACCCCTCGTGAGCGGAAAGACATGACCGACGATCACGGCGGCCGCGCACCAGTAACCACCGGCGTCACCGGCGACGAGACGACCAACGATGACGGCCGCGACTCCTTTGACGGCGTCCAGGACGTAGACAACGAGACCCTTCTTCCACCCGAGTGTTCGCGCGACATTCGAGGCTCCGGGGTTGCCCGAACCCTGTGTCGTGATGTCGATGCCGTTGGCCCTGGCGATGATGATCGCGCTGGGAAACGTGCCCATCAGATAGCCCAAGAGAGCGACGGCGACGACGATCACGTAGTGCACCGACTCATCCTAGAAGCGAGCCCGTTCAGGCCGTGATCATCGGCTGATCAGACACGGATCGGTTTGCGCGTGAGGCTCACCGGTCGCGAGTGGTTGCTCGTTGTTCGCGGTGTGTTTGGTGTGTTTGCCATCAGCAATTCTCCGCCGTGTCCCCTGACGCACTCGGGGTCGGGGCCATCGAGGGGCAGTCCCGTGAAGAACTTCGCGGCCATGCAGCCGCCTTGGCAGGCGTCGTAACTGCCGCACGATGCGCATGCACCAACAGATTCGGGTTCGCGCAACGAGGTGAAGAGCGCACTTTCGCGCCACACCTTCGTGAAACCACCCCGGTCGAGAATGCTGCCTGCACGGAATTCGTCGTGCAGGACGAACGGACACGCATAGACGTCACCGAGCGGATCGATCAGGCACACGACCCGTCCTGCACCGCACAGGTTGAGGCCGGGCAGCGGCGGGCCGAGAGCATTCAAGTGAAAGAAGGAGTCTCCGGTGAGAACGTTTTCGCCGTGTGCCGTGAGCCAGCGATAGATGTCGACTTGTTGTTCGGCAGTGGGGTGGAGCTCGTGCCACGTGTCGGCCCCGCGCCCGGCCGGACGCAGGCGCGTGATCCGCAGTTGTGCGCCGTAGGAGTCGGCAAGGGTCTTGAAGTCGTCGAGTTGTGCGACGTTGTGGCGGGTGACGACGACCGAGATCTTGAACGGACCGAACTTTGTACGCGCCAGGTTGTCCATGGCGGCGATCGCGGTGTCGAAGGATCCGGTGCCACGAACGGCATCGTTGGTGGCCCTGTCAGTGCCGTCGAGACTGATCTGAATGTCGAGATAGTCCATCGCCGCGAGTCGCTTCGCGTTTTCGGCGTCGATGTATGCACCATTCGTCGAGAACTTCACACCGATCGAGTTGTCGACGGCATGGGTGATGATGTCGAAGAAGTCGCGACGGATCATCGGCTCGCCGCCGCCGATGTTGATGTAGAAGACCTGCAGGTCGTGGAGTTCGTCGATGACGTCCTTGGCCTGTGCGGTTGTCAGCTCCCTCGGGTCGCGCTGGCCACTGCTCGACAGGCAGTGGATGCACTGCAGATTGCAGGCATAGGTCAGCTCCCACGTCAGACAGATTGGTGCGTCGAGTCCGCGCTTCATTTGCGAGACGAGAGAGTCAGTCGACACGAATGATCTCTGATTTCGTGAGGCTGTCGAGAGCGAGAAGAAACGAGGCACGGCGCTCAGCTGCGATGCCGCAGGCATCGAGAGTTGCACCGACCGTGGGGTGGTTGCCGAGGCTCTTGACGACGGAGACGACGTCGGGATGCTTCAGGAACACGAGGCGGCGGTTGCCGTAGTGGTAGGCGAGGGCTCCGAAAGGCTCGGGTCGCAATGCAACCTGTGGCGACAGACTGGCGCTGGACTCGAGTGTCAGAGGCATCACGCGGAGGGTCTTGGCAGCCGTCGGCTCAGTAGACGCCGCACATGCCGTCGATGGAGATTTCCTCAACGAGCAACTCTTCATACACGATCGACTCGCCTGCGATGTCGTACTCGAGGGGCAAGGTCTCGGAAGCCTCGAGGACGGCGGAGTTTGGATCCGGTGTCATGGCCCAAGCGTACCGTGTGACACCTGTCGGGTGCGTGGGCTAGCGTCAGCCTGTGCTCGGGTGCGCCCGAGACGTCGCGAAACGAGGGGCCGCGTGAAGACAAAAGCCGCAATCCTGTGGGAACTCAACAAGCCATGGTCGGTGGAAGAAATCGACCTCGACCCGCCCGGCCCCGGCGAGGTGCTGGTGAACATGGTCGCTTCAGGCATGTGCCACAGCGACGAGCATCTCGTCACCGGTGACCTGCCTTTTGCACTTCCGATCATCGGTGGCCACGAAGGCGCGGGTGTCGTCGCGCAGGTGGGCGAGGGCGTCAGTTGGCTTGCACCCGGCGACCATGTCGTGTTCGGTTTCATCCCCTCGTGTGGGCGTTGCCCAAGTTGCAGCACCGGCCATTCCAACCTCTGCGACCTCGGTGCCTATCTCGGTACCGGCCGCCAGATCACCGACCAGACCGCTCGTCACCATGCCCAGGGCCAGGATGTCGGCATCATGTGCCTTCTGGGCACTTTCGCGCACCACACGGTCGTCAACGAAGCCTCTTGCATCAAGATAGAAAAGGACGTGCCGCTCGACAAGGCGTGTCTGCTGGGTTGTGGTGTCGTCACCGGTTGGGGAAGCAGTGTCTATGCGGCCGATGTGCAGCCGGGTGACACGGTGTGCGTCGTTGGCATTGGTGGCATCGGTGCCAACGCGGTGCAGGGCGCAAAGTTGGCCGGCGCCAAGCGTGTCATCGCCATCGACCCGGTCGAGTTCAAGCGTGAAAAGGCGATGCAATTCGGCGCGACACACACGGCTTCATCGATGACCGAAGCCGCCGATCTCGTGCGTGACATCACGTGGGGGACGATGGCGAACAAGGTCATCATGACGATGGGTGTCGGTAGCGGGGCGGTGATCGGCGAGGCACTTGCTCTCACGGCGAAGCGTGGGCGCGTGGTCGTGACCAACATTCACCCTGCGCTGGAGTTCAGCGCGAACATGAGTTTGCTCGACCTCACGTTGATGGAAAAGCAGGTTGTCGGTTCGCTGTTCGGTTCGGGCAACCCGCGTGCCGACATTCCGAAGTTGCTGGGTCTGTACCGCGAGGGACAACTCGATCTCGATGGCCTGGTGACGAAGACCTATTCACTCGACGGTGTGAATGACGGCTACGACGACATGCGCAGCGGTAAGAACATCCGCGGTGTGCTCGTCTACAACTGATCGCAAGACGAACGAAGAACGGATCACTGGGGGAAACATGAAGACGAAGGCAGCGGTCATCCACGGGCTCCACCAGGACTGGAGTGTCGACGACATCGAGGTGCACGCACCCAAGGCGGGTGAGGTTCTCGTGCACTGGAAGGTTGCAGGTCTTTGCCACAGCGACGAACACCTCGTCACCGGCGACATGGTGCCGCCCCAGGAAATGCTCGACATGATGGGCCTCGAGTCGATGTTTCCGATGGTCGGCGGCCACGAGGGCGCGGGTGTGATCCTCGACGTTGGTCCGGGCATCACTTCGGTCAAGAAGGGTGATCATGTGTCGGCTTCCTTCATTCCCTCCTGTGGGCGCTGCCGTTACTGCAGCACCGGCCGGCAGAATCTCTGCGACCTCGGTGCGGGCGCGATGATCCCCGGCATGATCACCGACGGAACGCACCGTCACTTTCTCACGAACGGAACGCCGGTCGGCATGATGGCCAAGGTGGGTACGTTCTCCGAGGTTGCGTGCGTCGCCGAAGCATCGGTCATCAAGGTCGACCCCGACCTGCCGCTCGAGTCGGTTGCCCTGGTGTCATGCGGGGTCGCGACCGGCTGGGGTTCGGCGACGAACCGCGCCGACGTGCAGCCCGGTGACACGGTGGTGGTCGTCGGCATCGGCGGCATCGGCATCAACGCTGTGCAGGGTGCAAAGATGGCGGGCGCCAAGCGTGTCATCGCTGTCGACCCCGTCGAGTTCAAGCGGGAAAAGGCGATGGAGATGGGGGCCACCCACACGTTTTCCTCGATGGAAGAAGCAATGGCACCCGTCATGGAGATGACATGGGGACAAATGGCCGATCGTGTCATCATGACCCCGGGTGTTTTGTACGGAGAGATGATGGAGATGGCCCAGAACCTGACGGGCAAAGGTGGCACGATGGTCGTCACCGCAATCTCACCGATGACGAGTGGTACCGCCAGCATCAACCTGTTCAACCTTGCGATGTTCAACAAGGAAGTGAAGGGCACCATCTTCGGTAGCCTGAATCCTCGCGCTGACATCCCCAGGCTGCTCGGCATGTACCGCGATGGCCAGTTGAAGCTCGACGAATTGATCACGAAGCGCTATCAGTTGTCGCAGATCAATGAGGGCTACCGCGCCATGCGGGACGGCGAGAACATCCGCGGCGTCATCATCAATGACTGACGTACTTGCGCGCGTCAGGCGCGAGATCGTCGGCCGTGCCCGCGAACTCGAAATAGTTCTCGCCGCACTCGATGCCGACCGGCACATCGTGCTCGAGGGCCCACCGGGGACCGGCAAGTCGACGCTTCTGCGCGCGGTTGCCGACGCACTCGGCGTGGGGTTCGAATTCGTCGAGGGCAATGCCGAATTGACGCCGGCGAGGCTGGTCGGTGCGTTCGACCCGGCACGGGTGTTGAACGAGGGATACGTCGCCGATGCATTCATGGATGGACCACTCATTGCGGCGATGCGTGAGGGGTCGTTGCTCTACGTCGAGGAAATCAACCGTGTGCCCGAGGAAACGCTGAACGTCCTCATCACCGTGATGAGCGAGGGGGATCTCAGCGTGCCGCGACTCGGACGCATCGCGACAACGTCGGGTTTCCGGCTGGTTGCGGCGATGAATCCGTTCGACTCGGTCGGCACGGCGCGAATCTCAGGTGCGATCTACGACCGCATGTGCCGCCTTGCCGTCGGCTACCAGTCGCTCGAAGATGAGGTGGCGATCGTGGCGCGCAACGTGGAGGGTGTCGATGTCGGATGGATCGAGGGTGTGGTGCACGTCGTGCGTGCGACGCGTGAGCATTCCGATCTGCGCACGGGTTCTTCGGTGAGGGGCGCCATCGACACCGCCCTCGTTGCGCGATCCCTCGGTGCGCTGCGTGGCAAGTCGCCCACGACGTCGAGTGTTGCGCGCGATGCGGCACTCACCGCCCTCGGTGGTCGGGTGCGGTTGCGCGAGGGCGTGTCACGTTCGACCGAAGACGTCATCATGGAAATTTGGGACTCGGTTTTCGCACCACAGAGGGATTCGGGTGAGCGGGGAAAAGGTGGAGCCCCGACAGGGGCCACGAACTCCCTCTGATCATGGAAGGTGCGGCCGCCGAAGCCGCGGAGAAAGAAGCGGGTCGCCGCACGAAGTCGCGCACCGAGTTGTCGCGGTACCCGAACTTCGAGCAGGTGTCACCGGAGGTGGGTGAACTCGACGAGGCGGCCCTCGACCGAGCAATGCGCGAGAACCCCGATGACACGTTGTCGATGGTCGCCGATCTCACTGCCGCGACGGATCCGAAACTGCGTGAGGCGGCAAAACACATCGCGGCACGTTTGATGCTCGATCTGGCCGGAACGACGAAACGGCGGCGCAAGGGGATCGGGCGCATCGTCACTCAGCCTTTTCGTGGTGACGGAGACATCGACATCGACACGAGCATCGAAGCCTTCGAGGGGAGTGGGGCGCGCAGACGCGTCAAAGTTGAGGAACTCCGCGTCAGATCCTGGTCGAAGCGTGACACCGCCCTGTGTCTCGTCGTTGATCGCAGTGGTTCGATGGGGGGCAAGCCACTGGCAACTTCGGCACTTGCTGCCGCCGCAGTGTCGCTGCGCGAACCCGACGATTACAGCGTTCTCGCTTTCGGCCGCGAGGTGATCGTCGCCAAGTCGCAGGACATGCAAAGACCCGGGGTCGAGGTGGTCAATTCGTTGCTCAGCCTGCGTGGCTTCGGTACGACCGACCTCGCGGGTGCCTTGCGGGCTGCCGTTGAACAGCTTTCGAGATCACGTGCCACGCGCAAAGTGGTGGTGTTGCTGTCGGACTGTCGTGCGACTGAAACGGGAGATGTCGAGGCGGCCGCGCGCGCCGTGGACGAACTTTGCATCGTCGCACCAGAAGGTGACGATGCCGAGGCGCGGACACTTGCCGCCAGCGTGGGAGCCCGTATCGCCACGGTGGCCGAGCCGACCGACGTGCCGGTCGCGCTCTGCGAGGTGCTCGACAGAAACTGAGTTTCAGCGGCAGGTCGGGTCGTTGGGTGGCGTCACACTGAAGCGCTGTTGCGACAACGTTTGGTTCACGTTCTCGGGCGCGACTGTCGTCGTCGTGACGTCCGCAGCACGCACTCCGCGTGACGAGCCGACGGCGGCGTCGATTTGGCCGAGCGTCTTGTTGCCCTCGCCGATGGTGGTCTCGCCCCGGAAGATGCCGAGAATCGCCTTCATCGCGTCGCTGTTGATCGTTGGTTCGATGACCGATTGACCGGCAATACGCTTCGCTGCCCCGTCGACGGTGTAGGTGCGCACATCCTTTTCACTGACGTTGCGCATCGCCCGTGCCAACTGCAACATGTTGAGTGGCGAAAGATTGTCGTCGGTCACGACGTTGTCGAGGGCCGCACCGAGCAGTCGGTTGGCCACCGCAGGGTTCGTCACACCCTTGTCGAGCGCGGCACGCAGGACACGACGCAGAAAGTCCTGCTGACGTGCGATTCGGCCCCAGTCGCCGGACGGGTCGCCGATCCACTTGTTCTTCTTGCTGTCGAAATACGCGTAGTGACGCGACCGCACGTAGGCAAGCGCTGCATCACCGTCGAGCTCTGCACATCCGGGTTGCTCGACCTCAAAGAGGGTGTTCTTGTCACGAGCCGCATGGGCGAAGGGAATGCGCACGCCACCAACCGCATTGACGATGGTCTTGAATGCGCAGAAATCGATCGCGATGTAGTGGTTGATACCGATACCGAAGTTGGTCATGATCGTGTCGACGAGTCGCTGGGGTTCGTTGGGTCGGAATGCCGTGTTGATTCGATTTTTCGAATCGGACTTGGCGATCTTCACGTACAGGTCACGTGGAAACGACAACACCGCGGCCTTGTTTTCCGCCGGATTGACGCGGATGATCATGATGGTGTCGGTGAGTCCCGCATAACCACTGCGACCTTCGACCGTTTCGCCGTACCGTGAGTCGCTGTCGAGGCATTCGTTGTTGTCGCGGCCCGTGACGAGGAAGTTCTTCGAGCTGAGATCCCCCTCGGGGAGGTTGTCGAGTTCGTCGGCGGAAACCGCGCCATCACCGCCGGGGGAGTTGGCGGTCGGTGAGATCGACACAACCTTGCGGTCGGTCACACGTTGGTTCGCGTAGACGAGCGCCCCGCCGCCGACGAGCAAACCGGTGGCAACGACGATGTTGAACCCGAATATGAGCCGTTGCGGCCACGTGTGGTGACGCAGGTGGCGTTGGGGGCTGCGCGCCATAACCGAGACGCTACCCGTCCGACCTATTCGGCAGCGGTCGGGGCCAGGGTGACGGATGCGATGATCTCACTGCCACTGGTCAGTGTGTGGTTTTTGACCGACCCGGCGAAGGTGAGATCGACAATTGCGTCGCGCACCGCGGCGAGCGCCGAGTCGGGCCCCGCGACGTGGAGCGATGCGACTTCGGCACGCTGCGACACCTTTGCTTCGGTCTTCGCTCGGCGCACCGCGGCAAGGACGCTGCAGATTGCCTCGAGGTCGGCTTCGTGGTCGGCGGTGGGGGAACAGCCGTCGAGCAACTCGGCCTGCCGTGGCCACGGTGCGGTGTGGACCGATGTCTCGCTCCACCAACGCCAGACTTCCTCGGTAACGAAGGGAATGAGCGGCGCAAAGAGACGTTGAATGGCCGACAGCGCACGACGCAGAGCAACTCTCGCCGACGCCGCATCGCCCGACGACACCCCGTCGACTCCGTAGGCGCGCTGTTTGACCAGTTCCACGTAGTCGTCACAGAACCACCAGAAAAAAGCCTCGGTGCGCTCGAGCGAGCGTGCGTAGTCGAATCCGGTGAAGGCGTGCGTGCACTCGTCGACGACATCCGCAAGACGGTTGAGCATGGCAACATCGACACGCGCGTTCGGTACGGTGGCCGGGTCGACGTCGCCGAAGGAAAGAACGAACTTGGTGACATTCAAGAGTTTCGTCGCGAGCTTGCGCCCGACCTTCATTTGTTCCTCGCTGAAGGCGGTATCGACACCCGGCCGGGCGCTGGCGGCCCAGTAGCGCACCGCATCACTGCCGTATTTGTCGAACAAGTCAATGGGCGTCACGACGTTGCCCTTCGACTTCGACATTTTCTTGCGGTCGGGGTCGAGAATCCATCCCGAAAGTGCAGCGTTGGTCCACGGTGCGACGCCGTGTTCGAAATGCGAACGAACCATCGTCGAAAAAAGCCATGTCCGGATGATTTCGTGGGCCTGTGGTCGCACGTCCATCGGGAAGATGTTCGTGAACATTGCGGTGTTGTCGAGCCAGCCACCTGCGATCTGTGGTGTGAGCGAACTCGTCGCCCACGTGTCCATGACGTCGGGGTCGCCGATGAAACCGCCGGGCTTGCCGCGCTGCGATTCCTTGAAGCCCCCCGGCACGTCGGTGCTGGGGTCGATTGGCAGTTGGTTCTGGTCGGGAACGAGGGGATGGTTGTAGTCGATTGAACCGTCGGTCAGAAGCGGGTACCACAGCGGAATTGGAACACCAAAGAAGCGCTGGCGACTGATAAGCCAGTCACCGTTGAGGCCCTCGACCCAGTTCTCGTAGCGGTGACGCATGTGGTCGGGATGCCACGTGAGTTCATGTCCGCGGCCCACGAGCCCTGAACGCAGGTCTGCTTCGCGGCCGCCGTTGCGGATGTACCACTGGCGCGAGGTGACGATTTCCAGCGGGCGCTCACCCTTCTCGAAAAACTTCACGGGGTGTGTGATCGCGCGGGGCTCACCGATCAGTTCCCCGCTGGCGCGCAGCCGTTCGACGACGGCCGTTTGTGCCTGCTTCACGTTTTTCCCGGCGAGGGCGGCGTAGTTTTCCCGCCCGCGTTGCGAAACGATGGCGTCGGGAGTATCGGTGATGATGCGCCCGTTTCGGGCGATGATGGCCCTTGTCGGCAGGTTCAACTCACGCCACCACGTGACGTCGGTGGTGTCGCCGAAGGTGCAGATCATCGCGATGCCGCTTCCCTTGTCGGGCTGCGCAAGGGGATGGGCAACAATCGGGACTTCGACGTCGAAGAGTGGCGTGCGAACGGTTGAGCCGAAAAGCCGTTGGTAGCGCTCGTCGTCGGGATGGGCGACGAGCGCGACGCAGGCGGCGAGCAGTTCGGGGCGGGTCGTTTCGATGAGGATGTCGCCCGAGCCGTCGGTCCTGTGGAACGTGAGCGTGTGGTACGCCCCGGGACGCTCGCGGTCCTCCAATTCGGCCTGGGCCACCGCGGTGTCGAAGTCGACGTCCCACAGTGTCGGGGCTTCTTGCGAATAGGCCTCACCGCGAGCGAGGTTGTTCAAAAACGCCTGCTGGCTGACGCGGCGGCTGCGCTCCTCGATGGTGGTGTAGAGCAACGTCCAGTCCACCGACAGACCGAGACGGCGAAACAATTCCTCGAAGACCTTTTCGTCTTCGCGGGTCAGTTCGTTGCACAACTCGATGAAGTTCGGCCGTGAAATTGGTACCGACTTGTGGTCCTTGGGCGGGTCGCCACGGAATGGTGGCGTGAAGTTGGGGTCGTATGCGACCGACGGATCGCACGTGACGCCGTAGTAGTTCTGCACGCGACGTTCGGTGGGCAGACCGTTGTCGTCCCAGCCCATCGGATAAAACACGGCCTTGCCCGACATGCGCCAGAAGCGGGCCAGCGTGTCGGTATGTGTGTACGAAAAGACGTGTCCCATGTGAAGCGAACCGCTCACGGTGGGTGGCGGCGTGTCGATGGCGAATACTTCGGCCCGGGGGCGATTTCTGTCGAATGCGTACACACCCTCGGCTTGCCAGGTTGCCGACCATCGACTCTCGATCCCGTCGAGAGTTGGCTTGTCAGGGGGGTTTGACATACGCGCTTACCCTAGAGTCAGAACGTGCTTTCCCTCTATGACACGGCCACACAGGGGATCAGACCCCTGGCAATGCGCCGGCCGGGGCACCTTTCCGTCTATCTCTGTGGACCGACCGTCTACGGGCCGCCGCATCTCGGGCATGGGCGGGCGACACTCGTCTATGACATCCTGCGCCGCTATCTCACGTGGACCGGCGTGCAAGTGCGGTTGGTCTCGAACATCACCGACATCGACGACAAAATCATCGACCGGGCGAATCGCGAGGATAGGCCCTGGCAGGAGATAACCCACAAGTGCGAAGACATCTGGTTCCGTGCCATGTCGGCCCTCGGTGTCGAACGACCCACCGATGTGCCACACGCGACCGAGTATGTCGCGAGCATGGTCGACATGATCGCCACGCTCGTCGCCAGCGACCGGGCCTACACGACCTCCGACGGGGTGTACCTGTCGGTCACCTCGGTTGACGACTACGGACTGCTGGCCCACCAAAAACTCGAGGACATGCTCGCCGGTGGCGGCGAGCGCGAGGTGCTTGGTGCGGGGGAGAAGCGTCACCCCGCGGACTTTGCGTTGTGGAAGTTGAGCAAGCCCGGTGAGCCGTCGTGGCCCTCGCCGTGGGGTGACGGGCGGCCCGGATGGCACAGCGAGTGCGTCGTGATGAGCCTCGAACTTCTCGGTGAAGGGTTCGACCTGCACTGCGGTGGTGCCGACCTGCGGTTTCCCCACCATGAGAACGAAAGAGCGCAGGCCGTGGCGCTCGGCAAGCAGTTCGCCGCGCACTGGATGCACAACGGATTCGTCGTCGATGCCGAGGGCGAGAAGATGTCGAAGAGCCTCGGCAACGTGGCGAATCTCCTCGACCTTGTCGAGAAGTACGACCCGCGTGCCTACCGCATGCTGTTGTTGCAGACGCACTATCGGTCACCCGTGCGCGTCGGCCAGGACAACATCGATGCAGCGGTGAAGGCACTCTCTGGTATCGATGCATTCGTCGCACGCATCGATGCCGCCGGTGCGGTGGCCGATGTTGCGTGCCTCGATGCGTTCCGTGCCGCGATGGACAACGACCTCGACACGCCGGCCGCGACGGCACTGATGTTCGACACGATGCGTCGCGCGAACGCCGCCGCCGATGCGGGAGACGTTGCCGGGGCCGCCTCGCTTGTGGCTGCGGTGCGCGAAATGTGCGCCGCGTTCGGACTCTCCATCAACGACGTCGGCGACGTTGATCCGGTGATGGTTGCCAAGGCTACGGAACTCGATGCGGCGCGTGCGGCAAAGGACTTCGCCCGCGCCGACGCTCTGCGCGGCGAGATTCAGGCGGCGGGCTTCGTCGTCGAAACGACGAAGGACGGTACCCGTGTGCGTCGTGGGTGACGCATCGGGGTCGAACACCGGGATGAAGCGGCGTTACCCGAAGGGTTTTTGGACAATCTGGAGCACGGTCGCCCTCGACATGGTGGGCTTCGGAATGGTGGTGCCGATTCTCGGTCGGTACGCCGAGCGTTTCGGGGCGAGCGGCCTCGAGGTGGGCCTGTTGTTCTCGATGTTCTCGGTCGCCCAGTTCTTCTTCGCACCGGTTCTCGGTCGCCTGTCCGACCGTGTCGGCCGCAAGCCGGTCATCATCGTCTCGCTATTGGGCACGGCAATCGGAAGTTTTCTCACGGGTGCTGCCGGTGTGTTGTGGTTGCTGTTCCTGGCACGTTTCATCGATGGTGCATCGGGGGCAAGCGTGTCGGTTGCGCAGAGTGCCATCACCGACATTGCGCCTCCCGAAGACCGACCGCGCCTGCTCGGCCTGCTCGGCGCGGCGTTCGGTGTCGGATTCGTTTTTGGTCCCGCGCTTGGTGGACTTGCCGCGCTCGGTGGCCCGCACGTGCCGTTCTACGTCGCTTCGGCTTTCGCCCTGTGCAACGCGGCTGCGGCATGGATCCGCCTTCCCGAAACCAACACCACCCGTGCGCAGCGCGAATCAACCCGCGTGCGCCGTCGCTTCGTGGTGAATCGATACACGGGAACGGCCTTGCTGGCCGGCTCGGCATTCGCCGGCTTCGAGGCAACCTTCGCCTTGTTCGGCGAGCGACGTTTCGGTCTCACCGAGGGTTCGGCAGCGGCGGTGTTCCTGGTCGTCGGTGTGATGCTTGTGATCGTCCAGGGTGCACTCATCGGGCCACTCACCAATTCCATCGGTTCGATGCGCTTGCTGTCGGTGGGTTTCGTCGTGTTGATCGGCGGATTTCTGGTTCTGTCAGTGGCCGACGTGTGGGTGGTCCTGTTCGTTGCGCTCGCACTTTTGTCACTCGGCCAGGGCGTCGTTACGCCTTCGCTCACCAGCGTGGTTGCCGACTCGGTGGGACCCGACAAGCGCGGTGAGGCACTTGGTATCCAACAGTCGGCTGGTGCGCTGTCACGCATCGTGGGTCCGGTGGTTGCCGGTCTGATGTTCGATCACGTGGGGGTTGCTTGGCCCTACGTCACCGCGACGGTGCTCACGTTCCTGGCCCTGATTCTCGTAACGTCTTCGGGCAGGTCATGAAGGAGCGCTTATCGGTTCCCGCCCCGCGCGGAAACTTCCGGCCGCCATCGATGGGATACGTACCCGCGCTCGACGGTCTGCGTGCGTTTGCGGTCATTGCGGTCATCTTCTACCACGCCAAGTTCAGCTGGATGCAGGGTGGTTTCATCGGCGTCGAGGTCTTCTTCGTCGTCAGTGGATTTCTCATCACGTCGTTGTTGTTGGAGGAAGCCGAAGAGAATCACAGCATTGCCTTGAAGCAGTTCTGGTACCGCCGTGCGCGGCGACTGTTGCCCGCCTTCTTCGTGATGTTGGTCGCGGTATCGGCATGGGCGCTGTTGTTCTCCGACTACAAGGTCGGGCAGCTGCGTCACGACTTCCTCTCGGCAGTCTTCTACGTGTCCAACTGGTGGCAGGTCTTCTTTAGCGACGTTCCGTACTTCGCGCCGAAGGATCCGCCACTTCTGCGCCACTTGTGGTCGCTCGCCGTCGAAGAACAGTGGTATCTCATCTGGCCGTTCGCATTCATTGGCCTGCTGCGCTGGCGACGCAGCCGTGCGAAGGCGGCCCAAACCCTGGTCGTCTCTGCGGTTGTCATCATGGTTCTCACGGCCCTGCTGTACGACGGGGCGAACCCTGACCGGGTGAATTTTCTCTATCTCTCGACCCTCACGCGTTCGACGGGTCTGTTGCTCGGTGCGGCGGGTGCGTTGCTGTGGCGTCCCTGGACGATGACGGGGCGTGCGAAGGTTGCCGGGATTCCCGGACGCACTCTCTCAGCCCTGGCGGTGGGGAGTTCGGCGATTCTCGTCCTCCTCGCACTTTGGCTCACCGTCGAGGGGGCGTTCCTCTACCGGGGTGGTCTGGCTCTCGTGTCGGTGTGCTCGCTCGTTCTCGTCGCCACGGCGGTGCATCCGAATGCGGTTGCCGTGCAGGGCGTGCTCGGCTCACGGCCACTGGTCGAAATCGGCAGGCGTTCGTACGGCCTCTATCTGTGGCACTGGCCGATCTTTCTCTTTGCGAATGCACGCGACGGCGCGGGCAACTTCTTCATTGCGCTTGTCATCACGGCCATTGTCACCGAGGCCAGCTATCGCCTCGTCGAGGAACCGATTCGCGGTGGTGTCATCGGTCGTTGGCGGGCGATTCTCAACGACCGTGACAACCAAGACAGGCGCGACATTGCCACGACTGCAACGTGCTACGGCATCGCCGCCATCGTTCTCACCGCGAGTGTGGGTATCGCTCTGGCAGCCACCAAGCCGATCGACATCTCGATGGACCAAGGACCCGACGAGGTCTTCGGGGCCACGACGACTGTTCCGCTCGAGGATCCCACGCAAAGCACCCCACCAGGTGTCGTTGCGCCGAGTACCACTCTTCCCGTGTTGTCCGACCCGCGTCGTCTTCTCATTGTCGGTGACTCGCAGGCAAAGGCCCTCGCCATCAACCAGCCATCAGGGATCGAAAAGACGTTCACCGTGTCGAATCGTTCGATTTCGGGCTGTGGTGTCTACGAATTCGGCACGGGCATCAGTTCGGGCATCGACTTCAAGCAGAATTTCGATACGTGTCAGGGTTGGGATGCCGAGTGGATGGATGCCGCAAAGAAGGAGAATGCCCAGATCGCACTCGTCGTGATCGGCGCATGGGAAGTGCTCGACATGCTTCATGCCGGTACGAACTATGCGTTTTTCACCCCCCAGGCCGACACCCTCTTCAAGACGCAGGTGAAGAAAGGGGTCGATGCACTCCTGGCCGGTGGCATCGGCAAGGTCGGCCTGCTCGAGGTGCCGTGCATGCGACCGCAAAACGTCGCCGGCGCGGGGATTCCCGCGATTCCCGAACGCGGTGATGACGCCCGCACGCGTCACCTGAACGGCCTGTTGCAGCAGGTGGCGGGGGAGAACGCGGCGACGACCGTGTTCGTCAACGGCCCCCGGGAGTGGTGCACCAGTTCGATCATCGCCAACGACCTCGGTTACCGCTGGGACGGGGTGCACGTGTACAAACCCGGAGCGAAATTGATCATGGAAACGATCGCCCCCGCCCTCCTCGCCCTCTAACCCCCGGGTTCTGGGCGCGCTGAGGTGCGGTAATCGGCAAGATTTGCGCCGCGAACCCCCAAGAATGGGGGGATGGCGATGATCAATGTCATCAATCCGGCCCACGGAACCGTCGTTGGCCAAGTCCACAATGCCAGCGTTGCTGATTGCCTTGCCGCGGTCGACGCGGCCCACGGAGCATTCCCCGCATGGCGCAGCACGTCCCCGCGCCAACGCGGCGAAATTTTGCGCAAGGCCTTCGAGTTGATGATGCAGTCGCAGGAGGACCTGGCGCGCCTGATCACCCAGGAAAATGGCAAGGTGTTGTCCGACGCCCGTGCCGAGGTTGGCTATGCGGCTGAGTTCTTCCGCTGGTTCAGCGAAGAGGCCGTTCGAATCGATGGTGACTATCGCCGCGCGCCGAACGGGAACAATTGGTTGCTCGTGATGCGTCAACCTGTGGGTGTCTCACTGCTGGCTACACCCTGGAACTTTCCCGCCGCGATGGCGACACGCAAGATCGGACCTGCGCTGGCGGCTGGCTGCACCGTGGTGTTGAAGCCGGCGCATGAAACACCGCTCACCGCGCTCGCTATCGGCGAAATTCTGAACAAAGCCGGTGTTCCCGATGGCGTGGTCAATGTCGTCGTGGCTGATCCGCCGGGACCCGCAGTCGAAGCAATGCTCGACACCGGCAAGGTGCGCAAGTTGTCGTTCACCGGATCAACACGGGTGGGATCGCTTCTCCTCAGGCACGCAGCGAAGCATGTCATCAACTGCTCGATGGAACTCGGCGGAAATGCACCGCTGATCGTCTTCGACGACGCCGACCTCGACGTGGCAATCGAGGGAACCATGCTCGCCAAAATGCGCAACGGGGGAGCGGCCTGTACCGCAGCAAACCGTCTTTTCGTACACGACCGTGTATACGGCGAGTTCGCCGAAAGATTGACGCAGAAGATGGCAACGCTCCGTCTGGGTGATGGCCTTGACCCGTCCACCACGGTCGGTCCAGTCGTGTCGCTCGCCCAACAGCAACGTGTCGCCAACCTCGTGACTACTGCCAAAAGTGAGGGTGCCAACGTCACGTGTGGCGGCACAGTCGCCGATGACGCATCATTCGGCTACCAGCCGACGGTTCTCACCGATGTTCCCTTTACCGCGAGCATTCTCAACGAGGAGGTTTTCGGACCGGTTGCACCGCTCGTGCGTTTCACCGACGCTGACGACATCGTCGCGCACTCGAACTCGGTCGACCACGGTCTCGTGTCGTACATCTTCACGCGCGACATCGGGAGAGGTATGCGACTCGCCGAGGCACTGGACACCGGAATGGTCGGCCTCAACCGCGGACTGGTGTCCGATCCCGCCGCGCCGTTCGGCGGTACGAAAGCGTCGGGTCTCGGCCGGGAGGGTGCACACGACGGACTTCTTGCCTTCCTCGAAACGAAGTACGTCGCCGGAAACTGGTGAGTGATCTCGGCGTAGTTCTTGACGAAACCTTGACCTGCCTGCGCCGAGAACCCCTGGAGGGTTTGGCGAAAGTGGCCTACCGACGGGTAACTTGTCTCCATGGATCAGTTTTCCCTCCAGCTCAACGACGACCAACTCCAGATCCAGGACTGGGTTCGCACCTTCGCCAAAGAAGTGATCCGCCCCGCGGCCCGTGAATGGGACGACCGCGAAGAATTCCCGTGGCCCGTGGTCCAGGAAGCCGCGAAGATCGGCCTGTACGGCTGGGAGTTCCTCATGAACGCCATGGCCGACCCATCGGGGCTGATGTTGCCGGTTGCCATCGAGGAACTGTTCTGCGGTGACGGCGGCATCGGCATGGCCATCATGGGCTCGGGTCTCGCCGCGGCGGGAATCGCCGGAAACGGTACGCCCGAGCAGGTGATGGAGTGGGTGCCGCAGTGTTACGGCGACGCCGACGACGTGAAGCTCGGCGCTTTTTGCGTCAGCGAACCCGACGCCGGCTCGGACGTGTCGTCGCTGCGCACGCGTGCGGTCTACGACGAAGCAACCGACGAGTGGGTGTTGAACGGAACCAAGGCCTGGATCACCAACGGTGGTATCGCCCATGTGCACGTCGTCGTTGCAGCGGTTGACCCGGCGCTCAAGGGTCGCGGCCAGGCCTCGTTCGTCGTGCCCCCCGGAACCCCAGGCTGTAGCCAGGGTCAGAAGTACGAAAAGCACGGCATCAAAGCGAGCCATACCGCCGAGGTGGTGTTGGATGACGTGCGCGTACCGGGTCGTTGCCTGCTTGGCGGCAAGGAAAAACTTGATGCGAAACTCGCCCGCGCCCGCGAAGCAGGCCGCACCGGTGAAGCCCAACCAGCGATGAAAACTTTCGAGGCCACCCGCCCTGCAGTCGGTGCGCAGGCACTCGGTATTGCCCGTGGTGCGTACGAAATCGCACTCGAATACGCCAAGGAACGCACCGCTTTCGGCAGGCCGATCATCATGAACCAGGCGATCGCATTCAAGCTCGCCAACATGATCACCGAGATTGATGCCGCCCGCCTGCTCATCTGGCGCGCCGCGTGGCTTGCCAAGAACGGTGGATTCAAGAATGCCGAGGGCTCGATGTCGAAGTACTACGCATCGGAAATGGCCGTCCGTGTCACCGAAGACGCCATCCAGATTCTCGGTGGCTACGGCTACACCCGCGAGTACCACGTCGAGCGCATGCACCGCGACGCCAAGATCCACACGATCTTCGAGGGCACCTCAGAGATTCAGCAGCTGGTGATCGCCCGCGCCATCTCCGGTCTCCGCGTGGAGTAGCGCAGAGAATCAGCGTTTGTCGGTGCGCTGATAAAGGCGCGTGGCGATCGGGGCGAAGACCACGATCAGCAGCACTGCCCACCCAAGTGAATAGAGCATTGCGTTCTGCAATGGCCACGAGGTGGGCTCGGGCGTGCCGGTGGGAAGGTTGCCGAACCGCACGCGCACGGCATGGGTCAACGTCGACACCGGGTTCCACTCGGCCATCGTGCGCAAGACACCCGGCAGGTTGTCCGACGGTACGAAGGTGTTCGCGATGAAGGTCAAGGGAAACAACACGATGAACGTTGCGTTGTTGACGACCTCGGGTGTCGGCACCACCAGACCGAGGCACGCCATCACCCACGAGAACGAATACGAGAAGAACAGCAGCAACAGGTAGGCAACAACCGCGTCGAGAACCGACCCGCGGATGCGCCAGCCGACCGCCAGCCCGGCCAACGACATGATGACAACCGACAGGCCGTTGTAGACGACGTCGCTTGCCGTGCGTCCCGCAACGACGGCTGACCGTGCCATCGGAAGAGATCGAAAGCGGTTGATCAGTCCCTTTTGTACGTCTTCGGCAAGTCCCGATGCGGTGAACGTGGCACCGAAGACGACCGTCTGGGCGAAGATGCCGGCGATGAGGAACTCGCGGTAGCTGCCACCGGGAATGTCGATCGACCCACCGAAGACGTAGGCAAACAGCAGCACGAACATGAGCGGCTGCATGAGAACGAACACCATCACGTCGGGCACGCGCCGGATGCGGATCACGTTGCGGCGGGCGATGGTTGCGGCGTCGCGGATCATGCTCATGACGCCCCCTCCACTTCGGCGGCATGTCCGGTGAGTTCCATGAAGACGTCGTCGAGCGTTGGTCGACGAAGGCCGATGTCGACAACGTCGATGTTCGCTGCCTGCAAATCGTTCAGAACCGAAGAGAGTGCATCGACGCCACTGGCAACCGGTACCGATACGAGAGCCTCATCGGCAACGATGCGTACGGCGCCGGATGCGACCGAGGCAACGATCGATTCGACACGTCCAATATCTTCGGGTCTGGCGAGGTGCACATCAAGGTGCTCGCCCCCCACGTGCCTCTTCAGTTCCTGCGACGTGCCGCGTGCAATTGCACGACCGTGGTCGATGACGACGATTTCGTTCGCCAACTGGTCGGCCTCTTCCAGGTACTGTGTCGTTAGCACGACGGTCGTTCCATCAGCCACGCGGTTGCGAATGGCATCCCAGAGTTCACCGCGGCTACGAGGGTCGAGGCCCGTTGTGGGTTCATCAAGGAACAGCACGGGCGGATCGGCCAACAGCGCACCGGCCAGGTCGATACGACGGCGCATGCCGCCCGAAAACGTCTTGAGAGGCCGGTGTGCCGAGTCGGTCAACCGGAACTGCTCGATCAGGTCCTCGGCGCGCTTTCGGGCCTCGCGCCGCGTCATGCCATAGAGACAACCGATCATTTCCAGGTTCTCTGTTGCGGTGAGGTGCTCGTCGACGGCGGCGTACTGGCCCGACAATCCAATCAGCGAGCGGACCCGCTGGGGTTCGGCAACCACGTCGAGTCCCGCGACCCTGGCCCAACCGCTGTCGGGGGAAATGAGGGTGGTCAGCACCGATACGGCGGTCGTTTTGCCTGCGCCGTTGGGCCCGAGAAGCCCGAGCACGGTTCCCGTGGGCACCGCGAGGTCAAGGCCGTCGAGGGCCGTCACTTCGCCGTACCGCTTGACGATGCCACTCGCTTCGACCGCAAGGCCGGTGTTGGTGTGGGGGGTATTCACGTTTGCGAGCCTACTGAGGCTTGTTTGGGGCTGGCCTCGGATGAACTCTGTTGCCCCGACTATCGTCGGAGCAGTTGGACCGATCGGCCAAGGGGGCTTGGGCTATGGCCAAAAGTAATGTCGATGTCGTAGTCGTGGGTGCCGGTTTCGCCGGCATGTACCTGTTGCACGAACTACGCCAGAACGGCTTTTCGTCGCGTGTGCTGGAGGCCGGCGACGACGTGGGTGGCACGTGGTATTGGAACCGCTATCCCGGCGCCCGTTGCGACATTGCCACGACGGACTACCAGTACACCTGGGATCCGGAGCTTTTCGAGGAGTGGCAGTGGTCGGAAAAGCACGCAGCCCAGCCCGAAATCCTGCGTTACGCCCAGTTCGTGGCGAAGAAGCATGATCTCTACTCGGGTATCGACTTCGAGGTGCGTGTCGAGAAAGCGGCATGGGACGACGCGGCGAAAAAGTGGTCGATCCATACGTCGACGGGGGAAACCATCACCAGCCGTCATTATGTGATGGCCACGGGCTGTCTCTCCGTGCCCAAGGACCCCGACATTTCGGGCACCGATCGCTTCACCGGTGATGTGTACGTGACGGGTCGTTGGCCCCACGAGGAGGTCGACTTCACGGGCAAGCGTGTCGCCGTGATTGGCACGGGTTCGTCAGCCATTCAGTCGATGCCGCACATCGCTGCGCAGGCGAAGGAGCTCGTTGTCTTTCAGCGGACCGCGAACTTTTCGATGCCCGCGCAGAACGGACCGCAGCCAGCCGATCGCCGCGCCCGCCTGAAGGCCGATCGCATCGCCTATCAGAGCGAGGCGCGCATGTCGCCGACCGGCGTGCCGATGGAGATGGCAACGGTCTCGGCGCTCTCCGTGTCGCGTGAAGAAGCGTTCTCGATGCTCGAGAAGTCGTGGCAAAAGGGAGAACTGCTGCAGATCGGTGCCACGTTCAGCGACGTCGGCATCAACCGCGCCGCAAACGAAGTTGTGTGTGATTTCATGCGTTCGAAGATTCATGAAGTCGTGAAGGACCCCGAAACAGCCGAGACGCTGAGCCCTCGGGGCCACGCCTACGGCACCAAGCGGCCGTGCATGGACACGAATTACTTCGAGGTCTTCAACATGCCCCACGTGCGCCTTGTCGACATCCGCAAGAAGCCGATTACCTCGATCACCGAGACCGGCATCGATTTCGCGGGTGAGTCCCAAGAGTTCGACGCCATCGTCTATGCGACCGGTTTCGATGCGATGACCGGAGCAATCGTCAATGTCGACATCACCGGAAAGAACGGCATAACGCTCAAGAAGAAATGGGAGAGCGGACCGCTCACCTACCTCGGACTCACAACCGTGGGCTTCCCCAACTTCTACATGATCACGGGCCCGGGTAGCCCGTCGGTGCTGTCGAACATGATGGTCTCGATCGAACAGCACGTCGAGTGGATTCGCGACGCTCTCCTGGACATGAGAGCAAAGGGCTTCGACACGATCGAGCCGATGCCCGAGGCCGAAGAAGACTGGCGCGTGCACTGCACCGACTGCGCGGACATCACGCTTTTCCAGGACACGAACTCGTGGTACATGGGTGCCAACGTTCCCGGTAAGCCACGTGTTCTCTTCCCGTACATCGGGGGCGTCGGTCGCTATCGGCGTATCTGTACCGAGGCCTTGCAGGGTGGATTCGTGGGCTTCGAGATGCAGGGGAACGGAAAACACCAGATGAATCCCGGTCCGGTGCGCCTCATGCAGCCCGATGTCGAAATGATGCTCGATGCCATGGCGATGCTCGAACTTCCACCCATTGAAGCCATGTCACCCGCCGAGGCGCGCGGCTTCATGGACGCGTCCGCAACGATGCGTGCACCCGGGCCCGACGTCGGCGAGATCGTCGACGGCACCTTCCCGGGTGCCGCGGGTGACTTGGAGTACCGCATCTACCGTCCGGCATCGCAGGGCCCGCACCCGATCGTCGTGTATTACCACGGTGGCGGTTGGGTTCTTGGCAGCCACACATCCGACGACCCGATGTGCCGCGATCTGTGCGAGCGGGCCGATGTGATGATCATTTCGGTGAATTACCGCCACGCACCCGAGGCGCGTTTCCCCGCGGCCGTCGACGATGCGTGGGAGGCGCTCAAGTGGGTCGCCGGCAACGCACGGCAGCTCGGTGGCAGTGCAGATCGCATTGCCGTCGCGGGTTGGAGCGCCGGTGGCAATCTCGCAGCCGTTGTCGCCCAGATGGCGCGCGACAACGGTGGCCCCGCTTTGTGTGGGCAGTTGTTGCTGACACCCGTCACCGACGGGTCTCGACAGTCGGCGTCCTACGACGAGAACGGCGAGGGTTACGTGCTGACGAAGAACGTCATGGAGTGGTTCTGGAACCACTACGCAAGCACCGAAGACCGCAAGCAGGTCAAGGCATCACCGCTACTCGCGAAAAGCCTCGCAAACCTGCCTCCAGCAATGATCGTGACCGGCCAATTCGACCCGCTACGAGACGAGGGAAACGCGTACGCACGTGCGCTCAGCGAAGCCGGTGTGCAGGTCAAGCGCATCCAGGCGCGTGGACACATCCACACCTCCATCACGATGGTCGACATGTTGCCGTCGGGTAAGTCGGTTCGGGCCAAGATGGCCTCGGGCCTGCGCGAATTCTTCGTGGGGAAATAGCCTCCGTCACATGGGGGTCGACACCTCGAGTAGCCATTTCTGGGACGAGCGATACGGTGGCGAGGGTTTTGCGTTCGGAGATCAGCCGAACGACTTCCTCGTTGACGTCGAACCGACGCTGACGAGAGGTGACACGTTGATGTTGGGTGACGGTGAGGGTCGCAACGGCGTGTGGATGGCGCAGCAAGGCCATCGAATCGCCACGGTTGACCTCAGTGCGGTCGGGGTCGCAAAGGCCAGAGAACTTGCCCGGCTCCGCCACGTCGTCATCGATGCACGGGTCGGTGACCTCGACACCTTCGACATGGGGGACGAGCAGTGGGACAACGTTGTGTCGATCTTCTGCCACGAGCCGTCCGAGCTTCGGCGCAGGGTGCACGCCAACGTAAGGGCGGCACTGCGACCCGGCGGTCGCTTTGTTCTCGAGTCGTACAATGAAGCCAACATCGGTCGCGGTGTCGGCGGCCCGCAGAGCAACGACATCACGGTCGAATTGGGAGAACTTGAATCCGACTTTGTCGGCTGGTCGTGGGAGGTCCACCGAGCGGTCGACCGCAGCATCGTCGAGGGTCGGTCTCATTCGGGCCAGAGCTCGACGGTTCAGTTCGTCGCCGTGAAGCCGGGTGGGAGATGAGTCGAAGGTGAAGGTGTTCGTTCACGGGAACCCCGAGACGTCGGCAATCTGGCAACCGATTGCCGACGAACTCAAAGAGGGTGGGCTCAGTGACGTCGTCTTGCTGTCACCGCCCGGATTCGGGTCGTCAACCCCACCGCAGTGGACGGCGACGCAGCTCGCCTACACCGAATGGTTGATCAATGAGGTCGAACGTCTCGGTGAGCCCGCCGACATCGTCGGCCACGACTGGGGCGCGGGTCATGTGTACGGGGCACTCGCACGCCGTCCGGACTTGTTCTCCTCGTGGGCTGCCGATTGCGGCGGACTGCTGCACACCAACTACGTGTGGCACGACGCGGCACAGGCATGGCAGACGCCCGGAGTTGGCGAAGAGTCGGTTGGCTTGCTGACGCACATGGACAAGGCCGACCTGGCTGGGGTCCTCGAAGGTCTTGGAATGAACCAATCAATTGCGGGTGACGTCTCGATGCATGTCAACCAAGAGATGGGGCGGTGCATTCTCGCGCTCTACCGGTCGGCAGCCCAGCCGGCCATGTGCGACCTTGGCGCACGGCTGGCCTCGATGCAACTTCCCCGCGGTGCGGTCATTATCCCCACGGCTGATACCTATGCGGGTACGCCCGAAATGGCGAGAGACATTGCCCGTTCGCTGTATGCCACGACGATCGAACTGGCCGGTCGGGGTCATTGGTGGATGATCGAGGACCCTGCCACTGCCGCACGACAGTTGATCGAATTCTGGGGTGCCACAACCTGAGCTTCGAGAGTCTCGGGTGGTGCCGTGGTCACTCGTCGTCGAGGGGCAACCCTTCGCCATCGTCGCCCGCAGCAAGTTCCATGATGCCCTGCTTGGTACGCATTTTTTCGATGGCCTTGATCGGTACGTTCAACTTCTTGAAGCGTGTGCCGTCGGTGCCGATGCTGTCGACCTTGTCGGTGAGCTTTTGGAACGTGTCCTTCACCTCGTCGACAGCCTTGACGTAGTTCTGCCATTCCTTGTTGAACTTGGCGATCTGCTGCATGATCGACGCTGCAGTTTGTTCGGTGTGGAAGCTGTCTGTTGCCTGGCGGATCACCGACAAGAACGAATACAGCGCCAGCGGTGAACACAACACCACCTTCTTGGCCAGTGCATAGTCGATCATTCCCGGGTCGGCTTCGTGAACGAAGCCGCTGATGCTTTCGTTGGGAAGGAACATGAGCACGTAGTCAAGGGCCTCTTCCTTGGCGTTGAGCGTGTAGTCGCGACGTGCCAGGGTGTCGACGTGGCCCTTCACCGCCTTCACAAAATCTTCCTTGGCCTGTTGACGAAGTGCATCGTTGTCGGCGTTGAAGTGGTCGGCATAGCGGTCGAGCGGGAACTTCACGTCCATGAACAGGACGCGGTCGGGCGGCATCAAGAACTTGTAGTCCGGCCGGCCACCAACCACGTTCACGTCTTGTTTTGAATAGTTCACACCCTCGATGAACCCCACCGCACGCAACATGTCTTCGACCACGCGCTCGCCCCATTGGCCGCGCTTTTGCGAACTCGACAGAATCTCGCTGAGGTTGTCGGTGCGTCGTGCCAATGCCTCGACGGCCTTGCCCACACTGTCGTACTGGGTGTTGTTGATTTGGCGCAGTTGTTGCAGCTCGGTCGACAACGCATCGAGACGCTGGCCCATTTGCCCAACGAACGTCTTCAACGTCGTGTCGATGACCTCGGCCCGGGCACCCAGCTGCTCGCCACCCGACACCGCGATCTTCTCGGCCGCCATCTTGATGGACTCCTCGCGATCAAGACGCGCTCGCTCGCTCATTTGATGCATGGCACCCGCCAGCGACGCGTTCACCGTTTCGGTCACCGTTCGCGCCAGCTCCGCCGACATCTCGGCCCGCAACGCCGCCGTGTCGATCACCGGGGTGGGTGGCACCACCGCAACCGGCGCCGACTGCTGGGCGCGCCTCTGGCCGACAAGCAACAGGGCCACAGCCCCAAGAGCAGCGACCCCGACCACGACTGAGACAACTTCCATATTCTCAAAATAGACCAGGGGTGTGCGATGGGAGTTCCGAGGTCAATCGGGTGTGAGACACTGTCGCTGGTGAGTGGGGCGCCAGCGGTTGACGAGGTCCAGCGGCGCACGCTGCGCGTGTTGGTGCTGGGCCAGTTGGCGGCCGCGGCGGCTTTGTCGTCGGCGGTGACGGTTGGTGCGTATGTTGTGCAGCACATCCTTGGTCAGTCGACGCCGTGGGGCGGCATTGCCACGGCGACGGTGACGACGGGAACGGCGTTCATGTCGCAGGTCTTGGCGCGGGTGATGAACCGCAGGGGCCGGCGGTACGGGCTGGGTGCCGGATACGCGATGGCAATCGTCGGTGGTTTGATTGCCGGCTCTGGGGCCGAGGCGAAGTCGTTGCCGGTCTTCATCGTGGGTCTGTTCATCTACGGCTCGGGTCAGGCATCGAACCTGATGTCCCGCTACGCAGCGACCGATTTGGCGACACCCCACAAGCGCGGAGCAGCAATGAGCCGCATCCTGTTCGCCTCAACGTTCGGCGCGGTGCTGGGGCCGGTCCTGGTGCAGCCCGCACAGTGGGCCGGTGAAGAGTTGTTCGGGTGGCACAAGTACACGGGACCATGGGTGTTCTCTGCCGCGTTCTTCATCGTGTCGCTGGTCAACGTGGCGGTACGTCTGAAGCCGGATCCGCTGTTCCTGGCACGTGAAGTGCGTGGTGAATCCGTTGGTCAGGTTCCGCAATTGAAGATTCGCGAGGCGTACTCGGCGGCCTTCGAAACGGTGAATGGCCGCGTAGCGGTGTTCGCAATGGTGGTGTCGCAAATGACGATGGTTGCCGTCATGACGATGACTCCCGTGCACCTGAAGTTCCACGGTCACGAAGCGGTGAATGCCTACATCATCTCACTGCACATCGCGGGTATGTATGCGTTCAGCCCGTGGGTGGGGCGCTACAGCGACAAGCACGGATGTCAGGCATCGATTCGCCTGGGTGGGGTGTTGTTGGTTCTCGCGACGGCGTTCTCGGCTTTGTCGGGCGACCATTATCTGTTGCTGTTTCCCGCGTTGTGGTTGTTGGGGGTGGGGTGGAGCTTCGGCCTGATCGGCGGGTCGAGCCTGTTGATCGAATCGGTACGTGACGATTCGCGTGTGGCGGTGCAGGGTGTTGCCGACATGTCGATGAGTTTCTTCGGCGGGGTGGCAGGATTCTCGAGTGGGTTCATTCGCAAGGCCGTCGGCTACCACGTGCTGTCGATGTTTTCCCTGGTCCTGGCGATGTTGATGGTGGTGGTTGCAGTCTGGATCTCATCGGCGCGCGGGCCGGCGCGCGCCACGGTGTAGATCCTCGATCCTTTGTGCACCACAAGCCACAATGTCCGAATGGATCCGACAGGAAACGTGGCCTCGTCGTCACCGGCTCAGGGCTTTGACCCGTCGAACTTCGACACTTGTCGTTCTCGGTTCGGCACGTTTCCCGAATGTCCGTTGTGCGGCCACGGACTGATTCCCGAGCATGCACATTTCAAGTGCAAGTCGTGCGGTTGGCGCGACAGCTGCTGCGACTAGGACGGTTACTCGTTCTTCGTCGTCCAGCGAATGATGCCGGCGATCGACTCGGCGAGTTCGGCAGTGGCGGCAACCACACCGCTCCACCGCAGTGACAAATCAGGCTCGACGGTGACGATGCAGGCCGCGAGGAGTCGCCTAGTCGTCGCTACTCGTGTCGTCGGCCGGCGCATCGAAACCCGCTGCGGCGAGGCGTGCGAGGAGTTCGTCGCGAGGGCTTTCGCCCGGCGCACGTGCCTTGTCGTTGGCAACGCGCCAGCCATGTCGCGAAGAGTATACGAGAGGTGCATCCTTCAGTCGCCCGTAGCCGTAGTCGGTGACGCGGGCGAAGAGCAGCTCGTGGTCGGCCATCGTCTTTGATTCGAAGATTTCGGCATGCACCCATGCGAGACAACTCTTCACCACGGGATGACCGTTTTCTTCGACCAGGTATTCGTCGGCGATGTAGTGGAACTTGCGGCCCGGATACGAGAAGTACTGGCCGATGTGCACCTGGTCACCGGCGAGGAAAGACGTCGTGAATGCGCCGCTTGCGATCAACAGTGGGTAGGTGTCGTGCTTGGGTGACACGCTGGCCATGATGATCGGCTCCTCGAACGACACCTGTGTCACCCAGTGCGAGGTGTAGGCACGGATGACGCCGTTGTGGCTGGCCGCGACGATCTCAACGCCCTTTACTGCCTGACCGAGGGCACGTTTGAGTTTCGGGTCGATCATGCTCTCAGAGAATTTTTCGGAAGAGCTTGAGCTTTTTCTCGGTGTATGGAGGGTAGGCGATCTTCGGGTCGATGCGCGTACCGCGTGACAGCACCGGCTTACGGTGCTGGAAGAGACGCACGCTCGATTCACCGTGGTAGCCACCCATGCCGCTTTCGCCCACGCCGCCGAACGGCAGGTTCGGGTTTGTGAGGTGCAACAGCGTGCCGTTCACCGTCACACCACCCGCCGTGGTCCGGCTGACGACGCGATCGACCACGGCCTTGCGCTCGGAGAACACGTAGAGCGCCAGCGGGTGCGGGCGCTCGGTGACGAATGTGATGGCTTCGTCGACCGACGCCACGGGAATGATCGGCAGGATGGGTCCGAAGATTTCTTCGGCCATGATGCGTGAATCGTGGCGCACATCGACGAGAACGGTGGGGGCGATGTACCTGTCTGCGGCGTCGTGCTGGCCGCCGATGGCGACCGACCCGTCGCCGAGCATCGAGGTCAGGCGGTCGAAGTGACGATCAGACACGATGCGGCCGTAACTTTCGCTGGTCTGTGGGTTGTCGCCGTAGAACTCGGAAATGGCCGCGTGGAGGGCATCGATGAAACGTGACTCGACCTTGCGATCGACGAGGACGTAGTCGGGGGCGACGCACGTCTGGCCCGAATTCAGCCACTTGCCCCACGCGATGCGACGCGCCGCAACTTCGATGTTCGCGCTGTCGTCGACGATGACGGGGCTTTTGCCGCCAAGCTCCAGAGTGACCGGGGTGAGATTCTTTGCTGCCGCGGCCATGACGACGCGTCCAACGGATCCGTTGCCGGTGTAGAAGATGTGGTCGAAATGCTGGTCGAGAAGTTCCGTTGTCTCGGGGACGCCCCCCTCGACCAGTGCGATCGCGGATCGGTCGAAGTACTTGTCTACGAGACGAGCGAGCACACCAGAGGTTGCCGAGGAGACCTCCGATGGCTTCATGATGACGGCGTTTCCGGCGGCTATGGCACCGGCCGCGGGCACGAGTAGCAACTGGATGGGGTAGTTCCACGGTGCGATGACGAGCACCACACCCAGTGGCTCGGGGACCAGTCGTGAGCGCGAGGGCATCGCAACGAGGGGTGTCCCAACGCGGCGAGGCTTGTTCCAGCGCTCGAGGTTCTTGAGCATCAATTTCACCTCGGAGACCACGAAGGCGATGTCGCTGATGTAGCCCTCGGCGACGGGTTTACCCAGGTCGTTCGCCAGAGCCGCCTGAAACTCGGCCTCGTTCTCTTTGAGCATCCGCACCATGGCTTGGAGTTGCCGGCGGCGCCAGTCGAGTGGCCGCGTGGTGCCGCTGCGGTAGTTCGCACGCACTTCGGCCACACGGCCGGCGATGGATTGTGAGGTCGAGGTTGACTCGTCGAGCGTGGTCATGGGAACAGTCAACCCGACGAGGGACGGATGTTCCACTTCAGCCGTCAATGACGAATGGCTCACCTGAGAAGAAATCAACGCTGGCAAACGTTTCGACGGGGTTGCGCCGCAGTTTCGTCA